>CAZNPJ010000005.1:0-63602 GCA_964575195.1 uncultured Phenylobacterium sp.
GCAGCGGCGGCGGCATGGGCGGCGCGGGCCGGTTCGAGGTCTACTAGTCCCGGACCGGACAGCTTCGAGATGCGAACGGGGAGCTTCGGCTCCCCGTTTTGCTATGGGCTCACTCTGGCGGCAGAGCGCCGCACGGCCGATCGTCGTGAATGTCTTCCGGGTGCGCTGCGTTGACTTGCGCGGGGGCAGTCCTTAAGTCACCCACGCCCCAAAAGTGCGCCATTTTCCTGGCTGGCGAAGGGCCATATCGCCACCAAACGGATACCTCACTTGAGCATCTTCCAACGGTTCTTCGGTTCTTCCAACGACCGCAAGGTCAAGGGCATGAACGCCCGCGTCGCCAAGATCACGGCGCTGGAGCCCGCCATGCAGGCGCTCTCCGACGAGCAACTGCGCGCCAAGACCGTGGAGTTCCGCGAGCGCCTGGCCAAGGGCGCGACCCTGGACGACCTGCTGGAAGAGGCCTTCGCGGTCGTCCGGGAAGCCGCCAAGCGCGTGCTGGGCCAGCGCCACTACGACGTCCAGCTGGTCGGCGGGATGATCCTGCACCGCGGCGGCATCGCCGAGATGCGGACCGGCGAAGGCAAGACCCTGGTCGCCACCGGCCCCGTCTATCTGAACGCCCTGGAGGCCAAGGGCGTCCACGTCATCACGGTCAACGACTACCTCGCCCAGCGCGACAGCGAGTGGATGGGCCAGGTCTATCGCTTCCTGGGCCTGACCGTCGGCGTGATCGTCCACGGCCTCAGCCAGCAGCAGCGCCAGCAGGCCTACGCCAGCGACATCACCTACGGCACCAACAACGAGTTCGGCTTCGACTACCTGCGCGACAACCTCGTCTACAACGTCGATGAGATGGTCCAGCGCGGCCACAACTACGTCGTCGTCGACGAGGTGGACTCGATCCTGATCGACGAGGCGCGCACCCCGCTGATCATTTCGGGCCCGACCGAGGACCGCTCCGACTTCTACCGGACCATCGACCTGGTGGTGAAGGAGCTGATCACCGACCCGACCACCTTCGAATACGACGAAAAGCAGCGTCAGGTGATGCTGACCGAAGAGGGCTCGGAAAAGGTTGAGGAGCTGGTGGCCGCCGCCGGTCACCTGGCCGAGGATTCCGCCGGCCTCTACGATCCGGCCAACATCTCCGTCGTCCACCACATCAACCAAGCCCTCCGCGCCAACGTCATGTACGTGCGCGATAAGGACTACATTGTCCGCGCGGGCGAGGTGATCCTTATCGACGAGTTCACCGGCCGGATGATGCACGGCCGCCGCCTTTCCGAGGGCCTGCACCAGGCTATCGAGGCCAAGGAAGGCGCCGTCGTCCAGCCTGAGAACCAGACCCTGGCCTCGGTGACGATCCAGAACTACTTCCGCCTCTACACCAAGCTGTCCGGCATGACCGGCACCGCGGCGACCGAGGCTCAGGAATTCGGCGACATCTACAAGATGGACGTGGCCGAAATCCCGACCAACCGGCCGATCCAGCGCATCGACGACGACGACGAGGTCTATCGCACCGCTGCCGAGAAGAACCGCGCCGTCGCCCTCCTGATCGAGGATTGCTATCGCCGCCGTCAGCCGATCCTGGTCGGCACCGTCTCGATCGAAAAGTCGGAACAGCTGTCCGAGATCCTGAAGGCCCACACCTTCGAGATGGACGGCAAGACCATCCGCGGCATTCCGCACAACGTGCTGAACGCCCGCTTCCACGAGCAGGAAGCCAGCATTGTCGCCGACGCCGGCACGCCCGGCGCCGTCACCATCGCCACCAACATGGCCGGCCGCGGCACCGACATCCAGCTGGGCGGCAACGTCGATATGCGGCTGGCCAAGTGGCGCGAGGAACAGCGCGACGCCGGCATCGAGGTCACGCCTCAGCAGGCGCTGGACAAAAAGGCCGAGATCGAAGCCGACATCAAGGATCTGAAGGAACAGGCGCTGGCCGCGGGCGGCCTCTTCGTCCTGGGCACCGAGCGGCACGAGAGCCGCCGGATCGACAACCAGCTCCGCGGCCGGACCGGCCGTCAAGGCGACCCCGGCCACTCCAAGTTCTTCCTCTCGTGCGAGGACGACCTGCTACGCATCTTCGCCGGCGAGCGTCTCGACTCGATCATGCGCACCTTCGGCGTTCAGGAAGGCGAGGCGATCACCCACAAGTGGCTGAACAGCGCCATCGCCACCGCCCAGAAGCGCGTCGAGCAGCGCAACTACGAAATCCGCAAGAACCTGCTGAAGTACGACGACGTCATCAACGACCAGCGCAAGGCGGTGTTCGAGCAGCGCCAGGAGTTCATGGAGGCGACCGATCTTCAGGAGATCATCGCCGAGTTCCGCGCCGATACGATCAGCGACCTCGTGAACCGCCACCTGCCGCCCAAGGCCTACGCAGAGCAGTGGGACGTCGAGGGCCTGGACGCCCACGTCCAGCAATACCTGGGCCTGCAACTCCCGATCGCCCAGTGGGCCGCCGAGGAAGGCATCGCCAACGAGGAGATCGAGGACCGCATCCGCAAGGCCGCCGACGCCCATGCCGCCGAGCGCAACACCATGGTCGGCGACCATATGCGGACCATCGAGAAGAGCTTCCTGCTGCAGACCATCGACCTGCAGTGGCGCGAGCACCTGATGCACATCGACCACCTGCGCACGGTGATCGGCCTGCGCGGCTACGGTCAGCGCGACCCGCTGAACGAGTTCAAGACCGAGGCCTTCTCGCTGTTCGAGAAGCTGCTCATCGACCTGCGCCAGAACGTCACCAAGTGGCTGATGACGGTGCAGTTCGAGTTCCAGGAACCGCCGGAGCTCCAGTCGCCCCAGACCTTCGAGGTCCACCTGGACCCGTTGACCGGGGAAAACGAGCTTGAACGCGGCTACGTCCCGGATGGCATCTCCGCCGAACAGCGCCAGGCGCTCCCGGTCACCGCCCTGCCCGACGGCTGGGAGCAGACCGGCCGCAACTCGCCCTGCCCCTGCGGCTCGGGCAAGAAGTTCAAGCACTGCCACGGCGCGCTGATCTAAGGGCCTTGCCCTCGGATTGACCCACCCGCCGCCGCGCGCCGATAAGGGGTGCGGGCGGAGGGCGGTGACATGCGTATTCTGGCGTCGGGCTTGGCGATCTATTTCCTGGCGCCCTCGATCCTTAGCGCCGGCACGCCCGAAGCGCCGGTTCTTCCCCTGGGCCAGATTTGTGGCGTCGCCGCCCCGGAAGCGACCGGCGGCAGCGGGCTTTCAGCGCCCAAGGCCCCGCCGAAGCTGCTCACCGGTTATGGGACCGGCGGCTTTCCGATCAGCAACGCCACGCCCGCGGCTCAGGCGTTCTTCGACAACGGGATGCAGCTGGCGCACGCCTTCGCCCACAAGCCGTCGATCGCCGCCATGACCGAGGCCGCCCGTATGGCCCCCGAATGCGCCATGTGCGTATGGGGCGAGGCCTGGGTGCGCGGCCCGACCATCAACTACGACCTGAAGAAAAAGGACCAAGCCGAGCTGGCGAAGCTAGCGGATCGCGCCGCCAGCCTGATCAAGACCGAGACGCCGCGCGAGCGCGCCCTGATCGCGGCCTTGCAGCTCCGATACCGCGCCGGTGGGAACGCCGCCTTCGCCAAGGCGATGGACAATCTCAGCCGCGCCTACCCCGACGACAGCGAGATCGCCATTCTGGCGGCCGACGCCCTGATGATCAGCGCTTTCTGGGACCACGGCGACGTCAATCCCCGCATCAAGCCGGCGATGAACCGTCCGCTGGAACTGCTGCAGGCGGCGCTCGCGCGTAACCCGAACGACACCGGCGCCATCCACTTCTACATCCACGCCACCGAGACGGCCGGAGTCGCCGAGCGCGCGCTCCCTTATGCCGAGCGGCTGCAGGCGCTCTCCCCGGCGGCGAGCCATCTGGTGCACATGCCGTCGCACACCTTCTACCGCGTCGGGCTCTACCGCGCGGCGACCCGCTCGAATGAGGATGCGTCGCGCCTCGACAAGGCCAACGCGCTCAGCCAGGGCCTCGAGGGCCCGAACGGCGTGTGGAAACTCACCTACCATGGCCACAACGTCCATTTCGCCATCGGCGCGGCGATGATGAGCGGCGACGGCCCGGCGGCGCTCAGCCAAGCGCGCGAGGTGCTGGCCCGCCCCGCTCTGTCTCCCAAGGATGGCTTCTCCCAACTGGTGGCCGGCAGCGCCTACGCCGCCCTCGGTCGCTATGGCGAGCAGGCCGAGGTCGCGGCCTTGCCCGATCCGGGCCAGGCCTTGCCGCTGGTGCAGGTCATGTGGCGCTACGGCCGAGGGGAAGCGGCGGCCCGGCGCGGCGACGCCGGCGCGATCCGGGCCGAGGCGGTGAACGTGCAGCTCACCGGTGCTCAGCTCAAGGCGTTCGGCGATTTGAAGCCTCAGGCCAAGGCTATGGTCGAGGTCGCGCGGCTTGTGTTGCTTGGCCGCGCCGCCCTGCTCGACAATGATCCCGCCGTGGCGGCGCGCCATTTCAGTCAGGCGAGCGTGCTGCAGAAGACCCGCCTGCGGAACTTCAGCGACCCGCCGATCTGGTGGTACCCGGTCCAGCGCAGCTACGCTGTCGCCCTGCTGCAGTCGGGGCAGCCGCAACGCGCTCTAGCGGCCGCGCAGGAGTCGCTGGCCGGCTCTCCCAACGATCCGCTCGCGCTCCTGGTCGTGGGGCGGGCTGAAACGGCCCTCGGACGGCCCGATGCGGCCGCGGCGCCGCTCGCGAAAGCAAAGTCGTCCTGGACCGGCGATCCAACCGGCATGGCGGCACACCTGCTCTAGCCAGACGCCGGGTAACCCTGCTCACCCTGTCTTCGATGATTTGGAGACCGACCCCATGACCGCCCTCCCCAAGGCCTGCATCATCGGCGCGGGCTGTTCCGGGTTCACCACCGCCAAGCGGCTTCAGGACCTCGGCGTGCCGTTCGACTGCTTCGAGATGTCAGACGACATCGGGGGCAACTGGTACTTCAAGAACCCGAACGGCAAGTCGGCCTGCTACGAAAGCCTCCACATCGACACCTCGAAGTGGAGGCTGGCCTTCGAGGACTATCCGGTCCCGGCCGATTGGCCCGACTTCCCCCACCACGCCCAGCTGCTGCAGTACTTCCGCGACTACGTGGACCACTTCGGCCTGCGTCCGAAGATCACCTTCAACACGGCTGTGACCAAGGCCGACCGCACCGCCGACGGCCTGTGGGCGGTGACGCTGTCGACCGGCGAGACGCGCACCTATGACGTGCTCTTCGTCTGCAACGGCCACCACTGGGATGCGCGGATCCCGGACTATCCGGGCACGTTCGACGGCCCCCACTTTCATGCCCACGAATATCGCGACCCCTTCGATCCCGTAGACATGCGGGGCAAGAACATCGTGGTCGTCGGCATGGGCAACTCGGCGATGGATATCGCGTCTGAGCTCTCGCAACGGCCGATCGCCAAGACCCTGTGGGTCGCGGCCCGTCGCGGCGTGTGGGTGCTGCCCAAGTACATGGACGGCAAGCCGGCCGACAAGGCGTCCATGCCCCACTGGATGCCGCGCAAGCTGGGGCTCAGCCTGGCCCGCAACAAGATCAAGAAGACCATCGGCCGGATGGAGGACTACGGCCTGCCCAAGCCCGACCACGAGCCGCTGGAAGCGCACCCCTCGGTCTCGGGCGAGTTCCTGACCCGCGCCGGCTGCGGCGACGTGAAGTTCAAGCCGAACATCGCCGAACTGATGGGGCGCCAGGTCCGCTTCGAGGACGGCAGCGTCGAGGACGTCGACGCCATCGTCTACGCCACCGGCTACAACATCAGCTTCCCGTTCTTCTCCGACCCGTCGCTCTTGCCGGACTCGGAGCACCGCTTCCCGCTGTTCAAGCGGATGATGCAGCCGGGCGTGGCGAACCTGTTCTTCATGGGCCTGGCCCAGCCGCTGCCCACCCTGGTCAACTTCGCCGAGCAGCAGGCCAAGCTGGCCGGCGCCTATCTGGTGGGCCAGTACCGCCCGCCGTCACCCGACCAGATGGCCGAGATCACCAAGTCCGACGAGGCCCTGCACCTGGGCCCCTACTACAAGGCCGCTCGGCACACGATCCAGGTGGACTTCGGCATCTACGTCCACGACCTCATGAAGGAGATCGAGGCCGGGGCGAAGCGGGCCAAGGCGGCTGGCTACGCCCTGCCCGTGGCCGCCCGCGCCGCGTTGGAGCCGGCGTAGGCCAGGCGCGCCTGGATCACCCGCGCCAGGCGCCGCACGCCCTCATCGATGTCCGCCGGTCCCGGCAGGGAATAGCTGAGCCGCAGGGTGTTGGCCCGCGGATCGGTGGCGAAGAACGGCCCACCGGGCACGAAGGCGACCCGCTCCTCGGCCAACGCCGCCTCCAGCAGCTGCGCGCCATCCAGCCCTTCCGGAACCGTCAGCCACACGAACATCCCGCCCTGCGGCTTCGACCAGGTCACCCCCAGCGGCATGTGCCGGGCCAGGGCGTCCTGCATCGCCGCCGCGCGGGTCCGATAGTGGTCGCGCAGACTCTCCAGGTGCGCGTCATAGCCCTCGCCGATCACCCGGGCGGCGACCATCTGGTTGAGCGTCGAGACATGCAGGTCGCAACCCTGCTTAAGCAGCACGAGCTTGTCGATCACCGCCCGCGGCGCGCAGACCCACCCCAGCCGCAACGCCGGCGAGAGCGTCTTGGAGAAGGTGCCGCAATAGAGCGTCCGCGCGCCCTCGATCCCGCCCGCACGGGCCACATCCAGCGCCAGCAGCGACGGCTCGGCCGATCCGGTGAACCGCAGGTCGCGATAGGCCGCGTCCTCCACCAGCACCAAGCCATGCGCCTGGGTCCGCTCGAGCAACTGTTCCCGCTCGCGCCGCGTCATCGTCCGACCGGACGGATTGGCGAAATCGGGGACCACATAGGCCAGGCGCGCCGCCGCCGGAATCTCACCATCCAGGTCGCCATAGGCCGGCTCGTAGGCGTTGAAGGCCCCAAGCGCGCCCAGGTAGGTCGGCCGCTCGGCCAGGACCACGTCGCCCCGGTTGAGGAACAGCTTGCCGATCAGGTCCAGCGCCTGCTGCGAGCCCGCCGTGATGACGATGTTGCCCTCGTCGCAGGGCACGCCGTCGGCGGTCATCCGCGCGGCGATCCAGCGGCGCAGCTCGGGCAATCCCTCGCTGACGGAGTACTGCAGCGCCTGCGCGCCGGCCTGCGCCAGCACCTCGGCGGTCACGGCCTGGATGCGCTCGATCGGGAACAGGGCCGGGTCGGGAATACCGCCAGCGAAGGACAGGATGTCGGGCTGATCCAGCAGCTTCAGCAGCTCGCGGATCTCAGAGGCGCGGACATGCGTCATCCGGTCGGCGAAGCGGTCGGTCCAGGGGGTGGTCATGGGGAACTCCATCGGATGGGCGGATGGAGAGGTCTGCTCAGAGGCCGATCCGTCCGCGGGGTTGCGGGGATCGGCGGGGTGAGCAGCTAGCTGCGCACGACCTCGCGTCGCCCCGAACGGGCGGCGGCTACCTTCGAAATGATCGCGAGGCGCAGGGTCATGGTGGGGTGTCCATAACGCCTGCAAGCGCAGCTGTCACGGTCCAGTCGGGGGCGACTGGACCGTCGCGTCAGCGCGTGACGATCGGGAACCCCGGCTTGGGCGCGGTCAGCATGCCCAGCAGCTTCGCCAGCGCACCCTTGTCCCCGCCTGTCGCCTGTCCCGACAGATCCGCCCCGGCCAGAGCGCCGGCCAGGAACTGCGAGCGCGGCATGGCGAAGGTTCCGTCGACCGTCCCGCCCTTGGGATCGGCCTCGTAGGTGAGCACGGCGTGCTTCACCCGCACCCGGAACCGCTCCTTGCGATCGGGGAAGACCAGATCGACGCTGACCTGGCCGTCACCGGCCTTCGCTGGATCCAGCCGAACGGCCAACAGGTCCAGCAGCATCGGCGTCGGCGTGTTGCGAATGAAGTCGAGTGATGCCGAGGGGCTGGCCGTGGCTACCACGCCGTCCCGCAGCTCCTTGGCGCCGGTCAGGTACATGTTGCGCCAGATGGCGCTCTCCGCGCCGACGGCCTGCCGGTCATAGGTCTTGGCCAGCAGCTGCCGCGCGGCGGTGTTGGTCGCGTCGGCCATCACCAGGCGGTTGAGCAGCTCGCCCGCCCACCGGTCGTCGCCCTTGTCATAGGCGGTCTGGGCGGCCGCCAGAACCTTCGCGGCGCCGCCCATCATCTCGACGTAGCGCGCCGCCTCATCCGCCGGCTCCAGCGGCGCCAGATGCACCGGATTGGCGTCGTACCAGCCCATGTAGCGCTGATAGACCGCCCGGGAGTTGAAGCTCATCGTCCCGTAGTAGCCGCGGTTGTACCATTCGCTGTCCAGCGCCGCGGGAAGCTTGATCCGGTTGGCGATCTCGGCGGGCAGCAGCCCCTCGTTCATCATCCGCACCGACTGGTCGTGCAGGTACTTGTAAGCGTCGCGGTGCTTTTCCAGGTAGGCGCCGATCTCCGCCTGACCGAAGCGCGGCCAGCCGTGGCTGGTCATCAGGGTGTCGGTCTTGTCCCCGTAGAGCCGGATCGACTCGCTGAGGTAGCCGGCCCACTCCTTGGCGTCGCGCACCAGGGCGCCGCGCGGGGTCAGTACATTGTGCATCGAGGCGTTGGCGTTCTCAGCCAGGTCCAGCACCCGCAGATCCGGCAGGTAGAGGTTCATCTCGGCCGGCGCCTCGGTGTTGGGCGTCAGCTGGAACTCGATCCGCACGCCGTCCACCGTCATCATCTGGCCGCTGCGGGTCACGTCCACATTGGGCGGGATGAGGCTCTGCGTCCCCGGCGCCACCGCCACGCCGATGCCGACACCCACCTGCCCCGTCGGCCCCTTGGCCGCGCCGATGCCGAACTGATAGCCGGCGCGACGCCCCATGGCGGGACCGGCGATGATGTTCTCGCTGACCGCATGCTCCACGAAGCCGGCCGGCGCGATCACCTGCACCTTGCCGCTGTCCACGTCCGCCTGGCTGACCATACCCCGCGCGCCGCCGAAGTGGTCGGCGTGGCTGTGGGTGTAGATCAGCGCGACGACCGGGCGGGCGCCCAGCTTCTCATTGGCGAGGTCCAGGGCCGCCTTGGCGGTCTCCACCGAGGTCAGAGGATCGATCACGATCCAGCCGGTCTTTCCGGCGATGAAGGTGGCGTTGGCGACGTCGAAGCCGCGCACCTGCCACACGCCCTTGGCCACCTCGAACAGGCCGTGCTTGGCCAGCAGCTGCGACTGCCGCCACAGGCTGGCGTTGACGCTGGCCGGCGCCGGGCCCTTCAGGAAGTCATAGGCGTTGAGGTCCCAGACCAGCCGGCCGTCGGCGCCCAGGATCTTCGGATCGGTCCGGCTGCCCAGGAACCCCTTGTCGGCAAACGCGAAGTCCTGCCGGTCGTTGACGTCCGGCCCGGCGGCCTGCGCCGGCGCCGCGAGCGCCAGGGCCGCCATGGCGGCAAGCATCGTGGTCTTCATTTTTTTGGGCCTCCCTGTCGCAGCACATGCCCCCGGCCGGGCAGCTTGGCAATCAACCGATGGACGATCCGGCTGTCAGGGCCCGGCAAGCTGGACGCGGCCTTGACTTCGCCCGGCCGCCCGGCTCGCATCGCTAGATGGGGCAAGCGCGGGGTGGCGGAATGAACGGGCTGAAACGGCTGGCGGCGGTGATCGCGACGGGCGCTTGCCTGGCGGGACCCGCGACGGCGCAGACCCAGGCTCAGCAAGCCGCCTTCGCCCAGATCGACCCTCTGTTCGCGACCTACATGTCCGAGCGGCACGCACCCGGCCTGGTCTATGGCGTCGTGGTCGATGGCCGGCTCGCCTATGTTCGCACACTCGGGGTGCAGGACACCGCGACCAAGGCTCCGGTGACGGCGGACACCGTCTTCCGCATCGCCTCGATGTCGAAGAACTTCACCGCTCTGGCCGCGCTCAAGCTGCGCGACACGGGCAAGCTCCAGTTCGATGCGCCGGCCGAGACGGTGATCCCCGAGCTCAAGGGCCTCGCCTATCCCACCACTGACAGTCCCAAGATCACCGTCCGCGACCTGCTGACCCACAACGCGGGCTTCGTCACCGACGACCCTTGGGGCGACCGGCAGCTGCCCATGAGCGAGGCCGATTTCACGCGGTTCGTGGCGGCGGGCGTACCATTCTCCCGCGCGCCGGGCATGGCCTTCGAATACTCCAACTTCGGCTACGCCCTGGCCGGCCGGGTGGTCACCAACGCCTCGGGCCAGAACTACGCGGACTATATCGACCATGCCTTCCTGAAACCCCTGGGCATGGCCTCGACCGGCTACGATCTCGCCAAGGCCCCCAAGGGCCGCCTCGCGCTCGGCTACCGCTGGCAGGACGGCCAGTGGGTGGAGGAACCGGCGCTGGGCCCCGGCGCGTTCGGCGCCATGGGCGGGCTGATGACCACCGCCAACGACTACGCCCGCTACATGGCCTGGGAACTGGCCGCCTGGCCGCCCCGCGACGGGCCCGAGGACCAGATCCTCAAGCGGTCCAGCATCCGCGAGATCGTCCGGGGCCAGAACTTCGCCAGCGTCCAGAGCCGCGCCGACCGCGCCGATCCCAACGGCTGCGACCGCGCCCGCACCTATGGCCTCGGAACCATCGCCTACGCCGACTGCGTCCTGGGCCCGCATTTCACCCATTCGGGCGGCCTGCCCGGCTATGGCTCCAATGTCCTGATGCTGCCCGAGCGCGGCGTGGGCGTTTTCGCGTTCTCCAACCTGACCTACGCGCCGGTCAGCCTCGTCGTGCGCGACGCCGCCATCGCCCTGACCAAGTCCGGCGCCTTCCCGGTCCGCGCCACGCCGCCCAGCGCCGGGCTCCAGGCGATGGCGGCGGCGATCCAGCGGATGTACGCCGCCGGCGACGTCCTTGCGGCGCCGGGCGCGCTGGCGATGAACGTCCTGCTCGACCGCGACGCTCCGCGCCGCAATATCGAACTCGCGGCCCTCAAATCGAAGCTGGGCGCCTGCCGCGCCGCGGACCCCATCACCGCCGACAACGCCATGTCCGGCGTGCTCACCTACCCCTGCGAGCGCGGCACGCTGCGGGTCCGGGTCACCCTCGCCCCGACGACCCCCGCCTCGCTACAGACGGTGGAGTTCTCCAGCTAGGCGGATTGAGGCTAGACCGGACGGACGATGTGCCCCTCGTCGGGCTTCACCTTGCCGGCCACCACATCGGCGTAGATCGCCTGCAAGGCCTCGGGGCCGTCGTGATGCTTCAGCGTCAGCCAGGGATTGCCGGCGATGAAGTTCGTCAGCGCCACCTGGAACCGCCGATCCAGCTCGCCGGGTCCCCAGTCCTTCATCAGTTGGCGGATCCGGTCCGGCGCGAAGAAGAAGCTTGGCTTCGGACCGACCGCGGGCGGCGGGCCGCCCATGGCGTCCCAGTGGGTCACGCCGACGACCGTGCTGGTCGCCAGCGCATCGCCAAGGGTCTCGTGCACGTCGTTGTTCACCGCGCTACGGCCCGCGAAGTCGACATAGGCGACCGGCGCGTCGGCGCGGAGCCCGCGGATGGCGTCATAGGCCACGACCGCGTCGTAGAGGCCCAGCCCCGTCACGAGGTTCAGGTGGCCCGGAGACGTGAGGCCGATGACCTTGACGCCCCGCTTCCGCGCCAGCCACGCCAGGCCCATGGCGGTCTTGCTGGAGGCGCTGGACAGCACCAGCGTCGCGGGCTTTCCCTCCGCCACCTGGTCGTCCAGCAGGAAGCTGGTCATTAAGAGCGGCCGCAGCAGCGAGCGCCAATCGTCGTCCGGCGCCGGCTCGGCCGCCTGATAGGCGTTGTAGGTTGGCGGCAGCTCGGCCCGGTGCGCCGAGACCTCCACATAGCCGTTCGGCCGCTTCGACAGCCGCGCGACCGTATGGCTCGACATCGGCCAGTATCCGAACAGGCGCAGGCCCTCCGGCGCGTCGGGTGAGGTCGAGCGCACCACGCGGGCGAACCCCCAGACCGGGATCCGCCCCTGGCCCTCGGGCGCGGGGAAGAACTTCCAGTAGCCGATCTGCTCGCCCACGGCGCCGTAGGTGATGTTGTTGGCGGTCAGCGCGAAGCTCTCCACCGCCAGCAACGCCTCGCCGTCCGCCAGCGCGACGTCCGGGTCGCTCGCCGCCAGGGTGGTCTTGCGCAGGTCGCCCCGATCGACGAGCAGGTCCCAGCCGTTCATCCGTTAAACTCCTAATCGATGGGCGCCCAGTTGCCGTGGAAGCCGAACGGCATCCGGCGGGGCATCTCGGCGGTGGCGATCGGCCCCTTGGCGACATCCTGCGCTTCGAAGACCAGCAGGTCCGACCGATTCTCCGCCGCCCGATAGACCACGGCGGTGAGCCAGCCGTCACCCTCGGCCGCATCCGCGCCGCGCGGCACGAACACCGGTTCCGACGTCGCATCGCCGCCGGTCAGTTCATAGACCTGCCGCTTGCCGGTTTGCAGGTCCAGATGGGCGATGGCGTTCTGGCGGATGGTCTTGGCCCCGGTGGGATCGGCCGCATACCAGGCATGGCGGTGCGCCAGCGTCTCGACCCGGGGATCCACCCGCGGGAACTCCCCGTCCAGATCGTCCAGTGGGGTTTCCTTGATGGCATCCGACGCGCCGTTGAGGTCGAAGGTCCAGCGCACCAGGCGCGCGGCCGACTTCGCGCCCGGCGACCCGTCCGCCTTCGGGAACAGCGGCGCCACGTCGTAGCGCATCACGTCGCAGTGGATCTTGCCGTCCGCCTCCCAGCTGTTCAGCGGGTGGAAGACGTAGCAGGCCTCGGTGTTGAACCAGCGGATCGTCGAGACGTCGGCGTCGCGCCGCATCACGCCCACGTAGGAGCCCTTGTCCGGCTCCCAGGCAAAGGCCGGCTTGCCGCTCATAGCCCGCTCCAGGCTGGCCGTCAGCGGCAGGATCGGGAACAGGGCGTGGTTCTCGGTGACCATGAAGTCGTGGACCATGCAGGCGAAGGGCGCCTGGAAATCCTGGCGGCGCGCCAGCGACCCATCGGCCGCCGTGACGCCGTAGCTCATGCCCGCCGATAGCGGCATCTGGCCGACGCCATAGGCGAACCACACCATCTCGCCGGTCTTGGGATCCAGCTTCGGGTGGGCGGTGACCTTGCCCTGGAACTCGCGGTCGTAGCCCTTCGAGCCCAGTGTGCGCGGATCCATGGCGAAGGGATGGTGGCCCTCCTCCAGCGCCAGCAGCTTGCCGGCGTGCCAGACGATGTTGGTGTTCGCCACGCCGCCCTCGTTGCCCATGGCGACGGGATCGGTGGTCATCGGATTGCCGAAGGTGCCGAACAGCGAGCGGCCGTGCTCATGCTCCAGCTCGAACTTGGGCGTCCGGACATAGCGGTTGCGATAGGCGACCTTGCCGTCGGCCACATAGAAGCCGTGGACCATGCCGTCGCCGGCGAACCAGTGATGGTTGGGGTCCCGGGGCTCGAACTGGGGGTTCGGACCGATACGGAACAGCGCCCCGCGCAGGCCGGCCGGGATTTCCCCCGTCACCTTCAGATCGAAATCGTCCTCCGACCGGATCGGGGCGAAGTTGCCCGCCAGATACGGATTGATGCGCACGTCGCCGTCCATGGTCGCGTCCTCCGGTGGTCATTGTTGTAACTTACGTTGTAAATTTGTGCGGGACGCCGTACGCCTTGGCAAGCCCTTTTCTGTAGCCGCCGAGTCGAATGCCCCGCGTCCTGACCGAGACCGACGTCGCCGATTTCCGCGAGCGGCTCTGCGCCGCCGCCGAGCGGCTGTTTGCGGAGAAGGGTCCCGACGCCGTCACCATGCGACAGCTGGCCGCCGCCCTGGGCGTGTCCCCCATGACCCCCTACCGCTACTTCCAGGACAAGGACGACATCCTGGCGGCCGTCCGCACGAACGGCTTCAACGCTTTCGCCGAGGCGCTCGAGGCGGCGCGCGCGCGGCCTGGCAGCGCCAGGGCCAAGGCGGCGGCGGTGGGCGAGGCCTATGTGACCTTCGCCTTCGAGCACCCGCACACCTACAAGCTGATGTTCGACCTGAACCAGCCGATGGCCGACGACCAGCCCGAGCTCGTCGCCGCCGGCCGTCGCGCCCACGAGACCATGAGCGCTTGGGTCAAGGATCAGGTAGCGGCGGGCGAAATGGTCGGCGACCCCGAGCACATCGGCGCGATGTTCTGGGCCGCCACCCACGGCGTCGTGGTTCTGGAGATGGCCGGCAAACTACCGGCCGGCGCCGCCCGCGACCTCCACCACCAGCTCAGCGCCACCCTCTCAAAGGGCTTGAAGCCCGGCGCTTGACGGCCCCAGGGGGAAGCCTGCGAGGCTGCGACCACAGATCGGGAGACGCACGTGGCCGACATCAAACCCTTCGACGTGAGCTGGACCGAAGCCCAGGTCGCCGACGTGCTGGACCGGGTGCGCGCCTATCCGTGGCCGCCGGCGCCGGCGGTTCCGGACGGCTGGGCCTACGGCTGCGATCAAGGCTACCTCAGGGCGCTCTGCGCGCATTGGACCGAAGGCTACGACTGGCGCGCCGCCATGGCCGACCTGAACCGATTTCCGCAGTTCACGGCGCGGGTCGAGGACTTCGACCTCCACTTTCTGCACGTGGTCGGCGAGGCGGGCGGCAAGCGGCCGCTGCTGCTCACTCACGGCTGGCCGGGTTCGCACTACGAATTCTGGCAGGCGATCGAGCCGTTAGCTTTCCCGTCCCGCTTCGGCGGCGACGCGGCCGACGCCTTCGATCTGGTGATCCCCTCCCTGCCTGGCTTCGGTTTCTCGTCCAAGCCGGCCCGCCCGATCGGCCAGCGCACCACCGCGCGGCTCTTCAACACCCTGATGACCCAGGTCCTCGGCTACGACAGCTACCTCGCCCAGGGTGGCGACTGGGGCGCCATGGTCACCTCCTGGCTCGGCCGCGAGCACGGCCAGCATGCCCGCGCCATCCACCTGAACATGCTGGGCTTCCGGCCCCACGGCGGCCCGGTCGGCGACGCCGAGATCGCCTGGGCGACGCAACAGGCCGGCGCCATGGAGATGATGGGCGCCTACTTCCGGCTCCAGGTCTCCAAACCTCAGTCCATCGCCTGGATGGGCGCCGGCAACCCGGTGGGCCAGGCCGCGTGGATCGCCGAACGCTTCCATGACTGGTCGGACCTGCGCACCAAGTCGATGGACCAGGTCCATCCGATGGACCGGCTGCTCACCAACATCATGCTCTATGTGATGACCGACAGCTTCGCGACCGGCGCCTGGTACTACCGCGGCCTGATCGAGGAAGGCGGCGTCGCCTTCGCCCCTGGGGAGCGGGTCGAGACCCCGACCGCCTTCGCCAACTTCCCAGGCGAGCCCCTTTACTCCGCTCCGCCCCGCAGCTTCGCCGAGCGCGCCTACAACATCGTCCGCTGGGCCGACATGCCGTCGGGCGGCCACTTCGCCGCCATGGAGGAACCCACCCTCTTCGTCGAGGAAGTCCGCACCTGGGCCAAGACGCACGGCTGACGCCTTGCCCCCGGCCTGGAATGTCATCTAAGCCCCCAGGCATGGCCCGCTACGACTTCGCGTCCGACAACACCGCCCCCGCGACGCCGGAGGCGATGGCGGCGATCGTGGCCGCCAACGGCGGCGGGTTCACCTCCGGTTACGGCAGCGACACGATCAGCGCGCGGGCGGCCGACCTGGTGCGCGGCCTGCTCGACGCGGACGCCGACGTGCGGTTCGTGACCTCCGGCACGGCCGCCAACGCCATCTGCCTGGCGACCCTGTGCCGGCCATTCGAGGCGGTGCTGGCGCACGAGCACGCCCACGTGGCGACGGACGAGACCGGCGCGCCGGGCTTCTTCGGCCACGGCTTGCGGATCGCGGGCCTGCCCGGCGCTTCTGGTCGCATCGACCCGGCCGGCCTGACGGCGCCCCTCGACGCCCCGGACCAGCCGCACTGGCAGCCACCCGCCGCCCTCTCGCTGACCAACGCCACCGAGTACGGCACGGTCTACACGGCCGCAGCGCTGCGGGCGCTGATCGCACCGGTGAAGGCCAAGGGCTACGGCGTGCATCTGGACGGCGCCCGCCTGGCCAACGCCGCCGCCGCCGGTTTTGACCTCAAGGCGATCAAGGGCCTTGGCGTCGATCTGCTGGTCATCGGCGGAACCAAGGCCGGCATGACGCCGACCGAGGCCATCGTCCTCTTCGACAAGACCCTGACGCGCCGCTTCGACGCGCGCCTGAAGCAGTCGGGACAGCTGCCGTCCAAGGGACGGTTTTACGCTGCGCCGTTCATCGGAATGCTGGAGGACGGGGCGTTCGTCCGCCACGCCGCTCACGCCAACGCCATGGCCCGCCGCCTCGCCGCAGCCATGCCGTTCCGCGTCAACCACCCGGTCGACGCCAATGCGGTCTTCGTCGAGATGGACGAGGGTCGGCTCCAGGCGCTGCAGACCGCTGGCTGGTTCGTCTATCGATTCCTCGACGGCTCGGTGCGGTTCATGTGCTCCTGGGCCACCACCGAGACCGCCGTGGACGAGCTTTCGGCCGCGTTGCGGCGGATCGCCTGAGCCAAACATTGCAGGTCTGTGTCCGCGGCAGGGGATAGGTTTGCCCCACAACCGCCGCATGTGTGGCGATTTCGCCGCACATCATGGAAAATCCGTAATGTTTAGCGACCGCTGGTCGCGAGTGTGGCGCCTTTTCGTTGCCCACATGTCGGCTGCGTGACAGCTTCCGCGCTCACCGTCAGGTGTAGGGTCCCACCGTCCGTCGTCGTTCAGTTACGTCGACGCCCGCGCGGGATCGTGCGTCGGACGTGACAGGCGTCGGCATCGTTCGGCGCTTCCAAAACCCGTTCCAAGGCCGGGGGGCCGCAAGAATGAAAGTCCAGATGAACACCATGCTTCGAAGCGCGCTGCTGATGTCGGCCGCCTCGGCCAGCCTGCTCGCTGCGCCGTCTATCGCCCAAGCTCAGACCGCCGGTGAAGGCGTCGACGTGGGCGAGATCGTCGTCACCGGTTCGCGCATCCGCCGCGACACCTTCGCCTCGCCGCAGCCGCTGTCGGTCGTGAGCGCCGAAGCCATCCGCGAGTCGGGCCAAACCTCGATCGGCGAAGTCCTGCTCGACCAGCCGAACATCATGGCTGCGACCAACGGCCAGAACTCCTCCTCGACCCTGTTCCTCGCCGGTCAGACCCGCGCCGACATCCGCGGCCTGGGCCCGACGCGCACGCTGGTCCTGATGGACAACCGTCGCCTGCCGTTCTCCGACGCTTCGTCGCCGGCCGTCGACCTGAACACCATTCCCTCGCTGATGATCGAGCGGATCGAAACGATCGCCGGCGGCGTGTCGGCGGTCTACGGTTCGGAAGCCATCGCCGGCGTCGTCAACTTCATCATGAAGAAGGAGCAGGACGGCCTCGAGCTCGACCTGCAGGGCGGCATCACCGAGCGCGGTGACGGCGAAGAAGGCCGTTACGGCTTCAACTGGGGCAAGAAGTTCTTCGACGACAAGCTGTCGATCCTCGTGGGCGGCGAATACGCCAACCAAGACAAGATCATGCAGCGCGACCGCGACGACTTCAGCCCGGGCATCCGCCGCAACACCCTGGCCGCGCCGCAGACCATCATCCCGGCCTCGCGCGCCAACACCTCGCCCTATGCGACCTTCCAGCTGATCGGCGGCGCCCTGGGCACCGCCCGCGCCGTCACCCGTGACGTCCGCGACAACGGCCAGAGCATTGTCCGCCTGTCGGCTGCCTGCTCGACCGCGACGGTCCAGCCGACCTGCCAAGACGAGTCGCTGTTCTTCTCCGGCCCGGCCTACAACGCCCTGCAGGCCAAGAGCGACCGCGCCGTTCTGCGCACCTACATGAACTACAAGATCACGGACACCTGGAACGTCTTCGTCGACACCAGCTACGTGAAGGCGAACGGCTACGGTATCTTCCAACCGGCCTTCTCGTCGGCGGCGGGCGGCGGCACCATGCCGGTCGTCCTGCGCGGCGATAACGCCTACCTGAACGGCGGCGGCACGACCGCGGCCCAGCTGCGCGCCGAATGGCTCGCCGCTGGCAAGACCTTCACCCAAACCTCGACGGCTCAGGTCGGCAAGTTCTGGGAAGAGTTCGGCGGCCGTGACGTGAAGGCCTCGCGCGAACAGACCCGCATCGCCGGCGGCTTCGCTGGCAAGTTCGAGACCTTCGGTCGCGACGTGAACATCGACGGCTATGTCCAGTACTCCGAGCTGGACGGCACGACGACGTCGTACAACGTCCCGAACGTCGCCCGCGTGCAACAGGCGACGGACGCCGTGGTCGTGAACGGCCAGGTCGTCTGCCGCGACACCGCCGCCCGCGCCGCTGGCTGCGTTCCGTGGGACCTGGTGAACGGCGCCAGCCGTGAAGCCATCCTCTGGACCAACGCCCTGTCGGCCACCGACCAGACGGTGAAGCAGACGGTCGCCGGCCTGAATCTGGCCACCGAACTCTTCAACTTGCCCGCCGGCCCGGTCGGCGTGGCCTTCGGCACCGAGTTCCGCAAGGAAGAAAGCCTGTTCGTCCAGGACGCCCTGGGCGCCTCGGGCGCGCTGTTCTTCAACTCGATCGGCACCCGTGGCGGCGAATACACCGTCAAGGAAATCTACGGCGAAATCCGCGTTCCGATCCTGAAGGACGTGCCGTTCGCCGAAGAGCTCAGCGTCGAACTGGCCGGCCGCGCCTCGGACTATTCGACCATTCACGGCACCGACCAGTACCGCCTGAACGTCGAATGGGCCCCGGTGAAGGACGTGCGCTTCCGGGCGACCCAGTCCACCGCCGTCCGCGCGCCGAACATCGTCGAGCTGTTCGCGCCGCAGAGCCGCAACTTCACCACCACGGCGATCGACCCCTGCGACAAGGACGTGTTCCGCACCGCCACGGCGGCGCAACAGGCCGCTCGCCGCGTCACCTGCGCCGCCGCCATCCCGGGCTACAACCCGCTGACGTTCGTCTCGAACTTTGGCGCGGGCCGGTCCTCGCTGGCGCTGCTGCAAGGCGGTAACCCGGACCTCGGTCCGGAAAAGGCCAACACCTACCAATATGGTGTGGTCATCAACCCGCGCTGGGTGCCGAACCTCCAGATCTCGGTGGACTTCTTCAAGTACAACATCACCGACTCCGTCGGCACCGTTCCGATCAACACCCTGTTCGGCTCGCTCTGCCACGACGACGCCACCCAGGCCTACGCCTCCAACCCGTTCTGCGCCCAGATCCGTCGGGACGCGACCGGGACCAACGGCGGCGCGGTTGTCGGCGGCGTGATCGAAGCCATCCTGGTCAACCAGAACGTGGCCAGCATCAAGGTCGAGGGTTACGACTACTCGGTGTCCTACGGCTTCAACACCGAGGACGTGTTCGGCGCCGACTACGGCCAGATCGCCATGCGCGTCGACGCCACCTGGATGTACCGCTGGGTCCAACAGGGCCTGCCGGGCCAAGCCTACACGCAGTTCGCGAACACCATCACGAACGCGACGCCGGAGTGGAAGGGCAACGCCTCGATCCGCTGGAGCAAGGACAAGCTCTCGCTGGGCTGGAGCACGTCCTACATCGGCTCGATGATCGCCAGCCAAGTGCAACAGGCCGGCGTCCTCGATCCGTACAAGACGGGCGACTACTTCCGCCACGACATGCGCGCGTCGTATCGCTTCAGCGACGACATCACGTTCCGCGCGGGTGTGATCAACGTGTTCGACAAGAACCCGCCCTACCTGCCGGAAGTGTTCACCGGCACGGGCACCGGCTCGTCGCAGTACGACAACCGCGGCCGGTTCTTCTTCGTCGGCGCGAACATGAACTTCTAAGCCGAAACGGCCGGAGCCTTCGGGCTCCGGCCGGATCGTCTGAACTGACAAACGAAAGAGCCGCCGGGTCGCCCCGGCGGCTCTCTTGTTTTCAGGCTGTGGCCGGCGGCTATTCGGCCGGCTGCAGGGTCCGCGCCGACACCGCGCCCGCCAGGCGGCCGGTGATGATCTCCTCGGCCTCGCGGACGATGCGCGCGATCAGCTCGGCGCAGGTCGGGATGTCGTGAATCAGGCCCTGGACCTGACCCGCCGACCAGATGCCGTAGTCGGGGTCCCCCGCCTCGTAGACCACCTTGCCGCGGGCGCCCGCCACCAGGTCCTTCACGTCCTCGAACTTGGCGCCGCCGGCGCGCTCGATGCGGACCACCTCGTCCGACACCGCGTTCTTCGCCACCCGGGCGGTGTTGTGCATGGTGCGGAAGATCAGGTTGGTCTGCCGCTCGTCGTTGGCGACGATCTGCTCCTTCACCTTCTGGTGGATCGGGCTTTCGACCGTGGCCATGAAGCGGGTGCCCATGTTGACGCCCTCGGCGCCCAGCGCCAGCGCCGCCACCAGGCCGCGCGCGTCGCCGAAGCCGCCCGAGGCGATCATCGGGATCTTCACCTTGTCGGCCGCGGCCGGGATCAGGATCAGGCCGCCGACATCGTCCTCACCGGGGTGACCGGCGCATTCCAGGCCGTCGATGGAGATGGCGTCCACGCCCATCCGCTCCGCTGACAGGGCGTGACGGACCGCGGTGCACTTGTGGATCACCTTGATCCCGTGCGCCTTGAAGTGATCGACATGCTCCTGCGGCTTGTAGCCGGCGGTCTCGACGATCTTCACGCCGCCGTCGATGATCGCCTGGCGGTACTCCGCATAGGGCGGCGGGGTGATCGCCGGCAGGATGGTCAGGTTCACGCCGAACGGCTTGTCGGTCAGCTGACGGCAGCGCTCGATCTCGCGGCGCAGGTCGTCCGGCGTCGGCTGGGTCAGGGCGGTGATGAAGCCCAGGCCGCCGGCGTTGGCGACCGCGGCCACCAGTTCGGCGCGGCCCACCCACTGCATCCCGCCCTGCACGATGGGGTGCTCGATGCCGAAGGTCTCGGTGAAGCGTGTCCTGAGCGCCATTTGCGTTCTCCCAAACAGTTGTTGGGCGGCAGTTGAACCCCCAGACGCGGCGTCAAGCAAGCGCGGGCGGGGCCCCGCCCAGTTCGCGCCTCAGCCAGTCCACGAACGACCGCGCCGCCGACGACAGCGGCCGGTCCGCGCGCGGGATCGCCGCGAAGCCCGCCTCGAACGTGACCGGCTGGCCCAGGGCGACCAGCCGCCCCTCGGCCAGGTCACGGGCCACCAGCCGCTGCTCCACCAGCGCCACCCCCAGCCCCGCCACCGCCGCCTCGATGCACAGGTGCGAGTGCGGAAACGCCATGGTCGTGTCCGACGCCACGGCCCGCCCGGCCCGCGCCGCCCAGAGGTCCCAGGCGCGCGAGGTGTGGTCGTGGACGATCCGGCACGGCGTCGACAGGTCGCCATCCCCGCTCAGGCGCGCCGGATAGCCTGGGCGCGCCACGGGTACAAAGGCCGCCTCTCCCAGCTGGATCGCCCGCGCCCGGTCGGCCTCCGGATAGTCCAGCCAGTCCCAAAGCACGATCAGGTCGGCGTCTGTCTCGTGACGCATCTCCCGCGCCGAGGTCATCGACAGGCGCACGCGGATGTCGGGATGGGCCTGGGCGAAACCGCCCAGGTGCGGGGCCAGCCATCGGGTGGCGAAGGTGGCGCTGCAGGCGACCTGGACGCTGGGGCTGCCCGACGGCGCCACCGCCTCATAGGCCGCCGTCAGCGCGGCGAAGGCCTGGCCCACCGCGGCGGCGAACTGCACGCCCGCGGCCGTTGGGCGAAGGCCCGTCCCCGCCTTCTCGAAGAAGGCCACGCCGGCGTGGTCCTGCAGCCCGCGGATCTGCTTGCTGATCGCCCCGTGCGTCCGCCCAAGCACGGCCGCCGCCCGGCTGACCGAGCCCAGGCGCGCCACCGCCTCGAAGGCTCGAAGCGTCGACAAGGGCGGCAGGCGGTCCGTCATTCCCGGACTCCCTATGTGAATTCCTCTCACGAGTATCACGATCCGAAGTCGATTTTCGATCTGTCTCCGTCCTGCTTTGAGTTTCGAACAGTGAACAGGAGGATCGAATGACCCCACTCGGCGGCGATGTGGACTATGCGGTGCGAGGCCGGGGCTACGCCACGATTCGGCGACCCGATCCGCGTATCGAGGCCCAGGTTCATGCGGCCCTGGGCACGGCCAAGACCGTGCTGAATGTCGGGGCCGGCGCCGGGTCCTACGAACCGACGGACCGGCACGTCATCGCGGTGGAGCCCGCCGCCGCCATGCGCGCCCAGCGCGGCCCAAGCCGCGTTCCGGCGACCGCCGCGTTCGCCGAAGCCCTACCCTTGGACGACGACGCCGTGGACGCCGCTATGGCGATGATGACCGTGCATCAGTGGTCGGATCTGGACGCCGGTCTCGCGGAATTGCGCCGGGTGGCGCGCGGGCCGGTCGTGATCCTGGCCGGCGATGGCGACCGCCTGGCCGACTACTGGCTGAACGACTACGCGCCCGGCCTGATCGCCGCCGAGCGCCGCCGCTATCCACCGATCGCGCATCTGGCCGCCCGGATCGGCGCCACGGCGGAGGTCCAGGCCGTTCCCGTGCCCCTGGATTGCGCCGACGGCTTCACCGAGGCCTTCTACGGCCGCCCCGAACGCCTGCTCGACCCGGCGGTGCGGCAGGCCCAGTCGTCCTGGGCCTTCGTGGCGGAGGGCGCCGAGGCCCGGTTCGTAGAGCACCTGTCGGCCGACCTGGCCTCCGGCCGCTGGGACGCGCGCCACAGCCATCTCAGGACCCAGCCGACCTACGCGGGTTCGATGCGCCTGATCGTCGGCCGACCCTGATCCCGGCTATTGCAGGCCGCTGCGGCCGATCGCGTAGAACCGCTCGGCGCGTTTGGCCTTCAGCGCCTGGGCCGACAGCCCCTCCAGCGCCTTCAGTTCTTCTTCCACCGCGTCTCCGACAGCGGTCATGGCCGCTTCAGGGTTGGCGTGGGCTCCGCCGGCCGGCTCCGGGATGATCCGGTCGACGATCTTCAGCTTGATCAGGTCCTGGGCGGTGATCTTCATCGCCTTGGCCGCCTCACCCGGGGTCCGCGCACCGCGCCACAGGATCGAATTGGCGCCCTCCGGCGGGATCACCGAATAGATGGCGTGCTCCAAGATCAGCACCCGGCTGCCGCAGGCGATGCCCAGCGCCCCGCCCGACCCGCCTTCACCGGTGACCACCGCCACCATCGGCACATCCAGCATCAGGGCCTTTTCGGTGGAGCGCGCGATCGCCTCGGCCACGCCGCGTTCCTCCGAGGCCATGCCCGGATAGGCCGCCGGCGTATCCACGAAACTGATCACCGGCAGCTTGAACCGCTCGGCCATCTCGAACAGGCGCACAGCCTTGCGGTAGCCCTCGGGCCGCGCATAGCCGAAGTTGTGCTTGATCCGGGTGACGGTGTCGCGGCCCTTCTCGTGGCCCATGACCACGACCGGCTGACCCCGGAAACGGCCGATGCCGCCCATGATGGCCTGGTCGTCCGCAAACTTGCGGTCGCCGCGCAGTTCCTGGAATTCTTCGATGAGGGCGCCGACATAGTCGACGAAGTGCGGCCGGTCGGGATGGCGCGCCACCTGCGTCTTCTGCCAGGCGTCCAGGTTCGAATAGGCTTCGATCCGCAGTTCCTGCGCACGCGCGCGCAGCGACTCCAGCTCTTCGTCCGAGCCGCCACCGGCGGTTTCCGAGAGCTTGGAGAGTTCCTCGATCTTGGCTTCAAGGTCGGCGATCGGTCGCTCGAACTCGAGGTAGTGCGCGGCCATCAGGCATCCGTCCGTAAGAGGCCACCGCCCCAGGAAGCGGCGGAAAGTAGGCTCGAACCGTCCCACTCACAAGCCGCCAGACCAAGGCCGCTTTCTGGCCCGACGGAACGGTCAAGCCTTGAGAGTCGTTTGGGCTGCTCGAGGGGATCTGGAGCCCAATCATGCAAAACATCACGAAAGTTGCCATGGCGTCCGCCCTGGCTCTCGCCACGGCCATGCCGGCCGTCGCCCAACAATACCGTCCGACCGCGGAGTATCAGCGTCAGCAAGAGGTCTACGACGCGCAGAAGTCGCAATACGATAACCAGCGCGCGCAGTACGAAGAGCGCCGCCAGGACTATCGCGAAGCCCGTCGCGATTCGCGCGAAGCCCGTCGTGACTACGAGCGCCGCTTGGCCGAATGGAACCGCGCCCAGGCGATCTACGACCGCCGCTACGGCCGTGGCGCCTATGCGCGGATGTACGCCCGCCCCGTCTGGGATCAGACGGCCTGGTCCAGCTATGAGGCCCCGCCCTACGCCGGCTACTACGGTCGCAACAGCGCCGCTTCGAACGTGCCCTGCAACACCAGCAACAACACCGCTGCCGGTGGCGTGATCGGCGCCCTGGCCGGCGCGGTGCTGGGTTCGCAGGTCGCCTCGCGCGGCGCCCGCACCGAAGGCGCCGTCCTGGGCGGCGTGGCCGGGGCGGTCATCGGCGGGGCCGTCGGCAACGCCAATGCCAAGTACAAGTGCGACAGCCGCGGCCCGTACTTCAGCGAAAGCGACACCATCGCCTACCGCGAAGGCCGTAATCGCTACGCCTCCAGCTACGACCGCGACTACTACGAGAACCGCCGCTGCCGTCTGGCCGCCGCTCCGGTCGACTCCTATGGCCGCGACGTCCGCTACGTCCGCGTCTGCCCGGACGATCAGGGCCGCTACCGGATCACCGGCTAAGGCTTGAGCCCCGCCCCCCTCGTGGGGGGGGACCTTCACGTCTTCTTGGCCAGCGGGTGCCGCGTCTGCACGACCTGGTGCAGGCGATCTGACGCGACGTGGGTGTAGATCTGCGTCGTGGCGATATCGGCGTGGCCCAGCAGCGTTTGGACCACGCGCAGGTCGGCGCCGCCCTCCAACAGGTGCGTGGCGAACGCGTGTCGCAAGACGTGGGGGCTGACCCGCGTCGGGTCGATACCGGCGTCCGCCGCCGCCTCGTCAAGCAGCTGGGCGAACCGGCGTGGGGTCAGGCGACCCGCCTTGCCCCACGACGGGAACAGCCACGGATTGGCCTTATCGCCCCTGGGCAGGAACCGCGGCCGCCCGCCCGCCAAATAGGCCTTCACCGCCGCCCGCGCCGCGTCGTTCAGCGGGGCCAGCCGTTCCTTGCCGCCCTTGCCCTTGACGATGAGATAGGCCGGGTCCCGCGCCAGCGCCGCCAGCGGCAGCGCCGTCAGCTCCGAGATCCGCAGGCCTGACGCATAGGCCAGCTCGACCATGCAGCCGAACCGCAGACCCTGCGCCCCATCCCGCGCGCCGGCCGCCGCGATCAGCCGGTCCATCTCCGCCCGAGAGAGGACCCGCGGCAGGGGACGTCCCTTCTTTGGCGCATCCACGCGGCGCGATGGGTCGTCGTGCCGCCACCCTTCACCCAGCACGAAACGATAGAACTGGCGCACCGCCGCGCGCCGCCGGGCCGCCGTGGCCGGCGACAGACCGCGCACGCCCAGATCGGCGAAATAGGCCTCGATGTCCTCGGCCAAGGCCTTCGCCAGGTCCTGCCCACGGCTAGACAGATATTCGGACGCATCCGCGAGGTCGCGCCCATAGGCCGTCAGCGTGTTGCGCGCCGCGGCCCGTTCCACCGCCATCATCTCGAGGAACGCTTCGGCCCAGCCGGCGCCCTCACCGCTCATTTGAGGCCTGCCAGGCCCTCGAGCACGAACAGCCGCGCTTCGTTGGCCAGGCCGACGCGGATCAGCGTGCGGACGATCCGCGCCCGGTCGCCCACCGCCGGACCGCCGACGCCCGCCTCGGCGGCCGTCCACAGCGCCAACAACGCCGCCTCGCCCACGCGCCGGGTGTCGGCGGCGGCTTCGAGGGCCAGATTGCGGCCGGCGGGCGCCTTGCCCTCGGGGATTGGCATCGCCGCCAGGCGGGCGCGATCCGCCCCCGGAAGATCGTTGGCCAGGGCCGCCAGCAGCACCGCGGCGGCCTGCAGGCGCGGCCGGGTCTTGGGATCGGTCGCCTCCGACGCCGCCGCGATCAGCGCCGACACGCCGCCCTCGGGCGGCAGGCCCGCGACCACCGCCTGGGCCAGGCCGCCGATCTGCGCGTCGATGGCCGTGGTGTCGAACTTGGGCGTCGCAGGGTCCGCGCCGCCTGTCGCTGCGGCGACCGCGGGCGAGGCCGTCGCCGCCGCAAGATCGAGCTTCAAGCTCCGTGACAGGGCCAGATCCAGCCCGTTGCGCAACGACGCGGCCCCGGGCGGCGACCCCGACAGCTTGGCCGCCATCAGCCGGCCATAGGCCGCATCCCGGGCCTGGGACTGCGCCAGGTCGAAGGTGAGCTGCGCCTGCGCCGTCTGTCCCGCCTCGGCCTGACAGAACGCCCGCAGCCGCAGCCAGTAGGCCTCGCCTCGGCCGGTGGCGAGGCCCTCGGCGATGGAACAGGCGCGCGCGGTGTCGCCCGTCAGCAGGGCGCTTTCGGCCGCCGCCTGGGACAGGGCGGCGCTTCGCTCCAGCCCGGCCGCCCGGTCCAGGATACGCGCGGCGGCGCTGACGTCGCCCAGGGCGATCAGGGCGCCGGCCCGCGCGCCGGACAGCGCCTCGTCCCCAGCCGAGCCCTCCGGTCCCTTGGCGCCCGTCGCCAGCACCCGGCGGGCCAGGACGGCCGACGCCGGCGACAACGGCTTGGTCGCCAGCAGGGGCAGGACCGCCCGCGCGGTCTCGACCGGCGTCCCGTTCCAGAGATCGGCGGGCAGGCCGGTGTCCCGTCCCGGCGTCGAAAACGCATCGGGCGGGGCCAGTTGCACCACCTCCACTTGCGCGGCGGCGGGCGTCGCGGCCAGCATGACGAGGCCTGCGAGAAGAGCGAAACGCGACATGCGAAACAGCTTATCCGGCGCCGCGCGTTGGCGCGAGTACACAGGGTCGTGTAAAGGCTCCCACGTTCATGGATCGCTACGAACCGTTACGCCGTCGCACGATCGCGCTTGTGGGCCTTATGGGCGTCGGCAAGTCGAGCGTGGGCCGTCGCCTGGCCAATGCGCTGGGTCTGCCCTTCCGCGACGCGGATGCCGAGGTCGAGGCCGCGGCTGGCCGGTCGATTCCCGAGATCTTCGCCGACCTGGGCGAGCCCGCCTTCCGCGACGGCGAGCGCCGGGTGATCGGCCGCCTTCTGGAAGGACCGCCTCACGTGCTGGCCACGGGCGGCGGCGCGTTCATGAGCCCCGAGACCCGGGCGCTCATCAAGGAACGCGCGCTGTCCGTCTGGCTGAAGGCCGACCTCGAGGTCCTGGCCCGTCGCATCGGCCGCAAGGACAACCGCCCCCTGCTGATCGGCAAGGAGCCTATCGACGTCCTGCGCGCCCAGGCCGAGGCGCGCTATCCCGCCTATGCCGAAGCCGACATCGCCGTCGAGACCGGCGACGCCGCCCACCACATCACGGTGGCCCAGGTGATCGCCGCCCTGAAATCGCATCTGGGTGAACCCGCCGAATGAGCCGCACCGTCCCCGTGGGCCTGGGCCAACGCGCCTACGACGTGGTGGTGGGCGAGGGTCTCCTCGACGTCGCCGGCCGCCTGATCGCGCCCTTCCAGACCCGCGGCCGCACCGCCGTGGTGTCGGACGAGACCGTCTGGCGCCTGCATGGCGAACGCCTGACCGCCGCCCTTCGGGACGCGGGGATCGACGCCTTGCCCGTCGTCGTGCCGCCGGGCGAGGGCTCCAAGAGTTTTGAAGGCCTTGCGGACGTCACCGACCGGCTGCTGGCGCTCGAGTTGGATCGCGGGGATCTGATCACCGCCTTCGGCGGCGGCGTCGTGGGCGACCTCGCGGGCTTCGCCGCGGCGATCTACAAGCGCGGCATCGACTTCGTGCAGATCCCGACGACACTCCTGGCCCAGGTCGACAGCTCGGTCGGCGGCAAGACCGCCATCGACACCCCGCGTGGCAAGAACCTGGTCGGCGCCTTCCATCAGCCCCGGCTGGTCCTGGCCGACCTCTCCGTCCTCGCCACACTGCCGGATCGCGAGATGCGCGCGGGCTACGCCGAGATCGTGAAGTACGGCCTGCTGGGCGACCTGGCCTTCTTCGAATGGCTCGAGGCCAATGGTTCGGCGGTGCTGGCGCGCGAGCCGGCCGCCCTCGCTCAGGCCGTGGCGCGTTCCGTGGAAATGAAGGCCGAGATCGTCGCCGAGGACGAAAAGGAACAGGGCCGCCGCGCCCTGCTGAACCTCGGCCATACCTTCGGCCACGCGCTGGAGGCCGAGACCGGCTACGGCGACGCCCTGCTGCATGGCGAGGCCGTCGGCGCCGGCATGGCGCTCGCCTTCCGCTTCTCCGCCGCCCAAGGCCAGGTCGCCGGCCAGGACGCCGAACGCGCCACCCGCGCGATCGCCGCTGCCGGCCTGCCGACGACCTTGCCGCAGGTCGCCGGCCATCCCTTCGACGCCGCCCGCCTGGTCGCCCACATGGGCCAGGACAAGAAGGCCGAAGCCGGCCGCCTCACCTTCATCCTCGCCCGCGCGCTGGGTGACGCCTACGTCGCCAAGGACGTGGACGCCCGCGCCGTGCGAGATTTCCTGATCACCGAAGGCGCAACGCCATGATCTGGGCCCTGATCGCGGCGCTGGCCCCGTCGCTGCTCATTCTGCTGACCATGTCGGGCCTGCTGTCCGCGGCCGAGACCTCGATGACCGCCGCCAGCCGTGGACGGCTGCACCAGCTCGAGCGCGAGGGCGACCGCCCGGCCCGCCGGATCAACCGCCTTCTGACCAACCAGGAGACGATGATCGGGGCCATCCTGCTGGCCAACAACGTCATCAACATCGGCGCCTCGGCGCTCACCACCAGCGTGCTGTCCGTGGCCTTCCCCGGCCCGCTCGGCGCCCTGATCGCCACGGTCGTCATGACCGTGCTGATCGTCATCTTCTCCGAAATCCTGCCCAAGACCCTGGCCATCGCCCGGGCCGACGACGTGGCGCGGACCCTGTCGGTGCCCACCTTCTGGACCGTGCGGCTGTTCGGCCCGCTGGCCGACGGCGCCCAGTGGGTGGTCCGCCTGACGCTCCGCCCGTTCGGCATCAAGCTGGACGCCGGCACCGACGTCCTGGCCGCGCACGAGGAGATCCGCGGCGCGGTCGAGTACCACCACTCCGAAGGCCTGGTGGAGACCCGTGACCGCTACATGCTGGGCGGCGTGCTCGACCTGGGCGAGATGGACGTGTCCGAGGTGATGGTTCACCGCCGCTCGATGGAAACCGTCGACGGCAATCTCACGCCTCGCCAGATCGTCGCCGCCACCCTCGCCAGCCAGCACAGCCGGGTGCCGATCTATCTGAACGAGGCCGAGAACGTCGTCGGCATCCTGCACGTCAAGGACTTGCTCCAGGCGCTCTCCGACGCCGACGGGCGCATCGACGAGCTGGATATCCGCGCCATCCTGCGCGAGCCCTGGTTCATTCCCGAGACCACCAGCCTGAAGGACCAGCTGGCCGCCTTCCTCAAGCGCCAGAACCACTTCGCCCTGGTGGTGGACGAGTACGGCGCCCTGCAGGGCCTGGTCACGCTGGAGGACATCCTCGAGGAGATCGTCGGCGAGATCGAGGACGAGCACGACGTGGTCGCCGCGGGCGTCAAGCCGGACGCGGACGGCGCCGTCACCGTCGAGGGCTCGGTCACGATCCGCGACCTGAACCGGATGATGAACTGGAACCTGCCCGACGACGAGGCGGTGACCGTCGCGGGCCTCTTGATCAACAAGGCCCAGGCGATCCCGGAGGTCGGCCAGACCTACACCTTCTACAATCACCGCTTCCGGGTCGAGGCGCGCAAGGGCGCCCGGATCACCTTGCTCCGCGTGGAGCCGCTGCCGGAGCGCGACGACGGCGAATAGCCGTCGTCGGGGCGTCAGCCTTCGCGGTAGTAGGGCTCGACGGGCCCCTGCAGCTTCATGGTCAGCGGATTGCCGTGACGGTCTTTGGACGCGCCGACGGCCAGGCGCACCCAGCCCTCGCTGACGCAGTATTCCTCGACGTTGGTCTTGTCCTGGCCCTTGAAGCGCACGCCGACGTTCCGTTGCAGGATTTCGGCGTCGTAGAACGGGCTGTCGGGGTTCACCGACAGGCGGTCGGGCAAGGCGGGAGGCGTGTCTTCGCTCATGCGCGGGGAGTTCGCACGAAGGCCGCCTACGTTCAAGGTGTCCGATCGCAGCGCGCCGGATTGCCAAGGCCCGTCCGACACGGTTCAACAGCGGTCATGAAACTTCGCCTCGCCGCGCTCGCGGCCCTGCTCGCCGTCGCCCCCGTCATGGCCGAAACCCTGCCCCCGCAACGCATCTTCGAGAGCCCGGACATCTCCGGCCCGCGGGCCCGCGGCGTCCAGCTGTCGCCGGACGGCAAGGCGGTGACCTACATCAAGACCCGCGCCGACGACCTGACGATCACCGACCTTTGGATCGCCGACGTCGCCGGCGGCGAACCCCGCCTGTTGCTCGACGGCAAGCAGCTGGCCCCCGCCGAACGCGAACTCTCCGAGGCCGAGAAGGCGCGGCGCGAGCGCGCCGGCGTCGCCACCCGCGGGGTCGTCGACTACGCCTGGGACGACCTGGGCAAGGTGATCCTGGCCCCCGTCGAGGGCGACGTCTGGATCTACGACGTGGCCGCCGCCCAGGCGCGCCAGCTCACCCGCACGCCGGGCGACGAGATCGACGCCAAGATCTCGCCCCAGGGCGGGTTCGTCTCCTACGTCCGCGACGACAACCTCTATGTCACCCCGACCGCCGGCGGGCCCGAGCGCGCCCTGACCGAGGGCGGGACCGAACTCAAGAGCTGGGCCACCGCCGAGTTTATCGCCCAGGAGGAGATGGACCGCCACACCGGCTACTGGTGGAGCCCGGACGACAAGGCCGTCGCCCTGGCCTTCGTCGACCAGACCGGCGTCGACATCGTCGAGCGCCCCGAGGTCAACGCCACCGGCGCCCGCGTCGTGCCCCAGCGCTATCCCCGCCCCGGCCGGCCGAACGCCCGCGTGGACCTCTACATCCAGCCGCTGGAGGGCCCCCGCATCAAGGTCGATCTGGGCGCCGACCCCGACATCTACCTGGCCCGCGTCAACTGGTCCAAGGACGGCAAGACCCTCTACGTCCAGCGCGAGAGCCGCGACCAGCGGCGCCTGGACCTGCTCGCCGTCGATCCCGCCACCGGCCGGGGCAGGGTGATCCTCACCGAGACCGACGCGCACTGGATCGACCTCACCGACGATTTCCGGCCCCTGAAGGACGGGACCTTCCTTTGGTCATCCGAGCGGTCGGGCTACCGCCACCTCTATCTGTACGGGGCCGACGGCAAGTTGATCCGCCAGGTCACCAAGGGCGACTGGCCGGTCGCGCAGATCGAGGGCGTCGACGAGGCCACTCGGACCGTCATCTTCGCGGCCCACAAGGACAAGCCGATCGAGCGGCGGATCTATACCGTCTCCTACGCTCGCCCGGCTGAGCCGAAGGCGTTGACCCCGGTCGGCGGCCTCTGGACCGTGACCGTCGCGGCCAAGGGCGGGGCGTTCGCCGGGACCTACGAAGATCCGAAGACCCCACCGCAGACCGCGCTCTACCGCGCCGACGGCACGCGGGTGCGCTGGATCGAGGAAAACGCGCTCAAGGCCGGACACCCGTTCTGGCCCTATGCGGACCGGCTGCGCACGCCCACCTTCGGGACTGTCAAAGCCGCCGATGGCAGCGATCTGTGGTGGTCGCTCCGCACCCCGCCCGGCTTCGATCCCGCCAAGAAATACCCGGTGATCGTCCAGGTCTATGGCGGCCCCGGCAGCGCCAGGGTCTCGTCGTCCTGGCACACGCCGGAAGACCAGATCCTTCTGGACGCCGGCTACATTCTGTTCCGCCTGGACAACCGCGGCACGCCGCAACGCGCCGCCGCCTTCAAGACCCAGATCGACCGCCGGATGGGCCAGCTCGAGGTCGACGACCAGATCGTCGGCGCGAAGTACCTGCAGTCCCTGCCCTATGTGGACGCCCGCCGCATCGGCGTCACCGGCTGGTCCTACGGCGGCTACATGACCCTGCTGATGCTCACCGCGCCCGACAGCCCTTTCAAGGCTGGGGTCGCGGGGGCGCCGGTCACCGACTGGAAGCTCTACGACACCCACTACACCGAGCGCTTCATGGGCACGCCCGCCGACAACGCCGAGGGCTATGAAAAGTCGGAGGTGGTGCGCCGCCTGCCGGCGCTGAAGCCGGGCTCGCTCCTGCTGGTCCATGGCATGGCCGACGACAACGTCACCTTCGACCATTCCACGCGCGTGCTGTTCGCCCTCCAGGCGCAGGGCAAGGCCTTCGAGACCATGGTCTATCCGGGCCTGCGCCACCGCGGCGGCTGGACGCCCATGAACCGCATGCACCGGGCGATGCAGACCGTCGACTTCTTCGACCGCAAGCTGAAGGGCGATCAGCCAGCGCGCTGACCGCCCTCCAGGTCTACGCGGGTTTGCGGAACTTCAGCACCGCCTGGTCGGTCTTCCCGCGGATGGCGGGGTCGAAGACGTTGGCGGTGTGGGGATCGGAGGCGTCCTTCAGCATCGGGCTCTCGGCCTCGAACTTGAAGCCGGCCGCCTCGACCTCCTGGCGGATGATCGCCGGATCGATCCGGTGGACCTTCATCGCAGGTTCCAGGCCCGAGCCCGCCACCGCGACGTGGTCGACGATCACATAGAGGCCACCCGGCTTCAGCGACTTGAACACCTCGGCGTTGACCTTGGCCGCCGTGTCCTTCGGGAACGGGGTCAGGTGCAGGTCGTGATAGTTCTGCACGGTCAGAACCATGTCCACGTTGTCCGGCAGGTCCAGAGCCCCCAGCGACGCCGTCAGCGGCTTCACGTTGGCATAGGCGCCGGCCACCGCCTTCTGATCCTCGCCGTACTTGGCCTGGAACTGGATGAACTCGGCCGGCTGATACGCGATCACCTCGCCCTTGGGCCCCACCGCCACCGACAGCAGGCGCGTGAAATAGCCGCCGCCCATGATCAGATCGACCACCGTCTGGCCGGGCTTCACGGCCGCGAATTCCAGCAGTTCCCCCGGCTTGCGCGCCGCGTCGCGCGCCGTCTCCGTCGCCGGTCGCCCCTTGTCCGCCATCGCCGCAGCGATGTTCGTGGGGGTGGCCGCCCAGGCCGCGGAGCCCACCGCCGGTCCGCACAGCGCCAGCGCCGCCACGGCGGCCATCAATCCGTTCCGAGTCATTCCCGCATCCTCCCAGATTTCGGTGTTACGACCCTAACACCGCGGGCGCGGCGGCCCCTAGCGGCTTGGCGGCAACGGTCGTATCGTTGGCCCGCGTGTCAGTCAGGAGCCACCGTGATCAAGTCGATCATCGGGGGCGCGGCTGCGGCTGCGCTCCTTTCAGCCACAGCCCACGCGGCTGCCGCGCCACCCGCCGCGTGGATCGTCAGCCCCACAGACACGGGCTGCCGCGTCGAGCTCGAGCTGGTCGGGCGATCGGGCGGCGTCACGCCCGTCACCCTCGCCTCGGACGGCCAGCTGGTCAGCCTGCAGTTCTTCAAGGACGATCTGCCCGCGCGCGCCTTCCTGCCGATCCGGATCGACAAGGCGCGATTCTCGAACCTGATGCTCCGCGGCGAGGGCGCAAGCGGCGAGCTGGTGTTGTCCGAGGAGACCGAGGCGGCGATGCGCAAGGGCGGAACCCTGGGCGTGGCGTGGCTGTCGGACGAGCCGCTCACCGCCACCCTCGCGGGCTCGCAGCAAGGCCTGGCCGACCTGCGCCTGTGCGGCGCCCAGGCCGCCAACACCCACCGCGACCGCATGGCCGCCGAACAGGCCGCCCGGGATCGGGCCGAGGCCGAGCGTCGCGCCAAGGCCCTGAACGATGCGCAGCTGGCCGCGGTCCAGGCCCAGGCCGCCGCGGCCGAAGCCCAGCGCCGACAGGTCGAGGAAGCGGCCGATCGCCAGCGACGCCTCGAAGCCGCCCAGGCCGAGCGCGCCTATGCCGAGGCGCGCCAGCGGGCCTACGAGGAGGAGCGACGCCGCGCCTATGCCCGGCAGGCCGAGGAGGATGACGATCCGCACTGGACGCCGCCGCCGCAGCGGCAGGCCTGGCCGCCGCCGCGGTACTACAATCCTTACTGACGCAGTTGGCGGCTAGGCGACCGTCGCGGCGAACCGACGACGGCGGATCACATAGCCGACCGCGCCGAAGCCCAGGATCATCATCGCCCATGTCGCCGGCTCCGGAACCGGGGTCGTGATGACAGTCCCTCCAGGCGGATCGCTGGGGTCCTTGCCGCCGCCTCCGGGCGGATCGGGGTCGAAGAAGACGGTCGGCCCGCCACCACCGGGCGTGGGCACGGTGGGATCGCCCGGAACCGCCGGCCGATCAGTCGGCGGCGTCGGCGGCAGGAGCGGCGTCGTGGGGTCGGTCGGCGTCGTGGGCGTCGTCGGATCCGTCGGGGTGGTCGGCTGACCGCCGCCACCGCCGCCCGTTCCACCGCCACCCGCGCCGCCGCCGCCGCCGCCGCCGCCGAAGCCGCCAAGGCCGAAGTCGGTGTCGCCGCCAAAGTCCGTGGGATCCACGCCGGGGTTCGTCGTCGGATCGAGGAAGGTCAGGCCATCGCCCGGCTGCGGCGCGACCGTGTCGGGCGTTCCGCCGCCGTCGCCGCCCTGGACGCCGCCGCCGTCGCCGGCGCCGCCGCCATCGGAGCCGCCCTGGCCGCCCTGGCCGCCGCCAGCGCCGCCGCCGAACCCTTGAGCTCCCGCACCGCTACCGCCGCTCCCGCTGCCGCCGCCCACACTGCCCGCGTCGCCGGCGTCGGCGCCGCCACGGAACAGGTTCAGGCGACCGGCGTCGTAGGCGCCATTGCCTTCCATGAAGGTCGGCGCCGCGATCGCGCTGGCCGCGATCATCATGAAGATCGCGCCGCGCTTGCGGCCCCGGTTCGCCTGCCACGGCGCGACCGCGCAAATCTCGCCGCTCGGACCCACGGCCCGGCTGGGCCACGCCCCGGCGAACAGCGTCGCCATTAGCCCACGCCGACGTCCGAACGTGCCGTCGTAGGTGGGGGTGGGCCACATCCAGGCCAGCAGGGTCTCCAGCCAGCCCGCGCCGGTGTCGCGTTCGTCGCGCGGCGCGGGCCACACCCAGGCCAGCAAAGCGTTTTTGCGGACGCCGGCAGGACGCCGGCCGATGTCGATCGCGTCCGCCATGCTACGCATCCATCCCGACGACGGCGTGTCCCGCCGCGCGCGACGGACCAACGCGCAGGGCTACGGCCGCCGCGGCGATGACGCCGCGTTCCAGACCGCCCGAGATTCCGTGCCTGTTCAACGGCATGGACCTGCTCCCGTTACAGCGCCGCGCGGGTGATCGCGTCGCAGTCACCAACCTCAAGCTGCGCCGTGCATGGGGTCGCAGCAACGAATGACAATCGGCAGGGGAATTTCACTCTGGGAGGGAATGCCCCGACACAGGCCCTCCGCAGCAAGATACGGGCCAAGCTGAGCCATGGACGCCGCGCCCACGAAAAAGGGCCCGCGAGGGGCCCTTTCCATCCGCATCGGTGAGTGCCTGGAAGCCGTCAGGCCCCGAGCCCCGCCGTCGAAAAGGCCGCGAACAGGCCGAGGGCCATCAGGAAGACAGGGGCGATGCGGTCGAAGCCGCGTTCAAAGGTTGCGAGAGACATGAGACACCTGGGTTCGTTTCGAGGAAACCCCGGGGGAGCGGGGCCGTCCGTGTGGACAACCCCTACATAGCAACATCTGAACACTGCACAGATCAGCGATTTCGCCTGACGGCTATGCGTTTCCGCATGTGGTCAAGACTGCTCCGCCCGCAACCGGCCCGCCATCACCCCCGCGCCAAGCCAGGCGCCCAGGATCGGGCTCAGCCCCACGCCCACCAGGGGAACCGGGAACGCGCCGAACATCGGCGTCACCGCCCAGCCCAACAGGCAGAGCCCCAGCGCCGCGCCGGCCAGCCTGAGGTCCGACGACCGGCCGCGAACCCACAACACCGGCGCCGCCGCCAACGCCGCCAACGACAGCACCGCGACCCCGCCGGCCGCCGGCGACACCGCGAAAGCCAGCCTGACGATCCCTTCGACCTCCGGCACGGGCAATAGCGGATCGGGCCGCAGCCAGGCGATGACGGCGGCCCCCGTGGCGGCGGCGATCAACCCGATCCGCAGTCCGGCCGGGCGCACCGACAGAGCGGCGACCAGGACCACGACGGCCGCCAGGGTCGTCGCTTGCGACGCGTCCGGTTGCGCCGCCATCAACGCCAGGCACAGAAGCATGGCGACCCAGGACAGGGGTCGCGGTCCGCCCGCCGCCGGCCAGGCGGCGACCGCGGCGGGCAGCAGCAGCATGGCCATGTTCATGTGCAGCGGCCCGAGGTCGGTCCAGCGGTGAACCCCATCCATCCCGGGCGCAAGGAACGTCGCCGCAAGCCCGAGGGGCGCCAGCCAAGGTCCTGCCGAGGCCATCGCCGGCCGCCACCGCCGCGCGATACCCACAGCCGCCGCCGCGCCGACGACCCAGGCCGCGAGGTTCCGTCCCCACAGGCCGGTGGGCGCGCCGCTCGCCGCGCAGACCGCGGCCCCCGTCGCGACGGCGATGAGCGACACCCCGCCAAATCCCAGCAGCCAGCCGCCCCAACGGCTCCGTCCCTGCCACATATTCCGCCCTCCCCCGGCGACCGGCATTGCGGGGCGGCGGGGCCGGACCGTCAACGCGGGCCGCGGCACAAACCCGTGGATGACCCACGGAAAAGGGGCGCCGCTGGCGCGACGCCCCTCTGCCGTTTGGTTCGGCTTTCCGCCTTAGCGGCGGTAGCCGTAGCCGTAGTCGTCGTAGCCATGACGGCTGTTGGTCCGGCCGTAGTAACCGCGGTCGTTCGACCGGTAGCGGCTGTTCCCGTAGTAGGGCTGCGACGTGCGATAGCCGTAGCCGCTGCGGTAGTGCTTACGGTCATTGCTCTTGTCGACGGCGACCCCCAGGGCCGCGCCGGCCAGGGCGCCGATCGCCACCGACTCGGTCTTGCCGTTACCCACCGCCGCGCCGCCGACGCCGCCGATCAGGGCGCCCAGGATGGCGCTCTCGGTCTTCGACGTGCCCGCGGCGGCCTGGCTGGCCGGGAGGGCGACGGCGCCGGCGACGGTAAGGGCCATCGCGGCTTTGATCATCGTGTTGGTCATGGCTCTAACTCCTTTGCCTTGCGCCGGGTCCGGTGGGACCTGATCGGCGATGTCGAGGGTGAAGTTAGAGCCCGCGGCCTGAACCCAATCGGAGGCGACCGTTCATCTTGGCGTCAGGTTCGGCGACCGCTCAGAGCCCGGTCGGCAGGGGTCCGGGCGGAGGTCCGGGCGGCGGGGGAAAGTCCAGCGGCGCCACGGTCGCGCCCGGCGATCCCGCCGTCACCGCCACATATAGGCGTTCGCCCGCCGGGCCATAGGTGATCGCCTCGGTCAGGGCCACGCTGGCCAGCATCGCGCCCACGCCCCACAGCCAGGCGGGATGCACTCGCCCGCGCCGTCGCAGGTCCGCCGCCATGCCGACCAGCGGGAAAACGAGGCAGACCGCGACCGTCGCCTCCCACGCCCACGGCGGCAGCAGCGGCATCGGTAACAGCCGTCCCACGCCGGGCCCGATCAGCAGGGCCATGCCGCAGAAGTGCAGCCGCCGATGCCAGTCCGTCTGACGCCGCAGGGCGATCGCTGCGATGGTCAGGCCGATAAAGGTCAGCAACACCATCGGATCGAACACCAGGAACTGCAGCGGCCGAAAGAAGAACGGGACCATCCCCTTGCGGACAAGCACCACCGTGACCGCGACGCCCAGCCCCAGCATCGGGATCATCCAGGCGGCCGCCAGCCACCCCAACCTGCGGTGCAGCGCCAGCCGATCCGTCGCGACCAGCACGTTCTGAAGGACATAGATCACCATCCAGCCCATGAAGACGATGGCGTGGGCGTGGACCAGCGGCGGCGCGGCGAAGCTCGACCGCCCCATGGCCAACTGCATCGAGAACCCTGCGACGATCACCAGGGCCATGGCGATGGCGCCGCCCAGGAAGAAGCCGGTGTCCTGCCGGCCGCCGGATGGCGACGACGGGCCTGTGGCGATGCTGACCATGTCGATATCCCCCGATACGACGAACACCGTAATGCCGACGCTCGTCCGCGCCAAGGCGCCGAAATCCGGGGGGTGGTAAGGATGACGCGCCCCGCCGTACAGGCGGCGGCGGGGCGCGCCCCCGGGCTCAGGCCGCGACGGCCTGGGCGACGGGTTTCAGGGTCCGGCTGCTGCGGCCGTCGATGCCGACCGGCACGTCTCCGGCGATGGTCACCCGGCGCATCACTCGCCGCTGATCGCCGTAGTCGTCCACCGCATAGTGCTGGGTGGCACGGTTGTCCCAGATCGCCACGTCGCCTTCGCGCCATCGCCAGCGGACCGTGTTCTCGAGCTTGATCACATGGTCCTGCAACAGCCGCAGCAGCACCTGGCTGTCGCCGCTCGACAGGCCGACGAACCGCTTGATGAAGTGGCCCAGCAGCAGCGTCCGCTCACCCGTCACCGGATGCACCCGCACCACCGGATGCTCTGTCTCATAAACGGTGGAGGCGAAGACCTGCTTGTGGCGCTGGATGCGCTCGTCATCCACGTTCGAACGCGTGGCGGCATAGTCGTAGTCGTTGGTGTGCAGCGCCCAGAGATTGTCCACCAGCGCCTTCAACGGCGCTGGCAGGCGCGCATAGGCCGTGGTCGTGTCGGCCCAGGTGGTGTCCCCGCCGCTGGCCGGGCTGGTCACCGAGCGCAGGATCGAGGCGGCCGGATAGGCGTCCACGAAGGTCACGTCCGTGTGCCACGACGAGGCGCGCCCGCCGTGCAGGCTGTCCAGCTCCAGCAGATAGGACGAGCCCTCGCGCACCGGCACGGTCGGGTGGGCCACCGGCCGGCCCAGACGGGTGGCGAAAGCCTCCTGCGCCGCATCATCCAGGTGATGCTGGTCGCGGAAGAACAGCACCTTGTGCTTGTAGAGGGCGTCCAGGATCGCGGCGGTCTGGTCGTCGTTGAGCTCGCCGCTCAGCGGCAGGCCTCGAACCTCGGCCCCGATCGATCCGCCCACCGGCGCGATGTCGAGTTGGGTGGTGTGGTAGAGATATCCGTCGGCGCTCATGGGAAGGCTCCTTTGCTTGAGCGGCTATTCGGCGGCGGCGAGAGCGCCGCCCGAATGGGGGTGTTCGCGGGCGTCGAGGGCGGCGCGGATCACGCGATGTCCGGCCTCGTCGAGAGAGAAGCGGGCGATCAGGGCCGCCGAGACGGCGTGCGCCAGGGCCGGTCCCAGGGCGAAGACCCACTTCAGGGCCTCCAGCGCCTGCGGACTGTTGGGCTTGCCGGGCTGGAACCCCAGCAGGCCGACCAGCGGCAGGGCGACGCCGATGGCGACCGCCGGCCCCGCCTTCCCCGCAAGGCTGAACACCGAGAAGAACAGGCCCGTGCGCTCTTCGCCGGTCTCCAGCCGCTGCTTGTCGGCTAAGTCGGCGACGATCGATCGGAGCATCAGGTTGCCCGATCCCTGCGCCAGCCCCTGCGCCACGGTGAGCGCGACCAGGAGGGCCAGGTCGCCCCGGACCACGAACAGCAGGCCCAGGTTGATCGCCACCTGCACCAGCTCTCCGGCCACCACCGTCCGGTGCTTGCCCAGCCGGTAGCCGATCTTGAGCCAGATCGGCCCGGCGAAGACGCCGAACACGAACTGCAGCAGGAACAGGCCCGCCGCCAGGTCAGGCCGGCCCATGTAGGCCGAGACGAAGAACACGAAGAGCGAGCCCCGGATCGACTGGCCCAGGGTCACGGCGAAGTCCGACGCCAGCACCTTCATCAGCAGCGGCTCACGCGCCAGCTGCGAGATGGCCGTCCGCAGCCCGACGCGTCGGGCGGGCGTCGCGGGAACCGGCGGCTCCGGCGCGAAGATCAGCGCGGCCGCCACCGCGGGGACCAGGGTCGCCACCACGAAGCCGCCCATCAGCGCGGTCTTCAGCCCAGCCGCCGCCTCGGCCCCGCCCCGCGCCGCCAGACCGTCCAGCGCCGCCGGCAGCACCAGCACCGTCAGCAGGCCCAGCGCCGCCGACACATGCCCGAACGTCTGGATCCGGCTGCGCTGGTGGTACTGCGTCGACAGCTCCCCGCCCCAGGCCGACAGCGGGATCTGCACCATCGTCCAGCCCAGGTAGAAGACGAACAGCCACCCGGCCAGCCAGGCCGCCCCCGGCTTCACCCCGAACAGTCCCGGCGCGAAAATCGCCAGCGCCGCCAGGGCGAACACCGGCGCGCCGGCCGCGATCCACGGCTTGCGCCGGCCGAACCGGGTGCGGGTGCGGTCCGACAGCACCCCGATCAGCGGATCGTTCACCGCGTCCCAGATCCGGCTCAACATGAAGATCGCGCCGACGAGACCCAGGCTCAGGCCCGCCTCCTGCGCGTAGAACGGCGGCAGATAGATCCCCAGCGGCACGCCGGCCGACGCCAGCGGCAGCGCCGGCGCGGCGAAGGCCGCTAGCCGCCAGTTGGACGGCCCCAGGCTGAGGGTGAACCGGCGCGCCATCTCAGTACGACGCCTTCAGCGTCACGCCGACCGTGCGCGGGTCGCCCGGATTGCCGTTGAGCGCGCCGGTGTTGCCGATCAGGCCCGAGATGTACTGGAAGTATTTCTTGTCCGCGGCGTTCTTCACCCAGACGAAGGCGTCCCAGCCCGCCTCGGTGCGGAAACCCGCGCGCAGGTTCAGCAGGCCGTACGAACCGATCCGCGAGTAGATGCTGTCCGACGCCGACGAATAGAAGCCCGAGCGCCAGTTCCAATCCGCGCCCGCATAGGCCTCGCCGGTCAGGCCCAGAGCCTGCGCGGGACGCCGGTACTCTGCGCCCGCCGACACGACCAGCTTCGACACCCCCGGCAGCGGACGGCCCGACAGGTCGCAGGCCTGGGTCGCCGTCCCGATCCGCTCCAGCGGGCACGGCCCGTTGGCGTACGAGACGTACTCCGCATCCGTGTAGGCGCCCGAGGCGTAGGCGCTGAACCCGCTCACCGGCGCGAGGCGGGTATCCACCTCCACCCCGCGCGAACGCACCTTCGGGATGTTGTCCAGGAACTGCCGCAGCGCGCCGCCGGCCGTGTCGACCACATTGGCCTGGTAGTCCTGCGTCTCGCTCCAGAAGGCGGCGACGTTGAAGATCACCCGCCGATCCAGCAGTTGGCTCTTGAAGCCGGCCTCCCAGGCGTCGGTCTTCTCGGGCGCGATGACCGCCCGGGCCAGCACCGGGTTGCCCGCCGTGTCCAGCGGAAGGCCCGACAGGTTCAGGCCGCCCGACTTATACCCCCGCGCATAGTTGCCGTAGACCAGCAGGTCCGGGGTCTGCTGCCAGGCCACGTTGATCTGGCCCGACAGCTTGCCGTCGTTGTTGTGCGCCGCGTAGGCCTGGGGCCGCGCCACCGCGAACTTCAGCGCCTGCTGCGCCGCCGTCGGATTGGCCAGCCCGCCCGACACCACCTGGATGTAGGCGGCGTCCTTCTCCTCGTAAGTGTAGCGAAGGCCGGGCGTGATCGAGAGGCGCTCGCCGACCTTCCAGGTCAGCTGGCCGAAGGCCGCGTAGCTGTTGGTGCTGGAACTGGCTCCCGAGCGCGCCTGGTAGCCATTCAGCAGCGCCGACGGCTGCGCCGGCCCCAGCAGCCAGTAGGCCGAATTGGCCCCGTACTGCGCCAGCCCCTGGGCGTCGATCGTCTGGCGGAAGGCGTAGGCTCCCACGATCCACGAGACCGGCCCGTCGCCGTTCGAGGCCAGCCGGATCTCCTGACTGTACTGGTCCTGCTGGTCGGCGTTCTGGCTCTTGTCCAGGATCGACAGGCTGCTGAAGTCGGCGTCGTTCGCCGGGTCCCAGTCCCAGTAGCGCCACGCTGTCACCGACGTCAGGGTCGCGAAGCCAAGGTCGTAGTCCACGACCGCCGAGACTCCGCCCAGGGTCTGGTTGGCCTTGGCCTGATCGTTGATGTCCGTCAGCCGGTCGAAGGCGTTCTGGCTGGGATTTACGTAGTTCAACCCGGCGATCAGCGCCGGATACTGCAGCGCCGCCGGCTTCAGCGTCGGGCCGTAGCCCGCATAGACCAGCACGCAGCAGTCGGTCTCCTGCCGGTTCCAGTCCGCCACGAACCGGATCGACAGCTTGTCGCTGGGCTTGAACAGCAGTTGGCCGCGGATCGCGGTGTTGTCGAGATTGTTGTAGTTGCGGCCCGTGACGACGTTCTTGACCAGCCCGTTGCGCTGGGTCGAACTCGCCGACAGCCGGACGGCGACCGTGTCGCTGATCGGGCCGGCGATCGACGCCTTGCCCTGCAGGAACCCATACTCGCCGTAGCTCAGCTCGAACCGGCCCTCGGGCGTGAAGGTCGGCAGCCGTGTGCTGACGTTGATCGCGCCGGCGGTGGTGTTCTTGCCGAACAGCGTGACCTGGGGCCCGCGCAGCACCTCCACCCGTTCCACGTCCGACAGGTCGAAGGTCGAGGCCGCCGGGCGACTGAAATAGACCTGATCGATATAGAGGCCGACCCCGGCCTCCAGCCCGTCGTTCGCCAGCCCCAGGTTGTTGCCCAGGCCGCGGATGTTCACTGTCGTGTTCCGCGGGTTGAACGAGCCCAGGTAGAGGCTGGGGGCCAGCTGCACCACCTGGGCCAGGTTGTAGGTCCCCGTCTTGTCCAGGGTCTCGGAGCTCAGCACCGACAGCGCGATCGGCACGTCCTGGGCCTGTTCGGCGCGGCGGCGGGCGGTGACGATCACCGCCTCCACCGCCCCGGCGTCGCCGTCGGCCGCGACGTCCGCCGCGGCGCTGTCGGCGGCTCCGACCTCGGCGGCGATGGCCGGCGACACGGCCAGGCCGAACACGGCGGCCGCGGACCCGATGAGCATTAGTTTAGCTACAGACAAAGTTACCCCCTGATCGCGCGCCTTTGACGTCGCGACCTGCAAAATCTCGATGATGGATGGACGTGGACGCCGCCGCGACGACGGCGTCAGCGCGGCGGGCGACAGGGGCCCGGCAGGGCTTTGAAACTCACGATCACCTTGCAGCTCCTGGCTTTGGCGAAGGACGCACGGGCGGGGGGAGGACCTGCCCGTGCGCCATCCGCGCGGCGGCGCTCAAGGAAGGGAAGCTGAGCGCCACGGCCAATACCTATCGATTCAATAGGATTTAAGTCTCGATAGAAATTCTAATAGCCCGTCGGACTTTTGCGCGCCACGCCTGAGCCCTGTGAAACGCGCACGGAAAAGGGCCCTTGCGGGCCCTTGTGACATCGCGAGATCGTCGTGGGGTCGCCAGAGCGCAGTCCGCCGAAGTGGAACCCGGCGTCGGCGATGAGACGGCGCTCAATGCAAAAAGCTAGAGCCTTCTCACCCCCGTCGACGGGCCCACCTGAAAGGGAAAGGCTCTAGGCGACGCCCACCACGCCCAGGGCCGCGAACGCGACCACCAGCATGAACATGGCCGTGGCCAGGATGGCGGGGGCCGTCCGTCGCACAAAGCCCTGCAAGAGACTCGAAAGGGTCATGACACACACACCTGAAGGTCTGGGGAACCCCGTGGGGAGCGGGGCGTCCGTCTGGACAAGCGATCCATAGCACCGGCCCTGACTCGCCCGGATCGGCATCTTCGCGGAGTCGCTATGCGTTTTTGATGCAGACAGGTCCGGCCGGCCCGTCTAGGCGCATGGAAAAGCCCCCGGCCTGCGGGGGCCGGGGGCTCGCCATGCGGCCGCGATCCACAGCCGTGCATCCACTCACGGACCGCGGCCGCGCAGCCCGCCCTACTTCGACGGGCTGGTGTCGGGGGTGTTGGCGGTGGTGGCGCCGCCGTCGGCGTTGCCAGCCTGTTGTTCGATCGCATCGGCCTGGGCGTTGAGCGACTTCTCCTGCGCCTCGTTCGGGGTCGCGGCGGCTTGCGCCTCCAGCGAGTCGGCCTTGGCTTCGGCGGCCTTGTCGGCGGGGCTGTTGCAGGCGGTCAGGGTGACAGCCGCGCAGGCGGCGACGGCGAGGGACAGGATACGCATTGAGCTTTCTCCATGGCTTTGCGACGCCCTCTCAGCGCCTAGGGTCCGGTTTGGTTTCGACGCCGCGGCGATTTACTGAGCCGCTCGCCGCCTCTTCCGAAACGCGGCCGGTCCGCGCATGATGGCCTGACGCAAGCCTGGGAGCCGGTTCGATGCCCATTCTGATCCTGGCCTTCGCCCTCGGCCTGGGCGGCGACCCGGACGTCCCCGCCCCGCTCAAGGACGCGGCGACGGCGAAGGGCGTCGTCGCCCCGACCACCAGCCTGCCGGGTGAACCGCCCTATGGCGTCGTCCAAGGCCGTTACGTCCAGAAGGGCCGCCAGGTCTGTTTCCGCGACCCGGTCTCCGGCTCCAAAATCCCGACCCGCCGCTGCATGAGCCGCGAGGCCTTCCTCCAGCGCCAGCAGGACTCCAAGGATCACCTCGACGCCATCCAGCGCGACGCCCGCGCCCAGGGCGCCTTCTGAAGCGCCACCATATGGACGCCGCACCCCGCCGCCTCTATCCCTGACCGGGGCGAAGCGCACCAACGCGCAACCTGGGGGAGATTGCAGATGGCGAAGCGGGGTGGGGCCCAGCGGATGCAGCGCATCGTGGTGGGCGGCGTCGTCCTGGCGACCGTGGTCGCGGCTGGGGCCTGGATCGCCATGGATGTCGCCCGCGCCGGCAAGGAGGCCGCCGCGACCGCCGCAGCGCCGCCCCCGGCCCTTCCCGCCGGCCGCCTCCAGCGACTTGAGTCCGGCGTCGACGGGACCGGCTTCGTGGCCCTCGATGACCTGCGGCGCAACGGCGACCAGGTTTCGGCGACCGTCCTGACGGTCGGCAAGACCGCCACGTCGATCAAGGACGGCGGGGCTCTGGTCGTACGCCAGGTCATGGTGGACTGCGCCCAGGGTCGCCTGATCGAGCGCCGGATCGCCAACTTCGACGTCGAGGGCAAGCTGATCAACGTCGCCAATGGCTACGCCGGAAAGCATGGCCGCCCGGTGGATGTCGGCGATCGCGAGGTCCCGGTGCTGTGCCAGAGCGTCAAGGGCCCGGTCACCCCGGGCTGGCAGGCCGCCCAGCGCGCGATCCAACAGCCCCCGGCCAATTACCCCGACGTGGCCGCGGCGCGGAAGACCGACGGACACGCCTGGGCCTGGCTCTGCGCCGCCGGCGCGCGGGGCGCTTGGCGGGCCGCCACGCCGCAGGACTGCGACAAGGCCGTGCGCCTGCTGCCCGACGACACTGCCGCCCGGCTGGACCGGGCCTATCTCTTCCTCAAGATCGGACGCCGCACGCAGTCGGCCGCCGACTTCGCCCACGTGCTGGCCCGCGAGCCGGCCAATCCGGTGGCGCTGTTCGGGCGCAGCCTGCTGGCCGCCCTGGCCGGCGACGAAGCCGCCAGCCGCCGCGACCGCGTCGCCGCCCTGGACCTGGATGACGCCGTCCCAGGCTGGGTCGCGCGCACCTACGATATCCAGATGAGTCAGGAGTACCGGGTGCGCTGACCCGCCGGTCTTAAGCCGCCAGCTTGGGCTGGCCGCCCGCCAGGTAGTCCATCTTGCCGATCGGCACGCCAAGCCCGCGCAGCAGGCCGTAGGCGGTCACCACGTGGAAGTGGAAGTTGGGCAGCGAGAACTGCAGCAGGAAGTCCCGGGCCGTGAAGGTCAGGGTGCGATTGGGCGTCGGCAGTTCGATGATCCGGGTCACGTCGTCGCTCACCTGATCCGGCGTGATCGTCTCGACGAAGGCCAGGGTCTTGGCGACCCGGTCCTTGACCTCGGCCCAGGTGGTCTCGGTGTCGGGCATGCTTGGCGGGGTCACGCCGGCCAGCCGCGCCGCGCCGCCCTTGGCCGCATCGCTGGCCATCTGGATCTGCCGGGTCAGGGGCGCCATGTCCTCGGTGACCCGCGCCGACAGATAGGTGGCCGGATCCACTCCCGTCGCCGCCGCATGCGCCTCGGCCTTCTCGAGCAGCGCGGCCAGGTTCTTCAGCATCAGCACATAGCTGGGGATCGACGCATCGTAGAGAGACAGGGCCATCAGGCGCTCCAAAGCACAGGTTGAGGCCGACAGATGGCCCGCCCGTCGCCGCGACGGAACCGGCGTCCGACGCGATTTTTTCTATCCGCGCGCATCGTAAGGCGCAGCTAGGTGTTCTTAACGGGTCCCACCGCGCTGCGAGGCCCCTTGGCTGCCCAACCCGAAGATCCCGTCACGCCCTTTTTCGAGATGGTCAGCATGGCGCTGTCGGGCGACCCGGTGATGATGCGCAGCCTGGCGGCCACGCTGGGGGGCTTCTCCATGCGCCTCGTTGTGGCGCTGCTGATCCTGGTCGCCACCCTGTGGCTGGCCAAGCGCCTGGGCAAGGTGGCCCAACGCGCGATCATCCGCCTGCCTCACCACCAGCAGCCGGCCGATGGCACGCTGGCCACCTTCGTCTCCACCCTGGTCAAGTACGTGGTCGTCGCCGTCGGCCTGGTGGCGGTGCTGCAGCAGCTGGGCGTCCAGGCGACGTCGGTGCTGGCCGTCCTTGGCGCCGCCTCCCTCGCCATCGGCCTGGCGCTGCAGGGCACGCTCAGCAACGTCGCCGCCGGGGTGATGATCCTGCTGCTGCGCCCCTACCGCGCCGGCGACCGGGTCGAGCTGAACGGCCGCCAGGGCACGGTGGTCGGCATGGACCTCTTCAACACTAAGCTGCTCGATTACGACGGCCTCACCCTCTACCTGCCCAACGGCAAGGTGTTCGGCGACATGATCGTCAACATCAGCCAGTCCGGCCGCCGCCGCGTCGATCTGACCTTCGGCGTCGATTACGAGGACGACCTCGATCTGGCTCTGGAAATGTTGCTGAAAGTCGCGGCGGAGGAGCCGCGGGTCCTCCCTGATCCTGCCCCTTGGGCCAAGGTGACGGCGACGGCCGACAGCGCGGTCAACGTCACCCTTCGATGCTGGGCCCCAACCAATGTCTGGATGGACACCAAGTTCGACCTGATCAAGCAGGTGAAGGAGACCTTCGACGCGGTCGGTCTCTCCATCCCCTATCCGCACCAGGTCGAGGTCTGCCGTGCCGATGTCAGGCCAAAGGGCAGGACGCCCGACACCAAAAATGTCGGGACCACGACGAGCGAGCCGTCCTAGTCTGGCCGGCGCTCCAAGACCCCGCGGATGTCCATGCTATACGCCCTGCTCGCCTATCATGACGAACCCGAGGTCCAGGCCATGACCACGGCCGAGGACGGTGCGCTGATGGACCGGCTGATGGGCGTCCACGATCGGCTCGCCGGGCAACTCGGTCCCGCCGCCCGCCTGGGCGCCACGTCCCTGGCCGCCGTGGTCGGCCGCAAGGGCATGGTGACCGACGGCCCCTTCGCAGAGACCAAGGAGCATCTGCTGGGCTTCTACGTCCTAGAGGCCGCCGACCTGGACGCGGCCATCGCCGCCGCCCAGGCGCTGCAGGCCGTCAACCCGGACGCCATCTACGAGATCCGCCCCATCGTCCGCTACGTCCCCGGCGCGGCCTTCCCGGACTCCGACGCCGGACTGGAACTGGTGCGGCCCTAGCCCGCTTCGGAAGATGCGGCGGTTGACAGGCCAGCTCCGCATTCCCATTTGTCTTGTAAGCAAGATAATTGTACACAATTCGACATAGGAGACCCGATATGTCCGTCAACGTCCTCTATCGCACCGCCGCCCGCGCCACTGGCGGCCGCGACGGTTCCGCCGCCACCCTGGACGACAGCTTCAAGGTCGCCCTCTCCACGCCCAAGGAACTCGGCGGCGGCGGCGGCGCGGGCGCCAACCCCGAACAGCTCTTCGCCGCAGGCTACGCCGCCTGCTTTATCGGCGCGATGAAGGCGGTCGCCGCCCAGGGCGGACCCAAGGTTCCGTCCGACGCCACGGTCACCGCCCATGTCGGCATCGGACCGCGTTCGGAAGGCGGCTTCGGCCTCGAGGTCGCGCTTGAGGTGTCCCTGCCCGGCCTCGACCGCGCCGCCGCCGAAGACCTGGTCGCCAAGGCCCACCAGGTCTGCCCCTACTCCAACGCCACCCGCAACAACCTCGACGTCAAGCTGACCGTCGTCTGACCAAGCGCGGCGGAGGGGCCAGCCCCTCCGCCATCAGCCGGACGCGCCATCAAGGCGATGGGACGTGCACAGCACGGCTGGCCCTCCGGTCCGCCGCATGTCAGGCTCGAAGCCGATCTCGCAGGAGCACCGCCATGCGCCGACCGTCTCTCAGCGCCCTCGCCTTTGGCCTCGCCGCCCTGGCCGCCGCATCGTCCGCGCCCCTTGTCGCCAACGCCCAGGCCACGTCGCGGCTCTGCGCGGGCGACGCCGGCGAGACGCCCGGCCCGGCCTGCCTCGTCGCCCACGCCGAGCTGGGGACCCCGCCGCCCGGCCCGCTGTACTGGAACATCTACGACTTTTCGGACGCTGCAGCGGCCACCCGCGCCAAGGGCGCGCACGGCACGGTCGTCCAGGCCTTCGGCCGCGTCTTCCTGTTCGACGTGGGGGCCAAAGGCTCCGCGCGGGCCGGCGGCCGCCACCTGACCGACGTCGGGCCGCTGCCGATGTCCGGCGTCTCCGGCCCCCTGAGCGTCGCCTACCTCAAATCCACGTTCACCCCCGGCATGACCGCCCCGGTGCACATCCATTCCGGCCCCGAGGCCTTCTACGCCATCAGCGGCGCCAGCTGCCTGGAAACGCCCGACGGCGCCCAGGTCGCGCGCGGCGCCGGCCACGCCCTGATGATCCGCCAGGGACCGCCGATGCTGCTGATGGCCATCGGCGCGGAGACCCGCCAGGGCTTCGCCATGATCCTGCACGACCCGGCCGCCCCGCCCACCACGCTCACCGCCGACTGGACGCCCAAGGGCCTCTGCCCCAGCCGCTGACCGTCGCTGCGGGTCGGCGGCCCTAAGCCGAGTCCTCCGCCAGCGTGTACGCCACCACCGCATTGGCGTGGCCGTGGCCCATGCCGTGGTCGCGCTTCAGCATGTTGACCAGTTCCATGTGCTTGGCTGGATAGTGCTGGCGCACCAGCGCCTGCCACTCTGCGATCGGCCGTCCGTAGGTCTTCTCGATGGAGGGAAAGTAGGCGGCTGGTCCCTTGATATGCCCGTCTGTCACTCCTCGCTCCCCTTCGCTATCGCCCCCCAAAGGACGACCGACCCGCCGCCAACCCGACATTGGGCCGCCCGCCCCGTCCTCCGACCTGGTCGCCCTCGCGTAAACGCGAACAAACCAAACAGCCGACGCGCACCGGCCGGACCGCGGCGGTTGGCGGACCTTAGCCTTGCGACACGCTTACGTCGCGTCCGGGCGCCGGCTCAGGCTCTCCTCGATCCACAGCCGGGTCTCCGCGAGAATCTCGTCGGACAGCGCGTCCTCGTCGGTCGCTCGGGCGATGATCAGCGCCCCCACCATCGCCGCCCAGGCGCCGATGGCCTGGCGGCTGCCCTCCCGGGTCCCGTCCGCGCCGATCATCCGCCCAACAAGGGCGATCTGTGATCTGACGCCGTCGGACATCGCCCGCCGCGCCTCGGGCGTCTGACGGCGGATGTCCGAGACCAAGGCGGCCGTGGGGCAACCGTCGCCGACGCCGTCGCGATGCCGGGGCGACAGATACGCCCCGATCGACGCCGCCGCACCGTCCGCCCCGCTCGGCTCGGCCGTGAAGATATGCCCGATCGTCTGGGCGATCAGGTCGTCCTTGGACGCGAAGTGCCCGTAGAATCCGCCGTGGGTCAGGCCGGCGGCCTTCATGACTTCCGCCACGCTCACCGCCTCGAAGCCCTTCTCACGGAACAGCTGACCCGCAGCGTCCAGGATCCGTCGGCGATTGGCCTGCATCTGATCCTTGCTGACCTTCATGAGAAAGCTCCGCTTGGCCGTTGACATATACATGATGGCCATCATATTTAGACACAATCATGATGAGCATCATCATTAGCGCATCCGACGGAGTTGTCCATGTCTGCCCATCCCAAGGTCCTCGTCACCGGCGCATCGTCGGGCATCGGCGCGACCTATGCCGAACGTCTGGCCCATCGCGGCCATGACCTTGTGCTCGTCGCCCGCGACAAGGCCAAACTCGACGCCCTGGCCGCGCGGCTCGCCGCGGAAACCGGCGTGTCGGTCGAGGTGCTGCAAGCCGATCTGGGGAAGGCCAGCGATCTTGAGGCTGTCGCAACCCGCCTCGGCGCCGACGAGCAGATCGGCATCTTGATCAACAACGCCGGCGCCGGCCTGGCCGGCGGGTTCGACGCCCAGGCCTGGGCGGACGTTGAGCGCCTGATCAATCTCAACGCGACGGCGGTCGCCCGACTTGCCCACGCCATCGCCCCGCGCCTCGCCCGCGCGGGCCAGGGCGCCATCATCAACATCGGGTCGGTGGTCGGGCTGGTCCCCGAATTCAGCCAGACCATCTACGGGGCCACCAAGGCCTTCGTGCTCTTCCTCTCCCAGGGCCTAGCCCATGAGCTCGGTCCGAAGGGCGTCTACGTCCAGGCCGTTCTGCCGGCCGCGACCCGCACCGAGATCTGGTCGCGCGCGGGCGCCGAGCTCAGCGCCCTGCCGCCGATGATGGAGGTTGGCGATCTGGTGGACGCCGCGCTGACCGGTTTCGACATGCGCGAGGCCGTGACCATCCCGCCCCTGCACGATGGCGACCAGTGGGCCGCCTACCAGGGCGCGCGGCAGATGATGCTGCCGGGCTTCGCCCAGACCCAGCCCGCGCCGCGCTATCGCGGCTAGTCCGCGCGGGGCGACGCCCCACGCCCCGCCGCGACCTCTCGACCAGCGCCTGCCGCACGGCGGCAGGCCTCGGAGCACCATCCGCCATGAAGGCCTTCATTCTCGACCGCTACGGCAAGTCGGCGCCGCTTCGCCTGGGCGAGGCGCCCGAGCCGACCCTGGGCGACGAGGACCTCCTCGTCCAGGTTCACGCCGCGGCGCTGAACCTGCTGGACTCCAAGATCCGCGACGGCGCGTTCAAGCCGATCCTGCCCTACCGCCCGCCGTTCGTTCTGGGCCACGACGTCGCGGGCAAGGTCCTCGCCGTCGGGGCTCGCGTCAGCGCCTTCAAGGTGGGTGACGAGATCTACGCCCGTCCCCGCGACGGTCGGATCGGCACGTTCGCGGAGCGCATCGCCATCCACCACGCCGACGCCGCCCATAAGCCCAAGAACCTGAGCATGGCGGAAGCCGCATCCGTTCCGCTCGTCGGCCTCACAGCGTGGCAGGTGCTGGTCGAACGCGGCGCTCTCCAGCGAGGTCAGAAGGTGTTCATCCAGGCGGGATCCGGCGGCGTCGGCGCCTTTGCGATCCAGCTCGCCAAGCATATCGGCGCCGTCGTTGCGACAACCACGAGCACCCCCAACGTCGGTCTGGTCAAAGGGCTGGGGGCGGACCTCGTCGTCGACTACACGCGCGATGCGTTCGAAAAGACCCTGTCCGGCTATGACATCGTGCTGAACAGCCTCGACGGCGAAACCCTGGAGAAATCGCTGGATGTGCTGAAGCCGGGCGGCCAGCTCATCTCGATCTCCGGCCCACCCGAGCCGGCGTTCGCCAAGTCGGCGGGGCTCAATGGCGCACTGCGGCTGCTGATGGCCCTCCTCAGCCGCAAAATTCGCCGCAAGGCCAAGGCCAAGCTGGCCAGCTACAGCTTCGTGTTCATGCGCGCCAGCGGCCCCCAGCTCAAGACGATCACCGCCTTGATCGAGGCCGGCGCCATCAAGCCGGTCATCGACCGCATCTTCCCATTCGAGGCGCTCAACGACGCCATGGCCTACATCGAAACCGGCCGCGCCCGCGGCAAGGTCATCATCCAACTCATCGCCGACTGAACGGCGGCAGCCGGAACGCTCTTTACCCCCCGCTCCGCGGGGGCGGTAAAGGTCTGCGGCGGGCGACCGAGTTGATCGGCGCGACTACGCCACTACCCCCTTGACCCCACATCCCCTCACCCGCCCACTGCCGCCGGGGGTTGAGCATCATGGCGGGGGCGGGCGGCCTGGGGGCGCACCCATACATCGGGCTGTTCAGGGACCGGGGCGTGCGCACGCTCTGGGCGGGGCAGGCGCTGTCGGATGCGGGCAGCGAGCTCTACCGTCTGGGCGCCATCTGGCTGGCCGTGGGGTTCGCCGGCGCCGATGCCGCCTGGCTGCCCATCGCCCAGTCCGCCGCCGCCCTGGCCTTCGCGCTTGGCGCGGGCGCTGTGGTGGACGGCCTGAGCGCGCGGAAGGTGATGATCTGGGCCGACCTGACCCGCGCCGCGGTCTCCGGCGCGGTGGTGGTGGCCGCCTTCAGCATCGGCCTGTCTTTGCCGATCCTGATCGCCGCGGGCGTGCTGCTGGCGGCGATCCAGGCGGTGTTCGATCCGGCGTTGCAGGGCGTCGTGCCGCGCCTCGCGCCCGAGCCGCACCGCCTGCGCGCCCTCAACGGCCTGTTCGATGTCACCGGGCGACTGGCGATCATCGCGGGAGCCGGCCTCGGCGCCGCCATCGCCGCTGTCGCGCCGACCATCCACCTGCTCACCGCCAACGCCGCCAGCTTCCTGGCCTCGGCCGGGTCCATCGCCGCCGCCGGCCACCGGTTCGAGGGCGAGACCGCGCCCGCCGCCTCGGCCGCCACCGTCCTGCAGCGCATCGCTCGTGGCTGGCGCGCGGCGCGGGCCACGCCCGGGGCGCGGACGATCCTGGCCACCGCCGGCGTCTCGTATGGAACCCGGTCCCTGGGCTTCGCGCTCGGCGTGCCCCTGCTGCTGGCCCAGGGCGGGGTCGCCGGTGGCCTGCCCACCCTGGCCCTGATCATGGCGACCCAGGCCATCGGCGACGGGGCGACCAACCTCTTGACCGTCACCTGGCGCATCCGCGACCCGTGGCGGTTCCTGTTCGTGGGCTACGTCCTGCGCGGCCTGGGCCTGGCCGCCATCGGGGCGGCCGCTCTGTTCGCGCCGCCATCCTTCGCGCCTGCCGCCATGGCCGCTGGCGGCTTCGTCCTGGGCGTCGGCGGCTCCATGGCCTTCCTGCAGATGATGCCGTTCTTCCAGACCCGCATGGACGTGACGGACGCCACGGCGGTCTTCCGCCTGCGCTACGCGATCCTCTCCGGCGCCACCATGCTGGGCGCCCTTTGCGCCCCAGCCGCCTTCCGCCTCTGGCCGGTCGCCTGGGTCATCGTCGCCTGCGGCGCGGCCCTGACCCTCGCCGCCCTCTGGGGCGTGCGCCGCCCACCGCCCGAGCCCGCGGCTTCGGCCCTGAGCTCAAGGTAAACAGACGATGTACGACACGCGCCGCCGGGCGCTCTATCCAGGCTCAGGGGTCGGTTTGGATCCCTGGGGGCTATCTCATGCACCGCATTGTTTTGGCCGCGACCGCGGCCATCGGCCTCGCGACCGCCGCCCATGCGACGGACCTGACCGTCGGCGTCGATGGCGAGGCGGCCACCTGCAAGCCTTTCACCTGCGGCTTTGGCCTCGGGACCTACCAGCAGTTCTACGCCGCCTCCGCATTCACCAACGGGCCAATGGTGATCGACGCGGTCAGCTTCTTCCTTGACGACAAGACCGTCCGCAGCGGCCGTGGGGATATCCTCTCCTTCCGCCTGGAATTCTACACGACGCCCAAAGTTTTCGCCGGGCGTGACGAGGGTGGTCCCGACTTCCTCGATCTCGACAACAATCTCGGAACCCTGCTCAGCGATTTCGGCCAGTTCTTGGTCTCGGGCGTGACGCCCGATGTCCTGACCTTCACCGGCCCTGCCTTCACTTACGATCCGACGGCGGGCAACCTGCTGATGCAGGTTACGCCGCTGTTCGCGAGCGCCGGGTTCGACGGCGCCTTCCTGCAGTCCGACAGCAGCGGGGCGGTGACCTGGCGGGTCCTTCCGCTCGAGTTTACCGGGATCGGCCTGGTCACGAGGTTCTCGTCGCCGACGCCGGCCGTCGGGGGCGTTCCCGAGCCAGGGACCTGGGCCTTGATGCTCCTGGGCTTCGGCGCCGCCGGAGCCGCCATCCGCCGCCGTCGTTTGCGCCTCGCCTGAGGACCGGACGGCGCCGGACGCGGGCCGGGATCGAACTGCCCGCCCGCGTGTTTCGCCTGGATGATCCGCTCGATTCTCATCGGCCTTCCCGCCGGCGCCCGCGCCATGACGCCCCTGGCCGCCGTCACCGACGCCGCCCGCCGCGGCGCCCTTCCCCGCGACAACGGCGCGCCGGCGTGGCTGGGTCACCCCCTGGTCGCCATGGGCGCCAAGGCGCTGGCGGCGGGCGAGCTCTGGGGCGACAAGCTGCCCTCCGCCCCCGACCGCATCGTCCTGGCCGGGATGGCCGCGCGGGTGGTCAGCGGCGGTCTGGCCGGCGCCGCCCTGGCTCCTCGCCGCCACGCCCTGCTGGGCGCGTTGCTGGGCGCCGCCACCGCCGTCGGCGCGGCCTACCTCACCTTCGACCTGCGCATGCGCGCGCTGCGCCGCTACGGCCAGACGCCCACCGGCCTGGTGGAGGACGGCCTCACCGTCGCCGCCGCCCAGGCCGTGGTCGCCAGCGCCGCCCGCGCCTGAGGAAAGGAACCCCCATGGCCACCGGCTGGGCGCATGAAGGCGCCGTCCTCGACCAGATCGAAGACACCATCTCTGACGGCGTCACCAACGCCCGCGCCCGTCTGCCCACCGGCGAGGGCGCCCTGAATTGCGTGGAGTGCGGAGAGGCGATTCCCGCCGCCCGCCGCCAAGCCCTGCCCGGCGTCCACACCTGCATCGATTGCCAGTCCAGCCGCGACCGCCGCGTCGTCCACGCCACCATCAATCGCCGGGGCAGCAAGGACAGCCAGCTCCGCTAGCACGCCATCCGCCGGGAGACGTCCATGATCCGCCCGATCACCGCCCTCGCCGCCCTGATCCCCTTGCTCGCCGCCTGCGCGACCACCGCCCCGGGCGAGGCCCAAAGCCGCGACGTCTCCGCCGTCGTGCAGGACGAGGCCAGCCGCCAGGCCGTCGCCCAAGGGATCCAGGACGGCAAGACCGCCGACCAGGCCCTCGCCGGCGCCGCCGAGGCCCGCGCTGTCAAGACAGAGGCCCCGCACTGACATCGGCCTGGCAGCCTACCCGCCTCAGATCAACCGCCGCATCTCCGCCGACATCACCGCCTCGCGCGGCGCGTGGGTCACCTGATAGGTCCCGGCGCAGGCCGGTTCCGCGAACCCCGCTTTTCCGGCCCCGCCCAGATCCAGCCACGCCATCCCCTGCTCGCGGGTCAGCACCGCCGGCGTCCGGTCGTGGATCGACGCCACGTCCTCACAGGCCGGGGCGGTGATGAAGGTGAAGCTCTCCAGCCCCTCCGGCATGTCCGCCGGCTGGCTGCGCTCCCACAGCCCGGCGAAATAGCGGATGCCACCGCCGGTCCAGCCGATCTCGTGGCGCATCTTGGGCTGCCCCTTCTTCCACCCGGGCGGCTCGCTGTACTCGATGAACGACGTCAGCGGCACGAGGCACCGGCGCGCCGCATACGCCCCCTTGAACGTCGGCGCCGTGTCCACCGTTTCGAACCGCGCGTTGGTGCACATCGAGCGCCAGTCCTTCACCGGCCCCCGGTGAAACGCCGGCACCAGCCACCAGCGGATATCCAGCCCCTCCAGCCCGCCGGCCGGGTTCGCCGCATCGACTGGCCGCAGGATCGTCGCGCGGTCCGTGGGCCGGATCGGCTCCTCCGGCCGCCGGTTGCCCGGCGCGTCCGCCCAGCTGATCGGGACTTGGATCTGATGGAACGCCGCGTCGATCGCCGCCCGCGTGTCCGTGAACCGGAATTCGTTGCACATGGCGGCCAACTTACCCCGACCTGTCCGCCCACGCGAAACCCCTTCGGGGGTAAACAGATGACGTACGACAGGCCCCGCGGGCTGTGGTCTCAAAGCCCCCATGACCTCCCCGTGGAAAGTCGCGCCCCACGACACCGGCGGCTGGGCCATCTACCGGCGCGCGGCCCGCGGCCAGCGGGCCTATCGCCTGCCGCACGAGCCCGGCGCCCTCACTTTCACCGACCGCCGCGCCGCCGCCATCTGGGCCGACATCCTCAACGACCTCGAGGCCGCCCGCGCCGCCTCGCGCGCCGCCCGCCGCGGCTGAACCGCCCAATCACCGTCCGACATCACTGTCCGACGCCGAAGTCCTGCAGCGCCGGACCGCGCACCTGGCCCTTTGGCCCGATCCCCGACGCATAGGGCGCCCCCGTCGCGTCGATCCAGGCCTGGGCCTCCTCGGCGTTGCGCGGCGGCGCCGCCAGCACCGTGTTGTTCGGCCCCACCTCGAAGCGGGTGATGTGGAAGACCACCTCCTGCTTCACCGGCCGCGCCGCCGCCCGGGCTTCGATCTGCGCCTTGGCCCTCGCCTCAGCTGTCTCCTCGGCCAGCACCAGCCGCTCCAAGTACTTCTTCGGAGCCAGCCGCGCCGCCTGCCAGCGGATCACGTCGAACTTAAGCCGCGAGGCGGTGACATTGTCCTTGGTCGCCGCCAGCGCCACGTCGCGCGCCTCGTCGAACAGGTACTCCGCCTGCGTCGCCCGCGCCGCCACGTACATCGCCTCGAACGCCGGCCGCGCCTTCACCCATTTCAGGATGGTGTTGTAGCCCGGCATGTCCGGATCCCGCCCGATCGCCGTTAAACTCTCCCCCGCCGCCAGCCGCTCGCAGATCCGCTCCGCTAGCGCCCGCGTATAGCTCGACGCCTTCCCCCCGCGCACCGGCGGCCCCTCCGCTGCCCGCTTCGCCGCCAGCGCCACGGCCGCCTCGGCCTTGCGCTGCCGGTCCCGCATCCGCGCCGACACCCGCGCCTCGCCCTCGGCCAGCCGCATGGCCTCGGCGAAGTCCGGATACGCCCGCTTCCATAGCGCCACCGTCGTCCGGTGCGGCCACCCGGGCTGCTGGCACAGCGACCGCACGCTGCGCCCCGCCGCCACCGCCCGGCAGATCTCCGCCCCCAGGGCGTCCGAATACGCGACGTCCGAACGCCCACGCGCGCCCCGCGGCCGTACCGGGCCCTCGCCCGTCCCGTCCTCCACCATTCTGTCCTCACCGGAAACCGCCCCGCCGCCGCGCGGAGCCGCACCACGCACCCTACCCCGAACACCTCCAAAAAGCAAGAACAAAAACAGAACATACACCCGGCGCACGCCCGACGTTAGGCGGTGCTATAATCCCCCCATGTCCATCCGCCTGCTCACCCTGCTGACCGCCCTTTTCCTGATCGGAACCCCCGCCATGGCGATCGAACAGCCCCGCCACACGGTCGAGCGCGACGACGGCCGCTTCCAGCTCCGCCGCTATGCGCCCTACGTCGTCGCCGAGGTCGAGGTCGCGGGCGACCAGAAGCAGGCGGTCCAGGCCGGCTTCCGCAAGCTCGCCGGCTACATCTTCGGCGGCAACCAGGGTCGCGCCAGCATCGCCATGACCGCCCCGGTCGCCCAGGCGCCGGCCGCCCCCCGCCGCGGCCAGACCATCGCCATGACCGCGCCCGTGGCCCAGGCCCCCACGACCGCCGGCCGCTGGAGCGTCCAGTTCATGATGCCCGCCGCGTGGTCCCTGGCCGAGCTGCCCAGGCCCAACGACCCCGACGTCACCTTCCGCACCCAGCCCGCCCGCCGCATGGCCGTCATCACCTTCTCGGGCGTCGCCGGTCAGAAGACCTACGCCCAGCGCACCGCCGAACTGCAGACCTGGATCGCCGCCCAGGGCCTGAAAGCCCAGCCCGCCGCCGCCCCCGTCCTCGCCCAGTACGATCCCCCCTGGACCCCCTGGTTCATGCGCCGCAACGAGGTCCAGATCGAAGTCGCGCCGAACTGACCCCCACTGCGCGCCGCGCCACGCACAATCGCCTCGCCTGCCCTCGCGTCGCCCCCCTACGCTCCGCCCCGGACGCCAACCGAAGGAGCTGCCCCATGACCGACCATATCGCCGGCAAGACCCTGGTCATCACCGGCGCCGGCAGCGGCTTCGGCCGCCTCGTGGCGCAGAAGGCGGCCGCCCGGGGCGCGCGCGTCACCTGCGGCGACATCGACCCCGCCACCCTCCAGCAGACGGTCGACCTGATCACCGCCGCCGGCGGCCAGGCCCAGGGCCGGGTCACCGACGTCACCCAGCTCTCCGACATGGTCGCCCTGGTCGAGGCCAGCCTGTCCGCCCACGGGGGCATCGACGTGATGGTCAACAACGCGGGCATCATGCCCCTGGCTTTCTTCGCCGACCACGCGGCCGCCTACGCCGGCTGGACCCGCTGCCTGGATGTCAACATCAAGGGCGTGCTGAACGGCATGGTCGCCGCCCATGACCCGATGATCGCCGCCGGCCGCGGCCAGATCGTCAACGTCTCCTCGATCTACGGCAACTTCCCGGTCGCCGGCGCCGCCGTCTACGGCGCGACCAAGGCGGCGGTGAACGTCCTGTCCGAGAGCTTCCGGATGGAGAGCCGAGGCAAGATCAAGGTCTCGACCATCAAGCCCACCGGCGTCCCCGCCACGGGCCTCGCCGGCAATATCGTCAACCCCGCCGCCGTGGTCGGCATCGTCGGGCACAACATGGCGGACTTCGGCCAGGCCATGGCCGCCATGGGCGACGGCTCCCTCCCCGCCGCCCGGCTCGACCCCAACGAGATGGACTACGTCGCCCTCGCCCCCGAGCACATCGCCGACGCCATCCTCCACGTCATCGACCAGCCCTGGGGCGTCTCCATCGGCGACATCACCATCCGCGCCGCCGGCGACCACTTCATCCTGTAGGCCGCGCCGCGCCGCCTGCGGGCGCCCTCGCGGCGGGCGCCTCAGGCCGCGAGGGCGAGAGGAAAGGGACGGCGGCGGAGCATCAGGCCAACGACGCCGAAGCCCAAGATCATGACGGCCCACGTCCCAGGTTCCGGCACGGCCAGGGTGTCCGTTACGGTCAGCTGGGCATTTCCGCGAAATGCGCCCTTTGGGCTGTTTCCGAAGACTAAGCCGGCAAACACGCCTGGAGCCCGGATGTAGTTCGTGCTCGCAGTCGAAGGAAGGAAGTCGAACAGGGTGTTGGAGAACGTAGCGCCTGAGTCCGACATGCTTCCACCGGTCTCGGAGAACGCGAACTCGCCGAACCTGTTCATTCCGGCGTTCCAGACGCTGTAGCCGAGCGACGTCGGCAGAGGGTCTCCTCCCAGCGGGTTCATCCCGGTGACCGTGATGTAGTCCGGAACCTCCAGAGTCAGGCTGAAGTCATCGAACGCGCCGAAGCCGACAAGATAGGGTTCGAGATTGAAAAAATCGAACGTGTAGCGAACCGCGGCATTCGCCGAACCCGCCAGCGTCACCGAAAGAAGCAGGCCCGCCGCGAGGCGGCCGAGATGGCGGAAACTCATGATGCTCAACCTCCGTTCACCGGCGCCTTGCGCGCCCTCCCGGTCCCATCACCCGAGGTCTTCTCGCGCTCAACTGTAGAAAAATGACACGCCGGGGACGCCGCGATCCCTTGACACCCGACCTGGCTCAGGACGGGTTCGGCGACGCATGGACATTACAGCCCACGATCTGGCGGCCCTTCGGGCACGACCGTGCTTCTGTCGCGTCGTCGAGACCTATGCCGCCGCCAATCTCGGCGAGTATCGCGCCCGCCCGCTCATCGAGCGCTGGATGGTCAGCGACATAGGACGCGCATCGCTTTCGGGCACGATATCCATCCTTGATGCGCACGGGCGTCTGACCCCCGCCGCCCTTATGGGCTCCCGAGCGGTCACCGGCGGCGAGGTCAGTCGAGGCCGTGCGCGCGCCTACCTGCAGCGGGCGATCGCCAACGACCTGATCGTCGCGCCGCCCGGCGCGCTCGGGCCCGACACGTTGCTGACCACCTCGCCGCGATTTCAGGCGACCATGACACGGGTGCTCAGGACCACTCTCGAGGCCGCCGCGGTCTTCTGGCCGGCGGTGGCCCCGGCGCTCGAACGCCTAGACGAGGCGGCGTTCTATCGGAGGGTGGCGCAAGGCCTGGGGAAAATCGTGGTCGCGCGCGCCGACCTGTTCCCCGTCGAAAGGCCCCTGTGGCTGTTCCATGGCCGCGACGGTGGCGGGCGAATGCTGGAAGACCTGATCAACCGCCAGCGCCCCGACCGTCGGCGCCTCCTGGATGACTGCGAGGTAACGCACTCGGCGCTGGCGCGGGCCAGCCTTTGCTCACGCGCGCACGTCATCCAGCTGCTCATCGACGGGGAGGCCCTGGGCCTGCTTCGCCGCGACGGGCGCACGCTCGTCATCGCGCCTGAGCTCTCGCAGGACGCCGAACAATTCTACGCGGCAAGCTTCGCCGCGGCGGCGGCGGCCGCGCTCACCGCGCTCGCCTGACCGCCGACGTTCGGGCCTGCGGTGAGCGGCCAAAACCCCAAGGGCGCCGTCACCGCAGGCCGGGCATTACCTCTACCGCGCTCATACCAGAGATATCCGTGACGGGTGTTCGGAGACATCCGTGACGCTTTTCGACATCTTGGGAGGTCGGGAAAATGAAGCTCAGCGGGCGAGGCAGCACCAGCGAGGATGGACGGCCTCGCATCTAGTAGCGAAATTTTTCCGACTACAGCCCCTAGTAGAAACAGAGAACGTCGTTCATCGTACACCGGTGTGCCAATGCTTTCCTTGTAGGACACGTCGGGGACCAACATGAGCAAGACACCCAATTCGACCAAAACGTCGAAGGCGGCCGTACGGCCGAACGCTAAGGGCGCGGAAGGCGAGGCCCCCAAGAGCGGCAACGCTAAAGCCCGTTTCAAAGCCGCGTCTAAGAGTGCGACGGCCCTCGAGTTGGCGAGGCTGGTCGCCGTGGTGGTCACGAAGACCGCTGACAGCGCACAGGTATTCATTGACGGGGTGGGGCTGCCAGAGGGGACCGACCGGGTAAATCTTGCGGCGGGCGGCCACCGCCTGCGACTCAAGATCAAGGGCGACAGCGGCAAGACGGGGACCGTTGAAATATTCGACGGTCCGACATCACGGGGTTCTGTTTCAGCAACAGTCATGGCGGGCCTCAAACAGGCTTGGTCGGCGGAGCGCCCCTTCAATGTTTAGGCCCAGCACCTCTGGTCGCCTCTGCGCGGCTTACGCGTCATGGAGCCTTTTGCTCGTTTTGACCTTGGCGTCAGCCGCACTGGCCGAGCAGACCGACAGCGAACGGTTCCGCCAAGTGCGTGAAGGTCTGGCGCAAACCCCGGCGACCATTGCCACCGGACCGGTCTCGCCCTTGAACGCATTCTCCGTTGAGAGCTCCCAAGACACCTCCAGCGCCACCCTTAAGGTCGGTGATGTCTTCAATAGGATCTTCGTCGACCCGGGCGCCGCCCGGAGCCGGGGTGACTTCACCACCCTCAGCGCGGCGTTCTCCACGCCGCTGGACAAGAAAAAGGGCTTTACCAGTCCGGTCGGGCTCGACGGTCTCACAAAGTCCACCAATCTCACTGTCCAGGTGAACCTTCTAACCGTGCCTGGGGTGGGGGACTGGGGCGAAGGCGGCGAGAACGGCAAACCCTGCAGCGCCATGCGCAAGGGCTACTATGAGAAGAACCCAGGTACAAAGGTCCCGCCGCCGGAGTGCGACGGACCGGCCATCTACAAATACACCGGCGATATGGCTCTGGTGAAAGCTTACGAGGACGGCGCAGACGCCGCCGTCGCAGGCCGCGCAGACCTCGGCCTCCTCGGCGTGTTCGGCAAGGTCGGCTATGAAGAGCTGACCTACTACAATCCTACGACGCTGGCTAAGGACGCGCTCAAACGCACGCCCTGGCAAATAGGCGCCTATCTCGGGCGGATCGATGGCGGCGGAAACTGGTCTTGGGCCTTCCAAGCGCTGCATGAGGTCTCATACAAAGAAAAGGATAGCACCACGGCCTGCTTAGCTGGTGCCGGCCCGGTGCTCACCTGCATCTCCGGTCCCCTTGGTCGGGCGGAACAGGTGACCAAAGACGTGCTGTCGATTGAGGGGCGCCTCAGTGCCTTCAAGATCAACCTGGGCTTCGGGGAGACAAAGCTCGGGTTTGGACCGAAGGTCGCTTACGATGCCAACAACGACAACCTGTCCCTAAGCTTCCCTGTCTATCTTTTCTCCGGCAAAGACGGCCTGACAGGCGGAATCCGAGCTGATTGGGAGAGCAATGAGCACGACATCGTCGTCGGCCTATTTGTCACCAAGAGCTTCTCCACCCTCACGCCGGTCGGAAGCAACTAATTCTACGCCGGCTCGTAGTTCAGGATCGGCGCCAGCCAGCGCTCCGCCTCGGCCAAACTCCACCCCTTGCGCGCGGCATAGTCGGCGACCTGGTCATTCTCGATCCGCCCCACGCCGAAGTAATGGCTCTCCGGGTGCGCGAAGTAGAGGCCGCTGACCGCCGCCGGCGGGTTCATGGCGTAGCTTTCGGTGAGTTCCATCCCCGCCGCCGCCGTGGCGTCCAGCAGCTTGAAGACCGTGGCCTTCTCCGTGTGGTCGGGCTGCATCGGATAGCCCGGAGCCGGTCGGATGCCGCGGTAGGTCTCGGCCACCAGGGCGTCGATGTCGAAGGGCTCGTCCGCGGCATAGCCCCAGAGCTCGGTGCGGACCTTCCGGTGCAGCGCTTCCGCAAACGCCTCGGCCAGGCGGTCGGCCAGCGCCGTAGCCAGGATCGCCGAATAGTCGTCGCCGGCGTCCTTGAACCGCTGCGCCAGCTCCAGCTCCCCGTGGCCGGCGGTGACCGCGAAGGCACCGATGTAGTCGGGTTTCGTGCCAATGGGGGCCACGAAGTCGGACATGGCGACGTTGGACTGGTCCTCGCCGGTCTTCAGCATCTGCTGGCGCAAGGTGTGCAGCCGGGCCAGCTCGCGGTCGCGCGCCTCATCGGCATAGACCACGATGTCGTCGCCGTCGGCGGCGGCGGGCCAGAAGCCGACCACCCCGCGGGCCTCCAGCAGCCCCTCCTGGATGATCCGGTCCAGCATGCGTTGCGCGTCGGCGAAGAGGTCGGTGGCGGCCTTCCCCACCACCTCGTCTTCGAGGATCGCCGGATAGCGGCCGATCAGCTCCCAGCTGGCGAAGAAGGGCGTCCAGTCGATATGCCGGCGCAGGTCGCCCAGGTCATAGGCGGTGAAGGTGCGCGTGCCCAGGAAGCTGGGCCGCGGCGGGTCGTAGATCGTCCAGTCCGGCGTGAAGGCGTTGTCGCGGGCCTGGGCCAGGGTGGCGCGGGCGCGGTTCCCCTGCCCCCGGGCGAACTGTTCGCGCACCTTCTCGTAGTCGGCGGCGGTCGCAGCCAGGAACTTCGACTTCTCGGTGGGCGACAGCAGGTTGGAGACCACGCCCACCGCCCGGCTGGCGTCCAGCACATAGGTGGTGGAGCCGGCGGGGTATTTGGGGCTGATCTTCACCGCCGTGTGGGTCTTCGACGTGGTGGCGCCGCCGATCAGCAGGGGCATGGTCAGGCCGCGCCGCTGCATCTCGGAGGCCACGAAGACCATCTCGTCCAGGCTGGGGGTGATCAGGCCGGAGAGGCCGACGATGTCGACCTTGTGCTTCTCCGCCTCGTCCAGGATCCGGT
>CAZNPJ010000005.1:63612-296444 GCA_964575195.1 uncultured Phenylobacterium sp.
CGCGGGGACCATGACGCCAAGGTCGATGACCTCGAAGTTGTTGCACTGCAGGACCACGCCCACGATGTTCTTGCCGATGTCGTGGACGTCGCCCTTGACGGTCGCCATCAGGATGCGGCCCGCCTGTTCGCGCGGCTTGCCGGCCTTCTCGGCCTCCATGAACGGTTCGAGGTAGGCCACCGCCTGCTTCATCACCCGGGCCGACTTGACCACCTGGGGCAGGAACATCTTGCCCGCGCCGAACAGGTCGCCGACCACGTTCATCCCGTCCATCAACGGGCCTTCGATGACGTGCAGCGGGCGCTCGGACTGGGCGCGGGCCTCTTCGGTGTCGGCCTCGATGTAGTCGGTCAGGCCGTGGACCAGGGCGTGGGTGATCCGGCCGCCGACGTCCTTCTCCCGCCAGGTCAGGTCCGGCCCCTTGGCCTCGGACTTGCCGCCCTTGTACTTGGGCGCCAGCTCGACCAGGCGCTCGGTGTTGCTGATGGCGGTGCGCTGCGGGCGGTTGAGGATCACGTCCTCGACGGCCTCGCGCAGCTCCTCCGGGATGTCGTCATAGACCGGCAGGTCGCCGGCGTTGACGATGCCCATATCCATGCCCGCGGCGATCGCGTGGTACAGGAACACCGAATGGATCGCCCGCCGCACCGGCTCGTTGCCGCGGAACGAGAAGCTGACGTTGGAGACCCCGCCGGAGATGCGGGCGTAGGGACAGGCGGCCTTGATCCGCCGGGTGGCCTCGATGAAGTCCACCGCATAGTTGTTGTGCTCGTCGATCCCCGTCGCCACGGCGAAGATGTTGGGGTCGAAGATGATGTCTTCCGGCGGGAAGCCGACCTGTTCGGTCAGCAGCTTGTAGGCTCGCGTGCAGATCTCGACCTTGCGGTCGGCCGTGTCCGCCTGCCCCACCTCGTCGAAGGCCATGACCACCACCGCCGCGCCATAGCGCAGGCAGGCGACCGCCTGCTCCAGGAACTTGGCCTCGCCCTCCTTCATGGAGATCGAATTGACGATGGTCTTGCCCTGGACGCACTTCAGGCCCGCCTCGATCACCTCCCACTTGGAGCTGTCGATCATTACCGGCACGCGGGCGATGTCCGGCTCAGCGGCGACCAGATTCAAGAACGTTTTCATGGCGTTAACGGAATCGAGGAGCCCCTCGTCCATGTTAACGTCGATAACCTGCGCGCCTGCGTCCACCTGCTGCCGCGCCACGCTCAGCGCCGCCGGATAGTCGCCCTCGGCGATCAGCTTCCGAAACTTGGCCGACCCCGTGACATTGGTCCGCTCGCCGACATTGATGAAGGTGGGGCGCATTCAGCTCACGGATTTCAAGGATCGGATCAGGAGGTAGGTCGCGCCCTCGCCGCGCGGGGCTCGGTAGGCGCCCTCGGCGTCGAGCACCCGGGTCGCGATCGCCGCGAACATCCAGCCTAGGCCAGACAGGTCGTCGCTCTGCAGCACGTCGGTCGCCAGCTCCTCAATCCTGTTCTCGACCCCAAAGGCGCGGACGGCCTGCATGGCCTCGGTGCTGGCCGCCGGCCAGTTGGCGTTGGCCCAGCCCCACATCCAGTCATGGGCGCTGGTCGTCCCGATCACCTGGATGTCGCAGATCAGGCGCGGGCCCTGGTCATCCGAGAAGGTCAGGGTCAGGGCGGCGGCGTCGTAGTCGTAGCGCGTCCAGTCGGCGAGCCGATGCTCGGCCTGCATCCGGCTCTGCTTGGCCTCGAACGCTGCGAACGCCTCGTCGCACCAGTCCTCGTACCAGTCGGGGGCCTTCATCACGCGATCTCGAAGGGTTCGAGGCCGGCAAGCCGCATGGCCTTGGGCCGCTCCGCCGGCTGGCGGGGCGTCATCCCTCGCACCGCGTCGGCCACATGGCGAATGTGGTCCGGCGTCGTGCCGCAGCAGCCGCCCAGGATGTTGACCAGCCCGTGCTCGGCCCACTCGTGCAGCTGATGCCCCGTCTGGTGCGGCTCCTCGTCGTACTCGCCCATGGCGTTGGGCAGGCCGGCGTTGGGATAGGCCGAGACCAGGGTGTCCGCGACCCGCGCCAGTTCGGCGATGTGCGGCCGCATCAGATCGGCGCCCAGGGCGCAGTTCAGGCCGATGGCGAACGGCTTGGCGTGTCGGACCGAGTTCCAGAACGCCTCCACCGTCTGCCCGCTCAGCGTGCGGCCGGAGCGGTCGGTGATGGTGCCGGAGATCCAGATCGGCAGGGGCTCGTAGCCCTCGTCCTGCAGGTCCAGGATCGCCTTGATCGCCGCCTTGCAGTTCAGGGTGTCGGTGATCGTCTCCACCAGGAACATGTCGACCCCGCCGTCGTGCAAGGCGCGGACCTGCTCCTTGTAGGCGTCATAGACCTGATCGAAAGTGACCTTGCGGGCGCCCGGGTCGTTCACGTCCGAGCTCATCGAGAGCATCACCGGCAGCGGACCGATGGAGCCGGCAACGAAGCGCGGCTTGTCCGGCTCCTTGGCGGTCCAGCGGTCGGCGACCTCCCGGGCGATCCGCGCGCCGGCCAGGTTGATGTCGCGAACCGCCGCCTCCTGGCCATACTCGGCCTGGCCGATGGAGGTGGAGGAGAAGGTGTTGGTCTCCGAGATGTCGGCGCCGGCCGCGAAGTACGCGTCGTGCAGCTCACCCACGATGTCCGGGCGCGTCAGGCACAGGATGTCGTTGTTGCCCTTCATCTGGCCCGGATGGTCCAGGAAGCGGTCGCCCCGATAGTCGGCCTCTGACAGCCCGCGCTTCTGGAACATCACGCCCCAAGAGCCATCCAGGATGAGCACGCGCTCTTTGGCCGCCGCCTTCAGCGCCGCAATTCGATCCTGGCGGGTCATGCCGCAACGTCCTTGGGTTCGGGGGGCCGTTCGCGCACGCCGAGAACCCGGCAGATGGCGTAGACCAAATCGGCGCGATTGAGCGTGTAGAAGTGGAAGTCGCAGAAGCCTTCCTCGACCAGCCGCGCGCACATCTCGGTCGCGACCGAGGCGGCGACCAGCTTGCGGGTCTCGGGGTCCTCGTCGAGCCCCTCGAAGTGCGTGGCGAGCCAGGCGGGGATCTCGACTCCGATGCGGCCGGCCATGTTGGCCAAGCCCGAGAAGCTCGAGACCGGCATGATCCCAGGAAGGATCGGCACCTCGACGCCCGCCTTGCGAATGCGATCGACAAACCGCAGGTAGCCATCGATGTCAAAGAAGAAGTTGGAGATCGCCCGGGTGGCCCCGGCGTCCACCTTGGCCTTCAGCACCTCAATATCGTGATCGATCGAGGGGCTCTCCGGGTGGATCTGCGGATAGACCCCGACGCTGACATCGAAGGGCGCGATCGCCTTGATGCCGGCGGTCAGTTCGGTGGCGTTCTGATAGCCGTCCGCCCGGGGGACGTAGGCGCCGCCCAGCGAACCCGGCGGGTCTCCCCGCAGGGCGACGATGTGGCGGATTCCAGCGTCCCAATAGTCCTGGATCACCTCATCGACCTCGCCGCGCGATGCTTCGACGCATGTCAGGTGGGCGGCGGGCTTTAGGGTCGTTTCCTTGAGAATCCGGACGACTGTGCGGTGCGTGCGTTCGCGGGTCGAGCCGCCGGCGCCGTAGGTCACGGAGACGAACTCCGGGTTCAGCGGCTCGAGGCGACGGATCGCGTCCCACAGGCTCTCCTCGCTCTTGGGGCCCTTAGGCGGCGAGAATTCGAAGGAGACGCGAGGCCGCGGCTGGCTGCCGACGCCCGCGCGGGCGACCGGCCCGAGGGCGCTGCTCTGGGCCGGACTCATGCGGCGCTCCTCAGGGCTGTGGGGGCGCGCTGGGCGGCCCAAATCTTAACGGTCAGGCCGTCGTCCCGGACGGGCGGCAGCGCCTGAACGCTGACGTGCGGAAGATCGGCCTCCGCAAGCCAGCGCCCCATCTCTTCCTCCGAAAAACCTAACCGCCGGTGTTGGTGGGCCTCGCGAAGGAACTCGTGCTTATGCGGGGCGAAGTCGACGATGATCAGCTTGCCGCCCGGCGCGACGATCCGCGCAGCCTCACGAACCGCGGCGGCGGGATCGCCCAGGTAGTGAAGGACCTGATGAACGACGACCAGATCGGCGCCGCCTTCCGGCAAGCGCGTGTCGAAGATATCGCCGTGGCGCAGCTCGACGTGGGTCAGTCCCGCCTCGCTCGTGTTGCGGCGGGCGATGTTCAGCATCTGCTGCGACAGATCGAGCCCGAGCGCCTGATCGGCCTGCGGCCCCAGCAGGGTCAGCATCCGGCCCGTCCCGGCGCCCAGGTCGACCAGGCGGCTCACGCGACCCGCGCCAACCACCGCCAGCACCTGTGCCTCCACGTCGGCGTCGGCCACGTAGAGTGAGCGGATCTGATCCCATTGGGCGGCATTTTCGGCGAAGTAGGCTTGGGCGGCGTCCGACCGCTCGGCCTGGACATCGTCCAGCTTGCGGCGGTCGCGGACCAGGATCGGGTCGCTTGGATCGATCCGCGACAGCACCTCGCCGATCACCTCATACTGTCGGCCGGCGCCCGTCAGCCGGTAGAAAACCCAGGCGCCATCCGGAAAACGCTCAACCAGTCCCGCTTCAGCCAGGAGCTTCAGGTGTCGCGACACCCGCGGCTGGCTCTGGTCCAGAACCCGGCATAGCTCAAGCACCGCCAGTTCCTCCCGCTCGAGCAGCGCAAGGATGCGCAAACGCGTCGGCTCACCCGCCGCCCGCAACACATCGACCGTCTGTTTCGCCGAGAGCATCATCGGACATAAAGATATCTTTATGTCCGTTAAAATCAAGTGACCGCGATGTGGGATAGCGCGTCCACCTCGCCCGCCCGTGCGCCGAGCCCTCCGATCGCCTCAGGCGGCCGCGGATCACACGTGCGAGTCGGCTGGCTCGGGGAGAACCGGCCGATACGCCCTACCGCGTGAACTTGTGGAACTTGATGCGCTTGGGGATGAGGCTGTCGGCGCCCAGGCGGCGCTTCTTGTCTTCCTCATAGGCCTCGAAGTTGCCTTCGAACCACTCGACGTGGCTGTCGCCCTCGAAGGCCAGGATGTGGGTGGCCAAGCGGTCAAGGAACCAACGGTCGTGGCTGATGACCACGGCGCAGCCGGCGAACTCTTCCAGCGCCTCTTCGAGGTTTTGCAGCGTCTCGATGTCCAGGTCGTTGGTCGGTTCGTCCAGGAGGATGACGTTGCCGCCCTCGGTCAGCGTCTTGGCCAAGTGCACGCGGTTGCGCTCACCGCCCGAGAGCTGGCCAACCTTCTTCTGCTGGTCGCCACCGCGGAAATTGAACGAGCCGACGTAAGAACGCGTGTTGATCTCGCGCTTGCCGACCGCCAGCACGTCCAGGCCCTGGCTGACCTCCTGCCAAACTGTCTTCGTGGGATCCAGCGCATCGCGGCTCTGGTCGACGTAGGCCAGCTTCACCGTTTCGCCGACGCGGAACGTGCCGGCGTCCGGCTGCTCCTGGCCCGTGATGATCTTGAACAGCGTGGACTTGCCGGCGCCGTTCGGGCCGATCACGCCAACAATGCCGTTCGGCGGCAGCTTGAACGTCAGGTTCTCGAACAGGATCTTGTCGCCGTAGGCCTTCGACAGACCATTGGCCTCCAGCACCACATTGCCCAGGCGCGGACCGGGCGGGATCTGGATCGTGGCCGTGGTTTGAGCCTGCCGGCTGTTTTCCTGCTCCCGCACCATCTCGTCATAAGCGGCCAAGCGGGCCTTGGACTTGGCCTGACGCGCCTTGGCGCCCGAGCGCACCCATTCCAGTTCGCGGGTCATGGCGCGTTGGCGGGCTTCCGACTCGGACTGCTCCTGGACGATGCGCTTGGTCTTCTGCTCCAGCCAGCCGGAGTAGTTGCCCTCGTAGGGGATGCCCTTGCCGCGATCGAGTTCCAGCGTCCACTTGGTCACCTGGTCCAGGAAATAGCGGTCGTGGGTCACCAGGATCACGCAGCCCGGGAAGGCTTCAAGGTGATGCTGGAGCCAGGCGACGCTTTCGGCGTCCAGGTGGTTGGTCGGTTCGTCCAGCAGCAGCATGTCCGGCTTGCTGAGCAGCAGACGGGCCAGCGCGATGCGGCGCTTTTCACCGCCCGACAGCTTGTCCACCGGCCAGTCGTTCGGCGGGCAGCGCAGGGCGTCCATCGCCATCTCGATCTTGGAGTCGATGTCCCAGAGGTCGCCCGCGTCGAGCTTCTCCTGAAGGACCGTCATCTCCTCCATCAGTTCGTCGGTGTAGTTCTCGCCCAGCTCGGCCGCGATCTGGTTGTAGCGATCGAAGACCTTTTTCTCTTCGCACCAGGAGATCACATTGCCCCAGACGTTCAGGGCTTCGTCCAGATGCGGCTCCTGCTCCAGGTAGCCCATCTTCACGCCGTCGGCCGCCTTGGCCTCGCCGTTGAACTCCTTGTCCACGCCGGCCATGATCTTCAGCAGGGTGGACTTGCCCGAGCCGTTGACCCCGACCACGCCGATCTTGGCGTCGGAGTAGAACGACAGCCAGATGTTCTCGAACACCTTTTTGCCGCCGGGGAAGGCCTTCGTCAGGCCCTGCATCTGGTAGATGTATTGCTGCGCCATGGGGCGTTCGCGCTCGCTGGTCAGAATGTGGGAAGTCGCGCGAGCAGATAGCGGTGGCGAGACGTCGGCGCAACGTCGGAACCTTCTCCGATCCTGGACGTTTCGCCGAGAAGGCGGCGGGGGATCACGACAATTGCGCGCCAATGACGGCCCAACCCTGGCCCGCATGCAGCGGGGCCGGAGATGAGCGACGACGCTCCCGATCGCACCTTCCAGTATCTGGTCGATGCAGTGACCGACTATGCCATCTACCGGCTGGACGCGGAGGGGCGCGTCTCCAGCTGGAACACCGGCGCCCATCGCCTGAAGGGGTATGTCGAGGAGGAAATCCGCGGCAGGCCCTTCGCCACCTTCTTCACGCCTGAGGATCGGGACGCGGATGTTCCCGGCGCTCTGCTGAAACGAGCGGAGACGGATGGCCGGGTTGAGGTCGAAGGGTGGCGGATCCGAAAGGACGGCCAGCGGTTCTGGGCGCGAGGCGCCATCCACGCCATGCGTAACGACGCCGGGACCTTGATCGGGTTCGCTAAGGTGACCCGTGACATGACCCAGGAGCGTGAGGCGCAGCAGGCGCTGATCGAGAGCGAGCGACGTTTCCGTCTGCTGGTTCAAGGGGTGGTGGACTACGCCATCTTCATGGTTGGTCCAGACGGCCTCGTCAGCAACTGGAACGTCGGCGCGCAGAACATCAAGGGTTACGCCGCTGAGGACATCGTAGGCCAGCATATCTCACGGTTCTACACGGCCGAGGATCAGGCGGCGGGGACCCCGTTCCGCGCCCTTGAGATCGCCGCGACGCAGGGCCGCTATGAAGCCGAGGGCTGGCGGGTGCGCCAGGACGGCAGCCGATTCTGGGCGTCGGTGGTGATCGACGCGGTCCACGACGATGACGGCAGTCTGGCGGGCTTCGCCAAGGTCACCCGGGACATCACCGAGAAGCGTCAGGCGCAACTTGATCTTCAGCAGGCTCACGAGCAGTTGGCTCAAAGTCAGAAGCTGGAGGCGCTGGGCAAGCTGACGGGCGGGGTCGCGCACGATTTCAATAACCTGCTGATGGTGGTGAGCGGTCAGTCCCAGCTGCTGCGACGCAAGGTCGCCGACGATCCGCGGGCGTTGCGGGCCCTGGACGCTATTGAGGCGGCCGCCCGTCGCGGCGAGGAGCTGACCCGCCACCTGCTGTCGTTTTCGCGTCGCCAGCGCCTGACCCCTGAGCCGATCGCGCTGGCGGAGCGCGCCCCGCTGCTGCAGCAGATGATGGCGGCCAGCCTCCCCGGGACGGTCCAGCTCGAGTGGTGCCTCGATCCCGAGCTTTGGCCCGCCGGCGTCGATGCGCGCGAGTTCGAACTGGCCCTCATCAACCTGGCGGTCAACGCTGGCGACGCGATGCCGGACGGCGGCGTGCTGTCGTTAGTCGGGACCAACGTCACGCTGGATGGCTCGGGGTCCGGCGGTTTGCGAGGCGACTTCGTCGCGCTGACCATCAGTGACACCGGTACCGGCATTCCCCCTGACATCCTCCCGCGCATCTTCGACCCCTTCTTCACGACGAAGGACGTGGACAAGGGCACGGGCCTGGGGCTTTCGCAGGTCTTCGGTTTCGTTCAGCAGTCCGGCGGCGACGTCAGCGTGAGCAGCGTGCTCGGCCAGGGAACGACCTTTGTGATCCACCTGCCGCGCGCGGTCAGGTCGCCGGTCGAAGCGGCTCCTACCTCTCCGGACGCCGGCGGTGTGCGCATCCTGTTGGTGGAGGACAATCCAGCGGTCGCGGACGTGGCGGGGCGGATGCTGGAGGCGCTGGGCCACCGTGTTCGGGCCGTCAACAGCGGCGCCGCGGCGCTCGGTGCGCTCCAGACCGATGAGTCGTTCGACCTCGTGTTCAGCGACATCGTGATGGCCGGACAGCCTGACGGACTGGGTCTGGCGCGCCAGGTGCGCGATACCTTCCCGAAGCTGCCGGTCCTGCTGGCCACCGGCTACAGCGAGGCCGCCGCTCGTATCGGCGACGAGTTTCCGATCCTGCGCAAACCCTACAAGCTGGACGACCTCGGGCGCGCGATTTCCCGACGCCTCGCCACGGGCTGACTCGACGGAACGAATACGCCCCGACCGCGCTCTGTTCGACGATGGGTAACCCCCGAACATCGAAGGACGACGATCATGCACAAGGACGAAGCCAAGGGCGCGGCCAAGGACATCAGCGGCTCCATCAAGGAAGCGGTCGGCAAGGCAACCGGCAACGAGCGACTTGAGGCCGAAGGCGTCGGCGAGCGCGTTGAAGGCAAGGTGCAAAAGGGCGTTGGCTCCCTGAAGGAAGCCGCGCGCGACGTTCTGAAGAAGTAAGCCAAAACAGCCTCAAGATTGGGGCCGCACCGGGAGACCGCTGCGGCCCTCATTCTTGTCTGCAGCACGCGATTCCGCGGCTGCTGACGCTTCGGGCGATCGGCGACGGCTGGTCGCACCGCGGGCGAGATAGGGTTGACGTTAAGGATTGCGCCGCCATCTTGCGGGTCCCATCGACGGCCCGGAGGCTGCATGCCGAACCTCGTCCGCCGCAGAGATCTGCTGAAGTTTGGCGGCGCCGCAGGCCTCGCCGCCATCGCCGCGCCAGCCTGGGCGCAGAGCCTGGACATCTGGGAACCGCGTCGCGCGGTCCTGGACAATCTGCACACCGGCGAACGATTCAACGAGGTCTACTACGCGAACGGCGAGTATCTGCGCGACGCGCTGGCCGAGGCGACGCGGGTGATGCGCGACTGGCGGACAGGCGAAGAGCGGTTCATCGATCCCGGCCTGTTCGATGCGCTGCACGCCATCAGCCACAAGCTCGAGACCCGAGCGCCCTTCCAGATCATCTCCGGCTACCGATCGCCCAAGACAAACGCCATGCTCCACGAGCGGTCCAACGGCGTCGCGACCAACAGCCAGCACACGGTGGGCAAGGCGATCGACATCCGCATTCAGGGCGTGGAGTTGGCCAACCTCCGCCGCGCGGCGCTTTCGCTGGAGGCCGGCGGCGTGGGCTACTATCCCGTCTCGAACTTCGTCCACGTCGACACCGGCCGCGTGCGCCAGTGGCAGGGGTCCTGAGCCGACCGACGGCCAAACGCCACTAGGTCGGGGGCGACTCCGCCGTCGGCTCGGGCTCGACCGTGGTCATGCCCGTCGCAGCCGCGTCGTCCTGGATCTGCTGCTCCTCGGGGGTTCGATCCACAGGCTTGGGCGGTTCGGGAGCCACCACCGGCGCCTCGACCACCGGCGGCGGTGGCGGTGAGGCTTCCACGACGGGCGCCGGCTCCGCGGCCGGTTCGGGCGCACGACCCAGGTCGAGATTGCGGCTCACGGCGAGGGCGACGAGCACTGCCGCGCAGGCGGCCGCGATCCAGAGAACGGTCTTCATCATCGAAAGGGCCTCCTCAGGCCTTCGCGCCGGAGGCCAGCACGCCGACGCGCTGCAGCAGGTCGCGGTCCCAGTTGTAGGGATCTGAGCGGAAATGCATCTGCCCGTCGCCGCTGGCGAAGGCGGTCCAGTAGAGGATGTACACCGGCACCTGTTCCGCCAGCCGGGCGCGCACGGTCTTGTCGCCTTCCAGCTGCTTGTCGATCGCCTCCGGCGTCCAGGTGGCGTCGCCGTTCAACAGCGCCTCGGCTAGGGCGCGCGGCTTCTCCAGGCGCACGCAGCCGTGGCTGGCCTGCCTGGCGTAGAGATCGAAGCCGCCCTTCGACGGTGTGTCGTGCAGATAGACCGCGAACGGGTTGTCGAAGTCGAACTTGAAGCGACCCAGCGCGCTTTGGTCGCCGGACGCCTGCTGCAGGCGCGGCTGCCCGCCCTGCACCGGGATGATCCGGTAGCCGTGCTTCGCGAGATAGCCGGGGTTGGCCTTCTCCTTGGGCCACAGCTCGCGCTGGGCGATGCCGGCCGGCACGTTCCACGGCGGGTTGATCACCACCGAGTGGATCGAGGACACCAGCATCGGGGTCTCGTCGCCGGGGCGGCCCGAGACCGCCTTCATCGACATGACCGGCCTGTCGTCCCGGAACAGGGTGACGATGGCGGCGCCCGTATTCACCTGCACGCGCGTCGCCGGCATGGTGGCCGGCATCCAGCGCCAGCGCTCCATATTGGCGATGATCTGCAGAATCCGCTGGCCGACGGGCTGGTTCAGATAGGCCAGGGTGCCATTGCCGACGACGCCGTCAGGCTTGAGGCCATAGCGCCGCTGGGCGCGGATCACCGCCTCCTCGAGCGGCTTGTCAAAGATGGCCGCGCCGCCCGACTTCACCAGCGGATCCTCGACCGCCAGGCGGGCCCGCAGCGCGGCGACGCGCGGATCGCGGGACCCCAACTCCATCTTGGGGCCGTCGGCGACGGTCTTCCAGCCGCCGGCCGCGGCGATCTCGCGATAGCGCGCCAGGCCGCGCTTCAATCCGGCGTAGCCCGCATAGCGGGGTGCGAGGCTGTCCAGCCAAGGCTGCAACCGCCCCTCGGACAAGGCGGCCGCAAGGTCCGGCCGCGGATCGTAGGCGGCGGGCCGGACCTGCCAGAGTTCGGGGAAGCGGTCCGGCTCCATGCGCCCGATGCGGACGTCGTGGGCGTAGCGGACCAGGCCGTCGGTCAGCGCGGTCTGCTGAGCGGCGGTCAGCGCGCCGTCGTCGGGAAGGCCATCCGGCACATAGGCCTTGGGTTGCAGGCCGTGGAGATCCGCCGATCGCAGCGCCTTCATCGCCATCTGCGCCTGCGCCGGCGTCAGGGCCGGGATGACCACAGCGGTCGGCGCCGGCGTGGCCGGGATGGGCAGGATCGGAGGCGCGGCCGCCGGCTGGGCGAGGGCCAGATCGCTCAAGGTCAGGGACGCCAAGGCGGCCAGAGCCAGGCAGCGCCCAATGCGTCCGCCCCGCAACTCATCGCCGCTCATGTCTTTCCCCGGTCCCTTTGTTTCAGCCCGACATATCGACGGGCCGTGATGATCGCTGGATGAACGCATAACTGGGCCGCGCCGGTCAGTGTGTCGACCGCGCCACCCGACGTGACAGTCAGACTGTCACCCGGAAGCAACATATGGCGGTTACGCCGGCGGGTAGGCGTGTCGGACGCCCTGCGGATCCGTCACCTCGCCAGGCCCGACGTAGTTGGGGCCCACAGGCGACTTGCCGTGACCGCCGGGGATATCCAGCACATAGGTCGGCTGGCACAGGCCCGAGACATCGCCGCGAAGATCGCGCATCAGCGCCTGCCCCTCCGCCAGGGTCGTGCGGAAGTGAGAGGTGCCCGGCGCCAGATCGGCGTGGTGCAGGTAGTAGGGTTTGATGCGGAGCTCGACGAACCGCCGCATCAGCGCCGCGAGGGTGACAGGATCGTCGTTCACGCCTTTCAACAGCACGGTCTGGCTGACCATCGGGATGCCGGCGTCGAGGATGCGGGCGCACGCGGCCTCAGCGGCGGGCGTCAGTTCGTCGGCGTGATTGGCGTGCAACGCCACCCAGGTCGTCTTGCCCGACGCCCGCAGCGCGGCGACGAGGCCCGGCGTGATGCGCTCAGGGTCGACGGCGGGCAGACGCGTGTGAAAGCGCACCACCTTTACATGCGGGATCCGGCCCAGCCGCGACATCAGATCGCGCAGGCGTCGCACCGAGAGGATCAGCGGGTCGCCGCCGGTGACGATGACCTCCCAGATCGCCGGGTCGCGAGCGATGTACGCCATCGCCGCGTCGAGCTGTTCCGGCGAAAGCGGCCGGATACCCTCAGGCCCAACCATCTCGCGGCGGAAGCAGAACCGGCAATAGACGGCGCAGGCGTGGTTGGCCTTGAGCAACACCCGGTCCGGATAGCGGTGGACGATCCCCTCGACGGGGCTGTGCGCGTCGTCGCCGATGGGGTCGGCGCGTTCGTCCGGTGTGTGATCGAGCTCGGCAGTCGTCGGCACGAACTGGCGGGCCATCGCGTCGTTGTCGGGGATCAGCTCGGCCATGGCCGGTGTGATCGCCACCGCGTAGCGGGCGGCGACACCTTCGAGCTCAGCGAGCCGGTTGGGCGGCACGAGACCGGCCTCGGCGAGATCATTGGGCGAACGAAGGGTGCGGGCTGTCATGGCGGCGCGCATATGGCCCATCCCCGCCGCCACCGCAAACCAACAGACGTCAGGTCACCCGCGCGTCGTCGAGCGCGTGTCGGGTCCGCCGCGCCAGTTGCTCAATGGTGAACGGCTTCGACAACAACGCCGCGCGGATAGGTTCGGTGGCCCGGGCGTCCCGCGCATAGCCCGTCGTGTAGAGGACCTTCAGGGATGGCCGGGCGGCCTTCGCCTGCTCGGCCAGTTCCAGGCCGTTCATCCCGGGCATGACGATGTCGGTGAACAGAAGATCGATTGGGCGCTCGGCCAGGTGCTGCAGCGCTTCGGCCGCATCGGACGCCTCGACCACCACATAGCCAAGCTCACGCAGGGTCTCGACCGATAGGCGACGCACATCGGGCTCATCCTCAACCACCAGAACAGCCTCACCGCGAAGCGCCCTTGGCAGGGGACCCCGTGCGCCGGCGGCCGCCGCCGCGCCTATCGGACCGATCCAGCGTGGCAGGTAGATCATCACCGCCGACCCCGCGCCGGGCTTGGACCGGATCGTCACCTGCCCGCCCGACTGACTGACGAACCCATAGACCTGGCTGAGGCCCAAGCCGGTGCCCTTGCCAACCTCCTTGGTCGTGAAGAATGGCTCGAACGCGCGCTCGATCACCTCGGGCGGCATGCCGACGCCGGTGTCGTGAATGCGTATCGCCACGTAGTCGCCGCTGACCGGTCCGCCTGGATCGTCCGGCGGCGGGGCGGTGACGTTAAAGCTCTCCAGCGTCAGTCGGCCGCCGCCCGGCATGGCGTCGCGGGCGTTCACCGCGAGATTCAGTAGCGCGTTCTCAAGCTCCGCGGCGTCGGCGTGGGCGGGCCAAAGGTCGTCCGCCAACGTCGTAAGGATCTCGATCCGCTCGCCCAGCGAGCGCCCCAGAAGCTGGGTCATGCCGCTGACCAGCAGGTTGACGTCGATCGGCTCCGGATTGAGCCGTTGGCGGCGGCTGAAGGCCAGCAGGCGGGCGGTCAGGGCCGCCGCGCGCTGCGCCCCCTCGGCCGCATTGTCGATATAGCGCGCGATCCGCGGATCGTGGCCGTCCGACATCCGTCGCCGCGCCATGTCCAGACTGCCGACCACGATCGCCAGCATGTTGTTGAAGTCGTGGGCGATCCCGCCGGTGAGCTGTCCGATCGCCTCCATCTTCTGCATCTGGCGGACCTGACTTTCGGCGGCCTCGCGCCGGACCATTTCGCCGCGAAGCTCGGCCGTCCGCGTTTCGACCCGATCCTCAAGGCTCGCATTGACCGCATGAAGTTCCCCTCGCGCTGTCTCGGCGAGCAGAGCCGCGCGCGCCTGCATCCACACAGCGAAGGTCAGCGCGAGGGTGATCGCCGCGCCAAGCCCGACGGTCCAGTAGACCAGGGCGCGGTTGCTGCCGGCTTCGAACGCGGGACGTGTTCGGACCACCACGGTCCATGGCCGTCCCGCGACATTGACGACCCGCGCCGCGGTGAAGCGCGCACGGTGGGCGTCGGAGGGCGCCGTCTCGAACAGCAAGCTGTCGGGCCGGGGCGCGCCATCGTAGACCCCAATGTCCACCAGCCGCTGGGCCTGGGCCGGGAACACCGGTCTGAGCAGGTCGCCGGCCCGAAGCGGGCTGTAGACGTACCCCTGAACCCTTCCGCCGCGTCCGTCGGCCGCCGCGACCGGCAGGAACATCAGCACGCCGGGTTGCGGCCGGCGCGTGGTTTCCTGAACCAGGACGACCGGCCCCGACATGGCCAGATCGCCGGTGGCCGCCGCGCGCTGCATGGCCTCGCGGCGGGTCGGCTCGCTGAACATGTCGTAGCCGATCGCCTGCGCGTTCCCGCCCGTGCGCGGCGAGAGATAGACGACGCTGCTGTAGAGGGGACGCGAGCCCGGCGGCCACACCCGGAACCCAGGGTCCCCCGCCTGTCGCATGCGCGCCACCAACGCGTCCCGTGCGCGCTCGCCAGCAACCTGCGCTGTGTATCCGATGCCCAGGACCCCGGGATAGCGGCTACCCAGACCCAATTCCCCGACATAGGCGGCGAACTCCTCGGCGTTGACGTCGTCGCTCCCAGCGAAGAGGCCCGCGGTCCCACGCAGAAGCGCGCTGTGCCCCTCCATCCGCTGCTTCAGCGCGCTGACCGCCTGGTCCGCCTCGACGCGCAACCGTGCGGCGTCCCGCGCCGTGGCGGCGTCCAGCAGCTGCGCCGCCGTCAGCAGCGTCGCGATGGCGCCTACGAGCAGCACCATCAGCGGCACCACGATGTGCGGTAACCTGCGAGAAAGACTTAGTTTTGCCACGGCGGAAGGGGCCGCTGCGCCGCGCCGGGTGTCAAGCCGAAAACCGGCGTCATGCGACAGGGGTCCAGAGCACCTGTTCGATCCGGGACGCGCCCGTCGCCAGCATCGTCAGCCGGTCGAACCCAAGGGCTCCGCCACTGGCTTGCGGCATCAGCGCGAGGGCCGCCAGGAAGTCCTCGTCCAGAGGATAGGTCTCACCGTACAGCCGCTGCTTCTCTGCCATCTCGAGCTGGAAGCGGCGGCGCTGTTCGGCGGCGTCGGTGAGCTCCCCGAAGCAGTTGGCCAGCTCGACGCCGCACGCATAGAGCTCGAACCTCTCGGCCACCCGCGGATCGCCGGGCTTGGGTCGAGCCAGAGCCGCTTCAGAGACCGGATACTCGCAAAGGATCGTCGGCCGGCCATGACCCAGGTTGGGCTCCACCTTCTCTACGATCACCCGACTGAAGACGTCGGCCCAGGTGTCGTCGGCGGCGACCCGGACACCCGCCCCATGGGCTGCGCCGGCGAGGTCGTCACTGAACAGATCCACACCGGCGTAGCGGTCGAAGGCCTCAGCCACGGTCAGCCGCTCTGGCGCCTCGAACGGATCGGCGGTCACGCCGCGCCAGCTCAGGACCCGCGCGCCGGCCGCCTGCGCCGCCAGACGCAGGAGCTGGGCGCAGTCATCCATCAGCACCTCATAGGCCGCGCCCGCGCGATACCATTCCAGCATCGTGAATTCGGGGTGGTGCAGCGGCCCGCGCTCACGGTTCCGCCAGACCTTAGCGAGGGTGAAGATCGCCGTCTCGCCCGACGCCAACAGCTTCTTGCAGGCGAACTCGGGGGATGTGTGCAGATACATGGTCCGCCCCTCCCCCGCCGTGGTCAGGGCCTGCGTGGCGAAGGCGTGCAGATGGGCCTCGTTGCCGGGGGACACCTGCAGCGCTGCGGTCTCAACCTCCGTCAGCCCCTCGGCCTCGAACCAGGACCGCACCGCGCGTGTGATCCGACCGCGCGCGGCCAGGAAGGGCTGACGATCGGGCCGCCTGTCGGGGGACCACCAGGGCGTTTCGATGGACTGGGTCAAGGACTGCGGCCACGCGGGGGGGCTGGAGATTTCGGCGCACATCGCTATAGGGGCGCGACGAGAATTTCATCAGCGGAATCGCGCGGGTCCGCCCGCAAAGCCCGCCGCATCGCCAAGGACTCTACGTGAAAGTCATCGCCAGCTCGCTCCGGAAGGGCTCCGTCGTCGACATGGACGGCAAGCTCTACGTCGTCCTGACCGCCGAAAACATCCACCCCGGCAAGGGCACTCCGGTGACCCAGCTCAACATGCGCCGCATCTCGGACGGGGTGAAGGTGTCGGAGCGCTGGCGGACGACCGAGCAGGTCGAGCGCGCCTTCGTGGACGACCGCAACTACACCTTCCTCTACGAGGACGGCGAGGGCTACCACTTCATGAACCCGGAGAACTACGATCAGGTCGTGGTGACCCCGGACGTCGTCGGCGACGCGGCGCCCTGGCTGCAGGACGGCATGACGGTCACCCTCTCGACGCACGAAGGCGTGCCGATCGCCCTGGAGCTGCCTCGCCTGGTGACCTTCGAGATCGTGGAGACCGAGCCGGCGGTGAAGAACCAGACGGCGTCGTCGTCCTACAAGCCTGCGATCCTCAGCAACGGCGCCCGGATCATGGTTCCGCCGTACATCGCCGCCGGCACGCGGGTGGTGATCCTGACCGAGGACGGCTCGTACCAGGAACGCGCCAAGGACTAAGTCCTTTGGTGAGAAGCCGGGCGACCGACACAGCGCCGCCCGGCCCTTTCCGACCTTCGCGCCTGCGGCTCTAGCGCCTCGACAAGCTGACCCCTAAACAGGGACGCTCAAGCTTCGCGAGTGCGCGTCCATGACATTCTATCGCGGCCTGGGCCGCCTGCTGTTCGCCGCCGCCGCCGCTGTCGCCATCCAGGCGCATGCCGCGCCGCGCGCCTCACTCGCCGAGCCCGCCCTGTCGCCAGACGGCGCGGAGATCGCCTTCGTATCCGGGGGCGACATCTGGACCGTCCCGGCCGCCGGGGGCACAGCCGCCCTGCTCGTGACGGACCAGGCGACCGAAGGGCGGCCGCTCTATTCGCCCGATGGCCGCGAGCTGGCCTTCACCTCGACCCGGGCCGGCGCGGCCAACATCTACATCCTGACGCTGGCGACGGGAAAGCTCCGCCGCCTGACCTTTTCCGACGCCAACGAGCAGCTCGACGGCTGGTCGCGGGACGGCAAATGGATCTACCTCTCAAGCGCGGCGAACGATGTTGCGCGCCAGAACGATGTCTATCGCGTCGCCGCCTCCGGGGGCACGCCGCTTGAGGTCAGCCGCGAGCGCTACCTCAGCGAATTCAATAGCGCGCCGTCGCCCGACGGTCAGTTGATCGCCCTGATGGCCAAGGGTATTTCATCGACCCAATGGTGGCGGAATGGCCACAGCCACATCGACCAGGCCGAGCTTTGGTTGAAACCGGTCAGCGCGGCCGCCCCCTATCGGAAGCTGCTGGGCGCCAGCGCCAAGCGCCTGTGGCCGATGTGGAGCGCCGACGGCCGCACCCTGTGGTTCATGAGCGACGAAAGCGGGACCGAGAACCTGTGGCGCATGCCGGCGGCGGGCGGCGCGCCGCAGCAGGTGACACGGTTCACCGACGGCCGGGTCCTATTCCCGTCCATCGGCTACGACGGGCGGACCATCGTCTTCGAGCGCGAGTTCGAAATCTGGAAGCTGGACGTGGCCACCGGCGCCGTCGCCAAGGTTCCGATCGCCCTGCGCGGCGCGCCCACCGCGGCCGGTGAGCGGCGGCTGGTGGAGACCACCTTCCGTAGCCTCAGCGTTTCGCCCGACGGCAAGAAGCTCGCGGTCATCGCCCACGGCGAGGTCTTCGCCGCGCCGACCAAGGATGGCGGGCAGGCCCAGCGGATCACCGAGACCGCGGCGGCCGAGAGCGACCCGACCTGGTCCCCCGACAGCCGACGCCTAGCTTACGTCGCCGAACGCGGTCGGACCAGCCAGGTGATGGAGTACGACTTCGCCACCCAGAAGGAACGGGCATTGACGCAGGCCACCGACGTGGACGCCGCGCCGGTCTACTCGCCCGACGGCAAGATGCTGGCCTATCTGCATGGCCCACGGCAGCTGCGCGTGGTGATCCTGGGCGCCGGCGGGCAATCCGCCCGGGACACCGTGGTCTATGAGGGCCCCCTGGACAGCAACGGCGGCGTCCGCGCCGCTTGGTCACCGGACTCCAAGTGGCTGGCGTTCGGCGTCACCGACCGCAAGTCCTTCCGCAACGCTTGGGTCGTGCCAGCGGCTGGCGGCGAGGCGCGGCAGGTCAGTTTTCTGGCCAACGGCAACGCCGCCGACCTCATCGCCTGGTCGCCCGACGGCAAGTACATCGTCTTCGAGACCGGCCAGCGCAGCGAGCCGTCGAAGGTCGTCCGCATCGACCTCCTGCCCAACACGCCGAAGTATCGCGAGGACGCCTTCCGCGACCTTTTCCGGACAACGGCGCCGGGGGCGCCTTCGACCACCGAGAGCGAGCCCAAGGACAAGCCGCAGGACACCAAGCCTGCGTCCGAAGGCGAGGCCAAGTCCGAGCAGGAGACCAAGCCCGATACGACCGCGCCCAAGGGTAAGGTTCCGTCCGTACGCATCGTGTTCGAGGGGCTTCGCGAGCGGGCGACGATCATCCCCTTGGGCGGGTCGGCCGAGGAGCCGATCATCAGTCCGGACGGCAAATCCCTGGTCTTCCGCGTCAGCGAAGGCGGGCAGCAGAACCTGTTCAGCTACAGCCTGGACGAGCTTGCGAAGGAGCCGCCGGCGGCGCTGCAGCTTACGGGCGGACGCCGCGCCAAGCGGGACTACGCCTTCAGCCCGGATTCCAAGCAGATCTACTACCTGGACGGCGGCCGGGTCAGCACGACCACGATAGAGAGCCCCAAGCCTCGGTTCATCGAGGTGTCAGGCGAGATGGTCGTGCGCTTCGAGGCCGAGCGGCAGGTGGTGTTCGACCAGGCTTGGTCCATCCTCAACCGCAACTTCTACGACGAGAGCTTCCACGGCCAGGACTGGGCCGCGCTCCGCACCCGCTTCGAGCCCTTTGCGCAGGGCGCTCAGACCCCCGACGAGCTCCGCCGGGTGATCAACCTGATGATCGGCGAGCTCAACGCCTCGCACTCGGGCATCAGCCGCCCGAGCGACGGCTTCGGGTCGCAACCGGCGGCCCGTGTGGGCGACCTGGGCCTGCGCTTCGACCGAGACGCATATGAGGCCGGTCGCGGCCTGGTGGTGCGCGAGGTGGTCGCCCTCGGGCCCGCCGACATCGAGGGGTCGATCCGACCCGGCGACGTCCTCACAGCCGTCGACGGAAAGCCAGCCGGCGCGGGCGTCAATCTGGACGCCCTGCTGCTTGACCGCGCCGGCAAGCGAACCGTCCTGACGATCGCCACCGGCGGCGCGTACCGTCAGGCCGTGGTGCGACCGGTGGCGCCCGGGGTGGCGGCGGGCCTGCTCTACCGGCAATGGGTCAATGACCGCCGCGCCTACGTTGAACGCGCCAGCGGCGGGCGGCTGGGCTACGTCCATATCCTGGACATGAGCGCGGACAGCCTGAACCAGCTCTATCTGGACCTCGACGCGCAGAACCAGGGCAAGGAGGGCGTCGTCATCGACGTCCGCAACAACAACGGCGGCTTCGTCAACGGCTACGTCCTGGACGTCTTCAGCCGCCGGAACTTCCTCACCATGACCCCGCGAGGCCTGTTCGGGGTCCCCAGCCGGCAGAACCTCGGCCAGCGCGCGCTCGGACTGCCCACGATCCTGGTGACAAACGAAAGCTCGCTCTCCGACGCCGAGGATTTCACCGAGGGCTATCGCTATCTCGGCCTGGGCAAGGTGGTGGGCGTGCCGACGTCCGGCTGGATCATCTACACCGGCGGCCAGAGCCTGATCGACGGATCGAACCTCCGGGTGCCGTTCATCCGGGTGCAAGGCGCGGACGGCAAGGACATGGAACTCAATCCCCGTCCCGTCGATATCCGCGTCGAGCGGCCGCTGGGCGAGACGCTCTCCGGCAAGGACAGCCAGCTCGACGTCGCCGTAGCCGAGTTGCTCAAGGGTCTGGGCCCGAGCCGCCGATGATCCTCACCCCCCTCTCGGATGCGGAGGCGCGGCTGCGGCTGGCGTGGCGCGTGGCGCCGGCCACGGCGTCCTTCGTCCTGGGGGTTGAGGCGGCGAGCCGGGAGGCCAGCGACATCGTCGACGGGCTGCTGCTGGCCGCGATCCAGTCGGCGAACGTCGCACCGATCAGCAGCGATCCCGAACTCCAGGTCGCCTATGGAACGATCTTCGCCGCGCCGCCGTACGCCCTGCGCCGACCGGTCAGTATCAGCGCGGTCGCGAATTCCCTTCGGATGCCGTTCGAGACGGCGCGCCGCCGCATCCAGGCCCTCGTCCGCCTCGGCGCCCTGGAGATGACGCCCAAGGGCGTACTGGTCTCTCGCGTGGCGCTCACCCATCCCGGCCTGATCGCAAACGTCTCGCAACGGCACGACCAACTGCAGGCGTTCTATCTCCAGATGCGCGACCTGGGCATCCTGACCTCCGCGCAGACCAGATCGTCCGCCCCGCCGCCGCGATGGTCCGCGCCGCCGCTGAGGATCACCAATCGACTGATCTGGGAATACATCCTGCGCGTGGCCGACGCCTTCGGGGCGCTGGTGGGCGACGCGACAAACGGCATCATCCTGCTCGCCATGATCCGCGCAAACACCGATGACTTTTCGCCGGCCCTCCTCGCCGCGTGGGCGGCCGATCCGATGGCGGCGGCCCGCCCGGTGCGCAACCGGCGTCTCGCCGACGAGGTGAACTTCTCCAGCGAAACCTTGCGTCGGTATGTGATCGCCCTCGAAGCGCAGGGTCTCTGTGCGCGCAGCCCACGCGGCCTCATCGCCCTGGCGCCCGACCGCATGCGTCGCGCCATGGACGGCATGGTGCTTGAAAACCTCATGAACCTTCAGCGGCTGTTCGGGCGGTTGCGCCAGTTCGGTGTCCTGGCCACTTGGGATACGCCTGCCGCCGTGGCGGCGTCGGGCTGATGGCGTACCTGTAATCCGGCTCGAATCCCGCGGCATGTGGGCAATTCCCGGTCGCTGACGGATTTTGGAGCATCAGGCCGCACCCATGGCTCGCGGCGCGCCATGGCTGCGCTACAACAGGTGGTCAGCCTTGGGGAGCTCAGCATGATCCGGTCCGCCGTCCTGGCGCTTACGTTCACCGCCATCGCGTCGGCCGCCTTGGCCCAGCCCCTCAGCCCCTATGCCTCAGCCGGCGAGCAGCAGGCGGCGCTGACGGACGGGCGCACCACCTCCGAGCAGCTCGTCAGGGCCTATCTGGAGCGCATCGACCGGATCGACCGCGCCGGGCCCAAGCTGAACGCGGTGCTGACCCTGAATCCGAAGGCCCTGGACGATGCCCGCCGGCTGGACGCCGAGCGCAAGGCGGGCAAGGTGCGGGGGCCTCTGCATGGGGTGACGATCCTGCTGAAGGACAACATCGAGACGTCCGGAAGCATGGCGACGACGGCCGGCTCCCTGGCCCTGGTCGACAACGTCACCGGGCGTGACGCGCCCATCGTGACGCGGCTGACCGAGGCCGGCGCCATCGTGCTGGGCAAGACCAATCTGTCGGAATGGGCCAATTTCCGCTCGACCCGCTCGGTCAGCGGCTGGAGCGGCATGGGTGGGCTGGTGCGCAATCCCTATGGGCTGGATCGCACCGCCTGCGGCTCGTCGTCCGGCTCCGGCGCGGCCGTGGCCGCCGGCTTGGCCGCCTTCGCCGTGGGCACCGAAACCGATGGCTCGGTCACCTGCCCGGCCGCCATGAACGGCATCGTCGGGCTGAAACCCACCGTGGGGCTGGTCTCGCGGACCTACATCGTGCCGATCTCGCCTGCCCAGGACACGGCGGGGCCGATGACCCGCACCGTGGCCGACGCCGCCGCGATGCTGAATGTGATCGCCGGCAGCGACCCCGCCGATCCCGCGACCCGCGAGGCCGATGCGCGCAAAACCAACTACCTGGCGGGATTGAAACCCGATGCGCTGAAGGGCGCTCGGATCGGCGTCTGGTTCCCCTGGAAAGGCCGATCACCCCAGACGGACGAGATCTTCGCGGCCGTCTTGAAGACCCTGGAAGCTCAGGGCGCGGTCCTTGTCGAGATCAAGGGGCCCGACGACGCCACGAGCAGCAAGATCGGCGAACTGGAAGGGGAAACGCTCCGCACCGAGTTCAAGGCTGCGCTCAATTCGTACCTGGCGTCCACGCCCGCGACGGTGAAGACCCGGACGCTGGACGACCTTATCGCCTTCAACAAGGCCGAGCCGCGCGAGACGCCCCTGTTCGGCCAGGAAATCTTCGAGGCGGCGGCGGCGACCCCGCCGATCACCGACCCCGCCTATCTGGAAAAGCGCGCCACGGCGCGTCGGCTGGCCCGCGAGGCGCTCGACCGGATGCTGAGCGAGAGCAAGCTGGACGCCATCGTCGCGCCCAGCGGGGGCCCGCCGTCGATTGTCGACCCGGTGAACGGCGGCCCGTTCTTCGGCTCGCCCTCGCGACTGCCGGCGGTTTCGGGCTATCCGCACCTGACCGTGCCGGCCGGCTATGCCCGCGGTCTGCCGGTTGGGTTGTCCTTCCTCGGAGCGGAATGGTCCGACGGCAGACTGCTGGCGCTGGGCTACGCCTATGAGCAGGCCGCCCGCGCCCGCCGAGAACCCGAGTTCCTTCCCGACATTTCCGCCCGCCCCGAGATCGCCCGCGCCTACGACCCGCGCTGATGGCGGCCTGAGGCGGCGATGGTGCAACCTCCGCCGCCGCGAGGGATTATCGGGCGACGGATCTCCTCGGGACTGCGCCCATGACAACCGTTGCGCGTGTGTTGCGCTCGAGCCTTGAAAGCGCCGCCATGGACGATGACATGTGGCGCGAGGCCGCAACGCTGGCCGATCGCAGAGCGAACGATGACGCCACTGGCCCGGCTGCTCACGAAACGCCCGCACCGTCCGGCGATGGCTAGCGCCCTTCGTCCGAAAGGGCGGCGCCCCGCGTTCACGATGGCGTCGCCAAACAGGCCCACAACTTTCAGATTCGAACGGAGATCGGGCCGCGTGTTCGACATCACCGCCGCTACTGAAACCGGCGACAACCTCATCCGCCTTGAGCCGGAGGCATCGACGGTCCAGGTCGGCGCTCGGCGCGGCGCCTTCCATCTCGTCGACACCACCATGATGTATGCGCCGCAGTCCGGCGGCGTGAAGCGCTACCTCATGGCCAAGCGCGCGTGGCTGGCGCGCCGGCGCCCCGACATCCGTCACACGCTCGTGGTGCCGGGGGCCCGCACCCGCGTCGAGGCCGAGGGCCTAGTCACCGTCGCCGCGACCCGTCTGCCGTTCGGCAACGGCTATCGGATGCCCGCCAATCTCTCCCGGTGGGACAACGTACTTCGCGTGCTGGAACCGGATGTGATCGAGGCCGGGGACGTCTTCGTTCCGGGCCACGCGGCGCTGAACGCCGGCGACGCACTTGGCGTGCCCGTGGTGGGTTTCTGCCATACCGACGCCGCGGCGCTGGCCGCACTCCACTTCGGCGAATGGGCCGAGGCGCCGACCTTCAGCTTCTGGGCCCAGGCCTATCAGCGGTTCGATCACGTGGTGGCGCCCAGCCGCCACATGGCCGCGCGCCTCGCCGACGCCGGCGTCCACCGCCTGTCGATCCAGCAGCTGGGCGTCGACACCGATCTCTTCCGGCCGGATCGGGGCGACCGGGACAAGCTTCTCCGCCGGCTGGGCCTGTCCGCCGACACCCGCCTGCTCGTGTTTGCAGGCCGCCCGGCCCGGGAAAAGAACATTGAGTCGATGGTCGCGGCGGTCGAGCGCCTCGGCGCGCCCTACAAGCTGTTGCTCGTCGGCGCCGGCAAGGACATGACCTGGTCGCCGGGTGTTGTCAGCCTGGACTTCGAACGCGACCCTGTCCGACTGGCCGCGCTCCTGGCCTCCTGCGACGCCGCGCTGCACGCCAATGAGAACGAGATTTTTGGCCTGTTCGTTCTCGAAGCCATGGCCGCCGGTCTGCCGGTGGTCGGAGCCCGACGCGGCGGGGTCGGCGAACTGATCGACACGCAGGTGGGTCAGCCTGCCGAAACGGTCGAGCCAGCTGGCCTGGCGGCGGCGATCGAGGCGCTGTTCGCCCGCGATATCGCCGCGGTCGGCCGCGCCGCACGCCTCCGCGCCGAGACCCGACATGGCTGGGACGCCACCTTCGAGGCGCTGACCCGTCTCTACAGTGGCCTTGTGGCGGACAACACCGCCCCGCCCCTGGCGCTCACAGCCTAACCCGCGCCGCCGCCCGCGGGCGGATGGTCAACAAACCATCAATCGCACGTCACACGCGGTCGCTAAGCGCTGCCCCGCGACCCTGGCCGTGGTGGGCGGCGAGCACCCGCCCGGGTGCGATCGGGGAGCCAGCATGGTGAGGATTTACGTATGAAGAAGCTTGTCTTGGGCGCGGTCGCCGCCCTTAGCCTCGGCGTCGCGGCCGCCCCGGCCCAGGCCCTCGTGATCGGCGCCGCCGACAGCTCGAACAGCATCCCGTTCGGGTCGGCGTTCGGCGGCTACTACTTCCAACAGGTCTACAGCGCCGCGAGTTTCGCCGGTCCGCTGACCATCGACACGATCAGCTTCTACAGCACCCTGGACCAGGACAGCACGACGCCTCGGGACGGGACGTTTGAGATCTACCTCTCGACGACCTCGGCGGCGGTGGACACCTTCGACACCAACAACAGCGCGCCGTGGTTTGACAGCGGCTTCACCAAGGTGTTCGACGGCGTCCTGCCGACGCTGACCAACGGGCGTCTCAATTTCAGCCTTTCGACCGCCTTCAACTACGCGCCAGCCGCGGGTCGAAATCTGCTGCTCACTGTGCGCACCTTCGACGGCTTCTCGCCAGGCGACCTCTATCTGGATGTGGATCGCAACGACGGCGTCACCAATAGCCGCTTCAGCGCCTATCCCTATGACTGGAACCAGGGTCTTGTGACCGGCTTCAACGACGTCGCCGCTGTGCCGGAGCCTGCAACCTGGGCGCTGATGATCATGGGCTTCGGGCTGGCCGGCGCCGGCTTGCGCCGCCGCCAAGCCCGCGTGGCCTGACCCCAAACGAAAGCGGCCGGGCGCGCAGGGCGCCCGGCCGGCAGTCGTCCAGAGACTTGGCTGAGGCTTAGAAGTTCACCCGCGCCGTCACGCCGTAGTAGCGGTCGGCTTCGCGCGGGATCAGGTAGCGGTAGCTGCCGCCCGGTCCGCCGCTGGTGATCGCCGAGGCGAAGCTGGTGTCGAACAGGTTCTTCACCTGGAACATGACGCGGTAGCGGTCGTCGCGATCGGCGATGCCGGCCGACAGGTCCACCAGGCCGTAGCTGTCGATCGTCGTCGCATTGCGAATGACGGCCGAGGCGTCGAACTGGGCGATCTGCTTCGACTGGAACGAGCCCTGGGCGCCCAGGATCACGTCCACCGGGCCGACGTCGCGGATGCGGTAGTCGATGGCCACCGAACCCTTCCACTTCGGCGCGTAACCCAGCTGGGTGCCCGAGGGCACGACGCCGGTGACCACGCCGTTGGTCGGGACCTTGAACTGGTCGACCTTGGCGTCCGTGTAGGCCAGGCCGCCGGAGAGGTTCAGGTCGGCCATGGGCCGGAACAGGAAGTCCAGTTCGCCGCCGCGGGTCGAGATCGTCCCGGCGTTGGTGAAGCGGGTGACGAGGACGCCGGCGACCGTATCCGGGTTGTTGGCCTGGAAGTTATGGTACTTCGCATAGTAGGCGGCGAGGTTCAGGACCAGCCGGCCATCCAGCAGCGTGTTCTTCAGCCCGACTTCGTAGCTGTCGGCCGTCTCCGCCTCGATCACATTCGTGCCGGTGGCGGTCAGGTTGTAGAAGATGTTGTAGGCCGGACCTTTGTAGCCCCGCGAATAGGTGGCGTAGGCGGTCGAGGTCTCGGCCAGGTCGTACTGAACGCCCGCCTTGCCCGAGATATTGTCGTTGGAGGTGCTGTCCGCGAACGGTCCGAAGCTGGGCTGGATGCCGGGGCCCGCCAGGGTGGTGACCCGCTGGTGGTAGACCGCCAGCTTGTCGGCCGTGTAGCGCAGGCCACCGATCAGGCGCAGCCGCTCGCTGACATTGACCACGCCCTGACCGAACAAGGCGTAGTTCTTGAACACCGAGCCGAACGTCGCCGTGCCCGTGGGCCGGGTCACCACCGTGCCGGCAGCGGTGCAGGGCGTCAGCACCGTCGGCGCGGGCGTCAGGCTGCAGACGATGTCGTCACGGGTGAAGGTGCGGTCGGTCTCGGCGCGCGAGTAGTAGGCGCCCAGGACGTAAGAGACGAACTGATCCGCCGGCGACGTCAGACGCAGTTCCTGGGTCAAGGTGTTGCTGGTCTGCGGCCCGCGGTCGTGAAGCTGGTTGAAGCCCACGTAGGCGCGGGGCAGCCAATCACCGTCACGGATCTCGGTGTTGTCGTACTCGCGGTACGAGCCGATGTAGGTGACGACCTGTTCACCGACGGTCCAGTCGGCCTGCAGCGAGATGCCGCCGCTCTTTTCCTTGGTGGAGGTCACCAGGTCCTGAGCCAGCCGCCGGGTGCGGTCGCCTTGCGGCGTCGGCAGGACGGTCGCGGTCAGGTTCGACGGCACGGTGCCGATCAGTTCGGCGCAGCAGTCGTCGTCGCTCTCGCGATAGTCGGCGATGACCGTAAGCTCCAGCGCCTCGCTCGGGTTGGCCACGACCACGCCGCGCAAGCCCCAGTGCTCGTAACCGTTCACCCGCTTGTCGAGGGTGACGTTGCGCAGGTTGCCGCCATAGGTCCCGTAGAAGCCGGTGAAGCGGCCTTTGACGGTGTCGCTGAAGGGCACGTCCACGCCGGCGCGGATGCGATACTCGCCGCCATTGCTGAAGGCGCCGCCTTCCAGATAGCCGCCGAGCTCGTTGCCCGGCCGCTTGGTGACGATGTTGATCACGCCGGCGGAGGTGTTCTTGCCGAACAGGGTGCCCTGCGGCCCGCGCAGCACCTCGATACGCTCGACGTCGATCAGGTCGCTGAACGCCTCGCCGGCGCGGCTGAACACCACGCCGTCGACGACGGTGGAAATCGACGGTTCGCCCGCGATCGAGAAGGTCGAGGTGCCGACGCCACGCAGGAAGAGGGTCTGGTTGATCGTGGTGCCCGACTTGCGGAAGTTCAGGGTGGGCACGAGGTACTGGGCGCTTTCCAGGTTCACCGAGCCGCGGGCGGCCAGGGCGTCGCCCGAGATCACCGAGACGGCCGCCGGCACGTCCTGCAGCTTCTCTTCACGCTTCTGCGCGGTGACGACGATCTCGGTCAGGCTCACAGCCTCATCGCCGCCCGTCTGGGCCAGGGCCGGCTGGGCCGCCAACAGCAATACCGAGGCCGCAGCCCCGCCAATCAGTGCAATCTTGTTCATCACGTCCCCCGGGGTCGTTGTTTTTGTGTGTTATTTCAAATGTCTGGCGCTGTCATATCGCGACCAGTCTGAAACGCTCTTCGGTACAAAATCTCGTCGTTCAGAAACCCAGCTCGCTCATTTCAACGACGCGCTTCTCGCGCGCGCTGATCTCGGCGGCCGTGCCGATGGCGACGGCCATCAGCCCGTCCCGCGCCGTCACCTCGACGGGTCCCTGCCCCCGGACGGCGGCGTTGAACCGTTGGTGCTCGTAGAAGGTCGAGCCGTGGTGGGTGCCGACCTTCAGCGCAGTCTCGTCCACGTCGACGACGCGCTTTTCGACCTGCTTCGGATTGCGGAACCCGACCCGCGGCGAATATACGATCAAACCACTAGGAATTAAAACATCCAATCGCGCCGTATCGCCGACCGCCGTGATCTCTTCCTGGTTTTCGGCGCCGTCCGCGAACATGCAGAGGTCCAGCATGGCCCGAACGCCATTGGCGAAATCGACCGTGGTGAAGCTGTTGTCGATGATATCGGGCGTCCGCCCATCGTAACGCTCATCCAGATGGTTGGCGTCCATCGCGCCCGAGCAATAGACACGCACGGCCTCGGAGCGGGTGATCAGGCGCATCAAGTCAAAGAAATGACAGCACTTTTCGACCATCGTCCCGCCGGTGTTGGACGAGAAGCGGTTCCAGTCGCCGACCTTTTCCAGGAACGGGAAGCGGTGCTCGCGGATCGACAGCATGTGCAGCTTGCCGACGCGGCCGCCGTGGACCTCCTCGATGAAGGCCGCCGCCGGCGGCATGTAGCGGTATTCCATCGCCGTCCAGAACGGGGCCGGAGACTGGGTCGCGCGCTCCACGATCCAGCGCGCATCATCGATGGTCGTCGCCAGCGGCTTCTCGCAGAGGATCGGAAGGCCGGCGTCGAACAGCGGCTCGAGAACGCGACGGTGCGTGTTGTTGGGGCTGGCCACGATCACGGCGTCGACCAGTCCGCTCTTGGCGAGCGCCGCGCTGTCGGCGAACGCCGCCGCCTGCCCGGCCTTGTCGCCCAGGGCGTCCCGCGCCCAGCCGAGGGAGGTCGCGACAGGGTCGGCGATAGCCGTGACAACAGCCCCCGGCGTGACCGCCAGGTTGTTGAGGTGCTCGACCCCCATCATGCCCGTGCCGACCAGGCCGTAGCGCACTACTTCGGGCAACCGCCCCTCCCCAAAATCATTATGACAGCGCTGACTTATTGTGAGCATTCTCCCAGACCGCGCGGTGGAGCAAGTGCAAAAGTTGCGCACCTCGGGGCGCGCGCAGCGTTTGGGGAGAGGCGAGCTTGACGACTGATACAGCCGGCGCGGACCGGGCCCCCGGCGGCGAATTCCCGTCCCTGCGTATGCGCTGGATCCTGTTCGCCCTGCTGGCGATGTCCGGCATCCTGGCCCTGGTGGACCGGCAGATCATCTCGGTTCTGAAGCCGGAAATGGCCGCCGAACTGGGCTGGACCGACGACGACTACGGCACGTTGGGCGCTTGGTTCCAGGGCGCGACCGCCGTGGCCCTGCTGGGCGCGGGCCCGTTGGTGGACAAGCTCGGCGTCAAGTGGGCCAACCCCATCGCGGTTTTCACCTGGAGCCTTGCGGCTCTGTTCCACGGCTGGGCCCACTCGCTGGTGCAGTTCACGCTCTGCCGCATCGGCCTGGGCGCCACCGAGGCCGCCGTCACGCCCACGGCGATCAAGACCATCGCCACCATTTTCCCGCCGCACATGCGCTCAACCGGCGTGGGTCTGCAGAACGCCATCGCCAGCTTCGGCGCCATCAGCGCGCCCTTCATCATTCCCCTGATCGCCGTCCCGTTCGGCTGGCGCGGGGCCTTCGTCCTGGCCGGCCTGGCGGGCGTGGTCTGGTCGGTCGCGTGGCTGGCCACGACGCGAGGGATCAACTTCGGCGACACCGCCAAGGTCGCGCCCGTGGCCGGGGCCGCACCGCCGCGCTCCATCCTGCGCGAGCGTGCAGGCTGGGCGGTCGCCGGCGCCAAGTTCCTGAGCGATTCGACCTGGTGGCTGCTGCTGTTCTGGATGCCGGACTTCCTGCATCGCCAGTTCGGCCTATCGGGCCTCGGGCTCGCCCCTTACCTCGCCCTGGCCTACGGCGGCGCGGCGGTAGGCTCTCTGGTGAGCGGCGCGTTGGCGACCCGTTTCCTGGCCCGCGGCGTGCCGGTCAACCGGGTGCGCAAGACGGCCATGCTAATCAGCGGCTTGTTGGTTCTGCCAATGCCTGTCGCCCTGCTGGCTCAGAGCCCGGTGGCCGCGGCGGCGATCCTGGCGATGGTGCTGGCCGCCCACCAGGGCTTCTCGACCAACCTCTTCGCCCTCATCACCGACGTCACGGAGAAGTCCAAGATCGGCCGGATGACCAGCTTCGGCGTGTTCAGCGGCAACATCGGCGGGATGGCGATCCTGAAGATCGCCGGCATGGTTCTGGCCGCCGGCCTGGGCTACCTGCCGCTGTTCCTGTTCGCGGCGGTCTCTTATCTGCTGGCCCTGGGCTGGATCCACCTGATGCTGCCGAACATCACCCTGGTCGATGGCGAGCGGGGCGAGGTCCCATTGGGAATGGCTCACTAGGCGCGGGCGACCGCCTCTCCTCGCCCGCAGGCGAGGAGAGTTTCAGCCGCAGGTCCTCAGGCGACGAGCGGGCCGTGCTCGATCTTCGGCAGGACGTGGCGGGCGAAGAGATCCGCCTCGGTCGCGTGGGGATAGCCCGACAGGATGAAGGCCTCGATACCCATGTCGCGGTAGTCGTTCAGCTTGGCCAACACCTGATCCGGATCGCCGACGATCGCCGCGCCGCAGCCGGACCGCGCGCGGCCCACCCCGGTCCAGAGATTGGCTTCCGCGTAGCCGTCGTCCGCCGCGCTATCGCGCAACGCCGCCTGGGCCTGAACGCCCGCCGAGGTGGAATCCAGCGACTTGGCGCGGATCGCGTCGCCGGTCGCCGCGTCCAGCTTCGACAGCAGACGGTCGGCCGCGGCGCGCGCCTCGCTCTCGGTATCGCGCACGATCATGTGGGCGCGGTAGCCGAACTTCAGGGTGCGCCCGTACTTGGCGGCGCGGGCGGTCATATCGGCGATGATCGCGGCGACCGTCTCCTTCTTGTCCGGCCACATCAGGAACACGTCGCAGCCCTTGGCCGCCGCCTCGCGAGCGTCTTCCGAAAGGCCGCCGAAATAGAGCAGCGGCGCCTTGCCCGAGACCGTGGTGACGCGCGGTGGATCCAGCTTCAGCTTCCAGAACTCGCCGTCATGATCCAGCGGCTGGCCGTTCAGCATGGTCTTCAGGATGCTCATCGCCTCGACCGTGCGGGCATAGCGCGGCCCCGACGCCAGCTTCTCGCCGGGCATGTCGGAGGAGATGATGTTCACCGTCAGCCGGCCGCCCAGCATCCGGTCGATGGTGGCGATCTGGCGCGCCAGCTGCGGGGGCCACATCTCGCCGATCCGTACGGCCATCAGCAGGCGCATGCGCGTCAGCATGGGCGCGATCCCGGCGGCGAAGGCCGTGGTGTCGATGCCCAGCTCATAGCCCGACGGCAGCAGGATATTGTCGAAGCCGCCGGCCTCGGCCTGCATGACGATATCCCGGCAGTGCTCCCAGCTGGACTTCAGCATCGGGTCGGGCACGCCCAGGAACTCGTAGTCATCGTCGCAAAGCGCCGAGAACCAGCTGATCTCACAGGGGGGACGGGTCATGGCAGTGGCTCTCCCATGGAGGCGACGAGGACCGCGTACCACTCGGCCCGCGTCCAACGGGGTTTGAAAGCGTCGGGAATCTCGGCGATGCGCGCCGGGGATTGAGTTCCAACAATGGGGATGGCGCGGCTCGGGTGCGCCATGATCCAGCTGTAGGCGGCGGCGGCCCGGCTGACACCGGCCTCAGCCGCCTTGACGTCCAGCGCTGCGGCCACGGCGTGGCTGCGGTCGGTCGTCGGGTTGGCCAGCCGTCCGCCGCCCAGGGGCGACCACGCCAGCACGGTCATGCCGCGAGCGATGGCCTGGTCCAGCACGCCGTCGGTGAGCGGTGCGATCGCCAGGGGTGAGAATTCCGGCTGGCAGGACACCAGCGGCATCGGCAGGTGCACGGCCAGCGCCTCGACCTGCCACGGGGTGAAGTTCGACACCCCGACCGCGCCGATCTTGCCCGCCTGGTGCGCCGCCGCCAGGGCCGCGCCGATCTCGGCGGGATGGGTCAGCATGTCGGGCCGATGGATTTGCCACAGCGCGACGTGGTCGACGCCCATGCGGCGCAGCGAGGCGTCGATCGCCGAGGTCAGGTAGCCCGCGCTCGAGTCGTAAGGGACGCCCATCGAGATGCCGCCCTTGGTGGCGATCACCATGCGCTTCGCCAGTCCGGGGTTGGCCTGGAACACCCGCCCCAGCAACGCCTCCGACGCGCCGAACGGCTCGCCGTTGTCGGGGCCATAGATGTCGGCCGTGTCGAACAGCGTGACACCGGCGTCCAGCGCCGCTTGGACCCGCGCCTCGGCGGCGGCGACGTCGTCGCCGGCGAACCGCCACATACCCCACGCGATGGGGGAAACCTCGGGGCCGCCGGCATACAGCGGACGGCTCGGCGATGGCGCCGGGAGAATTGTCATGTGTCTACGTCACCGCCCTGAGACTTTCGCGTCGTCCGGCGGCCAGTCCGGGGGCAATCGCCGCCGAATTGGCCCTGGTTGCCCCGGCGCCGCCATATGATAGCGTTGTCATATTGATAGGAGAGCGGACGCGGCCTTGGCAAGCGCCCTCCGCCCGAAGGGGTCTTTTCGTGAGTGACAGCGCTGTGTTTCCGGCGGCAGGCGTCCGGGGAATCCTGCCGGGCCTCGCCGTCACCGTGCTCGCCACCCTGGCGGCGGCCTATGTCTCCGACCACTACGGCGCGCCGCTGACCCTGATGTGCCTGCTGTTCGGCCTGGCGCTGAACTTCCTGGGCACCGACGTCCGACTGGCGCCAGGCCTGGCCTTCGCGTCGCGCACCCTGCTGCGCTGGGGGATCGTGTTCGTGGCGGCGCGCGTCACGCTAGGCCAGATCGTTGAGCTTGGACCGATCGCGCTGCTGGCCGTCATCGTCGTTGTGGGCGTCACCCTGTCGATCGGCGTCCTCTCCGCGCGACTGCTCGGATTCACGGCGGCGTTCGGCGCTCTCTGCGGCGGGGCGGTGGCGATCTGCGGCGCGTCGGCGGCTATGGCGTTTGCGAGCCTGCTTGGCGAACGCCGCGCCAGCCAGGCGCAGCTGACCCTGGTCCTGGTCGGCATCTCGGCCATGAGCGCCGTCGCCATGACCCTCTACCCGATCCTGGCGCATCACCTGAACTTCGACGACCTGCAGGCGGGCTTCATGCTGGGCGCCTCGATCCACGACGTGGCCCAGTCCGTGGGCGCGGGCTATTCCTTCTCCCCCGCGGCCGGCGAGACCGCCACGATCGTGAAACTGGCCCGGGTCGCCCTGCTGGCGCCAGCGATGATGGCCGTGGCGGTGTTCATCCCGCGCGAGCCGGGGTCGAAGATCGCCGGCTATGTCCTGCCCTGGTTCGTGGTCGGCTTCTTCGGTCTGGTGGGGATCAACTCGCTGGGGGTCATCCCGGCCGCCGTCGCCACCGCCTCGGTCCAGGCCAGCACCTGGCTCCTCGCCTTCGCCGTCACCGCCACGGGGGTCCGTTCGAACATGCAATCGCTGACGCAGGAGGGCTTGCGGCCCCTGCTGGTGATCATCGTCGCCACGGTGGTCGCCTTGGCGCTGGCCGCCGCGGCGGCTGCGTTCCTGATCGCCTAGGGTTTGCGCGGCGCGGCCGTCGAGCCGCGCAGCACCAGTTCGTGCGGCAGCCGCCGGTGCACGATGTCGCCCTGAGCGTCGAACAGCAACCCGGCGGCGGCGAACGCCAGATCCCGCGTCGGCTGGCGCACGGTGGTCAGCGGCGGCCAGAGCTGGCTGGCGAGCGCCGTGTCGTCGAACCCGGCCACCGACAGATCCCCCGGCACCGCCAGACCGCGGCGATGGGCGACGGTCAGCACGCCCGCGGCCATGTCGTCGTTGCTGGCGAAGATCGCGGTCGGCGGCTGCGGCAGGTCCAGCATGACGTCGGCCGCCGCCTCGCCGGACGCGAAATCGAAGGCCCCCGGACGCACGTACTTCGGCTCATACGCCAAGCCAGCCCGATCCAGGGCGCGGCGATAGCCGAACAGTCGCAAGTCGCTGGCGGTGTGGTTTGTGTGGCCGATGACGAAGCCGATCCGCCGGTGACCCAGGGCGATCAGGTGGCTGGTCATGTCATCGGCGGCCTGGACGTCGTCCATTGAGACCGATGAGCTGCGCTCATGTTCGGTGCCGGGTGAGATGCGGACATAGGGCACGCCCCGCCGCTCAAGCTCCTCAAGCGCCGCCGCCGCATCGGTCACCGGCGACGACAGGATCACGCCATCCACCTGGGTCTGGTCGATCAGTCCGCCGATCTCCCGCGCCAGCAGGGTCGAGCCGACGTCCGTGGGTTGAGCTAGCAGGCGCACGCCCTCCTCCAGGCAGCGCGCCCAGACCCCGGTCTGGATCTGGTGGATATAGTGGGGGCTGTGATTGTCGTAGATCAGGGCGATCTGATAGCTGCGCTTGCCCGCCAGGATGCGCGCCGCGACGCTGGGCTGGAAGTTCAGCTCCGCCATCGCGCGCTCGACGCGCTGGCGGGTTTTCTCGGACACGTACTTCTCGTTGTTGAGCACGCGGGAGACCGTCTTCATCGAGACGCCCGCCATGTCCGACACGTCCTTGATCGTCGCCCGCATCGACACCCGCCCACCAGCGCGGCCCTCGGACCGCAGGATGTAGCAATGGGTCGATGGCGTGACCTTCGCAAGCCCGACGGCGCCGGGCGACGGGCGAAGGCGCCGGACGCCTTGGCGCCGCCGCAGTCCCGCGCCTAGATGAGGGCATGCGCACAGATACGCCCCAACCGATCCAGCTCTCCGAATACCGTCCGCCCGCGTTCCTGGTGGACGAGGTCCATCTCAGTTTCGACCTCGCCCCGAACGCCACCAAGGTGAAGGCCCGGCTATCGGTCCGCCGCAACGGCGACCACGCAGAACCCCTGGTGTTCAATGGCGAGCGCCTGAAGCCGTTGTCGGTGGCGATCGACGGGCGCGTGCTGTCCGACGCCGAGCGGACGATCGACGCCGAGCATCTGACGATCCCGAACGCTCCGGACGCCTTCGTGCTGGAGACCGAGGTTGAGATCGACCCGGAGAACAACAAGGCGCTTGAAGGCCTCTACATGTCCGGCGGCCGCTATTGCACCCAGTGCGAATCCGAGGGGTTCCGCAAGATCACCTTCTGGCCCGATCGCCCCGACGTGCTCTCGCGCTACACGGTGCGGATTGAGGCCGACACGACGATCCGCCACCTGCTGGCCAACGGCAACCTGATCGACAAGGGCAATCTCCCGGGCGGCCGCCACTTCGCCGTCTGGAACGATCCTTTCCCCAAGCCCAGCTATCTGTTCGCCCTGGTGGGAGGCGAGTTGGACGTGCTCGAGGACAGGCTCACCACCATGAGCGGGCGCGTCGTCGACCTGCGCATCTACGTCGATCCAGGCATGGCGCCCCGCGCCGCCTACGCGATGGATGCGCTGAAGCGTTCGATGAAGTGGGACGAGGACGCCTACGGCCGCGAGTACGACCTCGACCTGTTCATGATCGTGGCGGTCCGCGACTTCAACTTCGGCGCGATGGAGAACAAGGGGCTCAACGTCTTCAACTCGTCGCTCCTGCTGGCCGACCCCGCTACCGCGACCGATGTGGACTACGAGCGGATCGAGGCGGTCGTCGCGCACGAGTATTTCCATAACTGGACCGGCAACCGCATCACCTGCCGCGACTGGTTCCAGCTCTGCCTGAAGGAGGGCCTGACCGTCTTCCGCGAGCAGGGCTTCTGCGCGGACATGCGCGGCGAGGCGGTGCAGCGGATCAAGTCCGTGAAGGCCCTGCGCGCGCGGCAGTTCGCCGAGGACCAAGGGCCCCTCGCCCACCCGGTCCGCCCGTCGGCCTACATGAAGATCGAGAATTTCTACACGGCGACGATCTACGAGAAGGGCGCCGAGGTCATCGGCATGCTGAAGACCCTGATCGGGGCCGAGGCGTTCCGGAAAGGCATGGACCTCTACTTCGACCGCTGGGACGGCCACGCCACGACCGTGGAGGCCTTCATCGAATGCTTCGCCGAGGTCTCTGGGCGCGATCTGTCCGACTTCTTCGCCTGGTACGAACAGGCGGGCACGCCGCGTATCTCGGTGGCCGGAACCTATGACGCCGCGGCCCGGTCGCTCGAACTGACGCTGACCCAAAACAATCCGCCGACCAACGGCCAGGACAAAAAGCGTCCGCTGCCGATCCCGGTGACCGTGGGTCTGCTCGACCACGATGGCCGCACCCAGGCCTTCGCCCGCGACGGCCAGGCGATGGACGAGACGGTCATCGTCCTCGACAAGCCCGAGATGAAGGTGACCCTGACCGGCGTCGACAGCCCGCCGGTCGTCTCGGCGCTGCGCGGCTTCTCCGCCCCCGTTGTGATGACGACCGATGCCGAACCCAAGGCGCGCTATGTCCAGCTGGCCTCGGACCCCGACCTGTTCAACCGCTGGGAGGCCGGTCAGGACCTGGCCGCCGATCTGATCCTCTCCCGCGCCGCAGGCCGGCCCAACGAGGTGGGCGAGGAACGCTACGCGGAGGCCGTCGGCCGCGCCCTCTCGGACCAGGCCTCGGACCCCGCGTTCAAAGCTCTGCTGCTGGCCCTGCCCGCCGAGACGGACCTCGCCCTGCTGCGCAGTCCGGTGGACCCGGCGGCCATCCACAAGGCGCGCGACGCCTTACGTCTGCGCCTGGCGCTCCATCTCGCCGACCAGCTCCGTCACATCCACACCGGCCTGCAGGACCTCGGCGAATTTTCGCCCGACGCCGCGGGCGCAGGCCGCCGCGCCCTGCGCAACGCCGCGCTCGACCTGATGGCCGCCAATCCACGCAGCGAGATCGCCGACATCGCCTTCGGCCACTATCGCGCGGCGATCAACATGACCGACATGATCGGTGGCTTGAACGCCCTGATGCTGATCGGAGGGCCGCTCTACGAGGAAGCGCTGGCGGACTTCTACGAGCGCTGGCGGGATGAGCCGCTGGTCATCGACAAGTGGTTCGCGCTCCAGGCCCGCGATCCCAGCGAAGAGGCCGCCGGCCGCATCCTGGGCCTGACGGCGCACCCCGCCTTCGACGAGAAGAACCCCAACCGCCTTCGCGCGCTGGTGTCGAGTTTCGCCAACTTCAATCCGGCCCGGTTCCACGATCCCAGCGGCGCGGGCTATCGATTCCTCGCGGATCAGATCATTGCGGTCGACCGGTTCAATCCAATGACCGCCGCCCGGTTGGTCGACCCGCTCGGCGGCTGGAAGCGGCTCAAACCCGAATTGGGTAAGCTGATGCGCGCGGAATTGGAGCGGATTGTCGCGATCGAAGGCTTGTCGAAGAACGTTTACGAATTGGCCACTCGGGCGCTGAACTGATGCGTCGATCGCTCACGGTGACCGTGGGCGGCGGATCAGCATAGACTTCCGCTTCGGGCCAATCTGCCTGGGGGCGGACTGTTAGGGAGCGGCGGCTTTGGCCGAACGCGGGGGGCAAAACATCGCGGGAGTCACGCCGGAGCGGCGTGGGCGCGGTCGTGCGTCTCTCCTGCGTCGTTTCTCGCGCCCCGCCATCCTTGCCGTCATCCTGCTGCTGATGCTGCTGGGGGTCGTCGGGCTGGTCCGGCTGGACCAGCTGGCGCCGGGCAAACTTGAGCTCGCCGCCTGGCTCCTGGCGCCGATCGCCGCAGCCATCGCCTTGGGCGCTCTGTTGATCCAGGAAACACAGCGTGTGGAACGTATCCACGCCGCCCGCGTCGACAGCGAGCAACGGTTCCGGATGGCGGTCGAGGCGGCGCGCTGCGGCATCTGGGAGTGGGATCTGGCGACAGATCAGATCTTCATGTCCGAGGTCACCGCCTCGTTATTCGGCTGGCGTTCGGGTCTCGTGGATGGTCAGCAGGTGCTGGACCGGGTCGCGCCCGGCCATCGCGACGACATGCGCGACGCGCTGTCCACCGCCGCCATCTATGGGGATTTCGACGTCTCGTTCCGCGTGCCGCCGATCGCCGGCGCCCGGCCCGTCTGGATCGATTTCCGAGGCCGCGGCTTCGGCGACAGCCCGGAAGGCGGCTTCGCCCGCATCATCGGCGTGGCGCTCGACGTCACCGAGGAGCGGTTGGCCCAGGCCCGCGCCCAGTCGGCCGAGAGCCGCTTGCGCGACGCCATCGAAAGCACGTCGGAGGCCTTCGTCCTGTGGGACCGGAACGGTCGCCTGGTGATGTGCAACAAGAACTTCCGCAACTACTTCCAGCTCGAAGCGGACATCCTGAAGTCTGGGGTCGGACGCGAGCAGGTCGAACGCGCCGCGCGTCTGTCGATCCGTCAAGAGTATCCCGCGCCGGGCGGCCGTCGTGGCGTACGCGAGGCGGAACTGTCGGACGGCCGTTGGGTGCAGATCTCCGAGCGCCCCACCGCTGAAGGCGGCCTGGTGGTCACTGCAGCCGACATCACCGTGCTGAAGACCCAGGAGGAGGCCCGCCGGATCAAGGAGGAGGAGCTCCGCCGCGCGGTCATCAATCTGGAGCAGAGCCAGGAGCAGCTGTCGGAGCTGGCGCGCAAATACGAGGCCGAAAAGATCCGCGCCGAGGGCGCCAGCCAGGCCAAGAGCGAATTCCTCGCCAACATGAGCCACGAGCTGCGCACGCCGCTGAACGCCATCAACGGCTTCTCCGAAATCATGGCCGGCGAGATGTATGGTCCGCTGGGCGACGTCCGCTACCGGGACTATTGCCGCGACATCCTCTCCTCCGGTCAGCACCTGCTGGCGCTGATCAACGATATCCTCGACATGTCCAAGATCGAGGCCGGCAAGCTGACGCTGCGTTTCGAGCCGGTCTGTCTTGAAGAAATCGCCGAAGACGCCCTGCGGCTGGTGCGCAACCGCGCCGAAGCGGCCGGCCTCAGCCTGATTCTCGACTTCATCGATCTGCCCGACGTCGAGGCGGACCACCGGGCTGTGAAGCAGGTGCTGCTCAACCTCCTGTCCAACGCCATCAAGTTCACCCCGCGCGGCGGTCGCGTGACCATCCGCGGCGAACGCCGTGAAGACCCACGGGGGGAGCGGGTGCGGATCAGCGTTCAGGACACCGGCATCGGGATCTCATCTTCCGATCTCGAGCGTCTGGCCCGCCCCTTCGAGCAGGTGGAAAGCCAGCATTCGAAGACCACCCAAGGGACCGGCCTCGGCCTTGCCCTGACCAAGTCGCTTGTCGAGATGCACGGCGGGTTGTTGGACCTGAAGAGCACGCCAGGCCAGGGCACCACCGCCAGCTTCGCCCTACCGGTTCGGCAGAGCCACCCCACCTCCGTCCCCAGCGCCGCCGCCGCGGCCTAGGCGCGGGCGCGCTAGCGCCTCGCCGAACGCCCGACGCTCAGCCTGCGGCAGGGTCGCGGCGAAGGACACCAGCCGGCGGTCCATCGCCGTGCGGCCCTCCAGCTCCAGCGCCCGCGCCCGCGCCAGGTTGGCCATCGCAGCCTCGGGGTCGAACGGCTCGTCGCCCAAACCGCGCAAGGTGGCGCGCACCAGCTGCCGCGCTTCGCGAACCTTGGGACCGTAGGTCTGGGCGTAGGCCGGGGTCTCCGCCCGCCAGGCGGCCTGCCGCTCCGGCGACAATTCCCGAACGGCGACCGTGACAGGGTTCCTCTGACCTGGCTCCGCCCGAGCCGTGTGGGGGCGCTGCGCCTTCGCCTCCGTCAGATGAGCGCCGACAAAGGCGCCGCCGATAAAGACGTTGAGCGCCAAGGAGACGAAGAGCGCGCCGATCAGGACAGGGCGGGTGTTCATGCGTCGTCATCCAAATAGAGGCCCATGTCCTCGTCGCTCACGGCAGTCATGAAGGCGTCGGCCTCGGAGACGCCCGACGCCGGCGCCGACGCCTGAAGCTGTGCGCCGAGAAGAACGCCCGCCGCGCAGGCCGTCGCCAGACCCACGCCCATTCCCGCCGGCAGCAGCCAACCAACCCAGCGCGCCCGGGGTCGGGGCGCCGTCACCACGATGCGATCGGCAAGACCTGGCGAACCACTCGGCGTCGTATAACTCGCCAACGCGGCGTCCAGATCGCCGGCGCGCGCCAGCACCGCCTGGGCCCAGGTTGGATCCGTCGTCATGAGGGTCGCGGCCGCGTCGCGGTCTCCAGCCGGCCAACGGGCGACATTCCCGCCGTACGCGTCGGCAAGCGTTTCGAAGCGCTCAGGAGTCATTCCGTCCCTCCTTCAGATCGATCAGCGCCGCGCGCAGCGCCCGGCGGCCGCGGCCAAGCAAACTCTCCACGGCCTCGACGCTCAGCCCCATCGCCGCGGCGGCTTCGATGTTGCCGAGGTCCTGGTAGTGGCACAGCACCACCGCCTCCCGCTGACGGTCCGGCAAGGCCATCAGCGCCTGGGCGACACGCCGCCCCGTATCCAACGCCAGCAGCCCACGGTCGGGACCGGGCCCGTCGTCTGTCTGCTCCGGCGGCTCGGCGTAGGCCACTTCGCGCCGGCGCCGCAGCCGGTCGTAGCAGAGGTTGAGGGCGACGCGATGCAACCAAGTATCGAAGCGCGCCGCGCCAGGCTTCCAGCGCGGCGCCTGTTTCCAAATCCGCAGGAACGCCTCCTGCGCGACATCCTCGGCCTCGCCGGCGTCGCCCAACATGCGGCCCGCCAGCGAGAGCAGGCGCGGCAACTTGCGCGCCACAAGGGCGCGCACGGCCGCGGGATCGCCCGACGCGACGCGCGACAAGAGCTCCTCGTCGGGATCTCCCAAGCCTGACCTCGCCTAAGACGACGGGCGGCCTAGCTCTCGCGCGCGCCGCCACGCCGAGGCTTCATTGTGAGCAACTCCTCCTTTGAGAGCCACCCATCCTTGTTGCTGTCGGCCTTCTGAAAGCGCCGGTCGGTCATGACCGCCATCTCGGCCCGGGTGACCGCGCCGTCCTTGTTGGCGTCGAGCCGCATGAGCTTCCCCCCGCCCCGTCGAGCCGGTCCGCCCTGATCGCCCGTCTTTCCGACGGCGTCGGCCTCCGACTGGACGATCTTGCCATCCTTGTTGGTGTCCAGCCGGGCGAACATGTGGTCCTGGCGCTTCGTCGCCGAAGCACGGAACTCGGCCAGCGTGACCTTGCCGTCTTTGTCGACGTCCGGGTCAGGGGCCGCGCGGCCCGGGGCCGGTTGCGCCTGCGCTGCGCTGGCAAGCAGGAGCGCGGTGGCGAGACTGAGCAGAGTGCGGGTCATAAGTCCTCGGATGATGCTTTTCGCGCCCCCGAGGTGTTGTACGGCTCAGCCCTGGAACTCCGTCGCTCAACCGGCGACCAATTTGAGATAGGCGGCCCGCGCCTCGGCCTGGGCTGCGGACAGGCGCGTTCGCAGGGTCTTGAACGTCTTGGCGCCGCCGGCGCGCGCCAACAGCGCCTGGAAGGCCTTGGGTTCTCCGGCCGGGTCCGCGTTGTCCCCCAGCGCGACCTTCAGAAGCTGGGTCAAATCCTGCTGCAGCCGCCAGGCGTCGCGCAGGGCGGTCAACGGCTGGACCGGAGCCAGATCGGCCGAGCCCAAGGCGTCGAGCGCCTCGGCGGTGTTGGGCGCCAGCGGTCCGCCGTGCGCCGCGTGAACGATCTGCAAAAACTGCGCGGCGAATTCGATGTCCACCAAACCGCCCGGCGACAGCTTCAGGTCCCACTCGCCCTTGGGCGGTCGTTCATCCTCGAGCAGCTGGCGCATTTCGCGCACGTCGCGCGCGGTCCGGGCGGCGTCACGCGGTCGGCGGAGCGCCGCCTCGATGACCGCCTGAGCATCGGCCGCGAAGGCGTCCGACGTGGCCCACACCACCCGCCCGCGGGTCAGGGCCAGTAGCTCCCAGGTCTCCGCCTCGCCCTGATAGTAGTGATCGAAGGCGGCGAAGCTCACCGCCACCGGCCCCTTGGTGCCCGAGGGCCGGAGCTGCATGTCGACCTCGTAGAGCTGCCCCTCCGCCGTCGGGCTGGACAGGGCCGCGATGAGCCGCTGGGTGAACCGCCCGTAGAAGGTGGACGCGTCCCATCCTTTGATCGCGGAGGTCGCTGCTGGATCGGCCGCCCGATACAGGGTCATCAGATCCAGGTCGGAGCTGGCGCTCATCTCGCGGGAGCCGCACTTGCCCAGGGCGACCACAGCCACCTCGCCCGGGAACCCGCCGCCCATGCGCACCGCCTCGGCCAGCGCCGCCGGCGCCAGGGTCTCGATGCAGAGGTCGGCCAGATCGGCGAAGGCGCGGCCGGCGACCTCGGCCGACGCCGATCCGCTCATCACCTGTACGCCGACCCGGAACGCCTGCTCGCGGTGGATACGCCGGACCACGTCCATGGCGCCCTCGAAACTGTCGGCGCGGGCCACCTGGCGCTGCATGTCGGCCCGCTCATCGGCGATCTCGATCCGGGCGAAGAAATCCGGGTCCAGCATCGCGTCGATCGCAGCGGACCGCCGCGCGAGCGTCGTCGCCAGGCGTGGCGCGAAGGCCAGCACCTGGACCACCAGCTCGAACAACCGGGGCTGGGCCAGGAACAGCGACTGCAACTGCACCCCACTGGAGATGCCGGCGAAGAAGTCGCAGAAGCGGACGAAGGCGACATCCGGCGCGCCCGTGGCGTTGGCCGCCTCCAAGAGCCGCGGCGCCAGGCGGGTGAACAGCTCGCGGCCACGCTCCGTGCGCGTCGCCGCGACGTGGCCATGGTGCCAGTTGCGGATCGTCTGCGAAACGCGGGACGGATCGGAGAAGCCCATCCGCTTGATGGTGGCCAGCGTCTCCGGGTCGTCGTCCACGCCGGTGAACACCAGGCTGCCAAAGCGCGACGACAGCGATTCCTCTTCCGCGAACAGTTCGCCGTAACGAGCGTTGACGGCCTTGAGGGTGCGGGTGATCTCCGCATCGAAGCTGCGCAGCGGCGCGGCCCCCGCCAAGGCGGCCACCCGGCGGCGGTCGACGTCGCTTTCCGGCAGGCGATGGGTCTGCTGGTCCTCCAGCATCTGGATGCGGTGCTCGATCGCGCGCAGGCGGTGATAGGCGGCGGTGAGCTCGCTCGCAGCGGCGTGCGTCACATGACCCGCCGCCGCGAGCGCCTGCAGGGCGTCCAGGGTCCGCGGACTGCGAAGTTCGGGATGGCGGCCGCCCAGGATCAGCTGCTGAGTCTGGACGTAGAACTCGATCTCGCGGATCCCGCCGCGCCCCAGCTTCAGGTCGACACCGGCCGCCGACACGCGCTCGTCGACCTTGTGGGCGTGGATCTGGCGCTTGATCGCGTGAATGTCGGCGATGGCGGCGAAGTCGAGGTTCTTTCGCCAGATGTAGGGGACAAGCTCGCCGAGGAACGCGGCGGCCTCGATCATGTCCCCAGCGCAGGCGCGCGCCTTGATGAAGGCCGCCCGCTCCCAGTTCTGGCCGACCGTCTCGTAGTACTCCAGGGCCGCCGGCACCGGCACAGCGGGCGGGGTGGACGATGGGTCGGGCCGCAGCCGCAGGTCCATGCGGAAGACATAGCCGTCGGCCGTCTTCAGCTGCATCAGGTCGGAGACCCGTTGCGTCAGGCGGACCGCGAAGGCCTGCACCTCCACCCCCTCGGCCAGCACCGCCCCCAGGGCGTTGGGGTCGAAGAAGACCGAGACATCGATATCGCTGGAGTAGTTCAGTTCGAAGGCGCCCTGCTTGCCCATGGCGATGCAGAACCAGCCCGGGACGGGTCCGCGCTCGCCTTCGCCCAGCGCGGTGAGCCGGCCGGCGGCGACCTCGCCGCGGGCCGCCGAGGCCAGGGACGCGCGAACCGCGGCATCCGCGAAATGCGTGAGCGCGCCGGTGACCTGATCCAGGTCCCAGACCCCGCCCAGGTCGGCCAGCGCCGTCAGCAGGTGCAGTTCATGTTTCAGGCCCCGGAGCGCTCCGGCGGCGACATCCGGCAACGTCTCGGCCACGGCCGCGGTGCGTGCGAGGATGTCGTCCAGCCGCGCCGCCGGATCGTCCGCGAGCAGCGCCGCGAGCCGCTCGGGTCGACGCCGCGCAAGGCCGGACAAGTAAGGCGAGGCGCCGAACACCGGCGCCAAAGCGGGCCAGGCCTGGTCCAGCTCCGGGGTCCAGATGCGCTCCGCGACGAGGCCGCGCAGGCGCTCGGCGGCTTTGGCGTCGAGCACAGGTCCACAAGGCTGCAGCCGCGTGGCCAAAGGCTGAGAAGGTTCGCGGGGCGCCTGCATCCCGGCAGCTTAGGCTCGTGGAAGGATGAACGCCACGCGCAGCCCCGGCCCCATGTCGCCGACCTTGCCGGGCCCCTCGGACAGTTCCAGCCGGCCCCCATGCGCCTCGGCCACTGCCGCCACCAGGGACAGGCCCAGCCCCGCGCCGGGTTCGTTGCGGCTGTTCTCCAAGCGGACGAAACGCTGGATGACCCGTTCCCGATCTTCGTCAGGGACGCCCGGCCCGGTATCGGTCACTGAAAACTCCACCTCGCCCGACGAGCGCCGGCGGACCCGCAGCATGATCGCGCCGCCGGCTGGAGTATATTTCACCGCATTGTCGAGCAGATTGGCCAGGGCCTGCGCCAGGAACTCGCGGTTACCGCGAATTGTCAGGTCCTTGGCCGTCTCGGCGGCGTACTCGATGTCCTTCTCCTCGCAGAAGGGCTCGTAGAGTTCGGAGATGTCCGCCGCGAGTTCCGCCGGATCGAACAGGGTGGGATTGGGAGCCTGACCCGCCGCCTGCAGTCGGGCGATCGATAGCACCGCGCCGAAGGTCTTCAGCACCCCGTCGGTATCCTCAAGCGCTTGGGCCAGGGCGTCCTCGGCGTTGCCCTTGCCCGCCTCGACCGCGATGTAGGCGGTCTCGAGCCGGGCCCTCAGGCGCGTCAGGGGCGAACGCAGGTCGTGGGCGATGGCGTCGCCCGCGTGCTTGTGCCCCTGCATCGAGCGCTCCAGGCGGTCCAGCATGTCGTTGACGCCCTGCGCCAGTTCGTCGAACTCGTCGCGCGCGCCTCGGACCCGGGCGCGAACGCCCAGCTCGCCGTTCCGCACCCGCTCCACGACGCTGATCAGATCGACCATGGTGCGCGAGACGTTGCGGCTGACCAGCACGCCGCCGGCCAGCCCCAACAGCACGACCAGCGCCCCGGAGGCCCACAACGCGCGAACGACGCGCGCCACATAGGCTTCGTCCTCGCCCGCGTCCGCCCCGACGAACAGGATCTCTCCGCCGCCAAGCTTCTGCTGCAGGCCACGGGCCGGGTGCTTCACCTCCCGTCCCTCAGGGTCCACATCGGTGACCTGGAACGTGGCCCAGGCCGGCTGACCCGCGAAGTCCTCGATGGGGCTCTCCTCGATGGACCCGGAGATTCGTCGGTTGTCCTTGGTCAGCAGCAGATAGAGGAACGGCTTCTCGCTGGCGGCGCGCTGGATCAGCGACTGGTTGACCGCGTCGATGCCGGCGCGGTCGTAGACATCGACCAGACTACGCATCTCGCGCCGGATCTCCTGATCCGTCCGCCGCGTCGCCTCGCCGGCGGTCGCCACATAGATGTAGGCCAGGAACGCCGAGGCCGCGCTGGCGAACAACGCCAGAAACAGCAACGTCAGCCGGAACGGCGTGGTCCGGAAAATGCGCGGCAGCTTGACCGCCATGTGCGGCGCTTATGCGTCGAGCCGGTAGCCCGCGCCGCGCACGGTCTGCAGCATCGGCCGGTCGAAGCCCTTGTCGATCTTGGAGCGCAGGCGCGAGATGTGGACGTCGATGACGTTCGTCTGCGGGTCGAAGTGGTAGTGCCAGACCTTCTCCAGCAGCATGGTGCGGGTCACCGACTGGCCGGCGTGGCGCATCATGAATTCCAGCAGTTGGAACTCGCGGGGCTGCAAGTCGATGTCCTTGCCGGAGCGATGGACCGTCCGGGCGATCAGGTCCATCTCCAGCTCGCCGACCTTGAGCAGCGTCTGGACCGAGCCGGTGTCCCGACGCCGGGCCAGCGCCTCGATCCGGGCGATCAGCTCGGCGAAGGCGTAGGGTTTGACCAGATAGTCGTCCGCCCCGGCCTGCAGGCCATCGACCCGGTCGCCCACTTCGCCGAGGGCCGACAGGAACAGGACCGGCGTACGGTCCCCTTCCCGCCGAAGCGTCTCGACCAGCTGGACGCCGTTCATCTTGGGCATCATGCGGTCGACGATCATCACGTCGAACTCGCCGTCGCGGGCGGCGACCAGTCCCTCTTCGCCGTCGGCGCCGCGCGTGCAGGCGTGGCCGGCCTCGGTGAGGCCGCGCGCCATGGCTTCGGCCGCCTCGAGGTCGTCCTCGACGATCAGGATCCGCATGTGATTCCCATCCCCATCAGGTCGGGAAACTAGCCCGAAACCTTGATCGGCAGGAAGGCGGTCCGCCCGTTGCGGTAGACGCCGATCAGCACGCTGTTGCGACCGGCCTTCTTCGCGGCGTCGACGACCGCGGCAAACTCCGCCGGCGCCGCGACAGGACGGCCGTTGACCAGGGTGATCACGTCACCACGGCGCAGCCCCTTGCTCCCGGCGTCCGAAGACTGGTCGACGCTGTCCACCAGCGCGCCACGCACCTCAGCGGGAAGGCTGAGCCGGTTACGGGCGGCGTCGTCCAGCGGGCTCAGCGACATGCCCAGCACCGGGGCGCGGGCCGCCGCACCAGCGCCCGGGACGGCACGACCGCCAGGACCAGCGCCGGAGTTGTCGTTCGCCGCGAGTTCCTTTTCGGAGGGGCGCACGCCGGACCGCACATCCACGAAGCGCTTCTTGCCGTCGCGGATCACTTCCAGGCGAAGATTTTCACCGGCCCGAACGCGCGCAACCTGCCGCGTCAGATCGGACGAACTCTTCACGGTCGCGCCGTTCACGGAGATCACGACGTCGCCCACCTGCACGCCCGCACGCTGCGAGGGGCCGCCCGGCGAGAGATCGGCGACAATGGCGCCCTTCTGGCCTTCCAGCCCTTGCGCTTCGGCCATCTCGGCGGTGAAGTTCTGGATCGTCGCGCCGATGTAGCCGCGCTCGATCTTGCCGCCGTTGATGAGTTGCTTGGTCACCGTCTCGGCCACGTCGGACGGAATGGCGAAGCCGATGCCGACCGAACCGCCGGACGGCGAGAAGATCGCCGTGTTCACACCGATGACGCGACCGTAGACGTCGAACGTCGGACCGCCCGAGTTGCCCCGGTTAATCGGCGCGTCGATCTGGATGTAGTCGACGAACGTCTCGCCGATGTCACGACCATAGGCCGAAACGATGCCGGCCGTGGCGGTGCCGCCCAGACCGAAGGGGTTGCCGACGGTGATCACCCAATCGCCGACGCGCGGCTTGCCGGCGTTTTCGAAGTTCACGAACGGGAACGGACCGCCGCGCCCCTTCACCTTGATCACTGCAAGGTCGGTAGCCTCGTCGCGGCCCACGACCTCGGCGTCCAGCTCGGTCTCGTCCTTCAGGACGACCTTGATGGTCTCGGCGTTCTCGACGACGTGGTTGTTGGTGACGATGTAACCGTCGGCCGAAATGAAGAAGCCGGACCCGGAAGACTGTTGAGTCGGCAGGCGCGGTTGACCGCGCTCGGTGCGACCGCCCTGGTCGCCGGCGCCGTCATCGCCATCGTCACCGCCGCCGCCGCCGCGCGGACCCGGCAGCGCAAAGGGCAGGCCGGGGATCTGTCGGAGCGCGGAGGTATCGACGCGGCTGGTCACATTGATCGACACCACGGCCGGCGAGACGCGATCGAAGATGTCGGCGAACGACATCGGCGCGCCAGGCGGCGGCGCGAAGATCGGCGTCGTCGAGGCCTTGATCAGTCCGCCGTTGGGGAGCTGCGCATGCGCGGAGGGTAGCTGCATGCCTGCGCCCGCGACCGCCGCGGCCATGACACCGGCGCCCGCGACGGCGCCCAGGAGGTAACCGGTCTTCTTGGAAGTCATCAGCCTTCGTTTCCCTGCGCGCTGTCCGTTGAGGAGGAGGACGCGCCCAAACTATCTAGGTGGCATGCACCGAACCGCAACGCACCTTCAACTTACGCTTATGTCACCCTAGGCGCGGCTTCACGTCCAATATTAGGCGGGATCGTGGCCCGATTTCTCGCCACCAGCCAACCGACGAAGCCGTTCGGATTCCGCAGGGGTCAATTCCACCTCGGGCGTACGGTTCCGCATGCGCCCCCACAGCAGGGCGACGCCGGCGAGCACCACGAGAAATGGGGCGGCCCAAAGCACGAGGTTTCCGACTGAGAAGCGCGGAGTCAGCAGCACGAACTCGCCATATCGATCCGTGAGGAAGCGCTTGACCTCGGGCGCGCTTTTGCCGGCCTTCACCTGCTCTCGGACGATCTGGCGAAGATCGTGGGCCAGTTCGGCCTCGCTATCGTCGATGGACTCGTTCTGACAAACCAGGCAGCGGACATCGCGGAAGATCTCGCGCGCCTGCGCCTCCTGCGCCGGGTCTTGCAGCCGCTCGGCCGGATCGGACGCGGCCGCGATGCACGCTACCCCGGCCAGAGCCGCCAGGACCAGCCGCGCCTTCACGCCGCCGTCTCCCGACGCCGGCCGACGCCCAGGCGCAGGCGTCTGTCGGAGAGCGAGATCAGCCCGCCCAGCGCCATGATCACCGGCCCCAGGAAGATCAGGCTGGCCCAGGGGTTCCAATAGGCGCGCACCAGGTAGGTCCCCCCGTCACGATGCTCGCCCAGCACGATGTAGATATGTGAGGCCCCGCGGTAACAGAGCCCGACTTCCGACGTCGTCTGGCCGCCCGTCGTATAGGTCCGACGCTCCGGCGCGATCGTGCAGATCGGCTGGCGGTCCCGCGTGACGGTGATCTGGCCCCGGTCGGCGTCGTAGTTCGGACCCGCAACCAGGTTCACCGCATCGAGGGTGACATGATAGGCGCCGACGTCCAGGCTGCCCCCCACGGGCAGAGCCTCGGCGGCCTCGACCTTCCAGGTGGTTTCGAACACCGCGCCCAGCACGAACACGCCCAGACCCAGATGGGCGAAGGTCATCCCCCAGGCGCCCCGCGGCAGGCCGGTGAGACGACGCCAGGTTTCGGCCGCCGGGACACGGAAGGCGCGGGTGCGTTCGACGATCTCGGCGCAGGCCCCGGCGATCAGCCAGGCGCCCAGGGCCACGCCCAGGATGCCGAACACCTTCTTCGGCGCGGCCAGCGCCAGCGCCAGCAGGCCGGAACCCGCGGCGATCAGCAGTGCGACCCAGAGGCGCTGGACCACGCCGCGGGCGTCGCCGCGTTTCCAGGCCAGCAGCGGCCCCGCCGGCAGCAACACAAGCAGCGCCACCATCAGCGGCGTGAAGGTCAGGTTGAAGTAGGGCGGGCCTACCGAGATCGCCTCGCCAGTCATCGCCTCCCGGATCAGCGGATAGAGCGTGCCCAGCAGCACTGTCGCCGTGGAGGCGGCGAGCAGGATGTTGTTCATCACCAGCGCGCTTTCACGGCTGATGGGCGCGAACATGCCGCCCTTGGCCAACGTCGGCGCGCGCCACGCGAACAGCGTAAAGCCCAGCCCCGATGTCACCCCCAGGATGATCAGCAGCAAGACGCCACGCGTGGGGTCCACGGCGAAGGCGTGAACCGACGTGAGCACACCCGAGCGCACCAGGAACGCGCCCAACATGGAGAAGCTGAACGCCGCCAGGGCCAGGAACACCGTCCAGCCGGTAAGCGCGCCGCGCTTTTCGGTGACGACGGCCGAGTGCAGCAGGGCGGTGGCGATCAGCCACGGCATGAAGCTGGCGTTCTCCACCGGGTCCCAGAACCACCAACCGCCCCAGCCCAGCTCGTAGTAGGCCCAGAAGGCGCCCAGGGTGATGCCGACCGTCAGCAGGCTCCAAGCCGCCAGGGCCCAAGGCCGCACCCAGCGTGACCAGGCCGCGTCGATCCGCCCCTCCACGAGGGCGGCCACCGCCAGGGAGAAGATCACCGACATGCCGACATAGCCCGCGTAGAGGAACGGCGGGTGGACGGCCAGGGCCGGGTCCTGAAGCAGGGGGTTGAGCGATCGCCCCTCGGCCGGCGGGGTCAGAAGCCGCGCAAGCGGGTTGGACGCGAAGACGGTGTAGGCCAGGAACACGGTCCCCAGCAGGCCCTGCGTCGCCACCGTCATGGCCCGCAGCCCTCGCGGCAGGTCGCGGCCCAGACCGGCGACCGCGGCGCCAAAGCCCGTCAGCGCCAGGCACCACAGCAGCATGGAGCCCTCGTGGCTGCCCCAGGTTCCGGCGACGCGATAGAGCAGCGGCTTCGCCGAGTGGGAGTTCTGGGCGACGTTCGCCACCGAGAAATCCGAGACGACGAAGGCGTGCATCAGGGCGGCGAACGCGACCGCCACGGACAGGAACGCCCCCAAGGCCGCGCCCTCGCCCGCCCCGGCCAGCGGACCGGACCGTCGGACCCGCCCGGCAAGGGACAGGACGACCTGGCCGACGGAAAGCGCCAGCGCCAGGGTCAGCGCAAAGGCGCCGGCTTCAGCGATCATGTGCCGCTCTGCGCCTTCCCATAGGACTTTGCGTCATAGGTCGCCGGCGGGGCCCCATCGCCGCGCCACTCGCCCTGTTCCTTCAGCGCGTCGGCGACCTCCTTGGGCATGTAGGTCTCGTCGTGCTTGGCCAGCACGCGCTTGGCTTCAAAGACGCCGTCCGCGCGGTACGAGCCTTCCGCGACGATGCCCTGACCTTCGCGGAACAGATCCGGCAGGTCGCCTTGATAGTGGACGCGATCGGCGGAGACCTTGTCCTGCACGGTGAATTCGACGCGACCGTCGGGATGCTTCACCACCGAACCCGCCGTCACCAGCCCGCCCAGTTGAATAGCGCGACCGGGCGCCGGGTTGGCGGCGGCGGCCTGGGAGGGCGTGTAGAAGAGCGAGATCGAGTCCCGCATCCCCCAAAGGGTCAGGCCGACGGCGACGGCGACCACAGGGGCGATCACCGACAGCAGCAACAGGCGCGTGCGCGCCTTGCGGGACTTGGGCAGGAAACTCATCGCATCGGCTCCGCGCGGGCGGCCTCATCCAACTGTTGCGTCACCTGCGGCTGCTGGGCGTAGCGGGCCCGGGCGGCGGCATAGGCGGCGTCTCGTTTCGCAGTATCGCCCAGCACCGCGTAGGCGCGAACCAGCTTCACCCATCCCTCGGCGTCGTCGGGGTTGGCCTCGAGCTTGGCGGCCAGACCGGACACCATGCCCTGGATCATGGTCAGCTGCTGGGGATCGACAGTCGTCGGCGCGGCCTTGCCATCCAGCTTGGCGATGGCGGCCTGGACGGCGGCGCGGCGGTCGGTCTCCTCGGCGGGCAGGTCCTCCAGCAGGGCCGTGAGATCCCCCTTGGCCTCGGCGGTGCGCCCCGCGTCGCCCTTGGCCTCGGCCAGGAAGAAGCGCGCGGTCGGATTGGCGGGGTCTAGCGCCAGCAGGCGCCCGAACGCGGCCTGGGCGTCGGCGTCCACCTTGCCCTGCGCTTCATAGACCTCGGCCTCGCCCAACATCTGCCAGATGTCCGCGCGCTGCGGCGCCAGGGCCGCGGCGCGGCGTAGCGCGCTGACGGCGGCGACCGGGTTCTGCGAGGCGCCCTCGGCCAGGCCCAGCAGGCGGAAGCCCTCGGCCTCATTTGGCCGCTCCGCCGTCGCCTGGCGCAACACCGCCGCGATCTCAGGGGCGCTCAGCGAGGCGAGGTCAGCCGAACGCCAGGCCTCGAGCCGGCGGGCGAAAGGCTGGTCGCCAAGCCCGGGCGAGCCGATGCTCAGATAGAGGCCCAAGGCCGCCGCCGGCGCCGCTACGACAGCCAGCAGCACCAGCCGACGCGCCTTGGGATCGGCGGACCAGACCTGCGTGGGCGCATCGGCGGCCGCGAGCAGGCGGCGCGCCGCCTCGGCATGGGCGGCCTTCCGCTCGGCCTCGCCCATCAGGCCGCGCTCGGCCAGATCGTCGATCTCGGACAGTTGTCGGCGGTAGAGGACAGGGGATGGGTCCGCGGCCTGGACTTGAGCGGCGGCGCCGGCGGCGCGAAACAGGATCAGACCCGCAACGGCAGCGGTTAGGACGCCAACGACAGCCCAGAACACCAACATACTGCGCGTTTAGCTTAAAGCCGGGCCGTGCGCGAGTGAGACTCTCAGTCTTCGCCGTGCTGGGACTGGTCGGGGTGCAGGGCGGTGTGCGCCCTGCGGCGCACCAGGTCCCCGGCCTTGTCGCCCCGGATGAGCTGATTGAAGTGAGCGGCGTGCTCCAGGAAGGCCGCAGCGATCTGTGGATCCTCGACGTCACCGGCGCGGATCATGTCGATTGTGTCGCCGACGTAGTTGTCGACGTACTCTCCCACGTTCTCGACCATCTTGTTGCGAGCGGCGGAAAAGCCGCCGTAGTTCGCCGCGCTGCGCAGCTCGTCGGAGAACGACAGCAACGTGAGCGCGCTGGACACCAGCCGTTCGTCCGGCCCGACATCCAGCTTCGGGAGCTGGCGGCGGACCCGTTGATTCCGCGGCGCGAACATTGGCAACGCCTCCAGCGCAAGCTTTTCGGCGTCTCGCAAGCGCGCTTCCACGACTCCGGCGAGGCTCATCCGCTGCTTGTGGACGCGCTTGCCCCAGCCATAGTCGCGATTGAGATCGACGCAGGTCTCGATCTCCATGATCTGCTGCACGATCAGTTCCGCCTGCTTCGCCGCCACCCGGCCGCCAGCGGGGCCGGCATCGCCCGTAAGGCCCCCGATCTCGCCCAAGGCCACGTCGATATCGGCCAGCACGCCCTCGCCGAACGCCGCCATCTCTGAATCGGCCAGATAGCCCTCGGTCGGCTTGTCCATCACCGCCGATATGATCCGCATCACCATCCAGCGATGGGCCATCTGGGCGGCCAGCATCTCGAAAAAGCGGGGGCCGGCGTCCTCGGCGATCGTGGTCGCGTCGCGATAGGCCAGTCGGGCCGCGGCCGAGGTCTCGCCCCCCGGATGAGCCAGCCACTCGGGCAGGCGCGCGGTCGCTCGTCGCACCACCGGCGCGATATCCAGGCAGGCCGCCAGTTGCTCGGCTCCGCCAGGACGCGCCTGGTCGCAAGCCTCGGCCGCCATGCGAAACTCCGGCGACTGGCGCTCGCGAAGGCCTTGGGCGGCAGCGCCCGTGACAATGTCCTGCGCCGCGTTGACGCGATGCACCGGGGTGTCGTTGTCGGCAGCTTCGCGGACGAGCGCGATGGCGTCGATCTCAAGGTTGCGCACGCCGCGCCAGATCAGCCCCAGCACGCGACCTGGGAACGTCAGGCGATGGACGTCGTCCCCCGCCCCGACGCACATGACCGCGATCGGCTGCAGGATGCTGTTGCGGAGATGGCGGTCGAAAACCTCGACCTCGACCAGGCGCTTCACACCGCCCAGGGCGCTGTTGTCCGACGTCTCCGCCAGGGCCTGGCGCAGACTGCCGACCACGCGGTCAGGCGCCGACTCGACCAGCGTACGCACGATGGCGATTTTGCGCTCGGAAAGCGCCGACATGAGCCTCTCTGCTCCGGCACAACGCCGTCAGGGCCGGAACATGCCTTCCTCCGGATTAAGACTTTACCAAGTCTGAGCTTTCAGGCCTCGGCGCGGGGCAGATCGACGGCGACCAATAGGCCCCCGAGCGATGAGTCGCCCAGTGTCAGCCCGCCGCGGTAGGCGCGCGCCAGCTCATCGACGATCGACAGGCCAAGGCCCGAGCCCGGCGCCGACTCGTCCAGCCGCGCACCTCGCCGGATCACTTCGTCGCGGCGGTCGGGCGGCAGGCCAGGCCCATCATCCTCCACCGTCAGGCGAAACCGCTCCGGACCCGAGGCGACGGCGCGCACTCGCACCTTGCGGCGGCCGAACTTGCCGGCGTTCTCCATGGCGTTGCCGGCGATTTCCATGAAGTCCTGCCGCTCGCCCAAAAAGACGAGGTCGTCGTTCGCGTCCCAGTCGATCTCGACGCCTTTGTCGCGGAAGATTCGTTCCAGGGTGCGCGCCAGTTCGTCCAGCACCTCGGCGACGGATGTCCGCTCGCCCTGCCCCTGGCTACGCGCCGCCGCCCGCGCGCGCCGCAGGTGGTGATCGACCTGCTGGCGCATGACGTCGGCTTGACGCGTCACAACGTCCGCCAGCGGGCCGGGCCGCTGGTTGGCCTCGGTGATCATTACCGAGATCGGCGTTTTCAGGGCATGCGCCAGGTTGCCGACATGGGTGCGCTGGCGCTCCACAGTCTCCTGGTTGTGCGCCACCAGGGCGTTTAGCTCGTCGGTCAGCGGACGCAGTTCCGAGGGGTAGTCCGCGTTCAGCCGATCCGCCTTGCCCCGTCGGACGTTCGCGACCTCGTGGCGCAGACCGCGCAGCGGCTGCAGACCCACGCGCACCTGCACGATCACCGCGGCGATCAGCCCCACGCCGAGCAGGGCGAAGGCGACGGCCGTGGTGGTGAAGAAGTTCCGGACTTCGCGGTCGATCGGACGCCGGTCCTCGGCGGCGATGAACACCAGGGGCGCGTCGCGGCCCGGCAGGCTGGTCCAGCGCGCCACCACCCGCAGCCGCTCCCCCGCCTGGACCCCGGGCGCGTCGAACGCGATGGGCCGGCGCGGATTGGCCTTCAGGCGCTTCGGCAGATCGGCCGGGATCTTCAGAGACGAATCCCAGAGCGAGCGCGAAGGCACCAGACTCCTGACCCCGCCCCCCTTAGCCGGCTCGGCGATGTCCCAATATCGGCCGGAGTAGGCGCGCAGCGCGCGTTGATCGGTCAGGGCCGGAGCCACGACCTCTCCCGCTTCGATGGTCGAGCCGGAGATCAGGTTGTCGATCAGGTCGGACAGGCCCGCGTCGAACCGGCGAAGCGCCGCCTGTTGGAACAGCAGCGCCAGCACGACAGCGGCGATCACCAGCGCCGCGAAGCTCCAGCCGACGGCCAGGATGGTGAGCCGTCGGGCCAGCGAAGGCCGCGCCAGGCCGGCGGGCAGCTTCACGCGGCGCGCGCCATCGACTGGCGAAGGCTCCAGGTCGCCGCCTGGGGCGGGCGCCGATCCGCGGTCATCCTAGGACGCCGCCTCGCTGTCGACCTCGTCGGCGGGGCAGATCAGGCGGTAGCCCAGGCCACGCACGGTCTCGATCCGGTCCGAGCCAATCTTCTTGCGCACGCGACCGATGAAGACCTCGATGGTGTTGCTGTCGCGGTCAAAATCCTGGTCGTAGAGATGTTCGACCAGCTCGGTGCGGCTGATGACCCGGCCCTGGTGCATCATCAGATAGTGCAGCAGGCGGTACTCCAGCGAGGTCAGCCGCAGCGGTTCGCCGTTGACGCTGGCGCGGGCGGCGCGGGGATCCAGCCGCAAACCGCCGCAGGCGAGGCTCGGGCTGGCGTGGCCAGCGGTGCGACGCAGCAGCGCGCGCAGGCGGGCCAGCAGTTCCTCGGTGTGGAATGGCTTGGTCAGATAGTCGTCGGCGCCGGCGTCGAACCCGGCCACCTTCTCACTCCAGGCGCCACGGGCGGTCAGGATCAACACGGGGCTGGCCATGTTCTCGCGCCGCCAGCGCTCCAGCACCGACACGCCGTCCACCTTGGGCAGGCCCAGGTCCAGGATCACCGCATCGTAGGGCTCGGTCTCGCCCAGGAACTGAGCTTCCTCGCCGTCCGGGGCATGATCGACCGCATAGCCGGCGTCGGCCAGAGCCAGCTTCAGCTGCCGCGACAGATCGGGATCGTCTTCAACAAGCAGGATGCGCACGTCGCGTCCTTTCGTTCTGAGGATTCAAGAAACCTAGCCGCCCTGGCGGCCGATGATCTGACCGGACTCGGCGTCGACCACGAACACCACCACCCGACCGTTCTCCATCTGCCATTGCACGTAGTAGGCCGAGCGGCCGCCCGCATCGCCCATCGTGCTGTTCAGATGACGACCCGGGAAACGCGACGACAGCATGGCCAGAACGCGCGAAAGCGGAACTTGGCGTCGGGCCTGGTCCTGCCCCCCGCCATCGATGAGCACCATGCGAACGTGGTCGTTCGCCACCGCGGCCACCGGGGTCACGGTGGTCGCCAGCAGGACGGCGAGGGCGAAAAGGCGTTTCATGCAACCCGTCCTAAGCGCAGGCGACTGAACCCGGCCTGAACGCCGGTATCAGGGTTCCTTAGCTTAAGCGCGCCGCTTCGGCGAATAGGGCCGCTTTGCCTTCTGTTCTTCGGCGAAGGCTTCAAGCGCCGCATCGGGCGGTTCCGGAAGGGTGACGACAAGGCGCGCGAAGAGGTCCCCCCGATGACCCTTGGCGTCGGCCAAGCCCCGCCCCTTCAACCGAAGGCGCGCCCCGGTGTTCGAACCCTTGGGCACGGTGATGTTCACCGGTCCGTCCGGCGTGGGCGCCTCGACCTTCCCGCCCAGCACCGCGTCGTAGAAGGTGATGGGCAGATCCATGATGAGGGTGTCGCCCTCGCGCTTGAATGTCGGGTGCGGCTGGATCGCAATCTCGATGAAGGCGTCGCCGGGCCCCGCGCGTCCCGGAGCTCCCTGGCCCTTGAGCCGGAGGGTCTGGCCGTCCTGCGCGCCCTTGGGGATCGTCACGTCGATGGTGCGGCCGTCGGAGAACGCGATGCGCTGCTTGCCGCCCCGGATGGCGTCGACCAGATCGATCTCCAGCTTGGCGCGGGTGTCCGCGCCGCGTTGGGAAAAGCCGCCGAAGCCGCCGCCCATGCCGCCGCCGCGCGCGCCGCGCCCGCCCCCACCGCCAAACATCTCGCCCAGGATGTCGCCCAGATCGGCGCCTTCGAACGTCTCGGTTCGGAAGCCGCCCCGGCCGTCGCGCTGGCCAAAGCCACCGCCGCCCGGCGCCTGGCCCCACGGTCCTCCGCCGCCGAACCCGCCCGGCGCGGTCTCGCGGCCGTCGTTGTCCAGCATCCCGGCGTCAAACTTCTTCCGCTTCTCGGCGTCGCCCACGATATCGAAGGCGGCGCTAACTTTCTTGAAGCGCTCTTCGGCCGCGGCGTTGCCGGGATTGGTGTCGGGATGGTTCTGTTTCGCGAGTTTGCGAAACGCCTTGCGGATCTCGTCCGCCGACGCTGTCCGGGGTACGCCCAGCTCCTGATAGGGGTCGCGCGCCAAGCTCGTCAGAATCCTCGAAAGACCATGATCGGTGTGTGCCTTCTAGATTGGGCCGGACGTCCCGTCACGCAAGTGGGTGTGTGGCAGTTTTGCCACATCTCGCGCAACCGATTGCCTATTCGTCGCCACGCTCCGCCATCAGGTCCCAGGCCGCGAAGTCGAGCGCATCCTCCGGGTCGTCGAGCGCCGTCTCATTGATGGTCTGCCCGCGAACCGAGATGCCGGCGCGATGCACGGCTTCCGGATCCCCTGAGACCAACGGGTGCCAGTCCGCGAGGTCGCGACCTTCGTGCAGGCGCCGGTAGGCGCAGCTCAGCGGCATCCACTCGAGCGCCTCGATGTTGTGCGGCGTCAGCTTGATGCAGTCCGGCACCTGCTTGTGCCGCTGGGCGTAGTCCGAGCAGCGGCAGGCGTCGGGATCGAACAGCTTGCAGTGGACCCGCGTCGGAATGACCTCGCCGGTGTCCTCATCCTCGAAACGCACCAGGCAGCACAGGCCGCAGCCGTCGCAGAGGCTTTCCCACTCCGCCACGGTCATCTGCCCAAGGGTCTTCCGGCGCCAGAAGGGTTCGCCCGTCATGCCGCGGATGTAGGCCGGCAACGGCGATGACAGAAGCCCGAACTTGCGTCACGCCCTGGACCCTCTATGTGGAGCGCCTCCATGAGAGCCCCGATCCTCGCCTTGAAAGAGGTCCGTCTCGCCGACGGCCCGATGATGCTGTTCGACGGCGTCGACCTCGCCCTCGATGCGCGGACCCGCGCGTGCCTGGTCGGTCGCAATGGGGCGGGCAAGTCCACCCTGCTGCGTATCCTGTCGGGGCAGATCGAGGCGGACGCCGGCGAACGCACGGTCACGCCCGGCACGACCATCGCCTATGTGCCCCAAGAGCCGGAAATCACCGGCGAGACGATCCTCGACCATGCCACCTCGGGCGGCGCGCCGGACTATCGGGCCGAGGCCGCGTTGCAGGCCTTCGGCATGGATCCGCAGAAGGCTGCTCAGGGCCTGTCGGGCGGCGAGACGCGACGGGTCGCCCTCGCCAAGGCTTTTGCCGAGGACCCCGACATCATCCTGCTGGATGAGCCGACCAACCACCTGGACATCCTGGCCATCGAAGTGCTCGAGGCCGAGATCGCCCAAAGCCGCGCTGCCGCACTGATCGTCAGCCACGACCGCGCGTTCCTGGAACGCGTGACCCAGCGCTGCTTCTGGCTCGAGCACCGCCGGGTCCGCCGGTTGGACGCAGGCTTCGCGGGCTTCGAGGAGTGGGTGGAAAAGATCGAGGCCCAGCAGGCCGAAGAGGCGCGCCGCCAGGACAAGCTGCTGGAGCGCGAACAGCACTGGATGGAACGCGGCGTCACCGCCCGCCGCGCCCGCAACGAGGGCCGCCGCCGACGCCTGCTCCAGCTGCGCGAAGATCGCAGCGCGCGCCTTCGGGAGAACCGCGGCGCCATGAGCATCGGCCTCGACGCCGGCGGCGTGTCGGGGAAGCGCGTCGCCGAGGCCAAGGGGCTGTCGAAGGCCTTCGGCGAGCGGGTAATTCTGAAGGATTTTTCCACCCGCATCCTCCGCGGCGACCGGGTGGCCATCGTTGGGCCCAACGGGGCCGGCAAGACCACGATGGTCAAGCTGTTGCTGGGCGAACTGGCGCCCGACACCGGCGAGGTGAAGCTCGGGACAAACCTGGCGATCACCTACATCGACCAGTCGCGCGCCGCCCTCTCGCCCGACATGACGCTGAAGGACGTGCTGACGCCCTTGGGCGGCGATCAGGTGCTGGTCCGGGGACAGCCCAAGCATGTGAACGCCTACGCCAAGGACTTCCTGTTTAAGGAAAGCCAGTTGCGCCAGCCGGTTCGCAGCCTGTCGGGCGGCGAGCGCAACCGCCTGCTGCTGGCCCGCGCCCTCGCCAACGCCGCCAATGTCATGGTGCTGGACGAGCCCACAAACGACCTCGACATGGACACGCTGGACCTGCTCGAGGATCTGCTGGCCGACTACGAAGGCACCCTGATCCTGGTCAGCCACGACCGTGATTTCATCGACCGACTGGCGACCTCGACCATCGGCCTGGATGGGACGGGTCGCGCGGTGGAGACCCCTGGCGGCTGGCAGGACTTCCTCAGCCAGAACCCCGGCTTCTTCAGCGCCTCGCACCGGATCGAGACGCCCAAGTCCGCGGCCAAGCCAGCGGCGCCGGCGCCCAAGGCGGCAAAACTCTCGTATAAGGACCAGCGGCGGCTTGAGGAGCTCGAAACCCTGATCGCCGCCATGCCGGCGAAGATGGCGACGGTGGAAGCCGCCCTCGCTGATCCTGGCCTCTACGCACGCGACCCCGCCGGCTTCGAACGCTTCACCCGCGCCCTGGACGCCGCCCGCGCCCAATTGGCCGCCGCCGAGGAAGAGTGGCTGACGTTGGAGGAACGCCGGGAAGCGCTGCAGCCTGGCCGCTGAACCGTTGCGCCGAAACCTGTGGATGGCGACATCCGGTTGATCTCCGGCGGGAAGCCGCAGGCCATACGCCCTTGTCAACACCGCTCACACAGGTTCTCGACAGGCGCGAGCGGTCACCGGAACCCCCTCCGCTTGCACCCCCGGGGCATCGGGCGCACCGTCCTCTTGCCGACAGGACCTGCGGCGCGGGGGGACGGAGACGCCGGCGACGGCAGACCCGGACACCAAGCGAGCAGAGTGGCGGATCCAAGGGTCAAGGGACTGGGGCGACCTGGAACCCGATCGGCGGGTGCGACATCGGCGGCCAGGACGGACACGGGGCGACCCGAGACCGGCCGGGCGGACGGCCTAGAGGCGCAGGTCCCCCAACGGACTTGTATGAGAGGGCGATGCCCCGGGCGACCGGAGTGTCGCCCTCTTGCTATGTACATCAGGGCTCCTAGAGGGAGCCCGGGCGACCGGAGTGTCGCCCTCTTGCTATGCGGACCCCCTTGGAAGCGGGACCGCAGCGCCCTACCCTTTGAGTGATCGTGCTCGAGGGGTCCCATGAAAGCCTTGCGTAACCTGGTGCTGGCCGCGGCCGTCTTGCTCGCCGCCTGTTCACCCGCGAAGAAGGCCGAGACGCCCGCCGCCGGTGCGCCGGTGACCATCCGCTTCGCCACCGACTGGCGCGCCCAGGCCGAGCAGGGTGGGTTTTATCAAGCCCTGGCTTCCGGGGAGTACGCCAAGCGCGGCCTCAATGTGACGATCGTGCAGGGCGGACCGGGCGTGAACGTGCCGCAGCTGCTGGCGGCGGGGGCTGTCGAGCTCGGCATGGGCTCCAACAGCTTCATCGTCATGAATCTGGCGCAGGAGGGCGTGCCGGTGAAGGCGGTCGCGGCCTTCATGCAGAAGGATCCGCAGGTGTTGATGGCCCACCCGGACACCGGCGTGGAGAAGATCGCCGACCTTAAAGGCCGCCCGATTTTGCTCAGCGACGCCTCGGTGACCGCCTTCTGGGTTTGGCTGAAGGCCAAGTACGGCTTCACCGACGACCAGGTGCGCAAGTACACCTTCAACGCCGCGCCCTTCCTCGCCGACAAGCGGTCGGCCCAGCAGGGCTATGTGACCTCCGAGCCCTACACCATTGAGAAGCAGGCCGGCCTGAAGCCCAAAGTCTTCCTGCTCGCCGACGAGGGGTATCCGGGCTACGCCACCATGGTGCTGGCGACCGACGGGATGATCGCGAAGAACCCCGCGGCGGTGAAGGCATTCGTCGAGGCGTCGGCCAAGGGGTGGCAGGATTACCTGACCGGCGATCCCAAGGCGGCCGACGCCCTGATCCTCAAGGACAACCCCGAGATGACCCAGGATGTCCTCGATCAGGCCCGGGACAAGATGCGCAGCTACGGCATCGTCAGCGGTGACAAGGGCGACCCGGTGGGTTCGATGAGCGACGCCCGCTGGAAGACCTTCTTCGACATCGCCGCAAGCCAGGGCGTCTATCCGAAGACGCTCGACTACAAGCGCGCCTACACCCTGCAGTTCGCGCCGAAGTGACGTCCATCGCCGCCCTCACAGAGGTCGAGGTCGACTATGCCGCGGGCCGCGCCCTTGGCCCGTTGAGCCTGGAGATCGGCGCCGGCGAGACGGTCGCGCTGGTGGGGCCGTCGGGCTGCGGGAAGTCCACGGCGTTGCGGCTGCTGGCCGGGCTGGAGACGCCCACCCGGGGCGAGGTCCGCCGCGCCGCCGGGCGCGGCGAGACGGCGGTGGTGTTCCAGGCTCCGACCCTGGCGCCCTGGCTCTCGGCGCGGGCCAATGTCGCCTTGCCTCTGGAGTTGGCCGGCGCGCCCCGCGCCGACGCCCATGGGCGCGCCGGCGCGGCGTTGGCCCAGGTCGGACTGGCGGGCGCTGAGGACAAGCGACCCGCCCAGCTTTCCGGCGGCATGGCGATGCGCGTCTCCCTCGCCCGCGCCCTGGTCACACAGCCGAAGCTGCTGCTTCTGGACGAACCCTTCGCGGCCCTGGACGAGATCACCCGCCGCACCCTGGCCGACGACGTCCTGGACCTCTGGACGCAGACCCGGCCGGCGATCGTCTTCGTCACCCACAATGTCGAGGAAGCCGTCTACATGGCCTCCCGCGTGGTGGTCATGAGCCGCGGTCCCGGCCGCATCGCCGCCGACCTGCCTGTGGCCGGTCCGATCCCCCGCCCGCCCCATTTCAGGACCACCGCAGCCTTCCGCGAAACCGCCGAGTCCGTGTCGACGGCGCTGGCCCAGGGCGTCGCGGCATGACGCGCCTGCTCACCCGCCTCGCGCCGTGGCTGCTGATCGGGTTGATGCTCGCCGGCTGGGAACTGGCCTGCCGCGCCTGGCAGATCCCGGTCTACTTCCTGCCGCCGCCCAGCAAGATCGCGACGGCCCTGGTCGAAGACTGGCCGAGCCTGGTCGCCGCGGCCTGGTACACCCTCTCCAAGGCGCTCATCGCGCTCGTTATCGCCAGCCTGGTCGCCCAGCTGCTGGCGCTGGCGGTGACGGTGAGCGGGATCCTGGAGCGTACGATCCAGCCGATCGCGGTGGTCCTGCAGGTGACCCCGGTGATCGCCATCGCACCGCTAGTGAACATCTGGGCAGGGGTCGATCACCCGGAACGGGCGCTGATCGCCCTGGCCAGCATCGTCGCCTTCTTCCCGATCTATTCGGGCGCCGTCACCGGACTTCGGGCCGTCGACGCCGATCTGGTCCGCCTTTTCGACCTTTACGGCGCCGGACGGTGGCAGCGCCTGACGCGCCTGCGCCTGCCGTCCGCCGTGCCCTTCCTGCTGGAAGGCCACAAGGTGGCGGCCGGCCTGGCCATTGTGGGCGCGGTGGTGGCTGAATTCGTGTCGGGGTCCGGCAAGGTGCAGGGCCTGGCCTGGCGGATCCTGGACGCCGGCAACCGCCTGCAGACAGCGAAGATGTTCGCCGCCCTTCTGGTGCTAGGAGCCATGGGGGTGGCGCTCTACGCTCTGCTACAGCGGGCCGAGCGCATCGGCCTCAAATGGTGGCGGGGGCGCTAACTACTTCGCGGCCTGCTCGACGGGCTTTAGGTCGAAGCGGACCGGCACGCGGACCTTCGCGCCCACGGTGGGCATGCCCTCGGCGCTCATCAGCTCAACCTTGAACTTGGGAGCCAGGGCCAGGATCGAGGGACCGAAGCCCTGCCCCGCCGGCTCCTCCCGATCGACGACGCAGCCGCTCAGCGCGCCGCCGGTCTGGACCTCGCACACCAGGGTGACCAGGATGTTGTTTGGCCCGCCCTCGGCCTTCGGCACGGCGGTCTGCATGTCTGTGACGCTGGGGATCGCCGCCCACTTCGGCGTCTTGACCGTCGCGGTCGTCCCCTTGGCGAGATCGGCCGGGAAGGTCACGGGAAGGCGAACCTCGGCGCCCTTGGCCACCCCTGACGCCCGCAGGGACTGCTGCGCCAACTTGCGGGCTGCGCCCCCGAACCCGTAGCCGCGGGGACTTTCACCCAGCACATCGCAGTCGGTCAGCGCGCCATCCCGGCCCGCCGCACACACCAGTTCCACGGCGCCGCCGACACCATCGGCCTTGGCCTTCGCGGGATAGACGGCGGCCATGTCAGCCGTCGTCGGCGCAGCGGTCCATACCGCCTGCGCGGCGGCCGGGCCGGCGACGCAGATCAAAGCCATTGCGGTAGCCGAAGCGAGGTTGCGGATCATGAGTGGCTCCTCTCAAGCGGCACAATGCCTGCGTGGAGCCCGCCTGAAAAGGTTATCTGGATCGCTGAACGCGCTAACCGCGCGAACGCTCGTGCTGGTCGTGGAGGCGGTCGATGGCCTCGTTGGCGACGACGCTGAGCGAGCGCAGGCCATGCTCGGCGAAGACGTCGAGGGCGGCGTCGAGGCTCATGAGCGCCGCGGTCCGCTCGCCACGGTCCTTGCCGGTCATCTTCATCCGGGCCTCGTAAAGGCGCGCGAGATGCAGTTGCGCCAGGGCCCAGCCGACCGGGTCGCGGCGGGGTGACAAAGCCGCCAGTTCCATCTTCATCGCGGCTTCGGCGGCGTCCAGCACCGCGACGTCGCCGGTGATTTCGGCGGCGCGGGCCAGGCAGACGGCGCGAGCGCCCGCGGCGAGGCCACGGAGCGGCAGGGTCGGGGTCTCCTTCAGGACGCTGCCCGCGCGGTCATAGCAGGCGACGGCGTGGTCGAAAGCGCGGGCGTCGCCGGACACTTCGCCCAGGGCCTGCAGCGCCTGGGCCAGGGCGACCTGGGTGCGCGCCCAATCCATCGGGCTCTGCTCGCGGGTGAGGCTTTCCAGGGCAAGCGCCAGCGCGCCGGCTCCGGCGGCCAAGGCGTCGACGTCGCCGACCGCCTCGCCGCGCAGGGCCAGGGCTTGGCCGTGGGCGATCTTGGCTCGGGCCCAGGTCAGCGGCTCGTAGGCCGCGTCCAGGCGCTCGCCGGCGGTCGAGGCTTCGCGCGCGGCCATGTCGAGCAACTCGCCGTCCTTCAGACGGGCGCCCCAACCGCAGAGGAGGTCAGCGCGGATCAGGCGCGCCTCGGCGGCCAGCGCTCGGGCGGCGGTGACGCGCTTGGCCATGTTGTCCAGGGCCGAGATCGGGGCGTTGAAGCGCTGGGCGAAGGCTCGCGCCTCGACCGAGTCGATCCGGTCCATGTCGCGACGGCCCTCAAGGGCCAGCAGACCGACATCGGCCAGCGGAGCCGCCAAACCGCCCTTCACGTGGCCGCGCGCGTCCCGGAAGGCGACCTCGGCGGCGGCGTTCAGACCGGGATCGCCAAAGATCTCGGCGCCCAGCAGGGCGCAGAACGCCTGTTCGCAGCGGGCGCGGGCCCAGCCATCCTTGCGGTGCGCCGTCTCGAAGCCGGCGGCTGCGGTCTCCGCGCCAGCGGCGGCCTTGCGCAGCGCCACGGCGTCGCCGGTGCGACGGGCGACTTCGCGCCAGACGATCGCGGCCTCCAGGCGGCGGCGCGGCTTGTCCTTGGCGCTGATTCGACCGGCGGCCACGTCGGCGGCCTTGGCCTCCTGCGCCAGCAGCTGGGAATCCAGCAGTTCCAGAAGCGAGGAGTCCCCGCCCGTCAGCCCATCCGCCGGCGCCTTGCCGCGGTCGGCTGCAAAGAAGCGCTTGAGTTCCCGACCCAACTCGAACATCGACCCGCTCCGGCCCGCTGGCGTCCCACCTTGGAACGTCCCCACCGGGCTTTGCTGGAACACAGCAAACCCGGAGCCGCTCCCTTTAACAAGTCATTAACTTGCGATGTATGGTTAACGCGGACTGTTTTCCCGATGAGTAAATCGGGCTGGATCAACAGGTTGGAAGGACCTCGTTGTTAACCTTCCTTAAGAGAACAACGCCACCTGGTCCTCAGGGGACAGGATACGCCAGTCGCCGGGCTGGAGGTCCTCGGGCAGGTCGAGGGCGCCGATGCGGTCGCGGTGCAGATCCGTCACGTGATTGCCGACGGCCGCGAACATTCGTCGCACCTGGTGGTAACGGCCTTCGGTGATCGTCAGCCGCGCGCGGTTGGGGCCCAGCGGCTCGAGGACAGCGGGGGCCAGCGGCTCGGTCTCGCTCTCCAGCATCAGCGTGCCGGCCGCGAACACCGCCGCCTCACCGCCCTCAAGCGGTCGGTCCAAGGTGGCGACGTAGCGCTTGGCGACGTTGGCCCGGGGCGAGATCACCCGATGCAGAAATGGCCCGTCGTCGGTGATCAGCAGCAGCCCGGAGGTCTCCTTGTCCAGTCGACCGATGGTGGACAGAGCCGGCATCCGCGCCCGCCAGCGCGCAGGCAGCAGTTCGTAGACGCTGCGGCCCGCCTCCCGGTGCGAACAGACCACGCCCAGGGGTTTGTGCATGATCAGGGTGAGGGGCGCGGGCGGATCGACCGGACGCCCAGCGATGGTCATCCGGGCGGGCAGGTCCGGGACGATGGGAATCTTGGCCCCCGTATCCTTCACCACGGATCCGTCCAACAGCACCTGTCCCCTTGCGACCAGTGCGCCGACCTCGCGGCGGGATCCGTAGCCGAGGTTCGCCAGCAGGCGGTCGAGCCGCGCCATCGGGATCTTGGGAGGCGCGGTGCTCACCGGCGGGCCTCGATGACCTTGTAGCCGCCGGCGTCCTCGCGGACAGTCGTGCTGTCAAAGGCGGCGGCCAGGGCCGCCTCGTAGGGCAGGTGTCGGTTGGCCACCAGCCAGCAGACCCCGCCGCGCCGCAGCATCCGCGCCGCAGTGCGCACGAAGGCCACGCCCAGGTCGCGGTCCTCGGTCCCGCCGTCGTGGAACGGCGGGTTCATGACGACGAAATCCAGGCCGACGAGGCTGTCGTCCCACTGGCGCACATCGGCCCAGCGGATCGTGACGCGGGGATCGTTCAGATTGTGCTCGGCGCAGGCGACGGCGCGGCGGTCGATGTCCAGGCCGACCAGGCTGGTGACGGCGGGCGAGGCCAGGACCTTCTGCGCCAACAGTCCCACCCCGCACCCGAGATCGGCGCCGTGGCCGGACAGCGTCGGCAGCTGGGCGATCAGCCGGGCGCTGCCTGGATCGAGCCGGTCCCAGCTGAACACGCCGGGCTGCGACCACGCCTTGAGGCCCGGCACGATCCGCGGGCCGCCGGCGGCGATGGCCGCGTCCAGGCCGACGGGCTGGTCCGGCCGCTTCACATGGCAGAAGCGGTGATGCTTGCGCGCATCCTCGACAACCGTGCAGCCGAACCCCTCCAGGGTCTTGCGCAGCCGGGAGCCGCCCTTGTCCTTCGGCGCGAAGGCGAGCAGCGGGGCGCCGGGTTTCAGCGCCCGCAGCGCCTGAGCCAACACGTAATCCCGTTCCAGGACGCCGCCGGGGGCGAGGATCACGGCTTGGTCGAGGGCCGCGTCCGGGATGACCGCCAGGTCCTGCGAGCCGGGGATCAACGGCGAAACTTGCTGGGCGCCCGCAGGGATGTCCACCAAGCCGGGCGCAGGCGCGCCGTAGAGGACGGCGGTCACCCCTACGCCCGCTCTTTCGAACGCTCGAAGCGGACCTTGGGGTACCGGTCGACGGCGTAGCCGACATCCCAGGCGCTCTTGGCCAAGAAGACCGGCTGTTCGTCGATGTCGGTCCCCATGGCCGAGCGGTGCTTGCTCATGAAGTCTTCGAGGTCGGCCTTGTCTCCTAGGATCCAGCGGGCTTCGCCGAAGGGGCTGGGCTCGAAGATGACGTCGAGCTGATATTCCTCGCGCAGACGATCGGCCATAACCTCGAATTGCAGCTGGCCCACGGCGCCGACGATGAAGTCCGCGCCCAGCGAGGGGCGGAACAGCTGGGTCACCCCCTCCTCCGCCAGGCTTTCCAGCGCCTTCTTGAGGTGCTTGGCCTTCAGCGGATCCTTGACCCGCACGCGCTGGAGGATTTCGGGGGCGAAGTTCGGCAGGCCGGCGAACCGCAGGGTCCCGCTCTCGGAGAGGCTGTCGCCCACCCGCAGGACGCCGTGGTTGGGGATCCCGATCACGTCGCCGGCGAAGGCGTCTTCGGCCAGTTCGCGGTCGGAGGCGAAGAACATCATCGGCGCGTTCACGCTGAGCTGCTTGCCGGTGTTCTGGACCTTGAGCTTCATGCCGCGGCTGAACTTGCCCGAGCACAGCTTCAGGAAGGCGATCCGGTCGCGGTGGTTCGGGTCCATGTTCGCCTGGACCTTGAACACGAAGCCGGTGACCTCGCGGTCGCCAGGGGCGACGTGGATGTTCTCCGCGCCCTTGCGGGCGGCGACGGCCTTGGGCGGCGGGGCGTAGGCGCCCAGCCCTTCCAACAGTTGGTCCACGCCGAAGTGGCGCAGCGCCGACCCGAAGAAGACCGGCGTCATATGCCCCTCGAGAAACGCCTGGGGATCGAACGCCTTGAGGCCGCCCATCGCCAGTTCGGCGTTCTCGCGCAGCTCATCCTGTTCGTCCGGGTCCAGGTAGCTGACGATGGCGTTGCCCTGGAACGCGATCGGATCGGGGTGACCATCTTCGTCGCCGGCGGCCCCGCCACCCTTTTTCATGAAGGGCAGGAAGCGGTCGCGGCGCAGGTCGAGCATGCCCTTGAACCGGCCGCCGGAGCCGGCGGGCCAGTAGAGCGGCGACGGGTCGAGCTGCAGCTTCGACGACACCTCGTCCAGCAGTTCGAACGGGTCCTGCGCCTCGCGGTCCATCTTGTTGATGAACGTGACGATGGGGATGTCGCGCATCCGGCAGACTTCGAACAGCTTCAAGGTCTGAGGCTCGATGCCTTTGGCGGCGTCCAGCACCATGACCGCGGCGTCGGCGGCCGTCAGGGTGCGGTAGGTGTCTTCCGAGAAGTCTTCGTGACCGGGCGTGTCCAGCAGGTTGAACATCAGACCATCGTGGTCGAAGGTCATCACCGAGGCCGAGACCGAGATCCCGCGTTCGCGTTCGATCTTCATCCAGTCGGAGCGGGTGCGGCGATTCTCGCCACGGGCGCGCACGGCGCCGGCCGCCCGAATGGCCCCGCCGGCCAGCAGGAGGTTCTCGGTCAGCGTGGTCTTGCCGGCGTCGGGGTGGGAGATGATCGCGAAGGTCCGCCGACGGGCGGCCTCGGCGGCAGGTGAGGTGCTCATGGCGCGCGCCTATCACGCGGGGGCCTGAGGCGGAAGCAAGGACGGCAAGCGGCGCCGTGTCGCGCGGGGCGCGCCGAGGCGGCTCAGGCCACTCGACGCTCCGGCGCCACCGTCGACGTCCCCAAGGCGAAAACACGCACGCTGGCCAGGCGGCGGTTGACGTCATGCGCCGCCACGATGGCCCGGTTGAGCGCGTCGGCGTCCATTCGCCCACTCGCGCTTCCGGCGCGACAGGCCGCCAGCGCGGCGGCACGGCCGGCTTCTGGCGAGCCGGCGACCGCCATCGGCCCACCCCGCACCACAGCGGCCACGCCGGCGAACAGGTCGAGATTGAGGGGCGGCGCGTCGAGCACGCGGAGGCTCGGTGCGAACCCACCGGCCAGGGTCAGCGCCAGCATATAGCTGTTGATGGGCCCGATGCTCACCACACCGTTCTCGGACACCTGAAGGAACGGCATGTACGGCGCAAGTTCGGGCAGGAGGTGGTTCGGCGCGAACCGTTGGCGCCAGTAGCGGCCGGCGATCCGCGTGAAGTGGTCGAAATCCGCGATCGGCGAGATATCCGCGTCCGCGAACGGGAGAATCTCCACCGGCGGCTTGGTCACGACCACCGTGTCATTGGCGACATCGACATAGAGAACGCCCACGATCAGGGCGTTCTGGAAGTAGGCGCCACGCAGATCTCCCCAGACGCGCCGCACGAGGCCGCCCGCAGCGCAAAAGGTACGTAGCGCATCAAGCGCCCGGGCCTCCGCCGCATCGAGGTCGCGCATCGGGCGGCGGTCACCCATCATGTCCTGCAGGCGCGCCTGGACCGCCAGGGTGATCTCGAGGCATTGGCCGAGCGGATAGGGCGCGCCGTTCAGGTCCGGCTTCGTGGCCCGCAGCACGGGATCGAGGTGGGCGCGCAGCCGCAGCAGAAGCCGCATCAATGCCGGCAGGACCGGGCGCAGGTGGGTATCTGTCAGCGCCTGTTGGCGCGCCCTGTCAAATACGGCCGGACGACGGGCCATCGCCTCAGCGATGTAGTCGTCCATGGAGGGGGAGAGGACGATCCGACGCCCGGGTATATCCAGGCGCCTGGCGACGACGGCGAGATCGTGGCGATCGGGATGGCCTTCGGGCAACTCGTCCGGGAAGCGACGCATACGTTTCTCTAGCTTCAGCCCACCCAGGCGGACATGCGGCGTCGGGTCTCGGGCCGCGCCTTAAGCGCTCTTTTCCACCGGCTCCACCAGGAAGTGGCGCCCCTCGCGGTCCTCGATTTCCACCACCCAGATATCGGGGTCTATCCGGACGGCGCGCTCGATGTAGCGGTCGAGATCCGGCTCCTGGCGGGAAGAGGCGGGCTCCATCCAGATGCGTTCGCCATCGCCGCGCGTGGCCTCGGACAGCAGGCGCGCGGAGCCGTCGGTCCGGTTAAGCACCTTGACCAGCACGGCGCCGGCGCGGGGGTCGCCCTTGCGCGCGACCACGGCGAAGCCGCCGCCGATCTCGACGCGGCGGATCAGGGCGCCGACCCAGATATCGGTGGAAAGCAGCATGGGCGCGCAGTTACCGCGTCTCAGGCGCGGACGAAATCGTTAACCGTGCTCGTCCACACCGCCTCAACCCCGTGACCCGTAAGCGTGCCCCGTGAGACGGCCGCGCAAGGCCGCGTCAGATGGTGGATGCATGACCAGCACGCGCAGAAGCGCGATGCCGGCGTCACGGTGGATGGGGTTGTTGGGAATGGCGCTGGCCGCCATGCCCGGCGTCGCGCTGGCTCAGCCCAGCGACCTGTTCTTCGAGCGTACGGTGATGACGGCGGCCGACAGCCGCTGCAACCTCTTCACCCCGGAGGTGTCGGCCGCCCTGGCCGCCGGCGCCGCCCAGGCCCGAAGCGCGGCGCTGCGCGCCGGAACCGACACCAAGGCCCTGACCGCCCGCGAGGCCGCGGCGCGGCGCTATGCCGGCCAGCTCAACTGCAGGAACCCCAAGGTGCTGGCCGAAGCCGCCCGGGTGCAGCAGGCCTATTCCGGCTTTGCGCGGGTCACCCGCATGACTTACCCCGGCGACGCCGCCGATTGGCGCGCCGATCGCGGCAGCGGCAAGGCGGCGCGTTGGCGCCTGGCGCAGGACGCCGCCTTCGCCGGCGGTCGGATGACCTTCGGCCTGGCCGGGCGCGAGGGCGCCAACGCCCTGGTGGCCGTGGCGGACTTCACCGACGGACAGGCGCCCTATGCGGCGCGGCTAGTGCTGCGGGACGATACGCGCACCCTGGGACCCTACCTCGACCTTCGCGGCAAGCGTGCGCCGTTGAACCGCCGACTGCCGCCGGCTGGCGCGACGCGGGCCTACATGGCCGAGGCGCGGAGCGAGGCCGACGAGATGCTGCTGCCAAAGGGCGTGGCGGACGCCTGGGCGTTCCGCTTCCCCGCCGCCGCGGCCCAGGCGCTGGCCGATCTGGACCCGCGCGAGGCGATCGCGGTGGAATTCCTGTTCTCCAGCGGCATTCGCACCGCCTACGTCGAAGTTGGTGACTTCGCGGCCGGGCGGGCGTTCCTGCAGGTCGCGTCCCGCTAGACGCCTAGTTCGCCTGGCGCAGGCGCGGCGCTTCCGCCACGGCCAGGACAGGCATGCGGATTGTCACCGTCGTACCCTCGCCGACCGCGCTTTCCACCGTCATGTCGCCGCCGTGCAGGCGCGCGAAGGCGCGAACCAGGGACAGGCCCAGGCCCGAGCCCGCGGCCCGCTGCTCGGCGTCGCCCGCCTGTTCGTAGGGCCGGCCCAGGCGGTGAAGGTCGTCCTGGGCGATGCCCACGCCGGTGTCCGAAACCACCAGCTCCAGCGTATCGTCCGAGCCCTGGACGGTGACCGTGACCGAGCCGCCGCGCGGCGTGAACTTGAGAGCGTTCGAGATCAGGTTGAGCGCGATCTGCTTCAGCGCCCGGCGGTCCGCCTCGGCGAACAGCGGCCCGATGGGCAGGACGCCGCGCAGGTTGACACCCGACCGGTCAGCCTGGCCGCGCATCAGGCGCAGAACGGCCGAGACGGCGTCGCGGGCGTCGAAGGTTTCGATGCTGAGCTCGAACCGCTCGGCCTCGATCTTCGACATGTCGAGCACGTCATTGATCAGTTCCAAGAGGTGTGTGCCGCTCTCGTGGATCAGCTCCGCGTACTCGGCGTAGCGGTCGCCGAGCGGGCCGAACAGGCGCTGCCGCATGATGTCGGAGAAGCCCATGATGGCGTTGAGCGGCGTGCGCAACTCATGGCTCATATTTGCCAAGAAACGGGACTTGCCGGCGTTCTGCTGCTCGGCGGCGAGGCGTTCGGCCTGCAGACGGCGCTCGTGCATCGCCTGGTCGCGGGCGTCGCGGACAGCGGCCACGAAGCGGTCGGGACCGGCGCTGCGCAGCGAGATCTCCAGCGCGCCCTCGGGGTCGCCCGGCGGGCCGACATAGACGGCGGCCTTGCCGTCGCGCGAGGCCGTATGGAGCGCGGCGGCCAGCAGCGGCAGATCCGGCTCGGCGACCAGATGGCCCAGGCTGCGCCCCTCCAGGGCGGCGGGCGTCTGGCCGGCGACGGGCGCGCCGGCGGCGTTCAGCACGCGACCGCTGCGTTCGATCAGGGCCAGCAGCAAGGGTTGGCCGTCCAGCAGGGCCAGCACCTGATCGGCGCGGGCGTTACGACGGCTGTCGCGTTGAACGCCCCCCTCGACGCCGATCAGGCCGACCGCGAAGCCCAGGGTCACCGAGCCCAGCGACAACAGGCCCAGCCAGGGCGCGAGCGCCGGTGCAGCGACCGGCAGAGGCAGGAGCGTGGCGTCCAGGGCCGAAACGGCTGCGGCGGCCAGGGCCGTGGCGGCGCCCAGCGCCAGGGTCTCGCGACGACGGAAGGCGGTCGCGGCCGCGGCGGGCGCGAGGCACCAGGCGGCCAAGGGTCCGGCCGTGCCGCCGGTCAGGTGACAGGCGGCCGCGCCAGCGACGCCCCAGAGCAGGATCGCCGCCACTTGCCCCCGGGGGCCAGCCATCGCCAGCAGCGCGCCCAGCAAGGCGGCCATCCCGCCGAGGGACAGGGCCAGCAGCTCCGGGCCGACGGGAAGCAGGCCCTGCAGCGACAGGCCACCCATCGTCGCGGCGACAGCCAGCGCCCAGGCCGCATGCCACAGCACGCCCGGCGCCGCATCGCGGCGGCGGCGTCCTCGCGGGGATCGGGCGGTGGCGCGGGCCATGAAAATCTCAGCAGCCCCGATGGATGTGCGGATGAAACCGTACGTTGGCCAGAGGATTCGCGCGAGCGCGCGCATCCGCGCAGCGTCGGCTGCAAGACTTTCGTAAGCGGGATAGGCCACCTTGCAGGCCCTGACCCAGCGGGCGCATCGCCGTTACATGCCTCAAGAGGCCCATCCTCCAGCCGGCGCAAAGCGGCGCGCGCACGCCCGTCTCGCCGCGGCGATGGACGAGCGCAAGCGTTCGTTCCTGCGAATGGTCAGCCATGAGCTGCGCACGCCCTTGAATTCCATCCTGGGCTTCTCCGAAATTCTCACAGCGGAACTCTACGGCCCTCTCGGAGCTCCTCAGTACAAGGAATATGCCGAGATCATCCACGGCAGTGGCCAAAAGCTGCTGAAACTTGTGAATCAGGTGCTGGAGATCGCGCGTCTCGAGAGCCGGGCCTTCGAATTCGACGCCGACGCGGAGCCGCTGGATCCCGCCCTGGACGACGCGCTGGCGGCCCTGGCGCCGGATCTGGCGGCGCGGGACGTGCGGATCGAGGTCTTGGGCCGCGGCAAGCTGCCGACGGTGACGGCGGATGGGCGGGGACTCCGCTCAGTTCTGACGCACCTGTTGCACAACGCCGTGGTGTTCTCGCCGGAGGGCGGCACGGTGCAAGTGTCGGTGGCGACAGACGACGGCGAGGTCGAGATCCGCATCCGCGACCGGGGCGAGGGCATCGACCCCGCCCAGCTGCGGCGGCTGATGGCGCCCTTCGAGCAGGGCGAGAACGCCCTCACTCGCAAGTCCGAGGGAGCCGGCCTTGGGCTGCCGATCGCCGACATGACCTGCGCGGCCATGGGCGGGCGACTGACGCTGACATCGACGCCGGGCGACGGCGTCACCGCCGAGGTGCGCCTGCTGGCGGGCTGAGCACGGTTGCGGCGGCTGGGACCACGCCTTAAGTCGCGCCCATGGGTACTGACGCCGCGCTGATGGAACTGACCGACGAGTTCGAGCTCCTGGGCGACTGGGAAGAGCGCTATCGCTATGTCATCGAGCTGGGCAAGGACCTGGTGCCGCTGAGCGACGCGGAGCGCACCGACGCCAACAAGGTGCGGGGCTGCGCCAGCCAGGTCTGGCTGATCACCGCGCCGGGGGTCGATGGGACGCTCACCTTCCGGGGCGACTCCGACGCCCACATCGTGCGCGGCCTGATCGCCATCGTCCTGCGCCTCTATTCGGGCCGGACGCCGGCCGAGATCCTGGCCTTCGACGCCAAGGCGGCCTTCGAGCAGCTGGGCCTGTCCGGCGCCCTCTCCGCTCAGCGCTCCAACGGTCTGGCCTCGATGGTTGGCCGCATACGTCGGGACGCAGAGTTGGCCATCGCCGCCTGATCAGGCTGGAAGAAACCGCGGTTCCAGCCGCGCACGAAGCGGGAAGTATTTCAGCCAGGGCCGCGCCTCAGCCAGGGTGCGGGCCACCGACGGACGGGCGATCAGGCGCTCGAAATAGGCCGACACTGCGGGAAAGCGGCCGCCAAACGGCGAAACGCAGTTGGCGTAGAACAGGGCTGGCGCGGCGGCGCAGTCGGCGAGGCTGAAATCCGAACCTGCGGCCCAGGCTCGGCCAGTCATTCTCTGCTCGACCTGGGCATAGGCCGCGTCGAGCATCTCCGCATGCAATGGCCGAGGCTCGACGGCGCCGGCGAGCGCGTCTCCCACCGCCGCCTGCATGGGCGTATGGATGTAGAGATCAAAGACCCGGTCCCAGAGCCGGACCTCGAGCGCTCGATCTGCCTCGTCCGACAGCAATGGCTGCGGACCCCGATAGTGGCGGTCCAGGTATTCGATGATGATCGAGGTCTCGAAGACCGTCCGGTCACGGGCGTCGTCGCGCAGGACCGGCATCTTGCCCCAGGGCGAGATCGCCATGAACGCGGCTCGACCCGCCGGGTCGCTGAGATCCACCATCCGCGCCTCGAAGGGCGCGCCCAGCTCGTAAAGCGCGATCAGGACCTTGTGGCAGTAAGACGAGAGCGGATGGGAATGTAGGACCAGGGACACGGCGGCTCCCTCCCGGATCAGGCGGCGGGGCGAATGCCGCTCTGTACGGCGCCCAGACCCACGACCGCATCATAGCCCAGGATCATGTCCACGTCGGACCCCTGGGTGACCAGGGGGAGGCGGATCCAGATGAGCGACAGGTGGGACGCGCCCCGCCAGGCGAGGTTGTGCACGCCCACCCCCGGCCGACGGTCCCGCACCACCCGGCCCAATTCTTCGCGCCAGTAGTCGGCCGCGGCGGTGTTGTAGATCTCGGAAAGGCTGCGGCCCGTGATCTCGCGGCCATAGACGCTGTAGAGGCCGGTGCCGGCCAGCCGGACGCGATAGTCGTTGGCGCCCGGCGCCACCTCGATGAGGCTGACCGTGGGAAGCAGGCGCTTCATGTCCTTGGGATCGAGCCGGCGGCGGGGCGGCACGGGCGCGTCGACGCGCAGCGAGCTCCAGTAGGCGAAGAGCTCCTCGTGGGCCCGGATGGCCGCGGCCGGCTGGGCCATCTGCGTCGCCATCTTCGGTTACTCTAACAACGGCTTGGATTCATGATGAATCACATATCGCCTGAGCCGCGAATCGGCGGCAAGCGGCAATCGCCCGTCACCCTGAGATTGTGATCGGCGCCACCCAGAAATGCAGAACGCCCGCCGTTTCCGGCGGGCGTTCAAAGATCCGTGGATGCCGAAGCGGCGCTTAGCGCTTCTTGCGGGGAGCCTGACGACCGCCCTGGCCCAGACCCATTTGCTTGGCCAGGTCCGAACGCGCCTTGGCGTAGTTCGGGGCGACCATCGGATAGTCCTTCGGCAGGCCCCACTTGGCGCGATATTCCTCGGGGCTCATGTTGTACTTGGTGCGCAGGTGGCGCTTCAGCGACTTGAACTTGCGCCCGTCCTCGAGGCAGACGAGGTGATCCGGGGTGATCGAGCGACGGATCGGCACCGCCGGTTCCTTCGGCGCGGCCTCGACAGTCTCGACGCCCGAGGTCACGCCCGCCAACGCCCGGTGAACGCTCTGGATCAGGTTCGGCAGGTCCGCCGCCGCAACAGTGTTATTGCCGACGTAGGCGGAAACAATGTCCGCAGTCATCTCGATGACTTCCGACTTATCGTCCATTTCTCTTGGTTCCGAAGGTTCCGCGCCAAAACGGGCGCTCAGTGATTCACAAGAATGCTGGGCCGTCATTATCGACATCGACGGACGCATACAACAGAGAAATAGAACAACGCGGAGCCCCTGTTACGGAGAACAGAAGTCACGCGCATGGCAAACAACATGTGACCGTGGCGCTGAGTTGGCGTCGTCCTCTACCTACTCAATCCGTAAAACCCGCAACCTGAAATGGGACGGTTGATAACGAAACGGCGCCCGCGAGGGGCGCCGTCCATGCCGTTTTCTCGGACTGGTCGCCGGGCGGCGGTCAGCTGAACGTGGGCGCGGTCCAGTGCGGCCAGATGTCCGGCAGATCCTTGGAGACCTTGTCCGGATAGTTCGGCGGCCGCTTTTCGAGGAACGAAGTCACACCCTCACGGGCGTCGGCGGCCCGGCCACGCGCCTGGATGCCGCGGCTATCGGCCTTGTGGGCGTCCATGGGGTGCGCTGCGCCGGCCATCCGGTACATCAGCTGGCGCGTGATCGCGACCGACACGGGCGCGGTGTTATCGGCGATCTCGCGGGCGATGGCGCGGGCGGCCGGCAGCAGATCGTCAGGGGCGTGGATCGAGCGGATCAGGCCGCCATCCAACGCTTCCTGGGCCGGGAAGATGCGGCCGGTGTAGCACCACTCCAGCGCCTGCTGCAGACCGACCAGCCGCGGCAGGAACCAGGACGAACAGGCCTCTGGATTGATGCCGCGGCGGGCGAAGACGAAGCCGTAGCGGGCGGTGTCCGAGGCCAGGCGAATGTCCATGGCCAGTTGCATCGTGACGCCGATGCCGACCGCCGCGCCGTTGCAGGCCGAGATCACCGGCTTCAGCGAGTCGTAGATTCGCAGGGTGACGAGGCCGCCGCCGTCGCGATGGACGCCCTCCTCCTGCCGCGCCGCCTTATCCTCGCCGCCGCGCTGGTCGTAGTCGAAGGTCGCCGCCCCAGCCGACAGATCGGCCCCGGCGCAGAACGCCCGGCCGGCGCCGGTGACGATCACCGCGCGCACATTGTCGTCGCCGTCCGTCTCGTCGAAGGCGGCGATCAACTCCTTCATCATGGTGGTGTTGAAGGCGTTCAGCTTGTCGGGCCGGTTCAGGGTGATCGTCGCGACACCGTCCTCGACGGCGTACAGCAGGGTCTCGAAAGTGGGCATGTGTCGGGGTCCTCGTCCTTGTTCTCGGGGCACTTCGGAGCGGGTGACGGAGAGGAGGTCAAGGGCTTTGGGCGATCCGGCGCACGGGCATGCGGGAGCGCGCCAGACGGCTTGACGGACGGTAGGTCAACCTCCGCTACTCCACGCTGAAAAAGGGCGGCTGTAGACCGTCCGCGGGAGTGACCACATGCATCCGGCGACACACGCCAAGACCCATCCTGACCGCGCCGCCTATATCATGGCTGGCAGCGGCGAGACCGTGACCTACAAGCAGCTGGACGAACGGTCGAACCAGGGGGCGCACCTGTTCCGGTCGCTGGGCCTGAAAGCCGGCGACGTCATCGCCATCTTCATGGACAACCACCCCCGCTATTTCGAGATCGCCTGGGCCGCCCAGCGCAGCGGGCTCTACTATACCTGCATCTCGTCGAAGCTGACGGCGGGCGAGGTGGAGTACATCGTTGGCGACTGCGGGGCGAAGGTGTTGATCACCTCGCCGGGCCTGGGGTCGGTGATCGACGAGCTGCCGGCGGTTCTGCCGGGGGTCAAGCTGTACATGACGGGCGAGGCGCGGGCGCCCTACCTGAGTTTCGAGGACGCCCGTGCGCCCTTCCCGACCACGCCCATCGCCGATGAGACCGCCGGCTCGGACATGCTCTATTCGTCCGGCACCACCGGCCGGCCCAAGGGAATCAAGCCCGCCCTGACCGGCGCGCCGATCGACGAGCCCAACGCCCTGGTGATGATGACCCAGTCGCTGTTCGGCTTCCCGCCGGGCTGCGTCTACATCTCGCCCGCGCCGCTCTATCACGCCGCGCCGCTGCGCTGGTGCATGAGCGTCCACAAGCTGGGCGGCACGGTGATCGTGATGGAGAAGTTCGATCCCGAGACCGCGCTGGCGCTGATCGAAAAGTACAAGGTCAACGTCGGCCAGTTCGTGCCGACGCACTTCGTCCGCATGCTGAAGCTGCCCGAGGAGGTGCGCGCCAAGTACGACGTGTCGTCGATTGTTTCGGCGGTCCACGCCGCGGCGCCCTGCCCCGTGCCGGTCAAGGAACAGATGATCGCCTGGTGGGGGCCGGTGATCTACGAGTACTACGCCGGGACCGAGGGCAACGGCTTCTGCTTCATCAAGTCTGACGAATGGCTGACCCATAAGGGGTCGGTCGGCAAGGCGGTGCTGGGCGAACTGCGCATCTGCGACGAGGACGGCGAAGCCCTGCCGCCCCGCGCCGAGGGCACGGTCCACTTCGCCAACGGCCCGCCGCTCAGCTACCACAACGCGCCCGAGAAGATCGCCGAAGGCACCAACAAGCACGGCTGGACCACCCTGGGCGACGTGGGTTGGATGGACGAGGAGGGCTATCTCTACCTCACCGACCGCAAGAGCTTCATGATCATCTCGGGCGGCGTGAACATCTATCCGCAGGAGATCGAGAATCTGCTGATCGGCCACCCCAAGGTCGCCGACGCCGCCGTGGTCGGCGGGCCGCACGAAGAGATGGGCGAACAGGTCGTGGCGGTCATCCAGCCGGCGGATTGGGCCGAAGCCGGCGACGCCCTGCGCGACGAGCTGATGGCCTACGCCCGCGCCAACCTCAGCCACGTGAAGTCGCCGCGGAAGCTGGACTTCATGCAGGAGCTGCCCCGCCATCCGACGGGCAAGCTCTACAAGCGCCTGATCCGCGACGCCTACTGGGGCAAGGAAGGTTCCAAGATCGTCTGACCCGTCTGGCCCGGGCTTTGCAGACCTGTCTGGCATAGCCTGGTCCGTGTCCCGAAAGCACACGGCCGCGACCCGTTGAAGGCGCTCACAACGAGCGACCCGGGATCAGGGCTTCGACGGGACTTGTAATATGCGGACGTTTTCCAAGGCGCTGGCCACCCTCACCCTCGGCGCGACCCTCGCGTTCGGAGCCACGGCTGCGCAGGCCTCCACGGTGATCCTGGACGTGGGTAAGATGCAGAACGCCCGCACGGTGAACATCGCGGGAATCGGCAACGTCATGGCCGCGCCGATGCAGTTCAAGGCCACCTACGACGGCAAGCCCACGAACCTGCTGGCCTGGTGCGTGGACGTCTATCACTCGATCACGGCGCAGGATTACTCGCCGAACTTGGTCTACACCGACACCAGCACGCTGAGCACCGACTTCAACGGCCACGCTCTGGACAACGGTGACGTGCTGAAGATCGGCCTGCTGGCCAACTATGGTCAGGCGATCTTCGACGCCGCGCCGGTGGCCCCGGCGGCCTTCACCATGGTAGAGCCCAAGCGCAGCAGCTATCCCTACGGATCGGCCGGCACGACGGCCTACAACAACGCCAAGGCCGCCTACAACAGCGCCAAGAGCACGTACAACACCGCGGTCGCCAACTACAACGCCGCCGTCTCGGCGCGGAACACCCGTCTCTCGGCGGTCCAGGGCGCCATCTGGCAGGTGGCCTCGAACCGCAACGTCAGCAGCAGCGACAGCGCCTTCGACCTGCTGGTCGACAACCTGTCGGGCGCGCACATGACCGACTTTTTCACGGGCGTCTCGACCCGCGACTACGGCATCCAGCTGATCACGCCGGTCCAGCAGTACGGCGGTCGTAACGGCCGCACGCCGCTGGCGCTGACCCAGTCCTTCGTGTTCGCGACGGGCGCGGTGCCGGAACCCTCGACCTGGGCCCTGCTGATCCTGGGCTTCGGCGGCGCCGGCGCCATGCTTCGCCGCCAGCGCCGGGCGATGGCGTTCGCCGCCTAGTCTCAGACCCTTGCAGATATCCTGGACCCAGGCCGCGAGGCCTGGGTCTTTTGCTGTCCGCGTCCCGCGGCGTCGCCTCCGACTTGCCCTGATCCAAACAGATGTTAGAGGCTTGTGGTCGAATTCAACACGCGAGGGAGTGAGCGAATGAACCCGGTCGAAATGACGGATCTGCCCGGACTGGTGGGCCAGGAAGTGGGCGTGTCGGACTGGGTGGAGATCACCCAGGAGCGGGTGAACCAGTTCGCCGAGGCGACCGGCGACCACCAGTGGATCCACGTGGACGTCGAGCGCGCCACCAAGGAGATCGGCGGCCCGATCGCCCACGGCTACCTGACCCTGTCGCTGATCCCGTTCCTGGGCGCCGGCATGCTGCCGGTGAAGGGTGTGACCCGCGGCATCAACTATGGCTCGGACAAGGTCCGCTTCATCAACATGGTCCGCGTCGGCAAGCGCGTCCGCATGCGCCAGAAGCTGATCGGCGCCGAACCCAAGGCCGGCGGCATGCAACTGAAGAACGAGTGCACCATCGAGATCGAAGGCGAGGCCAAGCCCGCCTGCATCGCCGAGACGATTTCGGTCATCTACGGCGGCTGATCTGACGGGCGGCCCCGGTGCGCCCGGGCCGCCTTCAGTTCTTGGCGGCGGCCTCTTCCGCGGAGGCCGTCCGACCGCCCACGACGGGCGTGGCGTCGGCGACCGTGGCTGGCGCCAGCGGATTTTGCATCAGGGCCAGCGTCTCGCGCACAAACTTGGCGTGGGTGACGATCCCGATCTCCAGCCGCTCACTGTTCAGTTCGACCTGCTGGGTCAAAAGGCCGGCGATGAAGCCGGGATCCTCGTCGTCGGCGACCTGGGTCATGCCTTGGGTCTTCGACGCGCGACTGATGAACACCGGCCCGCCCGAGTTGCCCGGAAACACCGAGAAATCGAGCAGGAAGGTGGGGAACACCTTGGCCGGCCCCAACGGATAGGACGCCACGCGCCCGGACCGCAGAATCGGGAAGCCCGCCGCGTTGGCCGACAGGCCGCGGGGGAAGCCCAGGGCCATCATCTCGTCGCCGGCGTTGACCTTGTAGGTGTCGAAGGTGTCGTCGGCGGCCAGGTAGCGTTCCGGCAAGGCCGCCTTGGCGAACTCGGCCGGCGCCTTGATGGTGATGGCGGCCACGTCGCGGCTGGGATGGTGAGTCCACAGCTCATGGCCGTCGTTGTCGCGAATCTTGACCTGTTGCGGCGAGTAGCTCCACGAGCCGTCGGGGTTGGAGACGCGGTAGCCGATGCGGGCGTTCTGGCCGGGCATCTTCTGAAGCACATGGTTGGCGGTGATCAGCACCGTGCGGGTCGTGCCGTCGGCGTTGGGCGTCGAGATCAGGAAGCCGGTCCCGACCGTGCGCGTCCCATCGCCCAGCGGCTGTTCAAGCTGAACCGTCGCGTGGATCAGCTCGACGGCAAGATCCATGACCATGGCAGGCCCCTAAAGCTCGATGTGCTACACGCGTCTTGATGCGCGTTGTGGATGCATAAGTAGTGAATGGCGGATCGCCGTCTGCCAACAAGCCGCCACATTCCCTGCGGTCGAACGTCGCGCGGTGGTTCCGGAAAAGCACACCCCCCCGGGGCGCCTCGGCCGGTCTGCGCTTGAGTGCGACCGATCGGCGTCGCATCTAACAGCCATGACCTCTCCCAAGTCCCTCGCCGCCCCCGTCGCCGCGAAAATCCCGCACCGCATCGAACAGTTGGGTCGCGTGCGGACCGACGACTACGCCTGGATGAAGGACGACAACTGGCAGCAGGTGCTGCGCGACCCCAAGACGCTGCGGGCCGACGTCCGGACCCATCTCGACGCCGAGAACGCCTTCACCAAGGCGGTGCTGGCCGACACCGAGGCGCTGCAGGCGCAGATGTTCGCCGAGATGAAGGGACGGGTAAAGGAGGACGACAGCTCGGTCCCCTCGCCCGACGGGCCGTGGGAATACTATTCCCGCTACGCCATCGGCGCCGAACACCCGATCCACGCCCGGCGGCCGAAAGGTCAGGCGGACGGCGAGGAGATCCTGCTGGACGAGGACGCACTGGCCAAGGGCAAGGCGTTCTTCCAGGTAGGCGCGGCCAGCCACAGCCCCGACCACGCGCTCTACGCCTGGGCTGCGGACGAACAAGGCTCGGAATACTACCGGATCCGCGTGAAGGACCTGACGACGGGTCAGGAGGTCGGCTCGGCGATCGAGAGCGCCTACGGCGACTTCACCTTCTCGCCGGACAGCCAGTGGATCTTCTGGATCTGGCGCGACGAGAACGCCCGGCCGGCCAAGATCTTCCGTCGTCCCGCGCGCCCGGGCTCAGAAGGCGGCGGGGACGACACGCTAGTCTATGAAGAGCCGGACGACGGCATGTTCCTGGGCGTCGGCGTCGCCTCCGACGACAGCCACATCCTGATCCACGTGGGCAACCAGGAGACCACCGAGATCCTGCTGATCCCCGCCGGCGATCCGACGGCGGCGCCGGTGGTGGCCGAGCCCCGGCGCGTGGGCGTGAAGTACAGCCTGGACCACTGGACCGACCGTTGGGTGATCCGCACCAACGACGACGGTGCAGTGGACTTCAAGCTGTGCGTCTCCGAAGCGGCGGTCCCGGCCAAGGCGACTTGGCGCGACTGGATCGCCCACACGCCGGGCCACTACGTCACCGGCTTCGCGGCCTTCGCCGGCCATCTGGTGCGCGCCGAGCGGGTGAACGCCCTGGATCGGCTGGTGGTGATGGCGCGCGACGGGGCCGAGCACATCGTCGCCTTCGACGAAGAGGCCTACGCGCTGAACCTCGAAGGCGGCTACGAGTACGACACGACGGTCACCCGCTTCGTCTACCAGTCGCCGACCACGCCGCGGCAGACCTTCGACTACGACATGGCGACCCGCGAGCGGACGCTGCGCAAGACCCAGGAAATCCCGTCGGGCCACGATCCCGCGCGCTATGTGGCGCGGCGGGTGACCGCCCGGGCGCCGGACGGCGCCGAGGTGCCGGTCACGCTGCTGATGCTGAAGGACACGCCGCAGGACGGTTCGGCGCCGGTGCTGCTGTACGGCTACGGCTCTTACGGCCACGCCATGGAGCCCAGTTTCTCGATCCGCAACCTCAGCTTGGTGGACCGGGGCTGGATCTGGGCCACGGCGCACATCCGAGGCGGGTCGGACAAGGGCTGGGGCTGGTTCCTGGACGGGCGCAAGGACAAGAAGCCCAACACCTTCACGGACTTCATCGCCTGCGCCGAGCATCTGGTCGCCGAGGGCTATGCGTCGAAGGGGCGGATCGCGGCCTATGGCGGATCGGCGGGCGGCATGCTGATGGGCGCGGTGGCGAACCTGCGGCCGGATCTCTGGGGCGCGATCATCGCGGCGGTGCCGTTCGTGGACGTGCTGAACACCATGAGCGACACCACTCTGCCCCTCACCCCGCCCGAGTGGCCCGAGTGGGGCAACCCAATCGAAGATCCCGCCGCCTACGACGTCATCGCAAGCTACAGCCCCTATGACCGGGTCAGCGCCCAGGCCTATCCGCCGATCCTTGCCACCGGCGGCCTGTCCGACCCGCGGGTGACCTATTGGGAGCCGGCCAAGTGGGTGGCCAGGCTGCGCGAACAGACGACGGGCAACGCGCCCATCCTGCTCAAGATCAATATGGAGGCCGGCCACGGCGGCGCGTCGGGCCGGTTCGACTTCCTGAAGGAGATCGCGCTCGACTACGCTTTCGCGGTGTGGGCGCTGGAAGGAAGCTGGAAATCGTGATCGTCCGGGCGGCGGCGGAGAGCGACGCGGAGGCCCTGGCGGCGATCTATGAGCCGGCGGTCCTGCATGGGTTCGGCACGTTCGAGACGGTCCCGCCGGACGCGGCGTGGTGGGAGATGCGCCGCCGCGACATCCAGGGATTGGGCTTGCCTTTCGTTGTGGCCGAGCGGGACGGTCGGGTGCTGGGTTACGCCTATGCGGGCCCCTTCCGGCCGCGGCCGGGCTACCGGTTCACGGCGGAAGACAGCGTCTATGTGGCGCCTGACGCCCAGGGCCAGGGCGTGGGTCGCGCGGTGCTCAGCGCGGTCATCGAGGCCTGCGAGGCCTGCGAGGCCTTCGGCCTGCGCCAACTGGTGGCTGTGATCGGCGATTCCGAGAACCACGGCTCCATCAATCTGCATCGATCTCTGGGGTTCGAGCACTCCGGTGTGGGCAAGAGCCTCGGCTTCAAGCATGGCCGCTGGGTCGACATCGTCTGGATGCAGAAGGCGCTGAATGGCGGAAGCGAAACCGCACCCGAAGGACTCGGCATCCTGACCGTCGGGTAGGAGACGCAAGTCCTCGCCCGAATAGATGCAGATCTCACCGGAATTCGCCGCAAACGCGAATAGCCCTGCAGGTCCTTACCCTTATGTACTTCTACGTAATTGCTTAGCCGTCAAAATTTCCGCAGAACACGTTTGTCGGAAACGGGGCCGACGCGGAATGTAGAATGCATTTTAGGTTGTGGACGGGAAATCACACAACCGGCGTGGCAAGTAGGGTTGCAGGCCTTCACGTTCTGAAAGGCCAACTTTTGGCGATCGGCGGATCTGTCGCGGCCCTGGCCGCGCTCTATGCCGCGCGTCCAATGCTCGGCCACTCGGTCTATCTGTTCTGCGCGCCGGTGCTGCTGGCGTGCGCCGCCTATGGCGGAGCCGCGGCTGTGCTGACGGCCGCGGTGCTGATGACGGCCGGCGGGTTGGGTCTGGACGCCCTGGCCGGCCTGCCGCTGCTGGAACGGTTGGCCCGCGCCGGCTGGTTCCTGGCCCTGGGGCTGGGCCTGGCCATCTGGGTGCGAACGGTGACGCGCGAGCGCGTGGCCGCGGCCGAGATCATCGCCGACCAGGCCGAACGCGAGGAATTGCTGCAGGCCAGCCTCGAGATCGTCGCCGACGCGCTGATCCTGATCGACGCCGACGGTGTCATCCAGAGCTTCAGTCATCCTGCCGAGCGGCTGTTCGGCTGGACGGCGGCGGAGGTCGTCGGGCAGCACATCAATGGGCTGATGCCCCCGCACGAGGCCGGCGCCCTGACGGGCCGAACGACGGGCGACGACGCCGACGTGAGCGGCAGCTACCGCAAGCTCACCGGCCTGCGGCGAGACGGCGCCTCGTTCCCGATGGAGGTGCGGGTCGGCGACGTCACCATCGCCTCGCGGCGCCTGCTGACGATGGTCGTGCGAGACCTGACCTCGGTTCAGGAGGCCGAGCGTCGGTCCGAGGAACTGCGCCAACAACTGACACAGGTCTGGAGCGCCAACTCCATGGGCGAGATGGCCTCGGTGCTGGCGCACGAGTTGAACCAGCCCCTGTCGGCGGTGGCCAACTATCTGCGCGCCGCGCGCAACCTCATCGCCCGGCTTGAGCTGGACGACGACGACCTGCTGGACGCCGTCGCCCGCGCCGGCGACCAGGCGGTGCGCGCCGGCGAGATCATCCGCACCATGCGCGACCTGGCCAACCGCGGAGGCACCCTCCAAAAGCCGGAAAGCCTGTCCGGCATGATCGGCGAGGTGGACTTCATCATCGCCCTGATGGCGCGCGATGCGAACGTTCGTCTGGTCTACGACCTCCACAAGGGGGACGACACGGTCATCGCCGACCGGATTCAGATCCAGCAACTTGTCGTCAACCTGGCGCGCAACGGCATCGAAGCTGTGACCAAGTACCCGAACCGCCAGATCAACATTTCGACCCGCCTGGATTCAGGCAATCAGCTGGTGACGACAGTCGAGGACAGTGGACCGGGCGTCGACCCCAGCGTCGCCGACCGGTTGTTTCAGCCCTTGGCTAGCACAAAGCCGGAAGGCATGGGGCTAGGCCTCTCAATTTCCAGTGCTATAGTCGAAAATCATAAGGGGCGTATCTGGGTCGAATCCAGTCGTCTCGGGGGCGCCGCATTCCGTTTCGTGCTGGCGCGGGCAGGTGAGGATGGCGAGCGCAGCGGGGGATCGGACGGTGTTCGTCGTCGATGATGACGACGCGGCGCGTGATTCCCTTGTCATGCTCCTGAAGTCCGATGGCCTGACGGCCCGTGGCTATGCCTCAGCCCACGATTTCCTCGCCACGTTCGATCCCCAGGCGCGCGGCTCGATCATCACCGACCTGCGGATGCCCAGTATGGACGGGATCGAGTTGATACGGGCGCTGAAGGCGGTGGGGTGCATCCTGCCTGTGATCGTCATCACCGGGCACGCGGACGTGAGCCGGGCGGTCGACGCCATGAAGGCCGGCGCCGTGGATTTCATCGAGAAGCCCTACGAGAGCGAACTGATCCTCCGGGTGGTGCGCCACTGCCTGGAAGAAAACGACGCCGCCGTGGACGCCGGGGCCTCGCGCACGCGGGTGCTGCGGCGCCTGGAAAGCCTGACCCCACGCGAGCGCCAGGTGCTGGATCTGATCATCGACGGGGCCAGCAACAAGGTGATCGCCGCCAGCCTGGCGATCAGTCCGCGCACCGTGGAGATCTACAGGGCGAATGTGATGTCGAAGATGCGAGCTGACAGTCTGTCGGACCTGATCCGTTCGACCATCACGGCGGGCGCGGCCTAAGCGCGCGGCAGATACAGGGTCGCGATCGTGCCGCGCCCTGGCGCGGACACCAGCTTCAAGGCGCCCCCGGCGCGCTCGGCGAAGGCGCGAACGCCGCTCAGGCCCAGGCCCGTGCCGCCCCGACCCGCGCGGGTCGTGAAAAAGGGGTCGGTCGCCCGCGCCAGGACCTCGGGCGACATGCCGATCCCGCGATCGATCACCGAGAAGGCGACGTAGGGCGCGCCACGGACAGACGCGGCCTTGGTGGCGATCTGGACGGCGCCGCCATCGGGCATGGCGTGGCCGGCGTTGATGCACAGGTTCAGCAGCGCCGATTCCAGCCCGGTGCGGTCGGCGCGGCAGGCCAGCGGCTCGGCCATGGCCAGGGCGACGACGGTGATGCTGGATGCCGTCGCCACCTGGGCGAGGCGCGACGTGGTCACCACGACCTCCGCGGCGTCGATCACCCCGTCGTCGATCTCCGGTTGGGTCAGGTCGACCAGCCGGGCCAGGAGATCGGCGCCCTTCTCGGCGGCTTCCTGCGCCACGCGGGCCAACTCCCAGGCGTCGGAGCCCTCGGCCATCTGAGCGGCCAGCGCCTCGTTCGCCGCCAGGATCACCCCCAGCAGGTTGTTGAAGTCATGCGCCAGCACGCCTGCGCGGGACTGCGCGGAGTCGGGACGCCGGTCGTCGGCGATGCTCCGCAGTGTCCCGTGGCGCGCCGCGCGGACAGGCGATCGCCGAGGCGCCTGCGCCACGGCGCGCACCGCCGGTCGGTCCCGCAGGCCCTTCGAAACCGCCATCCCGTCAGCGCTCATCGCCGCCGCCCCGTCCTCGCCATGGCCAACCGTGGCCCGGTCCATCGCCGTCAGGCCGCCAGCCGTTCGGACTTGGCGTCGCGCAGCATGTAGCCGCCGCCCCAGACGGTCTCGATCTGGCTGTCGCCACCCGCCGCCGCCGCGATCTTCTTCCGCAGCTTGCAGATGAAAACGTCGATGATCTTGATCTCGGGCTCGCTTAGGCCGTTGTAGAGGTGGTTGAGGCAGGCCTCTTTGGTGAGGACCGTGTTCTTCCGCAGAGAGAGCAGCTCCAGCATCTTGTACTCGCTGGGCGTCAGGTGGATCTGTTTGCCGGCCACCTCGACCGTTCGGGTGTTGAGGTTGAGCGCGATCTGGCCCGTGCGCAGGATCGACTCGACGTGCCCGCGCGAGCGCCGCACCACCGCCGTGATCCGCGCGCCCAGCTCGGACTTGTGGAACGGCTTGGTCACATAGTCGTCGGCGCCGGCCGCCAGGGCCGCAACCTTGGTCTCCACGTCGGTCGTGCCCGACAGAATGATCACCGGCGTCGGGTTCTTACGCAGCCGAAGTTCCCGCAGCGCCTCGACCCCGCTGATGTCCTCGAGGTCCAGGTCCATCAGGATCGCGTCGTATTCGTAGATCTCGGCCAGCTCGATGGACTCCTCGCCCGACGCTGTCATCGAGACATTATGGCCCTCGGCGCCCAGGATCAGCTTCACGCTGCGGGCGGTCGCGTCGTTATCTTCCACAAGCAGAATATGCATCGGATCTTCCCCTAACGATCGGTCGTATTGATGGCGGTTTCGGTGGTCGCGGGTGCGTCAGAGATGACCGCTTGGGACATCTTCATCAGCTCGGACATACGGAAGGGCTTGGCCAGCACCTGGTCGGCGCCGAGGTGGCGGGCCCAGCTCAGATAGTCAGCGCCGCGGGCGCGGCCCGCGCCGGAGATGGCGATCACCTTGGGCGGCCGAGCGCCCTGCTTAATCGCGCGGATGCAGCCGATGCCCTCGATGTCGGGCATGACGATGTCGGTCACCACGAGGTCGGGCTTGTAGGCGCCGGCCATGCGCAGCCCGGAGCGGCCGTTGTCGGCGGCGGCGGTCTGATAGCCCGCCGCTTCGAACGCCATCGACATCAGGCGCAACAGCGCCGCGTCGTCGTCGATAATCAGAACTCTACCACCCATGGTCGTCCCCAACCGTCGAGGACCGCCCTCGAACCGACGCCCCAGCCCCCGGGGTGCGCGCGCTTCTGAGGAGTGTCCCGAGGTCATCCGTGGCCCGTCTTTCGTCGTTAATCCGTATGGTTAACGAGTAAGAACCACAGTGATTCGGGGCGTGGAAACCTGGGACGATTGCTTAGGTAGAGTCCCCGAGTGACGGGGTGTCGCAGCATCGTGGGGTTGTCTGATCCGGGCAGCTCTGCCTTGGCGGCCTGGAGAAGGCCGGCGCAGGACGACGAACCGTGGCTGGGGAACTAGGACTCGAACCTAGAATGACGGTACCAAAATCGGTCCCGTTTCCCGCAAATTCAACGGCTTATCCTGTAAAATCCCCTCGGAGCGCCGACGGGAAATCAAGGACTTACGGGACGCTGTGTAAACGTTTTGGGCCGCTCGCGCTACCCATGCGCGGCGTTTTCGGGTGACGAGCGCCCGCGTCGGCGACCGCCCGCCCCTCACCCTCGCCCAGCTCCGCGCCGAGGTGGAGCGATGGCCCGCCGAGCGCGGGCTCTATCGCCTGTGCCATGACGCCCCACCCCTGGACCCGCGCCGGCCGCCGGCCAACCTGCGATGGCTGCTGTTCAGCTCGCACTACGTCGCGACCGCCGGCGCCTATGCCCTGGGCGCGGCCGGCGCGCCGCTTCCCGAGGGCGAGCATCATTTCATTTGGCGGGCGGCTTGGCTGGCGGGTCTGGACGCTACGGCCGCCCACAACCTGACCTCCGATTCGGGCTCACGGCCGCCAGAGCGGAACAATGCGCGAATTTCCTGACCGAATTCCTTAGTGAATTCAGCGCGAGAACCAATTTGCTGTGGGTGACGGAGCCTCACCGACATAACGCCGGTCAACTCGCGTTATGATTGGGCTGCGGCACATTGGCCGTAGATAAGGAGCAAACCATGCCTGATCGTAAGCAGGTCCAACACCGCGACTCCAAGACCGGTCACTTCATCACGAAACGCGAAGCTGACCGTCGCCCTGCTCAATCCGAGCGCGAGGTGATTAGACACCCCGCGCCCAAGAAGAAGTAAGGCCTCCGGTCTTTCCTTAAGGGGTGAGGGCGACCCAGACGCCGGCCAGCTGACAGGCCGTCCTCCCCCCGCTTTTCGAGCCAGAGGCACCCGACGACTATATGCGCGCCGCCGCCGCGGGCAACGCGCGCATAAGGGGAACGCCGAAGAACTAGAACGGAACATCTTGAGAACATTGCACGGCCACGCTAGGGGTTCGGCATGCTCGATGCGCCCGCCCAGACCTCGCACGCCGACGCCAGCACGGCCAACGACAACGCCCCGCCGTCTGCCTGGATGATCCCCATCGTCGGCCAGGTCGGCGACGGCGGCCGGGTCAGGCTCAACGCCGCCTGGGCCGCCGCCACGCCCTTCCCCAACGATCACCGCGAGGCGTGACATGGGAACGCGCAAGGGGCCGATCTACTGGATGACGTGGCAGAAAACCCTTGGCGGCATGGCCGACGCCGGCGTCCGCGTCCGCCAGCGGTGCGAGGCCTGCGACGTGTCGGCCGACATCGACGTCGGCGAATGGCTGGCGTTCTACGGCCCCGACCATAGCTTGGTGAATTTCCGCCCGCCCTGCGACACCTGCGGCGTGCCGACCTGGTTCTCCGCCTCGCCAGGGCCGTCGACACCATTCCGTCCGCTGAAGGACTGACACGCGGCCGAACGAAAAAGCCCCCGACGCGTGAGCGCCAGGGGCCTGTGAGCGGTCATCGCCGCGGGGGATGATGCGTCAGCCCGCCGGCGTGGTCAGCCGACGCAGATCTTGCCGCGCGGGTTGTCTTCGCCGCATCGCTTGCAGCGCAGGGTATGGATCTCTCCGTTTGGCGCCTTAATCTCGCGCGGGCACTCGGCCTCACCCGGCATCCAGAAGTCATGCTTCAGTGGGCCACCCAAGCCGATCAAGGCGCGGCCCAGCAGGGCGATGGCCTCGGCCATAGGCACCTCGTAACTGGTGGTCAGCGGGTCATCCCCCTCGCTTCGGATCGTGAAGCGCACGCGCTCGCCACAGTCGGTCGCTTGCATGTTCACGTAACCGACGTGACCCTTGTCGGGCATCGGGCCGGTGTAGGCGTATTGGTCGCTCATCGCTCTATCTCCTGTTTTGATGAATCCCGCCGGCGGGGTCAGTGACAGGCCTGTCGTCGGGCGAGGTCCGCCCGCTCCCATCCTCGCCGCCCCCAGGCGCGGGCCTCCGCCTCGCCATTCAGGAACGCCTCGGTCTCCGCGCGCTCGCGATCGGTCGCCGGCTGGACGATGCCGCCCTGGACCGGCGGCTCGGCCTCGATCCGCGCGCAGAGGCGGGGGTCGGCGGCTTTCGGCGCCGGTTCAGCGACCGGGGCCGGCCTGGAGCGCGTCGCGCAGGCGCTCAGCGCCAACGACGCCACGAACAGGACAGCCAGCGGCGTCCGCTTTGACGGGTGCATAGGCGATCTCCCTTATGACCTTGGCCGAGGCGCGGGCCTGCTTTACCCGCACGTCGCATTGCAGGGCGGTATCGTTGACGGCGGTGCGCGCCTGGACGTTCTCTTCGCCCCGGAGGCGTTCGGCCTTGCGGAAACCGGCTTCCCACCCGCGGGCCGCATCCTTCCAATCGTCGGCCGCCACGCGCCAGGCGTCGCGGTCCTGCCCGATCCGGTGAAGCTGGGCGCCGTAGCCGATGACCGGCGTGACGTGGGCGATGGCGATGACCAGGCTGGCCGCCACCGCATAGGCGATCAGGCGAAGGGTGATCATAGGCCGCGCTCGCACAGGGTCCGCTCGGCCGCCCGGCGGCGCACCAGGCCCGCCATCTCCCGCCCGCCGGCCTTCGTCCAACGCGACAGCTCAGCACACGCGCCGCGGAGATCGCCTGCCAGCGCCTTGCGCGACAGGGTCGATTTGCAGAAGGCCCCGGTCCCGACGTTGAAGCCGAACGACGTGAAGGCAGCCCGCGTCTCGATGGGCAGGTCCGCCGGCAGGCAAGGGGCGATCTCCAGCCCGTGCTTCACCGCGTCGGCGGCCAGCATGTTCGCGCACTCCTGTTCGGTGTAGCGCCGGCCGATGACGATGCCCGCCGTCGCGCCGTAGCAGGCCGTCGGCAGCTTCACGCCCAGCGCCGGGTCGGGATAGCCCACGGGCACGAAGCCCTCGAAGTCGGCGATCAGCGGGACAGCCAGGGCGCCGGCCGCCATGACAGCGGCCACGCCGGCGGCGATGCTCTTGCCCTTGCTCATGGATGCGCCGCCAGGATGGCCGCGTGAATCGCCACGATGCCGGGCCACAGGATTTGATAGGCCAGAACGGCCCCGCCCAGCGCGCCCAGGATCGTGCCGGCGATCTTGAGATGGCCCCGCCACCCCATGTCCGCCTTGATCTTCACCGTGCCGGTCTGCAACTGGCCGCCGAGGGCCTTGGCGAGCGCCGAGACGCTGCCCTCGGTGACCGTCTGCCGGGTGTTCAACGTGCCGACCGTCGTGGCGATGTCCTCGACCTGCCGGCCCAGGGCCTCGCGCTTCTCGTTGGCGATCTCGTGCGCGGCCTCTGTCGCGCGGATGTGGGTTTCGAGACACCCGTGGGTGGCCTCCGCCTGCTTTAGCGCGGCGATCAGCAGTTGCCGGTCGGTCTTGCCCCTCGGGTCGATGCGGACGAATTCACCCACCGCGCGATCTCCATGCGATTTCATCAAGGTTCCGCTCCATTGATCCACCCCCCACGCGCACGCCCTAATCGTCCAGATCCGTGAAAACCCCGGCCGCCGCCGGCCATTCCTGCACCTCGCCGGCGTTCGGCGCGTCAGGCCGCGGCGCAACGGGCGGCGGCTCCGGCGCGGCCGGAATCGCCAGCCTCCGCCAGCCGCTTTCGGTTCGAATGAGCATGGCCGGTCAGACCACCAGGGCGGCGGCGACGAACAGGTCGTCGAGCTGCTCGGGCGTCCAGCCCATCGCCAGGCGCATCTGCTCGATCGCCGGGTGCGCCCGGTGGAAGTCGCTGGCCTCGGCCCAATAGATGCGGATCTGCGCGGGCGCCGCGGCGACGGCGGCCTCGACCGCGTCCAGCAGCTCGGCATCCGCCAGCGCCATCTTGGCCTGCAGGCGCGAGACCACGGCGGGCGGCGGCTCGGCGACGTCGGTTGCGACAACCCCGATCGTCGCCAGCTCGTCGTTGCTCCAGCGGTCGAGAACCGCGACGGGATGCTGCGTCCCGGCCTCGTCTGTGAACGGGCCGTAGGGAAGCTCGACCGCCTCGCCGTCGCGCAGGATCGTGAAGGTTCGCATATCAGATCACCGTGAACGTGCCGGAGGACGTGAAGGTGTGGACGGTGTAGGCGCCGACTGTTGTGATCGTGCCGCCGGTGGCCTGGGGCGCGCCCGGATACCGAATGATGACGATCCCGGCCCGACCCGCGCCGCCCAGGCCGCTGCCCGAGCCGACACCCCCGACCCCGCCCTCGCCGTAGGCGCTCCCGCCCGCGCCGCCGCCGGGCGCATAGGTGACGGGCGTTCCGGTAATGCTGCTGCTGAGACCGGGGCCGGGCGAGCCGGAGGGGGAGCCGCCGGCCCCGCCGCCGAAGCCGCCGCCGACCACATCCCCCAGCCCACCGGCGTAGCCCTGCCCGGCCGTTCCAGCGCCACCCGCTGACGTTCCGCCCGTGGTCCGTCCGCCGCCGCCGCCCGAGCCGCCCGCGCCGCCAGGACCGCTCGGCGTGCTGCCGCCTTTGCCGCCGCCCAGCGCCGTGACCAGGGCGGCGATTGAACTGCTGGACCCCTGGGTGTTGCGCGCGCCGCCCGCGCCGACGGTGATCGCATAGGCGACGCCAGAGCCCAGGGTCACCGAGCCGCTCAGCAGCCCGCCAGCGCCGCCCGCGCCGCCGAAGTCGCCGGAGCCAAGGGTTGCGTCGCCCCCGCCGCCGCCGCCCGCGACGACGAGATACTCCGCCTGGACGCCGTTGCTCGCCAGCAGCAGACTTGCGTGCGGATACATCAGCCGGCCTTACGGAAGCTGGCTTCCAGCTTGCCCCGCGCGGCGTTGTATTGCGCGACGACCTTGTCCTCCTTGCCGACCGCAGTGCTGAGGTTCGGCAGGCCAGGGACGCCGAAGTCCCAGATCGAGGCCCACGAAAGGGTGTAGGAGCCGGAACCGCCCTGGATCGGCTGCAGCGTGTAAGTCACCCCATCCTGCAGGTTCGTCGGCGCGCCCATCGTGCGGTTGGCGGTCAGCGTGACCTTCGCGTTGAAGCCTTGGGTCGCCGTGTCCCAGGCAATGGTCGATGTCTCGGTCAAGGTCTGAAACGCGGCGGCCAGCCGCAACGCCTTGGGCGAGGTCGCCAGATAGTTGTTCGCCCCGGCCCAGATCTCCGCCGGCTCCGCCCCCTGCTGCGCGTAGAAGGCGTCGATGATCTGCCACGCCGAGTATGGCCCCGACCCGCCCGTCCCGATGCGGAAGCCGTCGGCCGCCACCGTCCCCGTGATGCTGCCCGCCGACGACGCGCCGGCGTCGATCACCAGGTACATGACGCTGTCGAGATCCGCCTTCGCCCCGATCAGCACGGCCGTGCACTGATGCAGCGTCCGCCCGCTCTCGGTGATCGCGAACGTCTTCGTTCCCGACCCGACGCTGTTGGGCGTGATCGACGACCCCGCCCGCGTGGTCACCCCCAGCGCCGCCGCCGCGGCGGCCGAGGCGGAGGACGAGGCGCTCGCCGCGGCGTCGGCATAGCCTGAGATCAGCCCAACCTTGACGCCGATCCAGGTGACAAACGCGATGCACTCGCTTGAGAACGTCACCATCCAGGCCAGAAAGCCGGCCATGTTGGCGTTGAAGACGGCCTTCGCCTGCGTCCGCGCGGGCGCAGTCGGGGCGGGCGTGAAGGTCGGATCGCTCATCAGGTGAGGCCCTTGATTTCGAGACTGCAGAGGGTCAGGTCGGGATAGGCGATCTCTTCGTCGAACGACGCGAAGAAGCCCCAGATCGCGGTCGAGGTGTATTGGCCGGAGGCCACCCAGAGGGCCGGCGTCGCCCGGTATGCGGCCAGGGTCTCGGCCAGCTCGTCGGTGAAGTCCGCCGCCACGTTGATCACCGCGTTCATCGTCTTCGAGAAGGCGCGCTCGACCACGACGAAGTTGCCGAGTTCGTTGACCTCTTTGCGGGAATAGTCGTCGATCCCGATCCGCACGCCCCACTGCGTCGTGCCCAGAGACTTCGCCAGACCGGGCGTGACCAGGCCGCACTTGGCGACCGCGCCCGGATCAGAGAGCACCACGTCCAGCGTCACGCCGGGATAGGGCGGGAGGTCCTGCAGCAGCACAGACTTGAGCCGCGAGATGGGCTCGAAGCACCATCCATAGAAGTCGGTGATCCCCGATAGCGAGATCAGATCGAAGCTCGCCTCTCGAACGACGCCGTCGACCGCGTCGGTGATCGTGACGTCCAACGTGGCCGCGTCGAGATTGTCCAGCCAAAGGGTATCCAGCAGGACGCCGCCGTCGAACGCGATCGAGACGGTGATCGTCTCGGCGTTCTCGGTCTGCGACTGCACCGCGTTGTCGAACATCTTGAAGGCGTTGACCGCCCCGAGATCGACCCAATGATCCTCGGCCACATCGAGCGCCGGGTCGTTGCCCAGATTGGTCCCGTGAAGACTCTCGAACCGATGCCAGATGTCGTCCTTGAGACGACGCACGATGGCCGCGTCGGCATAGGTCGTCAGCGCCGCCCAGGCGGCCTCGGTCATGGCAACATTGGTCGTCACCATGCCTGCCGTGATCGGCTCCGGCCGGATAAGGTCGAAGGTCATGCGACGTCCCTGATTTCGGGCATGCCGTCGCCGTTCCAAAGCCTCAGATAGCGAAGGTTGCCGGTGTTGACGACGCCTTGCTCCGTGGCGATCGTGAGCTTGGCGAGGGCCGCGACCACGTCGGCGTTGGAGATGTTCATGCCGGCGGCGGACAGGTCGACCGCCTCCGATCCGCCAAGCCCCGCGACGGTCGCCTGTGCCGCCGCGACATCGATTCCAACGAGGCTGGCGGGATCGACGCTCACGACCGGCGTGCTGATATTGGTCGCGGATGCAGCCGACGAGGCCGCCTGCACGGCGGCGGCGACTTGTGAAGCTACGGCGGCGAGCGCACCGTTCGCCTGGGCCTGGACGGCCGCAGCCGCCTGCACCGCCTTGACGACATCGAGAACGCGATCCTCGACAGCCTTGACGCCGAGCCGAATGCCGAGCTGTCCCTCGACCATGGAATTCAGCGCGTCGATCTCTGTGCGTGCGGCTGCAGCTTGAGCCTTCGCCAGCGCCTCGCCGTTCGTAAGCGCGCGACGGATCGACGCCATGTTGCGTGCATTCTCGGCCGAGCTGGCCGCGCCGCCCCGCGAGGCATCGGCGAAGGCCTTCGCAGCGGCGCCCAGCCCATCCAAAGCCGTTGCGTCACCGCCCGATACCCGCGACGCCAGATTGTCGAACTGTCGCTTCGACGCAGCCAGAGAGCTGGCCGGGCTCGTCGCCAGGCTCTCCGCTCGGAGACTAGCGTTGAGGTCCGCCAACGACTCGGCCAGGCCATCGAACCGCTCGGCGGTCTTTTCAAGTTGATCGGTGGCCGCGTCGGTAGCGGCCTCGACCTGGGCCGTCGACGCTTCGATCTTGGCCGCCCAATCCGCCTCGGCGGCTTCGCGGGCCGCCGTCGCGTCGATGACGTCGTAGATCGCTTGCTTACGGGCGCGAAGGCCTTCGTCGGTGATGGCCTTGAGTTCGTCTTGCCGCTGCAGGGCCAACGCACCCTGCGCGTCGCCGAGCGCCTCAAGCATTTCCAGCTCAAGCGCCCGCTGTTGGTCGACCAACTTCTGCGCGTCCTGCTTGGCCCAAATCTCCTTCTGTAGCGCAGCGTTCTCGGCGCTCATTCCCTTGAGCACTTCTTCGCGCAGCGCCGCCTCGGCGCCCAAGGCGTCACCCGACGCTTCGAGAAGCTGGATTTCGAGCGCGCGCTTAGTCGCGGCCTCCTGCGCGGCCTTCTGTTCGGCCTCCGCCTTGGCCTTGGCCTCGGCTTCTTTCTTGGCTTTCTTCTTGGCTTTCGACTTGCCGAACAGTCCGCCGATCAGGCCACCGATACCGCCCACGACCGCCCCAATGGCGGTGCCGATGCCAGGCACGATCGAACCGAGCTGCGCGCCCAAGGCAACGCCGGAGAGAACCGACCCGCCCACGCCGCCGACATAGGGCGCGACCGCCCCGGCCGCCGCCCCGACGCCTCCCGCGATTCCGTTGGCCTGTGAGCCCAGCCCACCGGTCATTGCCTTGCCGGCTGCATACGCCTTCTTAATGCCGGCGATAGCGCCCTCGATCCCGGAGATCGCGCCGACCCAATCCTTGTTTTTGAAGGCACGGAACAGCCCGTCCACGCTCGCGCTGACGTCGTCGGCGGCTTCACGGAAGCTCTGGGCAACCGCATCGGTCGCACTAGCCGCCGGCTCGACCATCAACGGACCGAGCTTATCGAACCAGTCGCCGACTTCCTCGACCATGTCCGGCACATAGGAATGCCCGACGACAGCGTCGTACATCTTGAAGAAGGCGTCCGAGACCCCTTGAACCTTCTTCTTCACGCTATCGAAGATGGCGGTCAGCTTATCGACCAACCAGGTCTTCACGGCCAGGAAGGTCTGCTGCACCCACTTGGCGACCTCGGGATACATTGTCCCGAAGGCGTTGGAGACGCCCTTGACGAACGCCTGCACCGCGCGACCGACGTGCTCGAACGCGCCGCTGAAATCCCCCTTGAACAGTGCGACGATGGCTTGCACCACGTGGGTGACCGCGCCGATCATGCCGGTCAGCAAATCGACCACGCCGCCAAGGTAGCGCGCCGCCGCCGCCGCGAAGAAATTGAGGGCCTCGCTCGCGCCGCCCGCGCCGGGCCCGAAGATCAGGCCGAACACCTCACCCAACGCGGCGACCGCGCCCTTCACCGCCTCGAACAGCGGCGCGACCTTCGGCCCCACGACATCCTGCAGCGTCGTCCAGAACACCTTGAGCGCCGGCACGATCTGATTCTTGAACAGCAGGAAGGCCGCGACCACGGCGGCGACAGCCAGGCCGACCGGCCCCAGCAACGGCACAAGGCCCGCCAGCATCGGACCGACGACCGCCATCGCCGAGATCACCGAACCCAGTGCCGAGGTGAAGGCGCCACCGACGAGAACAGCGGCGCCGAACGCCGCCGCCGCCGCGGCGACCGCGACGCCGACCTTGAGCAGCACAGGGTCGGCTTCGCTTAGCTTTTCGAGCAGACCCGTCAAGCCGCTGACGAGGGCGGTGGCCGCCTGCAAGAGACCGGCTTTCCCGATGGCGATGCCCAGATCCTCGAACGACCCGCGCAGTTGTTCCATCTGGCCGGCGAAGCCTTCCATCCGCTTCGCCGCCTGGGCCGCTGCGTCGGTCTCCGCGATCTTCTGCTTGATCTTGTCCAGGCCTTGCGCGCCCAGATCCATCAAGCCAAGCGCCGTCCGCATGGCGTCGGTCCCGAAGATGTCCTTCAGAACTTCGTTCTTCGCCTCGTCGGACAGGCCGCCCAGCTTCTCCCGCAGCATCTCGGCGATGTCGGAAACCGACTTCATCCGGCCGCCAGCGTCAAAGAACGACAGGCCGTACTGCTGCATGGCCGCCGCGGCGTCTTTCGACTTCGGGACAAGCGTCGTCAGGAACGTTTTGAAGCTCGTCCCCGCATCAGAACCCGACGAGAACAACGCTGAGGTCCCGGCGATCGCGGCGTTGAAATCCTCGAAGCTGACACCCAGGCCCGCCGCCACGCCGCCGGCCTGACCCAACGCCAGCGCATAGTCGTCGAACGACAGCTTCGATTGGTTCACCGCGCCGGTGATCTGATTGACCGTCGCGGGAAGCTGGTCGCTGCTCCGCTTGAACTGCTGGATGCTGTCGCTGATCGCCGAGGCCGCAGGCTCCAGCTCGCTACCCGCCGCGGCCGCGAGATCGACCGCCGCCTTCGCCGCGCCGCCCAGGATCGTTTGCACGTCCAGGCCGGTCTTCGCCAGCATATCCATGGCATCCGCCGCCTCGCTGGCGCTGAACACCGTACTCTTGCCGATCTGGCGGGCGGCCGTTTCCAGCGCCCCCATCTCCTTCGCTGTCGCCTGCGTGGAGATCGACACCTTGTTCATGGCCGTTTGGAAATTGGCCGAGGCCTTGAGCGCGCTCGCGCCGAGGGCCACCACAGGGGCGGTGATGCCGATGGCCAGGATGCCCCCAACCTTCTCCATCGCCGCACCCACGGACTGCATCCGCGCGCCAGCCTTCCGCAACTCGACCTGGGCCTTGCTCAGGCCTTCGGTGAAGGTTGCGGACTCCAGACCCAGCACGACGCGAAGGGCGCCGATGGTGGCGTTACCGGCCATCTGATCTCCTGTCGGCTAGGGTTTCTCGGCCATGCGACGGCGCACCCGATCTGACGCAGGCGTCGGAACGGCGCCGGGTTCGGCGCGAGGCGGCGTCACGGATTGCCAACGGGCCAGGAACGCCATCGCCTGACCCAGAGTTTGCTTGGCCTGGGAGGCCCGCTCGCCCATCAGCTTGCGAAGCGGGATCAACCGCTTCATTCGTCCCAAGGCCACGACGTGCCAGGCCAGCCAGGCCCGGCCCTTTTGCGCCGTCGCCTCGGCGCGCCAGGCCCCGCGAAGGGCCAGGCGCAGGAGGCGTGGCGTCAACCGCCAAAACTCGTCGGATGAGCCTAGGCGGTATTCCATCCACTGGCCGTAGAGGCTGGGCCAGTTCCAGCCGACGCCGTCGGCCCTTAGACCGTCGGCGCCCGCGGAGGGTCCCCGGCGGCTTCGCCGGCCTCCGTGTCGCTGGCGAACGCCGCCGAGAAGGCCTCGGCGATCAGGGCGCCGGCTCGGCCCAAGCCGATGCGGTCGATTATCTCGCCCGCGGCCTTGGCCGATATGTCGGGGTGATGCGCCGCAAGCCCAGCCTGGAACACGCCGCGGAGCATCTTCAGCCGCATCTTGTTTTGCATGGCCTCGCCAATCTCGGCGACGCTCATGTCGAAGGTCTCCTCAAGGCCGCAAAGCGCGTCCAGATTGAAGAGCAGGACGAAGGTGTCCTCCCCAGCGGGGAAGGACACTTCGCCTTTCAGCTTGTTGGTCATCGGGCCGCTTAGCTCGCGACGACCGTGGCGGTGACCTTGACCGTGAGGGTCGCGGTCATCTTGTCGTCAAACGGCGCGTCGGGCTCCCAGCCCGTGACGAACGCGTCGAACTCCCACACGACGTTGTTCGGGAACGTGATGCGGCAAGTCCGCACCTCGCGCGAGATCCGCCAGGCGCGCACGAAGGCGTCGCCATTCGTGGCCGCGTTCGTACCGGGGATGAAGTTGCACCCCAGCGACGCCTCGCCCGGATCGGTGAGTCCCTGGATGAATTCGCGGGTCGAGTTCGGGCTACCCGTATGGGTCACGTCGATCACGTCGACGCTGTCGCTCGGCGGCGACAGGGACGTCACCTCGGGCATCTCGAAGAAGACGTTGGAGTTGGCGGCGGTTTCGACTTCGAACTTTGCGCCGTAACCCGTCATGGCGTTGGTAGACATCGCGTTGAATCCTTTCAGTTATCTTCGCTGTGACAGACCCGGTAGTCACGCCGGATGCGGTAGATCTCGGTTGCGGACTTGCCGCCCTGCGGCCCCGCCGCCGGCTCCCAGCCCTCGCCCTCGTCTTCGAGCATCCAGCCCGAGAGGAAAGGCGCGCCGGCAAGGCCGTTCAGCGCGTGACGGACCGCCTCGGCGACCGCAAAGGCCTCGGCATAGTCGAGGCCCCGGCTGTCGATCTGGACGCGGCTTCGAACGAAGCCATCCGGGCCCTTCTGAGTCTGGCCGCGAGGTCCGCTGACGACCGTGAGGGTGACATTCGGATAGGCGACGCCCTGCCGGTGGACGACCCACTCGACACGGCGATCGACAAGCTCGATCAGCGCGGGATCGTCGCGGAGGTGCGTTCGCGTCTCGGCGCGCATCTCAACCCCTTTTTGACTTGAGCTTGGCCGCGCGCTTCGCCTGACGCCTCGCGGCCTTCATAATCTCATCGCCCAGCGCTTCGGCGGTGCGGGCGAGAACCTTGTTTTTCGTCGCGTCCCAGGCCGGACGCACGGCAGGCTGGGCTGGATGGTTCTTGTTGCCGAACTCCTGCTGCACCGCCTGTGGGTCGGGACCTGGGCCAGCAAAGACCTCGACCGCCGATTCCCGACGGACGCCCCGCCGACTTTTCAGCTTCGATCCAACCCCGCCCGTGTCCTTGAGGTGAGGCGCTTTGCGTTCGCGACCCTCTGCACGCACGGGTACCTTCGGACGCCACGCCTCATCGAACGGCTCTAGCCCAATCCGACCGGCGCGCCGCAGCACACCTCGGCCGGCGGACTTCGAAAGCTCGCCGAGCGCACGGTCCAATTCCTTGCCGCCGATAAACTTCGACACAGCTAGGTCCGCGCCTCGCCGGCTCGGCTGGCGGTGATTTCAAGGCCTTCGCGGCGACCGACCGGCTTCACCGCGCGGATGTCATAAGCCCAGCCGTCGAAGGTCAGTTGATGTTCAGCGCCGAGGCCTGCCACGTCCGGCGTCCAGCGGATCAGAAAGCGATCGGTGACCGAGACGGACGTAGCCGCCAAGGCACGCGCACGCTCGTCATCGAGCACCGGCGTGTGCTTTGCCCACACCGCGCCGTCCGGCGCCGAACTTCCGAACGAAACCCAATCCACCCCGTCGGAGAGCGGCCCCTCGCTTGGGACCGCCCGCCGCAGGATGACGCGGCGATCAAGTTCGCCCGCGTTCAACGTCAGGCGCCGATGACGACGATGTCGAAGGTCACGGACGACCCGGACCCGCCGTTGGCGATCTTCAGCAGATCGGCCGTCGCGGCGGTCAGCGCGAAGCCGTTGGCCGTCGGCGCGGTCAGCAGCAGAAGGCCGCCCGGCGGAATCTTGACCTTGTCGGTCGCCGACCCGAACATGCTGACGAAGCCGTTCGAGGCGGCGCCGCCGACCACCACATCGTTCGTATTCGCAGCGGCGGCCGAGATCATCAGCGCCTTGATCTTCGTCGGCGAGAACGTGGCGCCGAACCCATCGGTCAGGGTGCCGTTGAGGTCGAGATCCTCAGAGGACGACGCGGAAAGGCTGCGGGTGTCGGAGAAGACCTTGTTCGCCTGGTTCAGACCCGCCCCGTTGGCGAAGCTGACCTTTTTGGTGACAGCGAACTTCTGCTCCAGCGTGGAGAGATCGTTGTCGCCACGATAGACACCGGCGATCGACGCCAGGATTTCAAGCGCAAGCGTGCTCATGTTGAGCCTCCGTAGGGTTGAATGTCAGGAAGGGCCGGCGATACGCGCCGGGGGAACGGGGTCAGGCCAGCACGAGGCGCGCGGCTTCGATCTTGGCGGACAGCGCCTTGACGCCATCGGCCAGGGTCAGGGCCTCGGCCGTGCGGGCGGCCAGTTGGGCGTCGCGGTCGGCCAGCGCGGCCTTGGCCGCCGCCAGCTCGGCCTTGGCGGACTTGAACTCGGCTTCGTCCAGCGCGGCGGCGAGGCTGATGTCCGCGCCGGGCTTCACCACGTCGGCGTCGTCGTCGCCCCGCTTGCCCGCGCCCGGCGCCACGGTATTTCCGCTGCGGATCAGGCCCGTGCAGGACGAGACGTTGATCGAGGCGCGGCCCTCCGGCTGCGGATAGGTGCTGACCGCGTTGCGGAGGATCCGCACGTCGCGGCCCTCGCTCACACAGATGCCGTGCGGGAAGGCGACGCAGATGTCGTTGTCCTCGATCAGCACACGGTCGAAGCCGCCGTCGTTCAACCGCTCGGCCACCGTCAGCTTGCGGCCATCGGCCAGGGTCGTTCCGGCGGGATAGCTGCGCGTGTGGTTGAACATGCCCACGCCCTGGGCGCGGCCCTGCATCTTGTTGCGGCGAATGACGATGTCGGCGCAGGGCGGCGAGGTCGCCCGGCTCCAGAGCTGCACACAGTCCGGGTGCGCGCCCGCGGGCGGCATGAACCCGGCGAACCGGTTGTCCTCGATCGTCACGTCCTGCGAGCTGCCGAACTGACAGCCATCCGTGCCCATGCGGCTGAAGCCATTGTCATGCACCCACGCCTTGCGGCAGCGGTCGCCGACGACGCCCGAGCGGACGTTCTGGAACAGGCCGTTCTTGACCTCGATGTCCTCGCACCCGATCAGCCAGATTCCGTTGCCATCGACCTGCACCAGGTCGTCGCCGGTCACCGTCTGGCCGTCGAACACCAGGCGCTTGCCGCCGTCGATCCGCAGCGGATTGGCCCCGCGCAGCTCGCCGCCCTTGAACACCACGCCCGACAGGCGCGCGTACCAGCCCAGGGCTTGCTTCGTGATCCCGCCGCTGTCGATCACGGCGCCGGTCAGGTCCAGCGTCACCGACGGCGAGAAGTCACCCCCGTGGCGCATCATGCCCTTGAACACGCCCACCATTTTCAGCGTGTCGCCGCCCCGCACCTTCGGCCAGACGGCGGCCATGGTTTCGGGCGTCGCGGTCAGGATGGTCATGGCGCAGGCTCCTAGACGGTCTTCAGGTAGCCGCGCTCGGTCATCCCCGAGAGCAGCCAGGAGTTGAAGGCGAGGCGCAGGCTGGCCGAGCCCAGGTTGATACCGCGGCGGAAGTCGGTCGCCCGACCGCGCCACAACTCCTGCGGGACGACGCCGTCAACGGACCCATCCGAACTCGCCAGCCAGGCGCTGGCGGGCGTGGCGCTCGAAGCCCCAGCCAGGGCGAACTTCTCGCGGTTGGCCTGGACGTCGGGGTCCCAATAGCTGCCGAAGACGGCGAAGTCCCCAAGCCGGAAGCGGCCGACCAGGGCGCCGGGCGTACCCGAGCCCACCGGGAAGGTGCCGTGACCGAAGCCGCGGATCGACCCCGCCAAATTGGCTTTGGCGCCGGGGTTGGCGACGATATGGGCTGTGGAGTTGGTCACCGACGTTGGCGTCACCGACGGGTTTACGAAGTGCCGGACCTTGGCGATGCCGTTCGGGATGTCCCACGCCATCATCACCCAGCGGGCCGCCGTTGGCGCGCCGCCCGAGGTCCAGACGTTCGTCGAGAAGTCGGCGTTGAAGACGTTGCCCGAAGCATCGGAACCCAGCGTCACGTTCATGCCGCCGGTCGTCTGCATGGTGATGCCGGGCGCGATCCGGTTCTGCAGGCCAACGCCCGCCGCCGTGGCCTGGGCCCTGAAGATGATGAGCCCCGTCGCCGTGCTGGTGAGCTGGCCGGCGTAGGCCGCATAGAGGATGCTGGCGCCGTCGAACTCGACCAGGAAGCTCTCGCCGGCGGCCGCGCGCTCGCCCACCAGGATCCGCTTCTGCACCTTGTCCACGTAGCCGGATTTCCGGGTGCGGACGTGCACTTCGGTGAGATCGCGCGCTGGGACGATTGCGGTCTTACGGGTAATCAGGCCCGAGGCCGAGACGTCATAGTCGGACTGCACATTGCTCGGCGCCAGGTCCACGCCGGACGAGACCGCCGCGTAGGTGTTCGTCGCGTTGTCCCAGGCGCTGTAAAAGACGATCGACCCGATGCTGTCGTTGATCGCCGGCGTTGACGGAGCCTGCGGCGTGATCCGCTGACGCAGCGGGTATGGGGTGCCGCCGTCGATGGCTTCGCGGACGTGAGCGACCTCCTGCCCGACCGTCTCGTAGCCGTTGTCGTTCATGTGTGACCCGTTGGTCATCATGGCCGACCGCGGCGAGTTCAGGCGGTTCATGTCGGTCGTGTCGTTGGCATCGACCGCCGTGTAGTTGTCCATCAGGGCGTAGAAGAAGTCGATGACCCGGCCCGGCGTGTCCTCGCTATGGAGGTCGAAAAGCAGCTCCTTGTTGTAGTAGGTGGCCGATCCGGGGGCCTCCGAATAAGCCGACGTGCCGTTCCAGGATCCGCGCGTGTTCACGCACATCAGGAAGGGGCCGACGCTGGAGATCGAGGCCCGTAGCGCGGCGAGGCCGGTCTTAACCGTCGTCAGTTCGGCGGCGCTGTCGACGCCCCCGTCGTTGTCACCGACGTGCAGGATGAAGAAGTCGTCGGCGGCGAAATTGCTGCTCTCGTTGTTGAACCGGGTCGTGACCATGGCGATCGTGTCGCCGTTGACGCCATGGTTATGCACCACCTTGCCATTGGTCGCCGTGTACTTCCGGTTCGTATAGGTGACCGAGCCGAATTGCTCGGTCGCTATGGTGTATGAGGGGTCGGCCAGGGCCGCCATCTTCTTGGTGATGTTCCAATTGACTTGGCCCGTGCCTTCCATCGAAGACGAGCCATATCCCCAGACATTCCGCGCCAGGGCCGGGATCGTCGTTCCCGGCGTGACGCCGCCTTGCGTCACACCCTTCGGCCGGACCCCCACGCCGAACGCCGACAGACCGTTGAGACCGTAGGGCATGGCGTCAGGCGCTCGCGATCATGGCGACGCGTTCGTTCGCCACGGTGACGTTGAACTCATAGGGGCCGCCCGCCGGCAGCAGATGCCCCGCATCCTCGGCCGCCGTGGGCGTGCCCGCGCCGTGCTTGGTGAAGGCGTCGCCGCCGGTCAGCACGATCCGCCACACCTGCCCCGGCTGGCCGGTCAGGTCCGAGAGCTGGCTCGACCCGGTCAGGGTCTTGGTGTCGGCGCCGATCTCGACCGAGTCCGGCGCGTTGATCCCATTGACCCCGCGCATGCCGGCGGACAGCAGGACGATGTGCATTTTCGCCATGGGCCAGGATCTCCAGTGCTGTTCGGGGTGTCGGGCGCGAAGTCTCTAAAGACTTCGGCGCGGGCCGGTCGGCGGGCGTCAGGCGACGCCGAGCGGCCGATAGTTGCTGATGACGTCCAGGGCGCGTTGCGGGGTCGCCCCGCCCTCGCGATCCTTGTGCAGGGCGCCGACCATGAGCTTCAGCGCGCCGATCAGGTTGCCGGGAATGTCCGCCGGGTCGGGACCGAAGCCGGCCTTGAATTCGATGCGGACCGCCCCCGGCTCGCACCGGGTCGTCGGCCAGCACGTGCCGAAGGTGGGCGACAGGACGGCGGGGTCGATCCCCGTCGCCAGTTGATAGTCGCCGGGGTCGACCGCCTGCAGCACGCCGGCGACGTCCACATACTTGACCGACACGATCGCCGACGTCGGGCCGAGCGGGATCGCGATATGCCGCTCGAACCGATCCAGCGTCAGCCGCCAGGTCTGTTCGATCAGGCAGAACCCCTTGCCCTTCGGCCCGTCGATCTCCGCGATCGCGTCGGCGACCAGGCCCTCGATCACCGAGTCCTCATAAGCCCCCTCGACCTTCAGATGCGCCTTCGCATCCTCGACCGACAGCGCCAGGACCGCCGGCGCCGTCACAAGCGTCAGCCGGTCCCAGCCGCTCATTCGGAGACGGCCTTGCGCGGCGCACGCTTGCCACGACCGGCGGCGGTCTCGACGTCGGCGTGATCGGCCTGCGCCGTCTCGACGTCCGGCATGGCGTCGATCTCCGGGGCGGTCGCCGTCGGCGCGCGGCTCACCGGCGCGTCGGTCGTCGCCTCGGCATAGCCGGCCTCGATCAGGCGGCCCGCTTCGTCAGCGTCCACGTCGGCCACGTCGCCGGGGTGACGGTCGGGGGCGCCGGCCATCGAGACGAGATATTTGATCTTCATGGGAGGTCTCCTGCGGTAGCCCTTGGCGGAGCCGCGCGACGCGGCTCGGCGAAGGGCCCGGCCCCGAAGGACCGGGCCGCAGGCGCTAGGCCAGCTTGAGGTGCTTCACGGCCGCGGCCGTGCCCAGCTCGCCGTCGAAACGGATCAAGCCGGCGATGCCCATGTCCGGCCAGAACCGCTCGCGCAGCACGCCGATGACCGGCGCGCCGACCTTGCGGACGTAGTAGCGGCCGAGGTCACCGAACAGGATCAGCTTCTGCCCCGTGGTGAAGGCGGAACTCATGTCCTGATTGATGCTGTAGTTGTAGCCCAGCAGCGTGCCGGGCGCGCCCGTGCGGACGTCGCCCATCTGCCACAGGTAGTTGCCTTGGCCGTCCTTGAGCTTGCGGATGGCCGCGAACACCAGGTCGTGGAACATGAACCGCGCCTTCGGCGAGCGGCGATAGGCCGGGTCCACCGAATGCAGCAGGTCGATGATCTCGTCCGCGGTGAAGGCGGTCGTCGATGCGGCGGTCTTGCCGGCCGCCGAGGCGGTGACGATCCCGTTCGGCGCCGAGCTGCCCGAACCCGTGGTGAGCTGGGCGTTGCCGATGCGGCCCAGGCGTTCGCCCAGCAGCGAGCCCAACAGGCTTTCCATCGAGAAGATGCTGTCGGAGTCCAGCTCCCACGACCACTTCACGAACTCGGTGTCGAAGCTGAAGGCGTCCAGCGACTTCTGACCGAAGGTCACGTCCTCCGAGCCATCGTCCGTCAGGGCCGCCGCTTCCGTGTGGGCGGCGCCGCTCTTGGCGGTGTCGTCGACGGTCGGGATCTTCAGCGGGTTGCCGCCCGAGGTCGTGATGACCGTGGCGACATCGCTGTCGTACATCGGCCCCCAATCCTTCATGGCCTTCTCGATGAAGCCCAGGATTTCGGTCGGGACGGTGAAGCCGCCGGCCGTGGTCGTGCCGGCCGTCTGCGCGCGCTGTTCGAACTTGGCCGTGCCGGCCCGCAGGACGGCGCGTTCCTCGGGTTCGAGGTCGGCGGGGTTCACGCCGCAGACCACCTTGGCGAAGACGTGGCGATAGGTGATCTCGGCGTCGCCTGGACCCGACTTGTCGTTCTCGGACGAGCGGTCCTCTTGGTTCGGGCGCCGGCCAGCGTTGGCGTTGCGCGCGCGCTCCTCGGCTTCGACGAGCTTGGTCTCGCGCTGGGCGCGGGCTTCCAGCTTGTCCCACTCCGCCATGGCGGCGTCGTGCTGGATCTCCAGCTCCTTCGAGCGGCTTTCGTCGGTCGAGGTGCTGATCTGGTTGAGACGCTCGCGAGCTTCGGCCAGCAGTGTGGCCTGCTTCTCACGGAGCTCCCGGAGGTGCTGAGACATGGGGTTTTCCCTGTGTGGTTGGAGGATGTGAAAAGCCGGCCCTAGCGGGTCGGGTAGAACTCGCGTCCGACTAGAGGCGCGAAGCCGTGCGGGCGCGCAGGTCGATGTCCGCGCGCAGCCGAAGGGGATTGGCCGCCGCCGGCGACCGCGATTTCAACTGACCGGCGCTGCGCGCCTCGGCCAGGCAGCGAACGCCGACCTGTGTGTCATCGTAGGCGGGATACGTCACCGGCGAGACGTCGAGCAGCTCGACCTCCAGAATGGTCCGCACCGGCAGCTCGCCGGTGTCGTCCCACTCTTGCCGCGTCGCGCGGAAGGCAAAGCTCGATTGGCTGACGTCGCCACGGTCGATCAGCGTGACCAGGTCACGCGCCCAGGCGGTGTCGGGCGTATCGACCTCGTACCGCAGCCCCTTTTCGTCTTCCGACAGACGCAGCGTCCCCGAGGCCGTCCGCCCCAGAACCAGGTTGTCGGAATGGTTGAACAGGCAGCGGACGTCGTCGCGCGCGATGGCCGCCGCGAAGGCGCCCGGCGCGATGCGCTCGATAAAATAATCCCCGATCCGCGCGTCGGAATTGAACACGGCGGCATAGCCCACGATCTGGCGCGGCTGACCCTCAACGGGGGCGCGGCGTTCGATCTGGCCCAAGGTGCGGACTTCACGCGTCATCGGTCGATTCCCCTTCGGTGTTGCTTTGCGGATCGACCGGCATGTCGCCGATTTGGCCGGGCGGATTGGCGGTCTCGCCCGCCTTCTCCAGCGGAACGGTCGCCCCCTGGACAAGCAGGTCGTCGCCGCCGGGAAGCGGCGGCCGGTTCTCGCGGGCGCGGGCTTCGTTCGGCGTGAGCTGGCCGGTCTGGATGGCGCGGGCGTTGCCCTCCATCCGGGTTTTGAAGTCGCCGCGCTGCAGGCCGTCCATGCCGAGTTCGACGTATCGGGCGAAGTTTCGCGGGCCGTAGAACTTGGCGTTGCACTCGGTTTCGAGCTGCTCGCACCAGTGCGCGACGGTGTGCTTCGAGACGTGCAGATCCTGCTGTTCGGTATTGGCGAACGAGCCGTGCGTCAGATCCTGCAGGAAGATCGGCGGCAGATTGAGGATGCGGGCGAACTGCTCGACCAGGAACCGTTGCCAATCGACGAGCTGGGCCTTCTGCGGATCGAAGGCCACCGGCACAAGCTCATAGCCATCGGGCACGAGCAGGATCGGGTCGCCGTTCGCGTTCGCGCTGGCGATCGTGGCGTTCACGTCCTTCTTCGCGCGCGCCGCGGCGCCGGGCGAACCGATGGCGCCCTTGAGCGCCAGCGGCGGCACGCCGCCCTTGCCGAAGAACTTCAGCCCGTATTTCTCAATCACCAGGGCCAGGGCGAACAGATCGCGATACCGCTCGACCGGGTTGAAGATGCTCACGCCGTCCAGCTTGTCGGCCCAGACCAGGTCGAGAACCTCGGCGACCGGATAGACCTGCGGCGGGCCGCCGTCGCGATAGACGAACCGCGTCCGCCCGCGCACCCGTTCCTTGGTCGTATGCCGCGTCTCCAGCGGCCACAGGTTCACTGGCTTGCCGCCGGCGTCCTGCTCGATCCACGTCCGCCCGGCGCCGGTCAGGAACACCGACCGCAGGCTTTGCTCGCGCCACTTGTAGGACGTCAGATAGTCGTCGTTCACCGTGCCGGCCAACATGCCGGCGATCATTCCGCGCTCGACGCGTTCGGTTCCGCCGGCGGCCTTCTTGAACTCATGGAACGGCAGCGCCGCCATGGTCCGCGCCAGGAAGTTCACGCCGCAGGCGTAGGCGGGCACGCTCATCACCGTGTCGGCGTTGACGACGATACCGACCGACACGGCCCAATCGGCCATGCCGAAAAGCGACGCCATGCCGGCCGTGTCCGACAGCGGAACGAGCGGGTTCTCAAGCGGCTGTTCGCGCTTCTCGCCCCCCTGCCCCCAACGGATCTCGACCGGTCCAAACCGCACTAGGCCGCCCTCCCTATGCTGTAGTTTTCGTCTTCCCAGGGGCTCTCAGGCTCGGCCTCGGCCTCGTCGGGGCACGCCAGGCGCACGGCCATGACCAGGGCGACGATGCCATCGATCTTCTCGGCCGACCGATCCTTGGCCGGCATGAAGTTGAGGTTCCGGTCGAAGTGAATGACCACGTTCCCGGCCATCCACCGCAGGACAGGGTCACCCCCGTGGTCGAGCTGGCCGGCGAAGACCAGGCGCTCGAAGATCTTGCTGGGCTCGCCCAGGGTCTGGATGCCCTGCCGCAGCTCCATGAAGAGGGCCGGGTCCAGCGGCTTATGCCCGACCGGGCGGCCGTCGATGACGATCCCGCTTTCGCTGCAGAGGTCGGTGTAGAGCTTCCGGGCGTTCCACGGGTCGAAGCCGATCCGCTCGACGTCGTACAGCTCGACCGCTTCCAGCAGGGCCCGGCCAACATAGTTCTGGTCGACGTAATCGCCCGGCGTGGTCTCGATCGCCTGGGCGTCGCGGAACACGTCGAAGGGCGCGCCGTCGGCGATCCGCTGCTCGACGTTGTCCCCCGGAACCCAGAACCGGCAGATGACCCGCCACTTCGGATCGTCGTCGGTCGGCGGGAACAGCAGCACCAGGGCGGTGACGTCCTGCGTTGACGACACGTCGAAGGCCGCGACACAGCGCCGGCCCTTGAACAGGTCCGGGTACTGGCGCCAGGCGTTGAGGTCGTCGGCGCAAGCGTCCCACTTTTTCAGCGGGAGCCAGCGGACCGCCTCATCGGCCCAGATGCCGAGATGGTAGCACTTGAACTCGGCCATCGCCCGCGGATTGCCGACGGCGTTGAGGTACTCTTCCCGTAGGAAGTCCTCGGTCGGCGAGAGGCCCAGGTTCGGGTTGCCCTTCCGCCAGGTCGCCGGGTCCGCCGGGTCGTCGTTGTCGTTGGCGGCGAAGATCACGGCCAGGGTGCGCGGAACGACCTTCTTGCCGCTCACGATCTGTTGGCTGTCGTCGTAAAGCTGCTCGCCGACCGAGGCCTTCGAGCCCGACTTGCGACCGGCGGTCGAGGCGTACAGCTCGATCGGCTCGAGTCGGTTGCCGGTCCCTTGCCGCAGGGTGTTCGCGATGACGAGCGACTTCCACTCGTGCATCTCGTCGCCGACGATGACCGTGGGCGCCTTGCCGTGAAGCCCTTCCTCGGACCCCGACAGGACGAAGAAGCTGGACGCCAGCGCCTTCACATAGAGGCTTTGGCTATAGACGATGATCTCGTTCTTGAACTCGTCATTGGCCGCGACCATCGCCGCCATGCGGTTGAAGACGATCCGCGCCTGTTCGTCCTTGCGGGCGAAGACGTAGCCCTCGCCCTTGTGCGTCCCGTCGATCGCGAAGAACAGCAGCGCCAGCGCGGCGAGGAATTCGCTCTTGCCGTTCTTGCGCGGGATCCACAACAGCAGGCGCCGGAACAGCCGGACCTGCAGGCGGATTTCGTCGTGGGTCTCGGGGTCGAGAACCTTGATCGGGACCATCCACCCGACCAGCAGGCGGACCACGATCTCTTGCCACACCGACAGCTTGAACTTCACGCCGGCGAAGCGGTCCAGCGTCAGCCGCGCCCACTTCGGCCAATCCTCGACGACCGCCTCGGCGAGCTGGTGATCGAACCAGGCGCCCTCGACGCCGCAGGCGTTGCGCCAGGCGACCCGCGCCCACTCATAGCTGGGGTCGTCGTCGACCTTCGCCAGCCAGGCCGGACGCTGTTCCTTGAAGGCCTCCGGGCAACCCGCCTTGAGCGCCCGCGCCGAGGCCGCGCCTCGCGCCATCCTCAGTTCAGCCGTGGTTCCGGCGCCGGCGGGTCCGACCGCATCCGCGCCATGCCGCCGATCCGGGTGGACGCTTCCGGCGCCGCCTCGACCTTCGGCGCCGCGCGCCCCTGATCGAACAGGCCGGGATTCGTCGCCGCCACCGCGGCCTGACCACGGAACAGCGAATAGAGATCGGCGGGCGTCAGGCCAAACTGGCCGGCGAGATCCTTGCAGTTCGCATAGGCCTGTTGGCGGTCCGCCGTCTGCGGGCGCCGCCGTTCCATCTTGCCGCCGGCGACCGTCTCGACCTGTTGGGTGAAGCCCACGGTGTGCAGGTTGTCCGTCGTCGCGACCCACTCCTGCGCGTAGATGCAGAACTGGACGAAGGCGAACTCGCTTTCCATCGGCAGGCGGTGCGTGCGCTTCAGCTCCGGCGCCATCTTCCGCCACATCGCGGCGGCCGGCGCATAGCGTTCCTCGCGAAGCATTTCCGGCAGATCGGCCTTGGCGTCTTCGACCGGCGCGATGACCTCGGCGACCTTCGCCGCCTGGGCCTCCGCCGCCTTGGCCTTCGCTCGCCGCTTCCCCGGAAAGCCCTTGGCCGCCTGGGCCGGATCAGGCCGTGGCCCTCGCGCTCCCATGCTGACCTCCAAAAAAACTTCCCGGCCAAAAACCTGCGCGAGAAAAAAGTGTCTTCCCCCACCGGTCCTTGCCGAAGAGGTGGGAGCTTTCACCCCTCCCCCTCCCCTAGGGTCGGGAGGCCGAGGCGGCGGGCGAGGCCGTCGAGAGCGCGCTTGCCCTTGCGTTCCAGGGCTTGCTTCGGCCCGTCGTGACAGGCGTTGCAGCTCTCGATCCACCACTCGGTGCGCCAGAACACGTCGGCATAGACGCGGTGCGGATAAAGGTGGTCCGTCGTCTCCGTCGCCCTGACCTCGACCGGCCCGAACACGCCCTCGGCGCAATAGCGACAGAACGGATGATTGCGCTTGTGGCCCTTAGAGGCCTTGTCCCACGCCGGGCTATAGCCCCGCGCCCTTGCCGAGCCCCGCCGCTTGTCGTCCGCCTGCCGCACCTCGCGCTTCGTGCGCTGACCGGCGGGCCGGAACCTGGGCGGGCGGACAGGCATTCACCCTCCAAAGGGGCGAGGCCCGAAGGCCCCGCCAAGTCATGGGAGGAAACGCAACCCGAAGGGGCCACAGCCCTAGACATGGAAAAGCCCGCCAGGGCGAACCGGGCGGGCCTTTAGCCAACGCATCCGCACTTGGGTTCGCGACCGAACCTAAGTGCTGCTTTCGGATTTTGAGACCGCGATGCTCCTAGCGGCCTGTTTGCGGAGGTCGACGGTGATCCGTACCGAATCACTGTTGAAGAGCGACGCTAGTAGCGTCGCCCGCTTTCCGTCAATGGTCTCGCTCACCAGGGCTTCGACCGCGCCGCCCAGCGTCGTGATCCGATCGCCCTTCTTCAACCGCACGCCCTGGGCCGCGCCCGCCGCCCCAGCCCCCGCGCACCCCACGGCCACATACCCCGCGACCTCCTTGGCCCGCAGCTTGGCGAGGAACTCTTCACGCACCCCGATCGGCCGCGCCGGCGTGCACAGCACCCGCGCCACCCCCACGGTTGACAGCAGCGACTGCCACCGCAGCGACGACAGCGCCATCCGCGCGAACAGGTACCGCGGCAACAGCGGCGCCGGGTACGACCCCCCGTCCCGCCCCTCCTTCAGGCACATGGGCAGATAGACCTCGAACCCCTTCCGCTCCAGATCCCGCGCCACCATCCGCTCGTTCTGCAGCTTGGTGATCACCACGATCCATTCGCGCGCACCGGACCCGCCCGCACCCGCGCCGCCCGCCGCCACATCGCCCGCCGCCATCGCCTCGACTCCTGCAATCCTGCCCATGGCGCTCACGCGTCACCCCCATTCGGCGCGACCAGCTCGCACCCGTGTTGTTCGAAGATTCCGGCCGCCGCCCGCAGCTTCTCGAAGGCCCAGCCGGTGCACGCCCGCACCCGCCGCCCCTCCACCGCCCAGGCGCACCGCGCCAGCGTCGCCGCGAACCCGTCGCCCAGCAGGCCCAACAGGTCCGCCCGCAGAGCCTCCGGCCCGGTCCAAGCCCCGGCCACAGACCCTGCGCCCACGCCCGCCGCGCCTGCCACAGACCCGGCCCGCGCCGCCTTCGCTCGTTCGAGAAAGGGGCCGAACCCCCGATAGCGCCCCTCGGAAAGCCATCGCTGCAGGGCGACCGGCCCATACGTCCGGCGCGACAGCATCGGGCTCACGGCGAAGTCGGCCGCCGCGGCGACCAGGTCGCCCACCTCGACCCCTTGGCCGATCAGGTCGGCCAGCACCGCCCGCGCCGCGTCCGGGTCGGTGAAGCCCAGGGCCTCCGGCGGATAGGCCGCCTCGATCCGGGCATAGGCCTCGCCGACCGACACCCCAACCCGCTCATCCGCCCGCGCGCCCGCGCCCTTTTGTTCTTCTAGAGGTTCCTGAGTATCTATGCATGTGCAACCAGTTGCACACATACCCGCCCCGGTTTGCACACATGCCCCCCGCATGTATGCAGAATTTGCACACATAGAATTCGCCACATCCTCCACCTCGAACGTGGGCCGCAACACATAGACCGGCACGCTCCGGGTGCTGTCCTTCAACCGGTGCATCTCGCCCGTCGGCCGGATATAGCGGTTCTCTTCCAGCCAACGCAGGCGGCTATGCACGGTGCGGATCGAACAGTTCGCATCCTCGGCCAGGTCCGCCACCTTGCGCCACGTCCGCCCCTCGGCGTCCGCGAACGCCGCGAACTTCTGCAGGATCACCTTCGCCTGCAGGTCGACCTCGCGTCGCCGATCGGCCCATTGCATCAGGTCCAGCTTGTCGGGATCGCCGCTCATCGCAGATCCCCGAACAGATCGCCGCACGCCGCCACGGCCGCGGGGTTGAGCCAAAGGGCCTCGGTGCGGTCGAGCGCGCCGTCCGCATGCGTCTCGATCGTGCGGCGCGACCAGCCCTTCAGATTGCGGTCGTACAGCGGCGCCGGATAGCCGGAGAGCACCACCATGGCCCGCGCATCGTTGAGCCGCTCCAGCAGCTCGACATGCTGATCGACGTTCAGCTCGTGGGCATAGGCGTGATACATCGACCCGCGACGCGCCTTGGCCGACCGCGTCTCGGGCAGATAGGGCGGATCCGCATAGATCAGCGCGTCCGGCTGGTCGTAACGGTCAATAACCTGCAGCGCGGGCCGGTTCTCGATGACGACCCCGACCATGCGGGACGCGATAGACCCGAGAGCCGCCGGCAACGTGGCCCAATCCCCGGCGGGCAGGTTCCCGCCGCGGTTCTGCAGGCTCGCCCGGAAACCGGTCGACCGCTCCGATGTCGCCGCCGACGATCCGTGGCCCATGTAGGACCGCACGACCAGCCGGCGCGCCCGCTCGACAGGTTCGTCCGTCGCTTCGAAGGCCACGTCGTATTCGTCGCGGGCGAACGGCGTCAGCGCCACCACCTCGCAAAGCCGGGCCGCCTGGGTCGGGTCCCGCAACACGCGGAACAGGTTCACTAGGTCGCCGGACAGGTCGTTGTAGCACTCGCCATTCGACCGCGGCTTGCGTAGCAGCACGGACGCCGCGCCGCCGAACGGCTCGACGTACACCCGATGCGGCGGGAACTGCGCCACGATCCAGGGCGCGAGACGCCACTTGCCGCCGAGGTAGCGCAGCGCGGGACGGAACGGCGCATTCATCGCAGCCACCCGTTCTCGACCGCGATCCAGCGGGGCATGGTGAACTGCGACGCCGCCGGCCCCTCGCCGCGCGTGACCAGGGCGCGGGCCGCGAACGCCGCCTTCCCGCTCCCCACGCCCAACGGCGCCAGGAACCAGGCCTTCGGCGTCCCCGCATGCACCTCGCGCATGGGCAGGGTGACCGGCGTGCTATCCCGCGCGGCCGGCGGCGGCGCAAAGCCCGGCAGGCGCGCCTGGGGTGTCGGGCGGGGGCGCTTAGGCACGGGACACCCCGCCGTCAGTCGCCCGCCAAAGGGCCGCATTCCAGCCGGCGAACGGGTGAAACCCCGCCATCCACACCTGGGCAACCCGGTCGTCTATGCGCCGAGCGGCGTGCATCGACAGCACGAAGCGACGAAGGAATTGGAACGTCACGCCCCCACCCCCTCGAACAGCGGCATCGCGGCCTTGCCCCCGAACAGCCGCGCATCCTCTGGCCGCGTCAGCCGCGCCTTCGTCCCCGGCCCGATGGGCAGGATGACCGGCGCACGCTTCTCGTCGAAGACCGTCCGGTTGTCCTTGAGCCAGACGAACCAGGCATAGCCCGTCGCCGTCGATCCCTGCGGATCCCAGCTCCCGAGCTGCATCGGCACGCGCTCCGAGAACGGGCCAAGCACCGCCAGGGGCGTCTCGCCGAAGAACAGCGGATAGCGCCCGGCGCTTTCCAGCCACGACATCCGGCACAGCATCGCCACGCCCCGCCGCGCCCGCTCCAGCCCGCGCTGGACGAACGCCTCGGCCAACGCGAACGGCGGGTTGGTCACGATCCAATCGACCTCGCCGAACGGCCCAAGTTCAGCCCCCGGCGGCCCGGCCTCTAGGGTGAAGTCGAAGACGGTCCCCGCCTGCCGGCTGGACCCGTGGTCATGGATGTCGCTGGCGAAGACCTGCGCGAAATACGGCTCCAGCCCATACGCGCAATGCCCCTCCCCGCACGCCGGCTCCCAGGCCGTCCACCGGCCCGGATCCACGCGCTGGATCAGCTCGCCCCCCGCCCGCGCGGCCCAGGGCGGCGTCGGGAAGTAGTTCAGCTTGCGATGCAGAGCCGCGAGCGGATCGTCCGCCTCGACCTCCGCCGGGGCGTGAGCCGCCATCACCGCGCCCGCCCCTCTCGGGCGGCGGGCCTTCGCCATCGGCAATGCCTTGGGACCGCTCGCCATTACGCGCCCAGCCCCATCGCCGCGAACAGGTCAGGCTGACGCGCCACGACCCGCCGCGCCTCAATGCGGGCGAAATAGGCCCTTGCCTTCGCCCGGTGCGCGTCCGTCACCTCGGCGAAATAGCCGTTCGCTTCTAGCGCCGAGAGGGCCACACCGGCGTCAGCCCAAGGCGTGTCGCCCTCGATCATCAGCGCGTCGGCGCTGTCCCGCTTACGCGCCATGCGCCACCACGCGCCACGTCTGCGACCGCCAGCTTGCGCCGTTCGGGCGCGTCGCCGTCACCCGCCCCGCCTCGCGCAGCTCCAGCAGCGCCGCCCGCGTGACGCCCTCGGCCACGTTCAACCGCGCCACCAGCACGGGGATCGACGCCGGCGCCTCGGCCAACGACCGCAGGATTTCGGCCTGCAGCCGCTTCGTCGTCAGCACCCGACACGGCGGGGCCGGCGGCGGCGAGGGCGGCGCCGCCGCGATCAGCGCCGCCAAGGGCCCCTCGCGCACCGCCCGGCGGGCGGCGGCCACGGCCGCGACGAACTGCGCGTTCGACTCGCCCTTCGCCCGGTAAAAGCTCGCCTGCGGCAACCGCATCACCCGGAACAGGCGCGCCCGCATCACCCCCGCCGCATCGGCCAGGCCCTCCGTCGCGGCGGCCACGCATCGCCGATGCCGCCCCGGCTCCGGGTTCGCCATCGCCACGATCGGATCGTCGCCATAGACCCGCGCCGCCGCCACGACCGCGCACGCCACCATGTCCGCGCTCAACGGCGCCCCATACCCCGCCGCCCAAACCTGAAGCGTCATGGTCAGACGCCCCCACGGCTGGCGGAAAAGTTGACGTACTCGGCCCCTTCGGCGAGGTCGGTGGCGAAGGTCACCCGCCATCCGGCCGCCCGCGCCTTGGCCGCTACCCGCGACAGCTCGGCGGCGATCTCGAAGGCGTCCAGGGCCTCCGTCACCGCGGGCGGCGGGGCCGGCGGCGGCACAATGGTAAGCGCCCGCCGGTCCATCACGCCACCGCCACGGGCTGAGGCCGAACGGCCAGGCCGAGCTTCTCATAGGCCCACCACACCGCGCGGGCCTGCACCCGCGCATCGTCCAGGGCGTTGTGATGCGTCCCCGCCTCCGGCGCCGCCCGGTCCAGCTCGACGCCGGCCAGCTCGTACAGCGTCCGCGTGCAGCGGCCCTCGGCATATCGCCAGGGCGTCGCCACCCCGACCGCCCGCGCCGCCGCCGCCATCATCGGCTCGTCGAAATTGCCGCCATGACCCCAGATCCGGGGCCGCTCGCCGCGACTGACGTGTTCGATCCACCAGAAGAACCGCTTGAACGCGACCTCCAGCTCCTGCCGGTCGCGGCCGGTCAGGGCGGCGCGCGCGCCGTCCCCCTGTTTCAGCCACCACAGCACCGTGCCGGCGTCGACCGTCAGGCCCGCCCGCTCGCAACTGACCAGGTCGACGACCACATAGAATTCGTCGCCCAGCGTCCCGGCGACCGGGTCGAAGGCGACGGCCCCGAGGCTCGCGATCGCCGATCCCGGCCGCGTCCCCATCGTCTCCAAATCCACCATGATGTGCTGCATTCGCGTCTCCCCCTGTCGGCTTGGTCTGTGATCAATCCGCCCCGCCCACGGCGCGGCACGAGCGGTCGAACGCCGCCTTGGTCTCGTCGGCCAGCAGGGCGCTCAACGCCCGCGCGGCCTCGCCCATCAGCGCCGCCAGCCAGCCGGGATGTCCCGACGTCACGCTGGCCTTCGCCAAAATCAGAAAGGCGTCCGCCGCCGCCTGGGCCGAGGCGTGACGCAGCGGGAACGGCGCGCGCAGGCGGATCACCGCGCCCGCGAACGGCGCGCCCTCCACCTTGTCCACCCGACGGCCCGCGGCCTCCGCCGTCTGCGCGAACGCGGCCATGCCGATCGCCCGCGCCAATAGCTCGGCCCAGGCGCGCCGCGCCTCATCCGGCGACATCGCCGCCGACCGCGCCTGCCGCGCCGCAAAGCCCCGCCGCTGCGGATCGCTACGCATCGCGGCCCCGCTCACGGATCGGCGGCCCCGCCGCGTCCTTGGCCTGGGCGGCCATCCGTCGCTCACGCGCGACCTCGCGCCCGATCCACACGGCCAGGCTCACCGCCACGCACGCCACAGCGCCGACGGCCAGCACCCCAAAGGCCAGAACCTCGGCGCTCATCGGGCCGCTCCGCCAACGGGACGCCCGGCCGGGGGCATCGCCACAATGGCGTCGGGGAGACCCCGGCCGGACTGACGCGCAGCGGCTGGAGAGCCACCCCCGCGCGTGTTGGGGAACCGGGCGGCGGTCACGGCTGCACCGCAGCAGGACTGGAGGCGCCGCCCTCGACAATTTGATAGAAGTCGGCCGGCGTCACTTCGCCGTTCGTGAAGGCGAAGATGCGATCCATGTCTTCGCGTTGAGGAATACGGCGACGGGGATCGTCGAAGGGAAGGCAAACCAGCCTCACCCATTCGCGCGTTCGACCCAGGCAGTCCGCGGCCTGCGAATTGTCGAGATCACGCTCCCACAGCCACCGCGCCAGCTTTGGGCGGTTCAGTGGGAGAGGTGCGGGCGGGGTTGCGTTCATGCGAGGTCCAGCTTCGACCCGACCTTGAACGCAACTGATTTGTTGCTTCTGTCAACGCACTGTTGCTATAGGCGCATTCATGTTGGCGGCTGCGGCAACACGTCCCGCGATGTTCCGTTGCTCCATGCCAACGGATTCGCACTCTATTGCCCCGCACGACCAGGCCAAAGCCATGGGCCGCGCCCTTCGCGCCCTACGCGAGCGCGCGGGCGTCACCCAAGAAGCCGCGGCTGATGCGATGTCGATGACACGCCAGGCTTGGCAAAACTACGAAGCCGGCAACCGCCAGACGATTCTGCGAACGGATATGCAGGACCGCCTCGCGACTGCCCTTGGCTTAACGCGGGAGGATCTCGCCAGGGAACGCGACAGACAGGCAGGGGTCGAGCCCGAGCCCGCGAGTTTTGGCGTGCGCGAGAGCGCCCAAGTCTATCAGCTCCCGGTGCTTGGCCGCGTGAAGGCCAGCCCATCGGGCCCACAGATCTATGACATCGCCGAGCCTGAGAGCGTCGTCGATATGGCCTGGATGTTCGGCCAACACGCTCGCACCCTCCGCGTGGCCGGGGACTCGATGACCGGCTACGTCGAGAGCGGACAACTCGTCATTTACGACACGTCGCGCTGGCCGGGGCGCGGCGATGGCTGCGTCATCGAGCTGGTGAACGGCGAGGTCTATGTCAAGGAATACGCCGAGACCGGACAAGGCGTTCTCAAGGTGCGCCAGCGGTTCCCAGAAGAGATGCTCAGTTTCCCGATGGCGGAGGTAAAGGGCGTCTATCTGATCCGGTTCCGCGGCGGCTAGGTCGGCGCGCAGATCGTAACAATGCGAGGCACGACCTCAGCCGCGCCACGAACATCGAAGGACGCCGTCAGCGGCTTGCCCTCAACGTCATAGACGCGAACGCTAAAGCGCCGCGCTACGCTTAGGCGACCCAGAAAACTCGCGACATCGCCGCGCGCCATGAGCACCGACTTGACCGTGTAGCGCCACGTCGAATCCTCGACGGGGGGTTCGCTATCGAAACGATAGACGACGGGCTTGCGCTCACGATCGTCGCCGAAGATCAGCTCGGACGGCTGAAAGCCTGCCCAGACGCGCCCGGACCGCGGGGCATTGCACCCGATGACGAGTTCGCCCTGCGCCGTCCTGATGTAGGCGAACGCGCCACGCACGTCCGTGATCGGATCGGGCGGCGACTCATCAAACGTCCACTCACCGACCGGCTCCGCCGCGCCTGCCAGACCTGACCCCAGAAGCGATACGGCCGCGACCGCACCCGCCAACTTCAGCCCGTGATTCATGCGCGCCCCCACCCTGTCCGATTGAACCTTGCCGAGAGAAACCAGGCCAGCAACGGTTGCGTGGCGCTAGCTCGTTGACAGACGCAACAAGCTGTTGCGTCATGTCACCGCTCCCCGCACGGCCAAGCCGTCCGATGGGCGTTCGGTGAGGGCCGGGCGGGGGGTGGGACGCGACCGACCTTGAGCATCCAGCACACCGCCTACGTCAACGCGGCCGAATTCGCCCGCATCCTGACGGGCGCCAAACCCTTCATCGTTCAACTGTCGGCGGACGCCCAGGCGGGCGAGACGATGCGTCTGATCGAAGCCGACGGCGGTGAGCCGACCGGCCGCGAGGCCGAGGCCGAGATCACCTTCGTGCAACCGGGCGGCAAGCTCGGTGTCACCCGCGGCTATGACGTCCTGGGCCTGGGCCTCGGCGTCCAGGTGACGGCCGGCGACGACCCGACCGTCCCGCCCCTCGCCCCCTGGGCGTTCTTCGCCAAGGGCCTCTGCCGCACCTGCGGCGATTTCCGGCGCGTCAACGCCGAGAACGTCTGCAAGCCCTGCCACACCGGTCAGCCGGACGCGCTCGAAGGCGAGGCGGCCTGATGCGACACCACCCCAACCCCGCCGTCCGCCACCTCCGCTTGGCCGACACCCTGCCGGACGGCCACGCCTTCGCCCTGATCCCCGACGCCCCCGGCGCGCGCCCCGTGGCCTGCGCCAGCGTCGGCGACCTCGCCCGGTGCATCCATCGCCGCCGCCGCCGCGACGCGCTCCGCCTCGCCGACGCCCCGGTCGAATTCGCCGACCGCACCCGCGCCATGGTCGAGATCCAGGCCGACGAGGTCGACGACGAAGGCCACGCCACCGGCCGCACCCGCCTGATCGGCCACGCATGGCTGGGCGGTCGCGACCGCCGCGCGCTTGAGGCGGCCCTTAACGCCGTCGTCCCCAACCGGCGGGCCGCGTGATGGTCGCCCGCATCGTCGCCATCCTGGGCGCGCTGGCGATCCTCGCCCTGTTCGCCTTCGCCGCCGATGACGAGCGCCGCAACGGCGACATCGGCTGTCGCCCCCATTGCGCGGACGTCCAGCCATGAGCGACCTTCTCGCCCAGGCCCGCCGCATCCGCGCCGCCACCCTGTTCCGCCCCGGCCAGCCGCCCCAGGAACACGCGACCTTCGACGCCCTGCTGACCGCCGTGCGCCAGCTCGCCGCCCAGGCCGACGCCACCTTCACCCCGGCCCAGGTCGCCTATCCCGACCTCGACCCCTTCCGTGGCATCAGCCTGCGGATCGGCGGCCAGCTCGAAGGCTTCATCGCCGACACCTGGGCCGACGACACCGACCGCGACTTCGCCCTGCGGATCCTCCGCAAGGCCGTCACCCCGGAAAGGCTGGCCGCATGAGCGAACAGCCCGACGACAGCTGGCGCGACGACATCAGCATGCTGATCGACGCCAAGATCTACGAGTTTCTGGCCGGCACGGCGCAGACCGCCCAGCATGTGAATGACATCACCGACCTGATCGTCGGCGCACAAGCCGGCGTCGCCCGGTTCATGTGGTCGGCGAACCTCAACCGCATCCCTGCCGGCGATGTTGGCGGACAGCGTGCGCGCGGCGTTCCTCGAACTGTTCCAGCAGCTCGCGGACGCCGAGCGGGCGGGCCGGGCATGAGCGACGCCGCCACCCTCAAAGCCGCCCGCCGCCTCTTGGCCGCTTCCGCCGTCGCGCACGAAATCGACGAGATTTCCAGCAGCGCGACGCTCGCCGGCGCCCTGCAGGCGGTGCTGATCGCGCACCAGGTCAAACACGCCCACGCGGACCTTGCGGAGGCGACGAACGCCATGATCTCCGGCCTCGCCTCCGCCATCGGCTGGACCCTGTCGATGGCCCCGGCGGACGGCTGGGACGACGGCCTCGGCCTGCTCACCCGCCTGTCGCGCACGGCCGCCCTGGGCCACGCCCAATTCGCCGCCGGCCAGCCGGTGACCGGGCGGGGGCACTGATGATCGTCCAGCACCTCCCCCGCACCCGCGCCAGCGCCCGCCGCCGCATCCACCCCCGCGACCGCGCCCTCATCGCCCTCGTCATCGACGTCGCCCTCTGGGCGCTGATCGTCGTCGCCGGGGCCTGGGCCGTCGCCATCATCGGAACCTAGACCCATGGCCGACGAAGCCAGCGCATCCCCCGACGTCCTGGGCGCCAACGCCCAGGGCCAACTGCGGTCCATCATCGAGCGCATCGAGCGGCTCAATGCCGAAAAGGCCGAGATCGCCGAACAGATCAAAGAGGTGAAGGCCGAGGCCAAGGGCAACGGCTTCGACATCCCCGTGATCAACGCCATCGTGGCCCGCCGCAAGAAAGACCCGGCGAAGCTGCAGGAGTTCGAGGCCATATTCGACCTCTACCTGTCGGCCATCGACCAGCTCCCCATTCCCTTCGAGCCCGCGAACGCGGATCGCGACGTGAAGGTGACGATCTCGACGCCGGGCGGCGCAACGGTCAGCACCAACCTCGCCGCCATGAAGGGCCTCGCCGCCGACCTGGACCTCTATGACCAGGCCGTCGCCCTTGTGCGCGAAACCGGCAAGCCCTCGACCTCCTACGTCCAGCGACGGCTGCAGATCGGCTTCGAAAAGGCCGCCGGCCTCATCGAGCGAATGGAACGCGAAGGCGTCGTCGGCCCCGCGAACCACGCCGGCAAGCGTGAGGTGCTGGCGCATGCGTAACCTGTTCAATCTCAGCGCCGCCGCCATCATCGCCGCAGCGGCGGGCATCGCGAGAGGCCGCCCGCCGAGCATCCTCGACGACGACGCGATCAGCACGAACCGCACGCCGCCGACGGTGCGCGAGACGCAGATCCGCGAAAGCGCCCGCGCCTATGCCAGGAACAAGGCCGTCGCAGCCGCCGCCGAAGACCGCGTCCGCCTCGCCCAGCAGAAGCGCGAGCGCCAGGCCGCGCGCCAGGCGAAGGGGATGCGCTGATGCCCAACCGCCCCGGCCCCACCCCCCGCGTCGCCGCCAGCCTCCCGCGCCTGCGCGCCATGGCCGCCGAAGGTCTCTCGACGGCCCAGGCCGCCCGCATCCTCGGCGTCACCCGCAACACCGTCATCGGCCGCGCCCGCGACTATCGCATCGGCTTCCACGGCGGCCAGCAACCGGAGGCGCGGGCATGAGCGAACACGACGTATCAGGAGCAGTCGAACGGCTGGAGCCGTGTCCGTTCTGCGGCGACAGCACTCTGAAGGTCGATAGCTGGGCGACGTGGTACGTCCAATGCATCGACTGCGGCGCAAAGCAACAAGGTCTAACCAAGGGCGAGGCAATCGCCGCATGGAACTGTCGCGCGGTCCCTCCCCACCTAGAGGAAGCGAACCGGGAGATTGAGCGCCGTGACGCCGTTGCGCGCGAGGCATGGGGCGACCAAGCCGACGAATACACCGACGCGATCACGGCGGCGCACCCGGTCGCCACCAAGGATCACGACACCTTCGCGAAGGCGCTCGCAATGGTGGGTAAGCGCCATGGGAAATACGAGCTGGTTGGTCTGGTCAACTGGTTGCTTGCCCGCGCTCAGACCGCAGAAGCCAAAGCCGAAGCCCTAGCCCAAGAGGTACAGCGTCTCCGTGGGGCGTTGGAGCCGATCTGCGCCGAGTTCGCGCAAACCCACCCACTCATCGTCGCCGCGCGCGCCATCCTCAACGACCCCGCCGCGAAGTCTCTAAAGACTTCCCCGGACGCCCGGTGAACTGCCCGGAATGCCGCGCGTGGTTCGAACCCCGCCGCACGGACCAGGGCTTCTGCTCGGTCAAGTGCAACCAGGCGGCCAACGCCCGCGAGCTGCGGCGCGCGCGCCGGGTCTATCGCGCCCTCTATCACTGGCGGCTCAACCGCCGGGGCGAGGGCATCGCCGCGAACCTGCGCTTCATCTGCAACGAGGTGGCCGCCTGGATTCGCGAGGACCGCGAGCATCAGCGCCAGCCGCCCCCGCCCCACGACCACGCCAACGACCGCGGCCATCAACGCCAGCGCGTCGCCCTGCCCCCTGAACTCAAACCCCGCAAGCGGACCTGACCCATGGCTGACGCGCAAACACCGCTGACGACCGCCGAAGAGACGGCCTCCGCCGCCGTCCGGCTTTGGGGTGGCGACGCCCAGCTCGACATGATGATCGAGGAATGCGCCGAACTCATCCAGGCGGTGTCGCACTACCGGCGCGGCCGGGCGGACGCTGTAACCGTCGCACGCGAAATCGCCGACGTCCGGCTGATGCTGGATCAAGCCGCCTTCATGTTCGGCGCCGACCTTTGCGCCGCGGCCCAGGACGAAAAGGCCGAACGACTACGAGCCCGCATCCGCGCCAGCGAGGCCCGCCGCTATGCCGAGGCGCAGACCCATGGCTGACGCGACCCACATCGAATGGACGGACGCGACCTGGAATCCGGTCACCGGCTGCAGCATCGTCTCGCCCGGCTGCACCAACTGCTACGCCATGAAGCTGGCCGGCACGCGCCTTCGCCAGCATCCCAGCCGCGCGGGCCTGACCACCATGACCAAGACCGGGCCGGTCTGGAACGGTCAGGTGCGGTTCAACGCCGAATGGCTCGACCAGCCCCTGCGCTGGACGCGCCCCCGCCGGATCTTCGTCTGCGCCCACGGCGACCTGTTCCACGAGGATGTGCCCGACGCCTGGATCGACCAGGTGTTCGCCGTCATGGCGCTGTCGCCGCAGCATACGTTTCAGGTCCTGACCAAGCGCGCTGCGCGGATGCGGGCGTACATGGAAAGCTGGTCTCGCGGCACGCTGGAAAAGCGTCTCTTCGACACCGGCGTGTTCGAATGGATCGACGCCGAGAAGATCTCATGGCCCCTGCCGAACGTCTGGCTGGGCGTCAGCGCCGAAGACCAGGCCCGCGCTGATGCGCGGATCCCCGAGCTGATCGCCACGCCTGCCGCCGTTCGCTTCGTCAGCCTTGAGCCATTGCTGGGACCCATCGACCTCACCGACCTGCCGGCGCCGAAGGTGACCGAGGACGATGACGACGCCATGGGCTGGCGCTTCGACGCCTTGTCCAGCGGCGAATACTATTGGTTCGAGTGCGGCGACGGCATCACGGACGGCGGCGACGGCCCGTGGCGCGACGCGCTCGACTTAGTGATCGTCGGGGGCGAGAACGGCGACCGCCCTATGCACCCCGATTGGCCGCGCCATATCCGCGACGCCTGCGCCACGGCCGGACTTGAAGGCGAGGGCGTCCCGTTCTTCTTCAAGCAATGGGGGACGTTCTCGGAATTCGAGGCCGGCGAGCCGAACCGCATCGTCGAGATCGGCAGCGACGAAGCCGAGATGATTCTTGAGTTCTTGCCGGGCAAAGCCGCGTGGGTCCATGCGGATGGCCGGGTATGGCGTAATCCCGACGACATTCCCGACGCGACGCCTGCGCGCCTCATGGTCAACGTCGGCAAGAAAGCCGCCGGGCGACTGCTGGACGGCGTCGAACACAACGCCATGCCGGAGCCCCGGCCGTGAGCCGCTATAGCCCAGGCGGCAAGGCGCACCGCATGCTGGCGCGCGCCGTCGACGGCCCGGTCAGCCGCGCCGAGCTGCGCGACGCCGCCAACCCCCTGCTGACCGGCAAGTTCCGCGCCCGCCTCAACCTCGTCATCCAGGCGCTCACGACCGACAGCCTGCTTTGCCCCGAGCCGGAATGGGGCCTCACCCTCACGGCCGCCGGCGCCCGCGCCCTGGACGCCCTGCGCGCCGGCCAGGTCGTCGAGACCCCCGGCTACATCCCCCGCAAGAGTTGGGCCGCCTGACCATGGCCGCCCCCGCCCCCGCCCCCATCGCCCCCCGCCTGCTGACCGCCCGCGAAGCCGCGGCCTATCTGCAGTTGCCGGTGAAGACGTTCGAGCGTCTGCGCCTGGGGCGGGTCGCGCTGGGGGCGGCCGTACGCTACGACCGGTTCGCCCTCGACGCGCACCTTGACGCCCTGTCCGGCCTGCCCCCTCAATCTGGGCCAACCCCCGCCGCCCGCGCGCCCAGCGCCGACAACGACGATCCCGAGGCCGCCCTTGACCGCTTCATGGCCCGACACCCAGACCTTCCGCGAACTGCTGCCCGGCGCCCATAGGGTCCGCGCCAAGCGGGCCGGCGGCGGGGCGGCCGAGTACTGGTACGCGTGGCGCGGCGGCCCCCGCATTCTCAGCGTGTCCGCCGCCAGCGACGCCCTGCTGCAGCCGGCGATCGCGCGCGCCCTGCCCGAGGCCTTGGCCGCCTTCGCCGCCGAGCGCCAGCCCCAGGCCGGCGACACCCGGTTCGTCCATGGGCTGATCACCCGCTATCTGGCCGAGATGGCCGAGGACGAGGCCCTCGCCCCGCGCACCAAGGCGGACCGGCGCAAACACCTGGAGGTCGCCCGCGCCAAATGGGGCGAGCTGGAGATCCGGGCCCTGGAAAGCCGCAGGGCCCGCACCCTGCTGATCGACTGGCGCGACAGCTACAAGGCCACGCCCAAGACGGCCGACGAGCTGCTGGGCGCCTTCTCGACCGTGCTGACCTGGGCCGCGCGCCGCGGCGAACTCAGCCGCAACCCGGTCGAGGACTTCCCCCGGATCTACAAGGCCAACCGCGCCGAGGTGATCTGGGAGCCGCAGCATCTGGCGACCCTGCTGGCCCACGCCGCGCCGGAATTCGAGTACGCCATCCGCCTCGCGGCCCTCACCGGCCTGCGCGAGGGCGACCTGATCGCCCTCCCGTGGTCGACGGTCGGCGACAACGCCATCGTGTGGCAGACGCAGAAAAGCCGGGGCCGGAAGACCATCGTCATCCCCCTAACCCCGCCGCTCCGCCAACTCATGGCCGAGATCCCCAAGCGCGCCACGACGGTTCTCGCCAGCAGCCGCGGGCGTCCGTGGAAGGCCGCCGGCCTCGCCGCCGCCCTGCGCCGCGCCCGCCTCGACGCCCTCGCCCACGCCCAGAAGATCCACGGCCCCGACGCCAAGAGCGGAATCGAACACCTCCGCATCCACGACCTCAGAGGCACGGCGGCCACCAACTTCATCCAGGCCGGCCTCGACCTCCCCGACGTCGCCCTCATCCTCGGCTGGAAACTCGACCGCGTCCGCGAGATCGCCGCCCGCTACATCACCGCCGAAGTCATCGGCCTCGCCATGATCAAACGCCTCGGCAAGAACGCGCCCACGGCCGCGAAGGGAAAGACCGCACGATGAGCACAAGTAATCTGACTGACGGCGCCTATTATTGGGTGCGCCCAGCGCCAGGCGTGGATTGGGAGCCCGCCCACTATCTCGACGGCTCGTTCTGGTTCTTCGGCGCCAACGAACAGGCCCCGGCCGCCGAAGTCGGCCCCCAGCTCACCCCGCCGGAATAGAACGCCGCGACAACAAAGCTGTAAAACGCGCTGTAAAATCCGCCTACCGGGCGGCCCGCAAAGTGGGGATTTTCTGAATGAATTCCGTGGCTGGGGAACTAGGACTCGAACCTAGAATGACGGTACCAAAAACCGCAGTGTTACCATTACACCATTCCCCAGCAGGAACGGTCGCCGAGGGCCTCAGGCCCGCGAGAGCGGGGGAGATAGCGCAGCAGAACGACGGATGCAACGCCTGAGAAAACCGTCTTTTCACCCGCTTGCGAGCCGGCGGACCCTCCTCTATAAGCGCGCCTCCAAGTCGGAGTGTGGCTCAGTCTGGTAGAGCACCGCGTTCGGGACGCGGGGGTCGCAGGTTCAAATCCTGCCACTCCGACCATTATCTCTCCCGCCGCCCGAGCGGGGTTTCTCGCTTCATAGAAGATGTTGCACCAGGCTTGGGTGCGTCGTGGTCTGGTCGGCAGTGGCCGGCAGCGGGGCATGACAGCGGACCGCCAAATCGCAACCGCTCAATCGTTCCCGATTTGTTCTTGACTATCACGGACGATCATGAGACTGTAGCGGTCTGAGATCAGCGCTACGTCACCCGCCCCGCGGACAAGTCCGGCGCTAAGATATCGGCGGGAATCTAAGTTTCCAATCCCAAGCGGCGCTGCCGCCAGGGTTATGCCGCCAAGCGGCGTTTCAGTTTTCATGGAGAGACACGATGGCAAAAATGCCTCGCGGTGAGCCGCGAAGCGTGCCGGATGCTGCCGGCGAACTTTATGATCGGGAAATGGCCCGCGCCAGGGCGCAGCGAGAGGCCGAAGAGCGCGGCCTCAGATCGCCAATCGGCTTTGCAAAGGATGCTCTGCAGGACTTTCAGAGCGGACCAAAGATCCAGCGTCCGAACATGGCGCAGTCTTTCATTCCCATCGCTGGCCCCGCTTGGGAGGCCGCAGCCGATCTCCAGGACCGCAACTACAGGGGGGCAGCCTTCAACGCTACGATGGCGGTGGGGGACGCACTCCCCGTCGGCGTGATCCTCAAGGGCGGCAGGGCCGCCATGAAGGGGATCGGGGTTCTGAAGCAGGGCTCGGTGACCTCAGGCGCAGCGATCAGCAAGATGCGGAGGGCTGGCGTGGCGGTGAAAGGCGAGGAGGTTCACCACACCATTCCCCTGAATGGAAAAGGGCGCTCGGAGCAGGATTGGCGCAATCATTTCGCGTTTCTCAAACCTCTTCCGAAGGAAACCCACAGACGTCTCCACGGCAGTTGGAACGGCAAGCCGCAGTTCGATCCGATCCGGCGGGTCTGGCACGGCACGACGGACTGGCAGAAATCTGTTCCGACCGCCGTGGCCACGTACGCCTCCGATGCCTGGGAGAACGTCACCCGACCGTTCAACCCGCCCCCTACGGATAGGAAGCAACCGCGATAGACGAGAAGCTTGCCGGCCGGAAAAACGCAGCTTATGTTCCTTTTTCGTTCCGGAGGTGGTATGAAATCAAGCGACGTCGATTTCAAGTTTCCCGTTCTCGGGTTCACCCCAGATCGCCAGATCTGGGGTTTTCCGGACCTGCACAAGCTTACGAAGTGCGGGCCAGCGACGCTCAAAAACCGTATGCAAGACGGAATGGAATTGATTGACGCCGAGGGTCGGCGCTGGCGGGTAAGCGCCATCCGCCGGACGGGTCGCGCCGGATCGTGGTTGTCGCTTCTCTATGTATTCGGACCGCCACAATCGCGGATCGAACAAGAGCTTGAGGTGCTGCCGCCGGCTGATCTCGCTGACGTCCAGGCGCGGGCGCTACTCGCTATGGAGACGTCCAAAGACGACTACTACGGGGATGACGGCCAAGCGGAGTATCGTGCGATGCGCCGAAAAATTGGCAAGGCGCGATCGATCGCAAAGATCTACGACGTACTGCAGCCGGATACGTTCGAGTCTTACTGAGTTGATGCACGAAAGGCCGTCGAGCCGCCCTCGATAGCCTTAGCGCCGAAAAAACGCTGTTCGTGACGCCGTGGGGCTCACGCCCGGCGGTTTAGAGCGTAACAATGCGCGCATGAGCCGGCCGCCGCCCTCGCCTCCGCCGTCCTACGCGTTCGCGCCCGAGGAGCAGCCGCTGTTCCCCGGCTCGCCCTATTCGCCGCGCCACGCGACGGGACGACGGATCGGCTACGCTGTGGTGGCGGTGGTCATGGCGCTGGTGGCGACCCTCGGGAACGCTCTGGTGACGGTGAACCTGCCCAACCTGGCCGGTGCACTGGGAATCTACACCGCCGAGGCCAGCCTGCTGCCGGCCGCCTATGTCGCGATGAACGCCAGTGCGAACCTGCTGCTGATCAAGGCCCGACAACAGTTCGGCATCCCCGCCGTCACCAACACCCTGCTGATCGTCTACGCCGCCACGTCCCTGCTGCAGCTGGTGATCCCCGGGTTCGAGATGGCGATCGTGGTGCGGGCGGTGTCCGGCATGACAGCCGCCGGCCTGTCCACCATGACCCTCTACAACCTGTTGCAGGCCGTCCCGCCGGACAAGCGCGCGGCGGCCCTGGTGGTCGGGATCAGCCTGACCCAGTTCGGAGCGCCCCTGGCGCGGCTATTCCCGGTTGAGATGCTGGCGCTGGGCGGCTGGCACGGCCTGCACCTGATCGAGGCGGGTCTGGCCCTGGCCGCCCTGGCCGCCCTGCTCATCCTGCCGCTTCCGCCCAGCGACCGGAGCCCAGCGTTCGAACCGCTTGATTTCGTCACCGTCGCCCTGGCCGTGCCGGCGATCTCCCTGATTTGCGCCGTGCTGGGCGCCGGACGCGTGGTCTGGTGGACGGACACGCCCTGGCTGGGGATCGCCCTAGCGATCGCGGTCCCGCTGCTGGTGACGGCGCTTGTGATCGAACACTACCGCGCCCGACCACTGCTACAGACCAAATGGATCGGGACGCGCGACATCATACGCTTCGCCATCGTGGCGCTGCTGGTGCGGCTGGCCCTGGCCGAGCAGACCTACGGCGCCGTCGGGCTGTTGACGTCCGCGGGTCTCAACAACGACCAGCTCCGCGGACTGTTCGCGGTGGTGATCCTCGCCATGGTGGTCGGACTGGGGGTGACCCTGGCGACCCTGTCCCCGACGCGCATCCCCTATCTGATCATCGCCGCGGCGCTGGTGATCGCCCTGGGGGCCGGGCTGGACACTGGATCGACCAACCTGACCCGACCCGCCCAGCTGATGCTGAGCCAGGCGCTGATCGCCTTCGGGACCATGCTCTTCATCGGCCCCGCCCTCGCCTATGGATTCCTCCGCATGCTGGAACGGGGGCCCAGTCATCTGGTGACGTTCATCGTGCTGTTCAGCACGACCCAGAACCTCGGCGGCCTGGGCGGCGCGGCGCTGCTGGGCACCTATCAGGTCGCTTCGGCGCGAGCGCATGCGGTCAGCCTGGCCGAGCGCGTGCTGCCATCCGACCCCCTGGTGGCGGAGCGGCTGCGGACTGGAGCACAGGGCGTCGCTCGCGTCATCGTCGATCCGGCGGCGCGCACGACTCAAGGCGCCGCGGCGCTGGGCCGCGACCTGACACGCGAGGCCAACGTCCTGGCGTTCAACGATGTGTTTCGACTGGTCACCGTCATCGCGTTGCTGACCGCGGCCTACGTGGCCTACATCCTGATCTACAACACGATCCGCCGGCGGCGGTTCGAAGGGGGAGCCCAACCATGAGCGAGAGCGCAGCGCCGCCGCAGGGCGCCTGGCGTCCGTCGCCCCGCCGGCCGCTGGTCGTCTGGGTCATCGTCGGCCTGACCCTGGCCGCGGTGCTGGCGATCCTGGCGGCCTGGGGCTTGCCGCCGTTCGGCGGCGGCTCGGCGACGACCGAGAACGCCTACGTCCGGGGCCGGACCACGGTCATAGCGCCCCAGGTGAGCGGCTATGTCACTCAGGTCGCGGTGCACGACTACGACACCGTGTCCAAGGATCAGTTGCTGGTCCGGATCGATGACCGGGTCTACGCGGCCCGTGTGGCCCAGGCCCGCGCCAACCTCTCCGCCCAAGAGGCCGCCCTGGCCAACGCCGTGCAGGCCCGCGCCGCGCGGGCGGCCGGCGTTGAGGGGCAGTCAGCCGGTGTGGCCAGCGCCGAGGCCCAGCTGCTCCGCGCCCGCGCCGACATGGCCCGCGCCAATGACCTGGTCCGCGATGGCTCGATCTCGGTCCGCGAGCGCGACCAGACCCTGGCCGCCCTGCGCGCCGCCGAGGCCGGTGTCCGTCAGGCCCGCGCCGCCGCCGAGATCGCCCGCCAGGACCTGCGCACCGTCGAGGTCAGCAAGGGGGCGCTGGAGGCGCAGGTCGAGGGCGCCCGCGCCCAGCTGCGCCTGGCCGAGATCGACCTGGAGAACACCAAGGTCCGCGCCCCCGAAGCGGGTCAGATCGGCGAGGTCGGCGTCCGCCTGGGCCAGTACGTCACCAACGGCGTGCAGCTGGTGTCCCTGGTGCCGCCCGAACGCTGGGTGATCGCCAACTTCAAGGAAGCCCAGACGCGCGGCGTCTATTCCGGCCAGCCCGCCACTCTGCGCGTCGACGCCCTGGGCGGGGCCACGCTGACGGGCCGGGTCGAGCGCATCTCGCCCGCCGCCGGACAGGAGTTCGCCGTGCTGAAGCCCGACAACGCCACCGGCAACTTCGTGAAGGTGCCGCAGCGGATCGGCGTGCGGATCGCGATCGACCCCGGACAGCGCCTGGCCGCCGCGTTGCGGCCGGGGATGTCGGTGGAGGCCCGGATCGACATTCGCGGACGAGGCAAATGAAGCCCTGGTCGCTGGGACTGCTGGCGCTGGGCCTGACCGCCTGCGCCGGACCGCGTCCGCCGGCGCCGCTGGACGCCGCGGTGCAGCCGCCCGCCGCCTGGCGCGCCGCGCCCGAGGCCGGCGCGCCAGTCGAGGCGAGCTGGTGGGCGGGCTTCGGCGACCCCGCCCTGAGCCAAGTGGTCGAGACCGCGCTGGCGAACAACGTCGACGTCGCCCTGGCTGCGGCGCGGGTGCAGGAGGCGCGCGCCCAGTACCGCCTGGCGCAGGCCCAGCGGTTGCCCAACCTGTCCGGCGCCGGTGGCGGAGCCCGCCAGCGCGACGTCAGTCCGTTCGGAACGCCGCAGACCCAGACAGCAGGGCAGGCGCAGCTCTCCATCAGCTACGACACCGACCTGTTCGGTCGCCTGGCCAACGCCAGCGCTGCGGCCCAGGCCGGTCTGCTGGCCACCGAGGCCGCCCGCGACAGCGTCCGGCTGGCGGTCGCCGCGACGGCGGCCAGCGGCTATGTGAACCTGCGGGCCCTCGACGCCCGGCTAGTCGTGCTGCGCGAGACACTGGCGGCGCGGGCCGAGTCGCGCCGGTTCACCCGGCGGCGGTCGGACGCCGGCTACAGTCCGCGGCTGGAGACCGAGCAGGCCGAGGCCGAATACCGCGCGACCGAACAGCTGATCCCCGGCGTCGAAGCGGCCATCGCCCGCCAGGAGAACGGCCTGTCCGTCCTGCTGGGCGCCTCGCCGCGCGACATCGCCCGGGGCCGCGAACTGACCCGGATCGGCGTACCGCCCGTGCCGAACGCGCTTCCCGCCGATCTGCTCCGACGGCGCCCGGATATCGTCCAGGCCGAACAGCAGCTGGTGGCCGCCGACCGTTCGCTGGACTCCGCCCGCGCGGCGTTCATGCCCAGCCTGCAGCTCAGCGCCACCGGCGGCTTCGTCGCATCGAGCCTGTTGGACGATCCGATCGGCGTCTTCTCGCTCGGCGGCAGCGTGTTGGCGCCCCTCCTCGACGGCGGGCGGCTGCGGGCGCAGCAAGGGGTCGTGGCGGCCCGCCGCGACCAGGCGGCCTATGCCTACCGCAAGGTGGCGCTCACCGCCTTCCGCGAGGTGGAAGACGCCCTCGCCGCGGAGCAGTCGGCGCGCCAGCAGGCCGTGTCACTCGAAGCGCAGCGTCAGGCCGTGGCCGAGGCGCTCTCGCTGGCCACCAACCGATACAGCGCGGGCTACTCGCCCTACATCGAGAAACTGGACGCTCAGCGCAGCCTCCTGGCTGTGGAGCTCAGCCTGATCCAGGTGCGCGCCGACCGGCTGAATGCGCTGATCGCGCTGTACCAGGGCGTGGGCGGCGGATGGAGCGCGGATTCCAAACCGCGCTAGGTCAGGATCGAACCGCGGCGTGCATATTCTCGCCGAACATGTTGGACCACTCCTCGGGCGACAGGACCTGCTTGCGACCGAGGTACTTGGCCGGGGCCTTGAGGTCGTCGCGCGCCATGGCGCGGGCGACCGCGGGTCTCAATCGGATCCGCTCGACCCAGGCCCGCATCGCGGGATACGCGTCCATATCGACCCCCACCACGAAAGATGCGGCCCGCCCCGGCCAGACAGCCATGTCGGCGATGCTGTACTCCTCGCCGGCGAGGTAGGGCGCTTCGCCGAGCCGGCGCTCCAGCACCTGCAGCAGCCGATCCAGCTCGCGGGTGTAGCGGGCGATGGCGTAGTCCTGGCCGGCCGGCGCGTAGCGCAGGAAGTGGCTGGCCTGGCCGCCCATGGGCCCGAGACCTGCCATCTGCCAGGTCAGCCACTGGATCGCGACGCTGCGGGCCCGGCCAACGGGGGCCAGGAAGCGGCCGGTCTTCTCGGCCAGATATTGCAGGATCGCCCCGGATTCGAAGACCGCGAAGGGCGCGCCGCCGTCATCCGGGTCGTGGTCGACGATGGCCGGCAGCTTGTGGTTGGGATTGATCCGGCCGAACGCCGGCGTCAGGTGATCGCCCTCGAAGATGTCGTAGCCGATCACCCGATAGGGCAGCCCTAACTCCTCCAGCATGATGGCGGCCTTCTGGCCATTTGGCGTGGCGCTGTAGTGCAGGTCGATCATCCGGCGCGTCCTCACCCTTGCGCCGTCCCGTCGCTCTAGGCGCGGCGCCCAATGTATGCGACAGCCGGCTTAGAGCACTGACGGCCAGCGCGCGACCCAAGGCGACATGAAACAGTTCCTGATCACGGCGGCGGGGGTCTTCGCGGGCCTGATCCTCTTTCTGATAGGTGTGCCGATCGTCCTGATCAGCATGGCCATGTCGGCGACGGCTCCGGCCCCGACACCGTCGCGCACGGTGCTGCAACTGGACCTGCGCGACCCGCTGACCGACCAGGCGCCGCACAATCCGCTCTGGGGCATCGGCCGCAACTCCACCTCGGTGATGTCGATCATCGAGACTCTGCGCCGGGCCGAAAAGGACGACAAGGTGAAGGGCCTGCTGGTCCGCCTGCCCGAGGCCGGCATCGAGCCCGGCATGGCCGACGAGCTGCGCCTGGCGTTCAACCACTTCCGCGCGGCGGGCAAGCCGATCTACGCTCACAGCCAGGGCCTCTATCCGTCGGGCATGGGCACGACGACCTATATGCTGGGGCGCGCCAGCGATCAGTTCTGGATGCAGCCGGGCGCCTCACTGCAGGTGACGGGCGTCGCCACCGAGGACCTGTTCTTCAAGCGCCTCTTCGACAAGTACGGCGTCGTGCCGCAGTACGAGCAGCGCTACGAATACAAGAACGCGGTCAACGGCTACCTCTACTCGGACTACACCCCGGCCCATAAGCAATCGACCTTGAGCTGGATGAGCTCGGTCTATGCGTCGAACCTGGCCTTCGCCGCCGCCGACCGGAAGGGCGACCCCGTGGCCCTGCGCGCCGCGCTGGAGGCGGGGCCCTATGTGGCGGAAGACGCCATGGCGCGGAAACTGGTCGACCGGCTGGGTCAGGTGCGGGAGGTCGAGGACGCCATGCTGGCCAAGGCCGGCGACGACGCCAAGACGCTGGATTTCGACGACTACGCCGACAATCGCGGCGCCCAGGACGCCGCCAAGCCCGGCGACGCCATCGCGGTGATCGAGGCCGAAGGCCCCATCGTGACCGGCAAGGACAAGGGCTCGAACCCCTTCACCGGCGGCAAGACCATCTACTCCGACGACCTGGCGGACGCGATCCTGCGGGCGGCCAAAACCGGCTCGGTCAAGGCCATCGTGCTGCGGTTGAACTCGCCGGGCGGGTCGGACACGGCGTCGGAACAGATCCTGGACGCGATCCGGGTGGCCAAATCCAAGGGCAAACCGGTGGTGGTCTCCATGGGGACCTACGCAGCGTCCGGCGGTTACTGGATCTCGTCGGAGGCCTCGGCCATCGTCGCGCAGCCCACGACCCTGACCGGCTCCATCGGTGTGTTCGGGGGCAAGTTCGCCCTGGGCCCGGCCCTGGCGAAGTTCGGGGTGGATGTTCGCGAGACGGCCGTTGGCGGCGAATACGCGGGGGCGTTCGGCATGGGCCAGCCGTTCACCCCAGCCCAGCGGGCGGCGTTCGCGGGCTGGATGGATCGCATCTACGGCAACTTCATCACCCGCGTGGCGGCCGGGCGAAACCTGCCCGAGGACCGCGTCCGCGAAATCGCCAAGGGACGGGTCTGGACCGGCGCGCAGGCCAAGGGCCTCGGCTTGGTGGACGAGATCGGCGGCTTCTACCAGGCGGTCGACAAGGCCAAGCAACTCGCCAAGCTGGACGGCGACGTCCCGCTTCGACGGATGACGCCGCAGGAGGGCGCGTTCGAGGCCCTGCAGAACGCCCTGGGCGTCTCGGCCACCTCGGCCCGCAGCCTGGCCGCGGCGGCCTGGGTGTTCGGCGACCCGCGCGCCAAGTCGATCATCGACGGCGTGGCCGAGGCCAAGCTGCGCGAGAGCAACGGCGGCATGGTCCTGGCGCCCACGCCGCTACACTAAAGCGCGGCGATCAGAGGAGCGTGCTGGGGTAGGAAACCCGGTTGCCACGCGATCGGACGAACGTCACCTCCCGGCGGCCGAAGTCGAGGGTGACGTCTTCGAAGTGCCGCAGGATGTCGACGCCGACCAGCATGGCCGGCCGGTCGTTCAGGCCCCACAGGCTGAAGATGTGCAGCGGGGCGAAGGCGGCGCGGATGTTGTTCAGCGCCATCCCCCCGAGCCGCAGCCGGGTCAGGGGTGCGAGCTGGGCAGGCGACGTCTGGCCGGTGGCGCTGATCAGCTGCGTGGACACCATGCTCTCGGCGAGTTCCGGCCGCTCGCGGATCAGCACCTGGCGCAGCGCCTCGTTGCCGCAGGTGATCTGAGCCCCCGAATCCAGGAACGCACTCACCGGCACCCCCGCCACATCGGCGTCGAAGATCACCAGCTGTCCTGAACGATACTGGGCAGGCACCACGATGCCGCGCGAGGTGTCCGGGATCCGACTACCACCGCCACCGCCCATGCTTTGGACCGCCACGCCCTTGCCGGATGGCCCGATCTCGAAGCCATTGCCGCGGAAGTTGAGCCGAACCCGCCGGTTCTTCAGCACGTCGATGCCCAGCAACCCGTCGGCGCCCAGACTGGCCTCGGGCAGGACTGGCAGACGGAGGTTCGTGGAGCGCACCTGCCCCACCCGCAGTAGCGGCACCTTCACCAGCGGCGCCGACTGCATGCCCACGATGCCGTGCACGAAGGCCATGCCGTCGTTGGCCAGGCCGCAGCGCTCGGCCGTCTCCCCCCCGATGACGGTGTGGTTCGCGCCGGTGTCGACGACGAACTGGAACGGGCCGCGCTTGCCCAGGCGCACCGGCACGCTCATCCGTCCCGCATGGTCGAACGCCGTCTCGAGGCGCGTGCCGCTGGCCGGCCCGGCCGGCGGCTGCACGCCGGCCAGATTGATCGAGACGATCGGCTCGCTGGGCGGTCGCGGCGTGGCGCAGGCGCTGACCAGACCACCCGCCAGGAGGGTCTGCAGCGCGCGGCGCCGATCCACCGTCATTCGGCCTCGTACCCGTACTCGGCCACCCAGGTCGCGAGCGTCGGCAGGACCGCGGCCAGAGGCTCGCGATACCGCCGCCACGCGCCCACGCCCTCGGCGCTGAGACCCCGCGACAGCTGGGCGCCGCTGGGCGTCGCCACGGCCCGGTCGCGCGCCTTGTCGGCGAAATTGCGCAGGGCGTCGGTCCAGGGCAGGCCCAGGAAGTTGCAGACCTCGCCGGCCACCGTGTCGAAATCGGCGACTAGGGACTCGTGGCGAACCACCAGGGTCCGCGGGTCCATCGCCGGGGCCAGACGCGCCGCCAAGGTCATGGCCGCGTCGTAGTAGCCGGCCGCGCCCGGCAGCGTCAGCAGTTGATAGGCCGAACCGCTCATGGCGAACCGCCGCCGGTAGCAGCTCAACACCACGTCGCGCGGGTCGCGGCGGGCGAACAGAATCTTGGCGTCGGGAAACAGCTTGAGGATCAGCGGCAGGCGGAAGGTGTGCAGCGGGTGCTTGTCGACGAACACCTTGCCCGCCGGCTCGGCGCCCTCGGCCCGCACCTTGGCCCAATAGGCGGCGCGCAGGGGCTCCAGCTCGGCCTCGGTCGCCGTGGCCAGCCGCGCGACGTCGCTGGGCTGCATCTGGAACGCCCGTTGGGCGTCGAGAAGCGTCTCGCGCTCTTCGAGGGCCTCCACCTCCGGGTGGCTGGCCAGCACCTGTTCCAGCAGCGTCGTGCCCGAGCGCGGGAAGCCCAGCAGGAAGACGTGCGCCTTCGGGCCGTCGGCGGCAGGCTTCGGCGACGAGGTCCAGGCGTCCGCGGGGATGGCGTCCACCTCGGCGATCATGGCGCGGGCGAAGTCCAGCGCGCTGATCCCCTGCCCGTGCACCGGCGCATAGGCGCGCCACAGGCCCATGTTGCAGGCGGCATAGGCCTGAAACGCCTCGGCCGGCAGGTCCTGGGCGTCGAGGACGTCGCCCAGCTGACCCTGCACCAGCGCCCGCTGGTGCGGCGTCAGGCGCTGGTCTGCGTTCAGCAGCTCCAGCCGACGCTGGGCGCGTTCGCCGTGGCCTTCGGCCGCATCGGCGGCGGCCAGCACCATGACCGCGTCGGGGAAGTTCGGCTGGGCCTCCAGCACCGCCTCGGCCAGGGGGCGGGCGTCAGCGTGCGCGCCCCGCCGGCTCAGCAGATTGGCCAGCCCCTGGGTCGCGCCGAGGTTTTCGGGTTCGAGTTCGAGGGCGTGATTGTAGGCCGCCTCGGCCTCCTTCAGCCGGCCCAGCGCTTCCAGCGATGCGCCGCGCGCGCAATGGGCGCCGGCGAAGTCGGGGGCCAGCGCGACGACGCCTTCGAACGCCGCCAGCGCATCGCGGTAGCGCTCGAGCCGCGTCAGCACCAGACCCATGGCGTTGCGCGCGCCCAGGTCGTCGGGCGCGATCTCGACGGCATGGCGCAGGATGACCAGCGCGTCCTCGAACCGGCCCTCCTGCTCGGCCTTCAGCGCCGCCAGATTCAGCACCATCGGATGGGCGATGCCGTCCTTCAGCGCCGCCTCGGCCAGGGCGGCCGCGCGGGGGAAATCCTGGGCCTGGGTGGCCGCGTGAATCTCTGTCAGGCGCTGGCGGTCCGCCGCGGGATCGCGGGCGGCGGGCGCGGCCGCGGGCGTTCCCGCCGACTGGCCCGATGGCGCGGGCGTATAGCCCGACTTCACCTTGATGGATCCGACCTTCCAACCGCTCAACGTCACGCACCTTCACGCCAAAGTCCGGCGCCTAGCCTACCAGCCACGGGCGCGCAACGCGCGCCTAGATCGGCGGGGCGTCGGGATAGGCGGTCAGTACGGGTCCGAGCGCGGCCTTCAGGGGCTCCAACCAGGGCTCGAAGCGTCGCCAGTGGTCCGCCGCGTCAGTGAAGATCGGCTGCCGCACCTGCTCCGAACTGGCCGTTCGTACCGCCCGCCGATTCTCGTAGAAGGTGAGGCAAGCCGGCTCGAACGGCAGTCCGCAGTGGTCGAGCAGGCGGCGGGTCTCACCCTCCACGTCCGCGACCATCCGCTCATAGATGACCCGATGGACGCGGGCCGGCAGCACCGTGTCGATGTGGGCCATCAGGGCCACATAGTCCGCGTAGTACCGCCCGATGTCTGTGAGGTCGTAGGTGAACGGCTGTCCCACGGCGAAGTGCTGCTTGAAGCCCGAGAAGCAGCAGCCCAGGGGATGGCGCCGGGCGTCGATGATCCGGGCCTTGGGCAGAATCAGCTGGATCAGCCCGACATGCGCGAAGTTGTTCGGCAGCTTGTCGATGAAGAACGGGCGATCCGTCTTCCGGTGGACCCGCGCCTGCGCCAGGTAAGAGCGGCCGAGGTCCGCCAGTTCATCGGGCGACAGGGCCGCCAGGACATCGGGGTAGGCCCCCTCCGACGCGCGCCGGGCGGGTCCGGCCAGCCGCGCCGCCATCATAGGCAGATAGGGCAGCTCCTGCGTCCCCTCGACCTGGCTGTGACTGGCCAGAATCTGTTCCACCAGAGTCGAGCCCGACCGCGGCAGGCCGACGATGAAGATCGGATCGGGATCAGGCGCGCCCTGACCGGCCCGCGCCGCGAAGAAGCCGCGGCTCAGCAAGGCCCGCGTGCGCTGCATCTGCGTCGTCGTTTCGTCCGCGTCGTAGTCCAGGCGCGCCCGCTGCATGGCCGCGCCCTGCGCATAGTGGGCGAACGCCTCGGCGTCGCGTCCGGCGTCCTCAAGCGCCTTGCCGAGGGCGAAATGGAGCTGCAGGCGGTCAGCCGGCGAAAGCTCGCCGTCCAGCGCCGTCTGCATGGCCGCGATGTCCGCCGCATCGAGATGCACGGTCTTGAGGTTGGCCAGGCTCCACCACGCCTCGCCCTGGCGCGGATCCAGCGCCAGGCATCGGCGATAGGCGGCCACAGCCTCGTCCTGCCGGCCGAGGGTTTTCAGAACGTGGCCGTAGCTCATCCAGCTGAGGGCCTGGCCGGGGTGATCCGCGAGCACCTGCGCATAGGCCTCGGCGGCAGGGCCTTCCTCGCCCAGCCGAAGCAGGGATGAGGCGCGCAGGTGCCGGTAGAGCGCGTTCGCCGGCTGGTCGACCAGCAGCCGGTCGGCCTGCGCCAATGCCTCGCCAACGCGATCCAGCCAGGTCAGGACCATGGCGTAGGCGGCGCGCGCAGGGGTGAGCCCCGGCGCCAGATCCAGGCAGCGCGCGAGAAGCTGGGCGGCCTCGGCGTTGCGTCCGCCGCGGGAGGCGATGTCGCCGGCCATCCACAGCGCGAAGGGGTCGCTGGGACGCTTCGACAGACGGTCGGTGAGCAGGGCGTAGGCGGCGGCGGGCTCGCCGGCGATCAAGGCGTCGGCCGCGCGGATCAGGCTGGGATCGGAGACCATCGCCCGCATCTGCCGGGCGTAGGCGAGGTCGGCGGGCGCGATGTCGCCGGCAAGCCGCAGGCCGTCAGCCTCGGCGCCCCAGCGGGCGGCGGCGACGGGGTCGGCGATCGGGGGCGCGGGTCGCGCAGCCGCCGGGTTCGCGCCGAACGTCACGCTGTAGCGGCCGGTGTTCCAGGTGTTCACCTGCGCAACCTACCAGAGCGGGCAGCACGAAGAGAACGGGCCAAAACGCAATGGGGCGGCGGATTGCTCCGCCGCCCCACCGATCGTCTGAAGTGACCTTCGACTTAGAAGTCGGCGGTCAGGCCGATGAAGAGGTAACGGCCGAAGGAGTCATAGATTTGCGGCCAGGTGTTCCCGTTGCAGGGCCCGGTCGGGCAGTTCGACGAACCGTTCAGCGGCGGATCCTTGTCGAACAGGTTGTTCACGCCAGCGCGGAAGTTGAGGTTGTCGCGCATGGTCCACGACGCCGTCAGGTCGAAGTAGTCGCGGGCGCCCAGGGTCTTGTCGGTGGCGTACTGCAGGCCCGTGTTGTTGAGCTGCGGATCCGACGAGTAGGCGTCCAGCTTCACCTTGTTGAAGTGGCGCCATTGCAGGCTGAGCGAGAAGTCCTTGAACCAGTCGCCGTATTCGAACGGCGTGGTCCAGGTCACGCGGGCCTTGTGGCGCCATTCCGGGTTCGGCGACGACAGACCGCCCGAGACCGAGCAGATCGTGCCGTAGTAGCCGGCGCAGTCGAAGTAGTCGTCGCCCGGCAGGTTCTGCGTGGCCAGCTCGTCGAGCCAGGTGCCCACGAAGCTCATGCTCAGGCCGCCCATGTTCTCGAGACCGATGTTCTCGAGGTCGGTGCGGTAGCTGGCGTTAAAGTCGATGCCCTTGGTGCGCAGGGCGCCGGTGTTGAGCGTCGTGTCTTGGACGTAGCCGTTGGTGGACAGCCAGATCGAGCCCTGCGAGTCGCGCTTGACCAGGTTACAGAAGAACGGGTTCGCGGTGTCGAGGCAGCGGTTGATGATGGTGTCGGCGCCGATGCCGCCGATGAAGTCCTTCACCTTGATGTCGAACCAGTCGGCCGAGATGTTGAAGCCGGGCAGGAACGAAGGCTGGAAGACGAAGCCGAGGGTATAGGTGTCGGCCGTTTCCGGATCCAGGTTCGGGTTACCACCGGTCTGGCCGTTGTACTGGTTGGCCGGGTTCTTCTCGATCGCCAGGACTTGCGCCGTGGTCAGATTGAAGAGCGAGGCGCAACGGGCGACCAGCGGGTTGGAGGCCGCGAGGCCGGCGCAGGGGTCCTGCGTACCGTCGAGCACGACGTTCTGCGGGCTGAACAGCTCGAGGACGTGCGGCGCGCGGACGGCGCGGTTGTAACCGCCGCGGATGCGGAAGCCGTCGATGGGCTCCCATTCACCGGCGATCTTGTAGGTCTCGGTGGTGCCGATGGACGAGTAGTCCGAGTAACGGAAGGCCAGTTCCAGCGTCAGGGCCTTGGCGAACGCCATGTCCTGAATGATCGGAACGCGGGTTTCGGCGAACAGTTCGTAGACGTCGAACGAACCGTTGACCGGCGGCGAGGCGCCGCCCGAACCGTTCAGAGCGCCCGACGACGAGACGTAGTCCGCCGCGTAGTCGAGGGTCTCACGACGGTATTCCGCACCCATCGAGACGCCGACGCCGTCCTGGGCCCACGGCATCTTCACGCCGTATTCGGTCAGGTCGCCGCCGATGTTGAAGTTCACCACACGCTCGAACAGGTTGCCGTTCTGCGTGGAGGGGGTTTCCAGGTAGTCGAGCGCCGCCTGCGTGACGCCGCCCAGCTGGAAGATGTTGTAGGGCACGCAGGCCGTGTCCGTGCCGTTCACCACCGAGGCGCAGGTCGGCGTGCCGTTGACCGACACGACGTTGAGCGCGTTGTTGATGGCGCCGGTGCGGAAGAAGCCCGTCTGGATCTGGCTGAACGACACGCGACCGTACTGCATCGCGAAGTCGTAGTTCCAGTTGTCGTTCAGGTCGCCGCGCATGCCGATGACGTAGCGGTACTGCTGGTGCTGGGTCTTGCCCTGGCGACCGCCGCCTTCGACGTTCCGACGCGAAACCGTGCCGGTGAAGGTGCCGGCCGGGTTGCTGGCGCAGGTGCCGCCGCCCGACGCCGCCGTGGCGTTGAGCAGGCCGCGTTGCTGGGCCGACAGGAACGGGTTGGCGCAGTTGACCGAGAAGGTGCCGGCGAAGATGCCGCCCGGCGCGATTTGGTACGTGGACGTGTCGTCCATGAACATCACGTCGGCGTAGGCCGTGGCCCACTCATTGATCTCGTAGTTGGCGAAGGCGCCCAGGACGTAACGGTCGTCCGGACGCTGATAGTAGTTCGACGGACCGAAGTTGTAGGTGTCGGTCGCCCCGTTCCGGGCGCGGAAGGTGTTGCCCGGGCCGGCGGGGTCGACGACGAAGCTGCCGACGCGGGCCGGGAAGGCGGTGCCCGAACCACCGCAACCGGCGGAGGCGAAGTCGTCGCCCGAGTTCAGGGTGCACGACGAGAAGTCGCGGTTGCCCTGCAGGATCGGCTCGACGTGGCGGTAGCCGGCGTAGGCGGTGACATTGCCCTTACCGTCCGGCGAGTTCACGCCGATGATCATCGTGACTTGCGAGGACTCGCCGTCGCGCACGTTGTCCTTGGGCAGTTGGTAGAACTGCTTGTTGGCGGCGCGGTTCTGGGCGGCCTGAACAACGTCGGCGACGCCGTTGTTGTTGTCGTGCTGATAAAGACCGTACTGGGTGTCGATCCGGACACCCTCGAAGTTCTTCATCATGATGAAGTTGACGACGCCGCCGACGGCGTCGGCGCCGTAAACGGCCGAGGCGCCGCCCGTCAGCACGTCAACGCGCTCGATCAGGGCCGAAGGGATGAAGTTGATGTCGGCGGCCAGCGCGCCGCCGGTGGTGTTCGGCGTGCCGGGCATCAGGCGGCGGCCGTCGATCAGAACCTGGGTGCGGGTCGCGCCCAGACCGCGGAGGTTGATCGTCGCGGTGCCGGTCGAGCCGTTCGACAGGGCGGCGCCCTGCGCGGCGAACGCCTGCGGCAGCGAGTTGATCATGTCTTCGACGCGGGTGACGCCCTGCGCCTTGATTTCAGCGGCGCTCACGGCCGTAACCGGGCTGACGCTTTCAAGGTTCGGCGACGGGATGCGCGTCCCGGTGACGACCACTTCCGAGACTTCACCCGACTGGGCGGCCGCTTGCGACGTGATGCCCAGCAGGGCCGCGCCGCAAATCATAGAAGACGCCAGAAGGCGTTCCCGCATGGACTTGAATTTCACGGTTTAGATCCTCCAGCGGTCCTGCCAGACGGCGGCCGCTCCCCACAAAAAGAGATCGGTCCCGGAAACGGACTGCGCCCCCGGTTACGCCGGAGTTACGAGGCTGATCGCTGACCGGTCAACGAACATTAGGCTTTCGCAATGTTTCGGGCGCCCACCTGTCGCATTCTGGTCACAGATTGCCGCACCCCGGCGCAATGCGGGCACGGTTTCGTCATGGATTGTGACAGGGCCGGCGGCTTGCCCCGCGACCGAAAGGGGAAGAATCGTCCCCTGGCATGGCCTCTGGACCCCGTCCCGTTGCGCCGAAGGCCGCGTCCAGCTTAATGGGCGCCAGAGTCAATTCAGGTGTGAACGACATGCGGACGACGGCGATTCGGACGGCGGGCGTGGCCTTGGCGGCGACAATCGTGGCGCTGGCGGCGGGCGGCGCGCAGGCGCAGCCGAAGATCGAATCCCGGTCGGCCATGCTGCAGAAGCTGGTTGATTGCCGGAAGCTGACCGACGAGGCCGCCCGCCTCGCCTGCTACGACCAAGCGACCGTGGCCCTGGATCAGGCTGAAGCCAAGGGCGATATCGTGGTGGTCGACCGCGAGCAGGCCCGCAAGGTTCGCCGCCAGGCGTTCGGGTTCTCCGTCCCCTCCATCACCCTGTTCGAGCGCGGCGAGAGCAAGGAAGAGCTGGAGAACGCCAGCGGCGTGGTCGCCGTCGCCCGCATCAATGGCGCGGGCAAGTGGGTGATCAAGCTGGAGGACGGCGCCGTCTGGACCCAGGTCGACGCCAACGAGTTGTTCCGTACGCCCAAGCCCGGCATGAGCGTGAAGATCCGTCAGGCCGCGATGGGCAGTTTCATGATGTCGGTCGACAACACCGGCGCCTTCCGCGTCCGCCGCACCGAGTAGTCAGGCGCCGTAGAACGCGTTGCGGGCGGCCATCATGGCGCTGATCCGCTCGCGTTCCTCCGGCTCCAGGTACGGATTCCAGACGTCGAAGATCAGGATGACCCGTAGATCGTCGGCGTCGTTCCAGGCCTCGTGCTCGATGGTGTCGTCGAACACCCAGGCCTGCCCCATACTCCAGGCGCGGGTCTCGTTGCCGACCCGGAACCGCGCGGGCCCTGGCAGGACCAGCGGCAGGTGGCAGAGCAGCCGGGTGTTGGTCGAGCCGGTGTGCGGCGGAATGTGGGTGTTCGCCTCCAGAGCCGAGAACATCGCCGTCGGCGCGAAGTTCGGCTGGTGGGCCATGGGCAGCTTGTCCAGCAGGGCGCTGGTGCGGGGGCAACGGGCGCAGACCTCCGCCTGGCGCTGACCATCCTTCCACAGGAAGAGCGAGCTCCACCGCCGGGAGTGGTTCAGTTCACCCCACTGGTTCACCGGGACGTCCGGCGGGAAAGCGATATAGGGCGCAAAGCCGTCCATCTGGCCCGCCAGCAGCGCCTGTAGCTCCTCGACGATGACCGGTGTGGCGGCCTCCAGCTCCGACAGCCAGGGGAACAGCTCGCGCGGATAGAAGGGAATGGCTGGCAGGCGCGGATAGTGGAGCAACAGGGGCTCGTGGTTGTAGACCTTGCGACGGCCCGCATAGATCCCGATCGCCTCGTCCAGGCGGCTCTTCGCCAGTTCCCCGCCTACCCGGTCCAAGGGACCCATGCTGTCGCGGAGATAGGTTTCCAACGCCTCGCGGGTTCGGGTGACCACGTCGCGCGCCCGGGCGACGGGCCCCTTGAGGCTCGGCAGCAGGCTGGACTCCTCGGGGGCCAGCTTCAGGGCGTTCTCATAGATCTTCGCAGCCACCCGCTCGCCCGAAAGCTTTTCCACCAGGGCGCCCTTCGAGAGCAGGGCCAGGAAGTTGTAGGGCTCGAGCGCCAAGGCCTCGTCCAGCGCCGCGAGCGCCGCCGGCAGCGCCCCGCTGGCCCGATGGACCATGGCCTTCTGCATCTTCACGTGCGGATCGAACGGTGCGGCGGCCTCGGCCTGCATGACACAGGTCAGGGCCGCGGCGCGATCACCACGCCGCATCGCCGCCGCCGCGTCGGCCAACAGTTGCTCCGGCGATATGGCTTGCCCCCCGGCCACCATTATCCGCCCCTCGCCTCGCCCAGCGTCCGCGCTCGCTCGCCCAAGGCGGCGGCCGGGCTGACCGGCGTCGGGATCGTCCGTGGCGGACGCCGACCAATGGATCGCAGCATGCGGCTCGTAACGCCCCCGAAACGCCGATGACTTCGGCGGCCTTTATCCCGGCCGCCCGTTGCGAAAGTTCCACCCACCCCCGATGATGTCAACGAAGGGTCCACCCTCCGCCAGCGAGTAAACGATGTCTGACTTCCGACGCGTCACCGACGACTTCACCACGGCCCCGCAGATCAGCCTCGACGACGTCGCCGAGGCCGCGCGTCTGGGTTTCACGACGCTGATCAGCAACCGTCCCGACGGCGAGGAGCCGGGCCAGCCGACGGCCGCCGAGGTCGAGGCCGCGGCCAAGGCCGCGGGCCTGGCCTTCTTCCACATTCCAGTGCGCGGCGGCCCGACGCCGGACCAGGTCGAGCAGACCAAGGCGATCCTGGCCGAGGCTCCAGGTCCGGTGCTGGCGTTTTGCCGCTCGGGCACCCGGTCGATCGTGACCTGGTCGCTGAGCGAGGCCGAGACGGGCGGCCACACCCCGGCCGAGCTGGTCGGTCTGGGCCGCGCCGCCGGCTACGACCTGTCGGGGGTTCTGGGCGGATGATCCCCTACGTTCGCGATCTCGACATCGCCTACGGGCGTTGCGACCAGGTCTCGCCGCTGATCCGGCGGGTGACGGCCAACAATCCGGGCCCCTTCACCTATCTCGGCACCGGCACCTACATCGTCGGGCGCGGCGAGGTGGCGGTGATCGATCCCGGCCCCGACGACCCGGCTCACCTGGAGGCCATCCTGGCCGCCGTCGCGGGCGAGACGGTCACCCACATCCTGATCACCCACCACCATTCCGACCACTCCCCTCTGGCCGGCGCGCTCAAGGCGCGCACGGGCGCCACGATCTATGGCTGCGCCGTCGCCGGTCACGAGGTCGAGGACAGCGGCGAGGTGAAGATGGAGGCCGGTCACGACCACGACTTCCGCCCCGACGTCAGTCTCTGCAGCGGCGGCAAGGTGTCCGGTCCGGGCTGGACGATGGAGGCCATCCCGACGCCCGGCCACACCTCGAACCATCTGTGCTTCGCGCTCGAGGAGGAGAACGCCCTCTTCTCCGGCGATCACATCATGGGTTGGTCCACCACGGTCATCACCCCGCCCGACGGCGACATGACCGACTATCTGGCCAGCCTGGAGCAGATCCGGGCGCGTGGGTTCGACACCCTCTGGCCTACGCACGGCCCGCCGATTCGCGCGGTCGACGCCTTCATCGCCGCCTACATCGCCCACCGGCAGGAGCGCGTGGACCAGATCCTGAGTGCGCTGCAGGCCGGCCCCGCGAAGATCAACCAGCTCGTGCCGCGCCTCTACGCCGACGTCGACGCCCGCCTTCACCCCGCCGCGGCCCGGTCGATGCTGGCGGCGATGATCCACCTCGTGCGTAAGGGCGACCTTGCCACCGAGGGCGCCGCCGGACCCGACAGCGAGTATCGGCTCGCGAGCTAGACCACGACCCGCGATGTCGGCGCCTCGCCCAGCAGCGCCGCCACGCTTTGCAGGGCCGTGCGCAGAACCGCCTGCTTCCCCGGCCCGCCCAGGGAAATCCTGAGACCGGAGGGGTGCTCGGGGCCCGCGGCGAAGGCGTCGGCGGTGACCAGGGACAGGCCTTTCTCCTGCGCGAGGCGATGCACTCGGTCGGGCGCCCAACCCGGCGGCAGATCCAGCCAGACGTGGATTCCCTCAGCGTCGCCTCGAGCGTGAGGCAGCACCTCGGCGGCGATCGCGCGGCGGGCCCGCGCCTCCTTGCGCACCCCGCCCAGCAACCGCTCGGCGATGCCCTCGCGAATCCAGGCCGACGCCACGGCGGCCATGAGCGGCGCCGGCATCAGCGCCAGGGCTCGAAGGCTGTCGGCGGTGCGCGCCTCCATGCCCCGCGGCGGCAGCAGGAACGCGGTCCGCAGGCCGGGCGAGAGGCATTTGGACAAGGTGGCGAGGTAAAAGGTTCGGTCGGGCGCCAGGGTCGCCACCGCCGGGACCGGCGTGTCGAACAGGCGACTGTAAGGATCGTCCTCGATCAGCCAGGCGCCGCTGGCCGCAGTGGCCTCGACGATCTCGCGACGACGATCGAGATCCAGCGTCACCGCCGTCGGGTTCTGGGTGGCCGGTGTGAGATAGACCGCCGTCGGCCGTTCCTGCGCGCAGATCCGGGCCAGGGCCTCCGGCGCAAAACCCCGCCCGTCCGTCGGACAGACGAGGATTCGCAGGCCCAGCAGCCGGGCCGCCGCCAGGATCCCGGGATAGACCAGCGGCTCGACCACCAGGCCCTCGCCCCGCTGGTCGGTGATCGCGGCCAGGATCGCGGCGAGCCCTGGCTGCGCGCCCGGGGTGATCAACAGCCGTTCCGGCGGCGTCTCGCCCAGGGACGGCGCGAGCCACATCGCCGCCGACGCCTTCTGGCCCAGGCTTCCGCCCCCCGGATGATAGGCCATCAGCACCGCCGGATCGGTGCGGTCGAGGATGGCCCTCGTGGTGTCCTTGAGCAGGGCGCCCAGGGACACCCCCTGCGGCGGTGGCGGCAGATTCATGCTCAGGTCCACCACCCCCGCCTCGTCTTCGGCGGCCCGGGCGCGAATGAAGGTCCCACGCCCGACGGCGCCCTCAATGAGCCCACGCGCGCGGGCGGCGGCGTAGGCGCGGGTGACGGTGGTGAGGTCGACGCCGAGTCGCTCCGCGACAGCCCGCTGCGGTGGAAGCTGGTCGCCCCCCTGCAACTCGCCATCGCGCACGGCCGCCTCGAGGGCTTCCACCAGCCGCACGTAGAGCGGCGACGGCCGCGTCGTATCATCGCGCGACGGCAGGCGTTCCAGCCAGCGGATCGATGGGTGCGTCACTGGGTCCATTGCGATTCGCCCTCAATACCCATACATTACACCAATATTGTATGTGTTCAATGACCACATTGTATGGAGACCCCGCGATGGACCTGACGAACGTGGGACCGTCCACCCTTAGCGCCGGACTGCGCTGCCGTTGCCCGCGCTGTGGCGAGGGCGCGCTGTTCAAGGGGTTCCTGACGCTCGCCAAGTCCTGCGACCGCTGCGAGCTCGACTATGGCTTCGCCGATCCCGCGGATGGCCCGGCGTTCTTCGTCATGAGCGGCGTCGGGATCGTCGTGGTGGCGGTCTGGGCGTGGTCGGTCGTGGCCTTCCATCCGCCGCTTTGGGTGCAGTTCGCGACGGTCTTCCCCGCCCTGATCGGCGGCTGCCTCGCCTGCCTGCGGCCGATGAAGGCCTGGCTGGTGGCGGAGCAGTACGTCCACAAGGCCGAGGAAGCCCGCTGGGCCAGCCTCGGCGCGCACGGCGAAGGCGGCTTCGTTATGGACCGCCGGAAGGCCTCGGGCGGTTAGCAGTCCTGCGCCCGGTCTGGATCAGACCGGGCGCGTGACGGCGTTCTAGGCGGTCGCCGGAGCCCTCGCCGTGGGCAGGACATAGTCCTTCATGCGCTCGCGGATCAGCTTCTTGTCGATCTTGCCGGTGGCGCCCAGCGGGATGTCGTCCACGAACACCACGTCATCCGGTGTCCACCACTTGGCGATCTTGCCCTCCAGGAAGGCCAGGAACTCCTCGCGCGTCGCTTCGACCCCTTCGCGCAGCGACACCAACAGCACCGGCCGCTCGTCCCACTTGGGGTGGAAGGCGCCGATCACCGCCGCATTGGCCGCCTTGGGGTGGCCCATGGCGATGTTCTCGATCTCGATCGAGCTGATCCACTCGCCGCCCGACTTGATCACGTCCTTCGCCCGGTCGGTGATCTGCATGAAGCCGTGCTCGTCGATGGTCGCCACGTCGCCGGTGTCGAAGAATTCTTCCCCGTCCAGGATCTTGCCGCCCTCGGCCTTGAAATACTCGCCGACCACGAAGGGCCCCTTCACCTTCAGCTTGCCGAAGGTGACGCCGTCGTGCGGCAGGCGCGCCTCGGCGTCGTCCACCAGCTTCATTTCGATCGCCAGCGGCGGCCGGCCTTGCTTCAGCTTGAAGCGCAGCTGCTCCTCGGCGCTCATTGCGGCGATGGCGGCGTTTGGCGTGGCCTGAGTGCCCAAGGGCGAGGTCTCGGTCATGCCCCAGGCGTGGGTCACGTCGACGCCGAACTCGTCGCGGAAGCCGCGGACGATGGCTTCGGGCACAGCCGAGCCGCCGATCACCACCCGCTTCAGCGTGGTCAGCTTGCCGTTGGTCTCGCGCAGGTGGGTCAGCAACATCTGCCAGACCGTGGGCACCGCCGCAGAGAAGGTGACCCCCTCGGTCTCCAGCAGTTCATGCACCGAGGCGCCGTCCAGCTTCATCCCCGGCATCACCAGCTTGGCGCCCGTGGCCGGCCCCGAGAACGCCAGCCCCCAGGCGTTGGCGTGGAACATCGGCACGACCGGCAGGATGGTGTCGGTGGCCGACACACCCAGCACGTCCACGCCCATGGTCACCAGGGTGTGCAGGAAGTTCGAGCGGTGGGAGTATAGCACCCCCTTCGGATTACCCGTCGTGCCCGAGGTGTAGCAAAGGCCGGCAGCGGTGTTCTCGTCGAACCCGCCCCAGACGCAATCCGCCGACGCCTGCTCGACCAGGGTCTCGTAGCAAAGCGCGCCCGGGAAATTGACACCCTTCATGCCGTTCGCATCGGTCAGCACGATCACGTGCTTCACCGTCGGCATCTTGTCGCGATTTTCCAGCAGAACCGGCAGGAAGGTCAGGTCGGTGATGATGACCTTATCTTCGGCGTGGTTGACGATGTAGCAGAGCTGCTCGGCGAACAGCCGCGGGTTCAAGGTGTGGCAGACCGCGCCGATCCCCATGATCCCGTACCAGGCCTCGATGTGGCGGCCGGTGTTCCAGGCCAGGGTCGCGACCCGGTCGCCCGCCTGGACGCCGAGGCCCTTCAGCGCGTTGGACACCCGCTTCGCCCGCTCATGGATCTGGGCGTAGGTCGTGCGCACGATCGGCCCCTCGACCGACCGGCTGACCACTTCCCGGTCGCCGTGCCAGGCCTTCGCGTGGTCGAGAATCTTATCGACCGTGAGCGGCCAATTCTGCATCAGGCCCAACATGGGCGGTCTCCCTAGGTGATCGCTTGTTACTTAAGCGCCAGGATTAGAGAGACGATGTCGCTTCCGCAACGGGAGCGTCCGGTTCAGCCGTCGATCCAGGCGCTGGCCGCGGCGGAGGTCGGCGCCTGCGCGTCCACGATCGGCCAGGTCATCGTCCCCGGGCCCCGAGCCAGTTGCTCGCGAAGGACCTCGACGGTGGCGTCCGAGGCGTCGCCCGAACGTCCCTGAACCCGGGCCTCCAGCACCGCGGCCGGCGCATCCAGCCAGGCCGGATGGAACGGAACGCCCGCCGTCGCCGCCAGCCGCTCGGCCCGCGCCCGCAGGTCCGGATCGATGAAGCTGGCGTCCAGCACCACCGCGCGCCCGGCCTTCAGCGCCGCCAGCGCATTGTCCATCATCACGTCGTAGGTCCGCGCATAGGCGTCCGGCGCATAGTGTTCGCGCCCAAGCGCCTGGGTTGGCGGCACATTCAGCAGGCGCTTGCGCACCTCGTCGGTCCTCAGGATGACGGCCCCAGGCGAAGCGCCCAGCCGCGGCGCGACGGCGCGGGAGAAGGTCGACTTGCCCGAGCCCGAGAGGCCGCCTACCGCCGCCAGCACCGGCGGGGCCGGCGACAGGTGATCGATCGCGGCCTCCACATAGGCCCGCGCCGCAACCGGATCGCCGGAATGGGCGCAGACGTGCGCCCGCACCCCCGCCCGCACGGATAGCATCAGCGGCATGGCCGCCAAGCCGTCCCAGATCTCCGGCGGAAAGCCCCGCGCCGCCTCGTCCATATAGGCCGACAGCGCGCGCACGCCGGCGTCGCGGCGGCCGCGGAAATCCAGGTCCATCAGCAGGAAGGCCAGGTCGTACTGGATATCGAGATCCGACAGCAGGTCGTTGAACTCGATGCAGTCGAACAGGATCGGCTGTCCGTTCTCCACCAGGATGTTCCCCAGGTGCAAGTCGCCGTGGCAGCGCCGGGAGAAGCCGGTGGCCGCCCGGTGCGCCAGCAGCGCCGCCTGCCGCTCCAGCTCGACCTCGGTCAGGGCGATCATCGCCTCGACCCGATCCTGGTCCAGGCCCTGGCACGTCTCGCGCAGCAACTGCGCATTGGAGCCCACCGTGAAGCTCAACGCCGTCAGGCCGCCGGCCGGGCGCAATGGCGCGGCGGCATGGAAGCCGGCGATCATTCGGCCCAGCGCTTCCGCCAGATCGCCGTCCACCGTCTCGGGCCGGGCCGCCAGCACCTGCCGCTCGTCGAACCGGCGCATCTCCAGGACGTGATCGATAAGCTCGCCAGGACCGTCGAGATCGAGACCGCCATCGGCGCCCCGGGTGATCCGGCGCACGGCGCGGTAGATGTCCGGCGCGGCCGCCTTGTTGAACGCCAGCTCCCGGTCCAGCGCCCACTTGCGACGCTCCAGCGTCGAAAAATCCGCATAGCCCAGGTCGGCGTGGCGCTTGATCTTCCAGGCCGTCTCGGACGCCAGGAAGACGTGGGCGCAGGCGGTGTCGATGGTCTTGTCGGCGCGGCCCTCCAGCCAGACCATCAGCTCCGCCTCGAGGGCGGTGGGTGCGAGACCTGTCAAGGAAACAGCCTGCGGGTCGTCCAGCCTCCGGCGGCGCGTTCGAACAGCAACCGCTCATGCAGGCGGAACGGCCGGTCGCGCCAGAACTCGATCGACTCCGGAACCACCCGGAACCCCGACCAATGCGGCGGACGCGGCACCTTCCCCAGTCCGAAGCGAAGACCGACCTCGGCGATGTTCTTCTCCAGCGCCAGTCGGTCGGGCAGCGTCCGCGACTGCGCGCTGGCCCAGGCGCCCAGCTGCGCCGGGCGGGCCCGTGTGGCGAAGTAGGCGTCGGCTTCCTCAGCGGTGGCCGGCGTCACGGCCCCACGCACCCGCACCTGGCGGCGCAGCGACTTCCAGTGGAACAGCAGCGCGGCCTTGGGCTGGCCGGCCAGCTCCTGGCCCTTGGCGCTCTCGAGATTGGTATAGAAGACGAAGCCTGCCGGATCGACGTCCTTCAACAGCACCATCCGCGCATCCGGCAGGCCGTCGGCGTCCACCGTCGACAGCGCCATGGCGTTGGGGTCGTTGGGCTCCTTAGCCACGGCCTCCTTGAACCACGCGTCGAACAGCTGGAACGGGTCCGTCTCGCTCAGCAGCGGCAGCGGATCGGCGGAGGTCACCTGGCGGACGTAATCGTCCTCGGTGGGCGACGGCGGGATGAAGGTCTTGTCGGTCACGGTCGGCATATAGCGCGCCCGTCGCGCCAAGGCGAAGACCTCTCGCAAACGGCTCGGGCGCTTAACGGAGCGTTGACCCCGTTCACCTTAACGTCCGGGTTGATGACGCGGCCTGCGCCCGAATTGTCCTTGAAAGACGCCCGCGAGGTGCTGGGCGTCAGCTCGGCGTCGACCCCCGCCGAGGTCCGCAAGGCGTTCCGCGAGGCCGCCAAGCGCGCTCACCCCGACGCCGGCGGCGACGAGAACAGCTTTCGGCAGGTGATGGCCGCCTACCAGCGCCTGCAAGACCCCCTCGGCGAGCGGTTCGTCCAGGCTCCCACGCGCACCCGGCCGACGCCCGACCCTGACCTCGAAATCACGCCCCGCCTGGCGCTGGAAGGCGGCGACGTCGACCACCGGATGCCGGACGGGCAGTACATCCGCATCACCCTGCCGCCGGGCCTGCGCTCGGGCGACAAGGTCCGCGCCGCGGGCGCCGAGCTGTGTGTCTACATCCGGGCGCACGACGGCGTGCTGGTGCGCGGCGACGACCTCTGGATGACCGTCAAGGTCGCGCCTGGCCTATTGAAGAAGGGCGGCCGGATCAGCCTCGACACGCCGCTTGGCCATCGCAGCGTCTGGATCGACCGCAAGGCGGCCGAGCGCGGCCTGGTCCGCGTCGAGGGCGAGGGGCTTCCCGCGCGGGGCGGTCGGCCCGCCGGTCACATGTTCGTCCGCCTCACCGTCGCGCAAGGGATGGCCGACAGCGCCGCCCTGGCTCTGCTCCGGCGCTTCGCCGCCGCCTGGGCCGCCTGAGCCGCGTCCCTTAAGGGGCCGCCTCCGCCAGCCGCTCCAGCGCCTCGCCGTCCAGCCGCCGCACGGTCCACTCGGTCTTCGCCGAGGCGCCCAGACTATCGTAGAATTCGATCGAGGGCGTGTTCCAGTTGAGCACCGCCCACTCCAACCGTCCAAGCTCGGCGTCCACGCAGCGCTGCGCCAGCCGGGCCAGCAAGGCCTTGCCGGCGCCGACGCCCCGAGCCTCGGGCCGCACGAACAGATCTTCCAGGTAGATGCCCGCCCGACCCCTGAAGGTCGAATAGTTGTAGAACCAGAGCGCGAAGCCCACAGGCCGGCCCGCGTGTTCGGCGATCTCACAGAAGCTGCGCGGGTTTTCCCCGAACAGGTCGCGGCGGATGTCGGCCTCAGTGGCCTCGACCTCGTGCAACAGCCGCTCATATTCGGCCAGCTCCCGGATGAACGCCAGGATCAACGGCGCATCGGCGACGGTCGCCACCCGAACAGTCACGCTCATGTCACGAACCTAGGCGTCCAGGCGGGCCGACGCAAAGCTTGGCCTGCTGGGCCGCTAAATCCGAACGCCGGTCGTCTCTTCGGAGACCGCCCACAGCCGTTCGGCGGCCTCGGGATCGAGCGCGTGGGGCATCACGCCCTCGAACGGCGTTTCCGGCGTCCAGGCGACCGCCTGGTTGCAGTTCTCCAGATAGAGACCGCCCACGCCTTCCAGCTCGTGACCCAGCGCCGCCCAGACGCTGGTGGCCGCGCCCTGCTCGGTCGATTTGAAGCGGTCGTTGACCTTGCCGTTCTCGTCCATCCAGCCAAACGCGATCATCTCTTCGCGGGGAAGGTGTCGCTGCAGGGGGGTCATGATCCCGCCCGGCATCACGGCGTTGGCGTTGATACCCAAGTCCGCGAACCGGGCGTCGAGGCCCACCGCGAACAGGGCGTTGGCGGTCTTGGCCTGACCGTAGGATTCCCATTTGTCGTACGGCCGCTGGCGATAGTGCATGTCGTCGAAGTGGATTCCGCTCCGGCGGTGGCCAATGGACGACAGCGACACCACCCGGCTCGCCGCCCCGTCCTCGGCCGCGTTCATCAGCCCGCGCGCCAGCAGCATCGTTAGCAGATAGTGGCCGAAGTGATTGGTCCCGACCTGCATCTCCAGGTCCTGGGCCGTGTAGCTCAGCGGACAGGCCATGACGCCGGCGTTGTTGATCAGGATGTTCAGCGGCTTGTCGCCCCAGGCGCTGGCGAAGGCCGCGACCGAACCCAAGTCCGACAGATCGACCACGCCGACCGAGACCTTGCCCGGTGCGGTCCGGCCGATATCCGCAGCCGTCGTTTCGCCCGCCGCTTGATTGCGCACGGCCAGCATCACATCGGCCCCCGCCTCGGCCAGGGCGCGGGCGGTCTCGACGCCGATGCCGGACGCCCCGCCGGTCACGATGACGCTGATGTCGGTCAGATCGTGCTGGGCGGCGACCTCGCGGGCCGTGGATGTCGCCCCGAAGGCGGAGGTGATGCGCGCGCTCATGTTGGGACGGTCTTTCTGGGAGGGATTTAAGAGGTCAGGCCGCGGCCCGATACCAGTCGATGCCGTCGGCGTCGCGGGTCCGCACGACCTGCCCCCGGGCGATCAGGCAGTTGAGGTGCGCCAAGCTCTCGCCGGTCGCCAGCCCCAGAAGGTGCTGATTGATCTTCCGCCGGAACAGCACGTGGAACACGTCCACCACCCGCTTGGGCTCGGCCAGCAGGTCATGGAGCCGGCCCAGGCCCCGCTCATGGCCACTGATCAGGTGGTCGATCCGCGCGTGCAGGCCGTGGAAGGGATCGTTGTGCGCCGGCAGCACCAGCACATCGTCGGGCACCGTCTCCTTGATGCGGGCCAACGAGGTGATCCAGTCCGTAAGCGGGTCACCATCCGGCTCGGTCGGGAAGACAGAGACATTGGACGAGATCTTGGGCAGCACCTGGTCGCCCGAGATCATCAGCTTCAGCTCCGGACAGTAGAGGCAGGCGTGTTCCGGGCTATGGCCCGATCCCACCACCACGCGCCAACTGTGCGCGCCGATGACCACCTCGTCGCCGTCGCTGAGCCGGTGGAAGCTGTCCGGTAGGGCGTAGAGCCCGCGCCCGAAGCCGCCGAACTTCGCCCGATAGGTCTCAAGCGCGTCCTCGTCCCAGCCGGTGGCCTTGAAGAAAGCCAGGGCGTCGGCCGGCGCCTCGCGCCCGGTATCGGCCGCCAGCGAGCGGCAGGTGATGTACTCCAGGCGCGTAATCCACAGCCGGGCGTCGAACTTCCGCGTTAGGTAGCCGGACATGCCGATGTGGTCGGGGTGCATGTGGGTGACGAAGACCCGCGTGACCGGCTTGCCCTCCAGCGGCCCCTTCAGCACGGCCCGCCAGGCGTTGCGCGTGTCCATGCCGCCGATGCCGGTGTCGACGATGGCCCAGCCGTCCTGACCGTCCGCCGTCTTGTCGGCGATCGCCCAGACATTGATGAACGCCAGCGCGCCGCCCAGCGGCATCCGCATCCACTTCACGCCGGGCGCGATGTCCACCGCCTCGCCGGTCTTCGGACCCTGTTCGAACGGGTAGCTCAGCTTCGGCCGATGGCTTTCCCACCCGCCCTGTTCGATTCCGTCCCGCAACGCGCCGCTCCCCAATTGACCCCCATTATCCCGTGGGGACCCTAGGGAGGGCAACCTCTCCACATCGGCCGTCTCAGGCTTGAGAGGCCGCAACCCCGAACTGCGCGATCCATCGGCGGAACACGCCAGGGTCGGACAGCCCCGCCTGCTGGGCGACCACCTTGCCGCCCTGGAAGCAGAACAGCGCCGGAATACCCTGCACCCCGAAGCGCGCGGCGAGCGCGGGGTTCGCGTCCACGTCGATCTTGATGAACCGGGCCTTCGGCTCCAGGTCCGCCGCCGCCCGCGCGAAGATGGGCGCGACCGCGCGACAGGGCCCGCACCACGCCGCCCAGAAGTCCACGACCAGCGGCAGGTCGCTCCGCGCCAGATGCTTGTCGAACCGCGGGCCATCCAGCGCCACCGGCTCGCGCGTAAACAGCGGCTTTTGGCATTTCCCGCACTTCGCGCCGTCGCCAAGGCGAGCGGGCGGCAGCCGGTTGGTGGCGTCGCAGTGTGGGCAGACAACGTGCAGGCCGTCGGTCATGGAACACTCCTTGCCGTTGACAACGCGACGGCGCGCGTTCGGTTTTGGGTTCCGTCGCGTCGCCATGCCTAGGCTTCAGCGCAAACATAACGAGGAAACGTCCATGGGCCAGATCGCAGACCATCCCGACGCCGCCCTGGCCGCCAGGCTGGACCCGATTGTCGACACCGCGCTGTCGGAGCAGCGGATTGCGGGCGCCGTGGTTCTGGTCGCCCGCCGCGGCCAGCGCGCCTATGCCCGGGCGGCGGGCCTGGCCGATGTCGAGGCCGGCCGCGCGATGACGCCCGACGCCATCTTCCGCGCCTCCTCGCTTACGAAGCCGATGGTGACGGCGGCCGCCCTGTCGCTGGTCGACGACGGCGTGATCGGCCTGGACGATCCCGTCACCCGCTACCTGCCGGACTTCCAGCCCCGGTGGCAGGGCGAGGCGCCGACCATCACCGTGCGCCAGCTCCTCACCCACACGGCGGGCCTCTCCTATGGCTTCATGCAGCCCGACGACGGCCCCTATCTGAAGCTCGGCGTTTCGGACGGCATGGACCAGCCGGGCCTGGGCTTCCCCGAGGAACTGAAGCGGATCACCGAAGCCGGCCTGGTCTTCCCGCCGGGCGCGGCCTGGCTCTATTCGGTCGGCATGGACGTGCTGGGCGCGGCGATCGAGGCCACCACCTCCAAGACCCTGGGCCAGGTGGTCGCCGAGCGCGTGACCGGCAAGCTGGGCATGGCCGACACTGGCTTTACGGTCTCCGACCGCGCGCGCCTCGCCAAGGCGTATGCCGACGGACCGCCGCCGGTTGCCATGGGGGCCACCCACACCGTGCCTTTCGCCGGCCTCTCGGGCATCCGCTTCGCCCCCGACCGAATCTTCGACCCGGCCTCCTTCCCGTCCGGCGGCGCGGGCATGGTGTGCTCGGCGCCGGACTTCTTGGTCTTCCTGGAGGCGATCCGCACGGGCGGCGGGGGCGTGGTCCAGCCCGCCACCGCCAAGGCGATGATGACGAACCAGACTGGCGGCCACGCCATCGTCACCAGCGGACCCGGCTGGGGCTTCGGCTTCGGCGGCGCGGTTATGCTGGACCCCAGCGCTCAAGGCTCGCCCCTTCCGGTCGGCGCCTGGATGTGGGGCGGGGTCTATGGCCACAGCTGGTTCGTCGATCCGACGGGCGAGACCAGCTTCGTGCTGACGACCAACACCTCCACCGAGGGCATGAGCGGGCGACTGTCCCAGGAATTGATGGCCGCGGTCGCCGGCGCCTGACCGCTTGCCGCAGGGGGCGGCGCGGGGAATAGTCCCGGCCGCTTTCGGGAGGCTATCGATGCTGAAGCTCGCCGCGGCGCTCGCCGCCACCACCCTGCTCGCCGGCGCGGCCCAGGCCCAACAGCCCGGCGAGGCGAACTTCCGCGCGCTCTACAAGGAGCTGGTGGAGACCAACACCACCTTCTCCGCTGGCAGCTGCACCCTGGCCGCCGAACGCATGGCCGCCCGGCTGAAGGCGGCGGGCTTCGCCGACAGCGACCTCACCCTGTTCACCCCGCCCGACGCCCCGAAGGACGGCGGCCTTGTCGCCGTGCTGCCGGGCAAGGACCCGAAGGCCAAGGCGATCCTGCTCCTCGCCCACATCGACGTGGTCGAGGCCAAGCGCGAGGACTGGACCCGCGATCCCTTCGTCCTCGTCGAAGAGGACGGCTACTTCTACGGACGCGGCGCCTCGGACGACAAGGCCCAGGCGGCGATCTGGACCGACCTGCTGATCCGCCTCAAGCAAGAGGGCTTCAAGAACCGCCGCCCGATCAAGGTGGCGCTGACCTGCGGCGAAGAAGGCGGCGGACAGGTCAATGGCGCGGCCTGGTTGGCCGAGAACCGGCGCGACCTCATCGACGCGGCCTTCGCCCTGAACGAAGGCGCGGGCGGCGCCCTGGACGCTGCGGGCGGCAAGCCGGTGGTGCACAACATCCAGGCCGGCGAGAAAACCTCGGTCAGCTACCGGCTGGAGGCCGTCAATCCGGGCGGCCACTCGTCGCGCCCGGTGCCGGACAACGCGATCTATCAGCTGGCTCGCGCCATCGACCGGATCGCCGCCTACACCTTCCCGGTGCAGATGAACGACACGACCCGCGGCTACTTCACCAAGATGGCCCCGGTGGTCGGCGGCGACATGGGCGCGGCCATGACCGCCATCGTCGCCAACCCCGCCGACGCCCGCGCCGACGCCGTGCTCAGCCGTGACGCCAACTACAACGCCATTCTGCGGACCACCTGCGTCGCCACCCAGATCTCGGGCGGCCACGCCCAGAACGCCCTGCCGCAGCGGGCCAACGCCACGATCAACTGCCGCATCTTCCCTGGGGAGTCGGTCGCCGCCGTCCGCGACGCCCTGGTCAAGGCCGTGGGCGACGCCAAGGTCGAGGTCTCCCAGCCGCCCAAGGGCCGGGGCGAGAAGACCGCGCCGCCGCTGACGGCCCAGGTGGTCGGTCCCATCGAGACGGTCTCCGCCGAGATGTGGCCCGGTATTCCGGTCGTGCCGATCCTGCAGGCCGGAGGAACCGATGCCGGTCCGCTGATCGCCGTCGGCATCCCGACCTACGGCGTCTCGGGCATCTTCTACGATCCCGACCTCGGCCGGATTCATGGCCTGAACGAGCGGATCGGGGTGAAGTCGCTGCTGGACGGGCGTGAGTTCAGCTACCGGCTGGTCAAGCTCTACGCCCAGTCCAAGTGACGGGCCGCATGAGCGCCACCCGTCTATGGATCGCCGCCAGCCATGACGCTGCCCACCGCAACGGCGGCTGGGCCTTCGTCCGCGTCGGCGCCGAGACCGTGTCCCGGGCGGGCGGCGACCGTCGCACGACTCGGGCGCGGACGATCCTCTCCGGCTTCATCGCGGCCTTGAAGGATCTGCCTGCGGGGTCCGCCCTGGCCGTCGTGGCGCCCCGCACCGACGCCCTGATCCTGCACACGCTGCTGAAGCCGCCCGCCGACCCTCCGCCCGAGGACCAGGATCTGCGCGCCGTGCTGACGGCCGCCCTCGCTGGCAAGACCTGGACCCTGGCGGTCAGCGACCCGGAAAGCCCGACACCGGCCGCCTTCGTCGCCGCCTGGGCTGACACCGCCAGCGAGAAGGCCAAGATGGGCGGCGCCTTCGCGATCGCGATCCCGAAGACCAACCTGGCCAAGGTCAAGGGCCTCTGACGCCTGCGACAGCGGCGACGCCGCCGCCGAACGAAGTGTTATCCATCCGGCGGCATACTGACGTTACATGGCCGCCCTTGAGACGGCCGCAGGATGAAACGCCAATGTCTCGCATCACCGCATCCCGGCGGTCGATCAACGACCACTTCGAACCCGACGAAGACGTCGACCCGAAAATCCAGCGCCAGCTGCGCGGGAACCTCGAGCAGATCGACTACGCCGCCTACGCCGCCAATCGGAAGGTCCTCAGCAGTTCGCTGGCGCATCTCGATGCCGAGCAATTCCAGCGCCTCGCGGCCGCCGCCGCGCTGGCGCGCGCCCGTTGGGTCATCGGCGCCCTTGCCGTCACCGATGGCGGCCAGGCGCCCACCCCCAACCAGGTCGAGGGCGTCGCCCACCTGCGCAAGACCTACGAGGAACTGACCGAGGCCTATGACGCCATGCGCCGGATGGTCGAGCGCGGCTATATCACCTACACGCCCTCGCCGACCTGAGGCGCTCCGCTCTAGCGGAGATCGGTCATCCAGATCCGCAGCGCCCGCAGGAACGGCAGCGCGTCGCGAAATTCCTTCTGCGTGAAGCCCTCGCGCAGCTTCTCCACCTTGGGCCGGATGGCGGCCATCGAGCGGGCATAGGCCTCGCGCCCCTCGGCGGTCATTCGCACGCGCTTCTTCCGTCGGTCCGCCACACAGGGCTCGACCGAGACCAGCTTCGCGCCCTCAAGACGCTGAAGCGTATTGGTGATGGCGCCCGGGGTCATCTTCAGGGCATCGGCGATGCCGGCCGGCGTCAGGTCCTCGCCCCGTCGCGCGATCAGGCTCAAGACCTCGTACTGCGGATAACTCAGACCCACCGGCAGGCTGCGCGAAATGGCCGTGCGCACGCCGTGCTCGATCAGGCTGATCTCGTCGAACACCTGAACCTCAGGATGTTCCTCGATCACCGACGCCATAGCCCCTCCGTCCGCTCCCCGGCCGATAGCGCAGTCTCAACTTCAATATTGAACGAGTTATTTCAACTTTGAAGGATATCGCTCGGCTGCTGGCCTGCCGCCGCTCGGGGCCGCACGCTGTTCAACGACATGGTGAGCCGCAACGGCCACTGCAAGAACGTTGTGCGGTGAAATGCAACGTCTTCGTCGCGGCTAGCGGACCGCGGCGTCCCGCGTCTCCTGGAGGCCGCGACGGGCCAGTTCATCGGCGCGCTCGTTATGCTCGTGGCCGGCGTGGCCCTTGACCCAGCGCCACTTCACATCGTGCCGCGCGCGGGCCTCGTCGAGGCGGCGCCACAGGTCGTCGTTCTTGACCGGCTTACCGTCGGCGGTTTTCCAGCCGCGGCGCTTCCAGTTGTGGATCCACTCGGAGATCCCCTTCATCACGTACTGGCTGTCGGTGTGCAGTTCCACCTGACAGGGCTTGGTCAAGGCCTCCAGCGCCGCGATGGCGCCCATCAGCTCCATCCGGTTGTTGGTGGTCTGCAGCTCGCCCCCGGACAGCTCCTTGGTCTTGCCCCCGTGCATCAGGATCGCGCCCCAGCCGCCCGGCCCCGGATTCCCGGAACAGGCGCCGTCCGTGTAGATCACCACGCCCGGCGTCATGCGCCCGGCGCGCCGAACAGGACCAGGTCGGTCGAGGACCGGTGGACCGCCAGCTTGCGCTCGTACTCCAGGGGGTCCTTGGGCTTCACCAGCGCTCCCGCCGGGGTCGCGCCCCAGTCGTACAGGCGGGTGAGGAAAAAGCGCATCGCCGCGCCGTGGGCCAGCACCGGCAACGCCGCGCGCTCCGCGCCGCTCAGCGGCCGCAACGCCTCGTAGCCGCTCAGGAACTGCCGCGCCGCGGTGATGTTGAAACTGCCGTCCGGCTCGAAGCACCAGGCGTTCAGCGCCACCGCCACGTCGTAGGCCAGGGCGTCCGTGCACGCGAAATAGAAGTCGATGGCGCCCGAGAACCGCCCGCCCGTGAAGAACACGTTGTCGGGGAAGAAGTCGGCGTGGCAGACGCCGGTGGGCAGGTCCGTGGGCCACCGCGCGGCCAACATCGCCAGGTCGGCCGCGATGGTCCGCGACAGGCCGGGCTTCAAGCCCTCGGCAGCCCCTTCCAGACCCTGGAACATCCCGGCCCACGCGGCTTGGCCGAGGTCGTTCTCGCGCGTCAGCGCAAACCCCTCGCCGGCGAGGTGCAGTCCAGCCAGACCACCCCCCGCCTCCCGGCAATGCGCCGCTGTCGGCCGCCGCACCGACAGGCCCGAAAGGAACCCGGTGATCGCGCAGGGCTTGCCGCGCACGTGCTTGATCATCCGCCCCTGCCGGTCCGCCATGGGCTCCGCCGACGGATAGTCGTGCCGCGCCAGCCAGCGCATCAGATCCAGGAAATACGGCAGGTCGTCGGGGTTCGTCCGGGCCTCGTAGACCGTCAGGATGAAACGCCCGACCTCGGTCTCCAGCAGAAAGTTGGAGTTCGACACCCCCTCGGCGATCCCCTTGAACGCCAGCGGGGCGCCCAGGTCGAAATCGGCCAGCAGCGTCGCCAGCTCGTCGTCGGTGATGTCCGTGTAGACCGCCATCCGCTCCCGATGGGGGACGTCGCGCAGGCGGTCAAGACGTAGGCGGCGCCACCAGCCCCCACGACGCCTAAGCCACCGCCCGCGGCAGCTTGAAGGTCACCGTCTCGCGCGCGGTGTCGATCTCCTCGACCGTCACGTCATAGGTTTCGCTCAGCCGGTCGATCACGCCCTGGACCAGCACCTCCGGCGCCGAGGCGCCCGCGGTGACGCCCAGCACCCGCACGCCGGCGATCCAGGCCAGGTCCAACGCCGAGGCGTCGTCGATCAGATACGCCCGCGCCCCGGCCCGCTGGCCCACCTCGGCCAGCCGCACCGAGTTCGACGAATTCGCACTGCCCAGCACCAGCATCGCTTCGGCCCGCGCCGCGATGGCCTTCACCGCCTCCTGGCGGTTAGTGGTCGCGTAACAGATGTCTTCCTTGTGCGGCGCGGCGATCTCGGGGAAGCGCGCCTTCAAGGCCGCCACGATCTCGGCGGTGTCGTCCACCGACAGGGTGGTCTGGGTGACGAAGGCCACGTTCGAGGCATCGCGCGGCTGGAACACCTGCGCATCCGCCACGGTCTCGATCAGCGCCACCGCGCCCTCGGGCAGCTGCCCCATGGTGCCCACCACCTCGGGATGGCCGGCGTGGCCGATCAGCACGATCTCGCGCCCGGCGTCGAAATGGCGACCGGCCTCGACGTGCACCTTCGAGACCAGCGGGCAGGTGGCGTCCAGGTACAGCATCTTCCGCGCCTGGGCCTCGGCCGGGACCGACTTCGGCACGCCGTGCGCCGAGAACACCACCGGGCGGTCCGGCGGGCAGTCGTCCAACTCCTCGACGAACACCGCCCCCAAGGCCTTCAACCGGTCCACCACGTGGCGGTTATGGACGATCTCATGGCGCACATAGACCGGCGCCCCGTACTTCGCGATCGCGCGTTCGACGATCTGGATCGCCCGATCGACTCCCGCGCAGAAGCCGCGCGGGCTGGCCAGCAGGACGGTGAGAGGCGGACGGCTCGACATGCGGCGGAACCTAGTGCGCCGGCCCCGCCAGTTCCAGCGCCCATCCGGCGCAGCCGTCCGTCAAGCCGCCGCTGCCAGCGACGCCGTCCCCTCGACCGCCTCCCACGTTAGGTCGCCGGTGTAGCGCCAGGCCATGCGCCCGGCGTCGTCCAGGCCGAACAGGTGAAGCCAGCGGTTGTCGAACAGCGCCCGCACGCCGTCGTGCCGCGCCAGGATGGCGTCGATGGCGCTGCGCGGCGCGGCGACGCAGACCGAAAGCCGCAAGGGCTCATGCACCGGCCGCGCCCCGTCATGGACCGATTGCCAGGGCAGGCCGGCGCGCAACAGGCCGCCGTTCCCCTCGACCACGCCCATGCCGCCGGTGACATTGTGCAGCAGCTTGTCGCCGCCGCCGAACGCCGCGGGCGCCACCGTCGACCCGTAGTACTGCAGGCTGATCCAGCTCGCGACGACCACGGGCGCCGTCAGAATCAGCTCCAGGACGCTGAAGTCCCGATCGGACCGCCAGTCGTAGTCGTGAAGAAACGCCCGCCCGGCCAGCGACCGGCCCGCCGTCAGCGCCCGTGGCGCGGCGATGAACGCCTGGCACCCGGCCAGACCCCATTCCGGCCGGACCTCCGCCCAGTCCCGGCTGCGCCGCTCGACCTGGCCCGCCCCCGCGCAGTCCGGCAGACGCAGCGCACGTTCGGCGCGGCTGAGATCGCCCGCGGCGGCCAGCCAGCCGCGGGCCTGGCGCAGCGCCAACTCGTGCAGGGGCGCGCCCGCCTCGGGCGGATACAGCGTCACGCTGTCGGTCGTGGTGTCGTGCAGTCCGGCCACGAACAGGGTGGTCGCGGGCACCTCGATCCCCTCTCCCGCCAGCCCCGCGCGCACGCCCGGATCGTTCAGCAGCGTGGTCAGAAGCTGCGCATTCACCTCACCCGAGTAACCGCCGCACGCGCCGCAGTGCAGGCCGCTGGCGTGCGGGTTGTTGGTCACATTGGCGCCGTGGCCGACGAGCAGGACCAAGCGCGCAAATCCGGAGGTCAGCGACATGGCCCGCAGCACGGTCGCTGCGGTCCGGACGCGCGTGGCCAGGTCCAGGGCCGGGTCGAACCGGGGCGGCGGCTCGGCCGGCGCGTGACTCGACACGACGCCCAGCGCGCCCCGAAGCAGCTTGGCCGCATAGAGCGGGCCGCTCGCCTCCACGAAGGCGAACGATGAGACCGCCGCCGCCTTGAACCGACCCCAGGCCCGGGTCGCTCGCGCCTTGAAACGCGCCGACTGATCCGCCGCCGCATTGTCCGGCTCGACCGAGCAGCTCCGGAAGCCCGGGTTCAACAGCACCGGCAGTCGCCGCTCGTCCACGTCCGACGCGAAACCCCGATGCGAGGTCCCCAGCCCGAAGAAGCCCGCGAACCCCAGGGTGCGAATGCCGGGATCCAGCGACTCGAGCGCCCGGCGAAAGACCTCGGACCGGACATCGATGCAGAACGCCGCCTGCAGCACGGGGCGCGAGGTCGCCGGCTCCGGCCCAGGCGAGGCGAGTATGTCCCCGAGCGACCGCTGCGAGGCCCGCTCGGCGGCCTCCTGCAGAATGGCGTCGATCGTCTGGTCCGCATTGGGCGCGACGGGAACCGCGTGACCGGCGGCGACCTCGGCCCAACGCCCGCCGATGCGGCCGGCGTACCGCGCCAGCAGCGCCGCATCCCAGATCAGCCGGATCGTAAGCAGGTCGGTGATCGTCGCATCCGTCCCGCCCGCCAGCTCGGCCTGCCAGGCCCGCTGCCGCGCCACCTGCGACCAGCCGCCCAACGACATCAGCAACTGGTGGAAGTAGCTCTCCAGCGCCGCCGCTGGCAGCGCCAGCCGCCGTGACATCGCCGCCAGCGCCTCGCCCGCGGTTTCCGGCGCGTCCGACACGAAGGTCGCGAACCCGGCCAGCCCCATGATTTCCGGGGTCAGGTCGTGGGTCGCCGTCGCGCGCCACGCGCCATAGGCCGACTTGCCCCGGGGCGCCGTCCACAGGGCTTGGCCCTCGTCGAAGTAACCCGCCGCCCAGGCGCCCAGGCGCTCGGCGATCATCCCCGGCCAATCCAGGCCCGACGCGTCGGCGGCCAGGTCGGCGACGGTGGGCGCCGCGGATATCGGCGGCGTCGGCGACCGTGCGGCGGCGATCAGGGCCGAGACGTCGGCCGGACGGTGCGCCGCCGGGGCGACCTCCAGCGCGCCGGCGAGGTCTGCGGGCGTGATCGTTCCCGCGTCGATCCGCTCGGCGTACCAGCGGCGGGGCATGGTCACCCGGACGCCGGCCACGCGCGCCAAGCGGGCGGCCACATGGGCCAGGTCCTCGCCGCTTTGGCCGAGAAACGGGTTGACTGCGACGGTGGCGGACAGCGGCCAGGCCGGCGGGATCGCCCGGGCGGCGGCGGCGGCGGCGGCCGAATGGGGGTCGGGACGGGTCATTAGGTCCTCTTCTGCGCGGACGGCGCGGTCGTAGGGTCGCCCCAGGCCTTCAGCGCCCTGTCGAACAGCGCGTTGGCGTAGAGGCCGTTGGACAGGTGCACCCGCAGGCCGGCGGCGGCCGGGTGGTAGGCCCACAGGGGGAACATCGCCTGCACCACCGCCACGACCCCGAAGCTGAAGACCGCCAGCGCGATCAGCGTCCACTCCAGGGGGCCGGGCGTCGGGGCCGGCGGCAGCACATCGCGGGTCAGCCACAGCGCCGCCGACTGCAGGGCGAAGTAGGCCACAGAGGTCGCCAGGGCGAACACCACCGTGCGCCGGGTCAGCGCTCGGGGCGCGGCGTCCGCCAGCCCCTGCGCAAGCATGTAGGCGACGCCGAAGATCAGGATGGCGCCCAGCGCGAGGGCTTGGGGCGACTTGTGGGCTAGACCGAACGCGGCTCCGGCGAGGACGTAGAGCCCCAGCGCCAGCAGGAACGCCCGCGCCACAGCCCGGCCGTCCGGGATCGCCACCGGCCCTGGCCGACGGATGGCCGCCACGGCCTCAACCGCCCCACCCGCCGACAGGAAGGCGTGCGCCTTGTAGAGCGAGTGCGCCACGATATGCAGCAACGCCAGGGGGAACAGGCCCAGCCCGCACTCGAGCGTCATGAAGCCCATCTGGGCCACGGTGGACCACGCCAGCGACGTCTTCACGGCCGGCTGTGTCAGCATCACCAGGCCGCCGAACAGGGCGGTGAACCCACCGACGATCACCAGCGCCGCCATGGTCCCGGGCGACAGCAGCAGGACGTCGGCGAAGCGGATCAGCAGGAAGCCGCCGGCGTTGATGACCCCCGCATGCAGCAGCGCCGAAACGGGGGTCGGCGCCTCCATCACCTCGGTCAGCCAGCCATGGGTCGGGAACTGTGCGGACTTCAGCATCGCCGCCACGGCCAGCAACGCCGCCGCGCCCACCGCCAGCGGCCCGCCGACCCCGTCGCGCGCCGCTGCCGCGATCTCGCCGATCCGGGCCGTATCGTAGGTCAGCAGCAGCAGCCCGGTCGCCGCGATCAGGGCCACGTCGGCGATCCGCGCCGTGATGAACTTCTTCCGCGCCGCGCGCTGGGCTGCGGGCCGGGCGGAATAGAACAGCAGCAGACGGTGCAGGCAGAGGCTGGTGGCGATCCAGGCGGCGACGAACAGCGCCAGATGATCCGCCACTACCAGCGTCAGCACCGCCGCCAGCGTCAGGCACAGTCCGGCCATGAACGGGCCCTGCCGCGGCTCGCCGCGCAAGTACGTCCCGGCGTAGCGAATCACCACCCAGCCGATGAACGACACCAGCAGCAGCATCGTCGCGCTCACAACGTCCACCCGCAGCGCGACGCCAAAGGCCTCGGCCCGCCAGGCGCCCTGCACACCCAGCTTCACCGCTGTCAGCGCCGCGATCGCCACCGCCACCAGCGCAGCGCCTTCGGCCCAGCGGGCGCGGCGGCCGGGCCCCGCGGCGCCCAGGATCAGCGCCAACGGCGCGAGCAGCGGAAACAGGTCGATCGGCACGGTGCGCTCCCAAGCGGGCCTCTAGGCGGCGCGAGGGGTAGCGCGGGCGATCCTGTGATAAAAATTCATTGTTTGCGACAATTCGTTCTGTTTTATCGAACATCATGTCGGGACTGAACTTCAATCACCTGCGATACTTCTGGGCCGTCGCCCATGAGGGCTCGCTGACCGCCGCCGCCCGCCAGCTCAATCTGTCCCAATCGGCCCTCTCGGTTCAGATCCAGAAGCTGGAGGCCCAGATGGGTCACCTGCTGTTCGAGCGGATCGGTCGGCGCCTGGAGCTGACCGAGGCCGGCCGCATCGCCCTGGACTACGCCGACACCGTCTTCGCGGCCGGCGACGAGCTGGTCAGCACCCTGGCCGGCCGCCCCGCGCTCAGTCGCCAGGTTCTGCGGGTCGGCGCCCTGACCACCCTGTCGCGCAACTTCCAGCTCCAGTTCCTGCGGCCGCTGGTCGACCGTCCGGACGTTGAGCTGATCGTCCGCTCCGGCGTCATGCGCGACCTGCTGGCCCAGCTCGAGGCGCATACGATCGACGTGGTGCTGTCCAACAGCGTGCCGCAGCGCGACGCCCGCACGCCCTTCCGTCACCACTTGCTCAGCGAACAGCCCATCAGCCTGGTCGGCCGCCCCCGCCCAGGCCGCCCGCCGCTCCGCTTCCCCGAGGATCTCGCCTCGGAGCCCGTGCTGCTGCCCAGCCTGGACAGCGATGTGCGGATCGCCTTCGACCGGCTTCTGGACCTGGCCGGCGTCCGCCCGGTCATCCTGGCCGAGGTGGACGACATGGCTATGCTGCGCCTGCTGGCCCGCGAGCGTGACGCGCTCACCCTGGTGCCGCCCATCGTGGTGCGGGACGAACTGGCCAGCGGCGCCTTGGTCGAACACTGGCGCATCGACGCCCTTTCCGAGCGCTTCTACGCCATCACCCAGGCCCGCCGCTTTCCCAACCAGCTCCTCGCCGACCTGCTCGCCAGCTACGCCGAAAGCACCTGATGCTGGGGCCCAACTCCATCGACCTCAGGTCGGGCGTTGGGAGCGGCCGCCGTGGGCAAGGCGGCGGGCTTCGGCCTTGAAGTCGTAGAGATCGGCGACCCAGGCGGCGCAGTCGGGCCAGCGGCCGCTCTCAACCCAGTAGTCACAGAGCCCGAGCTTGGCGCAAAGGCCCACGAACCGGGGGTCGCGGATCGCCGCGCCGAAAAAGCTGCGATCGAAGATGATGCCGGGATTATAGGCGGCGGCCGGGTCGGCGCCGTCCTCCTGGAACATGAAATCGAACGAGGCCCGTTCGACCGCCGCGAAGATCTCATCCGTCAGGCCAAGGGCGCAGGCGGTCACCAACAGCGGCAATTGCACCGTGCCCGTCTCCGCGAGCGCCCGGTCAAGCCGCTGGACGGTCCGGCGGGCCAGGTTGGGATCGCCGCGCCGAAGGCCATCGCCGAACGCAAGGGCGCGCGAAACGCCAGGGTCCTCACGCTCCGCTGGCGTGGCCCCAGCGGCCAGGGCGTCGAAACGCGCCCAATCCTGGCGGAAGGCCGTACGGTTCAGCGGCCCGGCCAGGAAGATCGCTTGGTCCGGCCATCGCGCCCGCCACGTCGCGTAGAACTCATACGCCTCGGGATGATCCGCCGATCCCAGCACGGCGCCGTAGACATCGGCGGCCAGCGGCAGCAGCGGGTCCAGCTCGTACGCCCGCCTCAGACAGGCCAGGGCGGCGTCCACCCGCCCCACGTGGTTCTCGAACCCGCCCATCAAGGTCAGTGCGACCGGATCGTCGGGGGCCACGGCCAACGCCTGCTGGAGCAGCGCTTCCCGCTGGCCATAGAAGGCCCACGGCTTGAGCCGGCTTAGCGAGGCGTAGGCGACGCCACTGGCTGGTGAGAGGGCCAGCGCGCGGTCCGCGGCCTCCACGACCTGCGCCTTCAGCACCGCGAACCCCGCGGAACGCGCGCCGTGCCGCAGTTGGCTCACCCGGGCGTTGGACAGGGCGGCCCAGGCCGCGGCGAAGTCGGGCGCCCGGGCCACCGCCGATTCCAGGAGGGCGATCCGTTCAGGCGAGGCCTCCCAGCCGATCCCCGCGCTCCGCGCCCGCAGATACAGGTCGAACGCCGCCGGATCGATCGGGGCGACCGCCTTGGACGGGGTGAAGGCGACGCTCAGTGCGGCGGCGACTGCGGCGGCGATCTCGTCCTGCAGAGCGAACACATCGCCCAGTTCGCGGTCGTACCGTTCGGACCACAGGCGCGTCTCGGTCGCGCAATCGACCAGTTCGGCGAAGATCCGCACCCGCTGGCCGCTCCGCCGCACCGAGCCGTCCAGCAGGTGGCTGACCCCCAGCCGGGCCGCGACCTGGGCTGCCGCCTTCGCCGCGCCGCGGAACTGGAAGCTGGAGGCGCGTGCGATCACCGCCAGGGCGGTGTTGCGCGACACCGTCTGCAGGATCTCCTCCGACATCCCGTCCGAGAAATAGTCCATGTCCGGATCACCGGAGAGGTTGTCGAACGCCAGCACCGCCAGCGCCGGCCGGCGCGGGGCCACCGGCGCGACGCCCGCGGGCGGCTCCGCCTCTTCGACCTCCGCTGCAACCTCCGGGGCCACCAGCCGGTAGCCCACCCGCGGGATCGTCTCGATGGCGAAGTCCCCGCCCGCGTGCTGCGTCGCCGCCTGCCGAAGCTTGGCGATCGTCCGGTGGATGGCGTCCTCGCCGATGAAGCGGCCGCCCCAGCAGCCGGCCACCAGGTCGTCACGCGTCGTCACCTGCCCCGGCCGCCGGGCCAGCAGCACCAGCACCTGCATCACCTTGGGCTCCAGCGTCGCCGTGCGCCCGTCCCGTTCCAGCTGCAGCGTCGCCGGGGTCACCTCGGTGCGGCCCAGCCGGAAGGTCTCCGCCTGCGCCAGAATCACCGGTTCGGCCCCCTGTCGGTCGTCTGGTCGGGAATTCATCGGCGTCCGGTCGGAGAACCGGCGGAGCCACGTCCTGTCGGCGCCACCCCGATCCCTGGCTTCATCAGGACGTCGCCAAGACCGGCGCAAACGTTCGGAGAAACCCACATGAACACCACCGCCCTGATCGTCGCTCTCGTCACGACCGCCGCCTTCGCCGCGCCCGCCGCCGCCCAGTCCAACCCCGACCTGCGCACCACGGTCGTCAAGTACAGCGATCTCGACCTCAGCCGCCAAGCCGGCGCCGACGTCCTGATCGCCCGCATCAAGCGCGCCGCCGACACCGTCTGCGACTACGGTTCGTCGACCCGCAGTCTCGCTGGCGCCGCCAACTATCGCAACTGCGTCAAGGATACGACCGCCTCCGTCGTCCGCGCGGTCAACGCGCCGCTGGTCACCGCCGGCTTCGGCCTGAGCTCGCCCGCCAAGCTCGCCGCACAGTGAACGCCAGCGCCTCCGGCGAGGACGGACGCCCGGACGCTTGCCGCAAGGCGCCGTTCGCGCGACCGTCCCGCCGGGGACACCGGACGAGACGGGGACACACAAACATGCGCGCCAGGATCGCGACCCTCCTGCTGGGGCTCACGGCCGTCCTCCTGGCCTTCGACGGCGTCATGCACGGCCTGCTCTGGGGTCGGGCCGGGGTCCTGAAGATCGGCGAGGCGACCACGGCGGCCCCCGGTCAGCAACCCGCCCTGCCGCTCGCCTTCGCCGGCGAGCTGCAGGTGCTCTGGCTGGCCGACATCGCCAATCTGCTGGCGGTGGCGAGCGTCTGCGGATTGGCGGCCTGGTCGCCCCGCTTCGCCTCGCCGCCGGTGCTGCTGCTCCTGGCGGCGATCCCCGGGACACTCGCGGTGCTGCTCTACGGCGTCGAGGCGCCCCGCTACGTCGCCCACATGCAGGCCGCGGCTGCCGCCATGATGGTCACGGCCGCCGTGCTTCGCCTGCGGACGCCGACCAGCTGATCCGCGTCGGCGGGGATGAGCGGTCATCCCCCATCACCTTCATATATTCCACGATCGCCCACCGCTGGCGGGAGGTCAGGGCCGCGTTGCCATAGTCGTGGCCCCCGTTGGCGTTGCCTTCGATGAGCCGCCCGCGCTCGTCGCGCACCCGGAAGACGAAGTCGTTGTCCGGCCCCGGCGCGGTCACATAGCCCACCCGCACCGGATCGAATTCCCGTGTCCCCAGATTGAACCGCACCGGCCGCTCCGCCGACGGCAGCAGCAGATCGTAGAGGGTCGGGACCGACCCGTTATGCAGGAAGGGCGGGGTCGCCCAGGCCCCCGTCAGCGGCCGGGCCTTGTAGGCCAGGGTCGCCACCCCGCCGGGCCGGGCCCGCGCCTCGCAGGCGGCGCGCCGCGCGGCGTAGGGATCGCTGGCCTCGGCCATCGGTCGCGCCCCGCCCGCATAGCGCCGCGGCCGAGCCGGCTGCCCGAACGCGCTCTTCAGCGCCGCTTCCGCCAGGGTCGGGATCTCGTTGACCATCACCGTCTTCACCACATGGGTGAGCATCGACAGCGAGGTGGCGCTCTCCGCGAACCGGCCCTCGCCCCGCGCGATACGCCGACCCTCCAGCTTGCCGGTGGCGGCGGTGTTCAGCGTGGCGTTGCACGCCATCCACGGATCCGTGCCGGCCGTCTCGCCCTGGGCGGCCAGGATCGGCGTCATCCGCTCCAGCGGCTTGCCGTCTGGCCCGGTCCGCGTCTTCAGATCGTCCCGCGAGAGTTCCACGTGACAGCTCGCGCACCGCTGGCGGTACAGATCCTTCCCCTCGGCGACCAAGGCCGCGTCCACCGGGAAGATCTCGGTCGGCCACCGCGGGGGCTTCAGCTTGCCCACCTGCTGTTCCAGGTAGATCAGGTTGTTGACGTGGACGCTGGAGACGAACCGCGACGACTTCGGATCGTCCGGCGCGATCACCTCGCCGAACACGCCCACCACCTCGCCGACGTTCCGTCCCACGGCGCCCAGATCGAAGGGCTCGGCCGTGGGCGCGCGGATCGCCCGCACGCTGCCGTTCCACTCGATCACGCTCTGCTGGGGCACGTTCCAGAGGAACGGATAGCTCACCGGCGCGTCCGGCGTGTTGCCCTTGGCCGCATAGGGCTGGGCGATGAAGGCGATCTTGTTATTGATGTGCCCGATGGCGTCCAGCCGGCCGTAGCCATAGGCGATCGGCGCCGCGTTCATCTTGGCCAGCGCCAGCTGATAGGTCACCGTCCGCTGCAGTTCGGACCGCAGCAGGGCCTTGGCCGGCGCCTCCGCCCCCGCCCCCAGCACCCGCCCGGCGAACCGCTCGAACCGGGCGTCCTGCGCCGCCGTCTCCTCCAGAGACTGGTTGAACGCCGCCAGGAACGACTGGAAGTCGGCCAAAGTGGCGCCGCCGTAAATCCGCATCCGATGCGGCCCATAGCGCAGCTCGCTGGTGTGGCAGGCGCCGCAGCTCATCCCCACCCAGGGTTCCCGCGACCCTTGCCCCGCGACCCACCGGCGCTTCGTCTCCACGAACCGCCGGTCGTCCTGCCCGTCCGTCGTGAAGCCCAGGGGCAGCCCATCGTCCCCGGGCAGGTAGCGGAAGCCCGCCATATAGGCCGGATCCAGGAACATCCCGCCGCCCTCGCCCGGCTGCTCCAGCGCCCTGAACCAGGCCAGCGGCAGCAACCGCGAGCCCTGGTTGGCCCCGGTCCAGGCGCTGATGGTCTTGGCCGACCAGCCCTGATCCAGGTCGACGTCGATGACCCCGCCCGTCGGCGCGGCGACCGCGACCGCGGCGGCCACCCCCGCCGCCAAGACCACGCCGACCGCCAGCCTGTTCCGCAACGCGCCCATCGTTTCCACCCCACAGCCTTGCCGAACGCTGACATGCGGACCCCGCGGAAGTAAACGCCGTTCCACGACGGGCGGCGCGCGCGGTCGCGCCCGATGTCGGCGACGACGCCGATGGGCCGCGTTGCAGCCATAGTCGTCAGGCTGTACTTACCGCCGTGACGCTGCGGACTCCTCGCAGCCCTTCTGTTCGAGACGCCTCCCATGCGCCGCCAAATGCTCGTCGCCGCCGCCGTTCTTACGGCGCTGTCCGCCGCGCCGACCTTCTCCTACGCCCAAGGCCGCCGCGACCCCGACGCCGAGGCGCGCAAGCAGCAGGAAGAGGCCGCCAAGAAGCGCAAGCAGAAGGAGGAGTGGGGCGACAACCAGGCGCCGCTCCAGGCCCTGCGCAACGCCGGTCCCTGCCCGTTCGTGAAGTCGCTGTACGACGCGGCGCGCTACGTCGACTTCAAGGACGGCCGCGAGGCCTCCGCCAACGTCGCCTTTTCGGGCGAGATCCAGGGCATCTCCGCCGGCTGCGCCTACAAGGACGATCAGCCGATCCAGGTCACGATGGAAGTGCTGTTCGAGATGGGCAAGGGGCCCCAGGCCTCGGGCCGCCAGAAGACCTACCGCTACTGGGTCGCCGTCACCGACCGCAACAAGTCGGTGCTGGCCAAGGAAACCTTCGATCTGCCCGTCACCTTCCCGGAAGGCGTCGACCGGGTCTACGTGACCGAGAACATCGCCAACATCACCATCCCGCGCGCCTCGATCGCCACCTCCGGCTCCAACTTCGAGGTCCTCATCGGCTTCGAGGTGACGCCGCAGATGGCCGCCTTCAACCGCGACGGCAAACGCTTCCGCCTCAACGTCGGCCAGGCCAGCGCCACCACCAACCCCGCTACGCCCACCCCATGAGCGATCTGAAATCGGTGCTGGGCGAGGCGGTGGAAGCCGCCTTCGCCGCTATTGGCGCGCCGCCCGAACTGGGCCGTGTCACCCCCTCCGACCGTCCCGACCTGGCGGACTTCCAGTCCAACGGGGCGCTGGCCGCCGCCAAGCGCCTGGGCAAGAACCCGCGCGAGATCGCCACCGCCGTGGCCGAACAGCTGGCGGGCGATCCGCGCCTGGCCGCTGTCGAGATCGCCGGTCCGGGGTTCATCAACCTCAAGGTGGCCGAGGCCGCCCTGTCCGATCGCGCCGACGCCATCGCCGCCGATCCCCGCGCCGGCGCCGAGCGCGTCGCCCAGCCGCGCAAGATCATCGTCGACTACGGCGGCCCCAACGTCGCCAAGCCGATGCACGTGGGCCACCTGCGCGCCTCGATCATCGGCGAGAGCCTCAAGCGCCTCTACCGCTTCCGCGGCGACGAGGTGGTCGGCGACGCCCACTTCGGCGACTGGGGCTATCAGATGGGCCTGCTGATCGGCGCCGTCATGGACGAGAAGCCCGCGGTCGCCGCGGTGGTCGAGGCCATCAATGCCGGCGGCCAGGGCGACGTTTCGGCCTTCGACCAGGTCAGCCTGGCCGACCTGGACCGGCTCTATCCCGAGGCCGCCGCCAAGGGTAAGACCGACACCGACTACCGCGACCGCGCCCGCAAGATCACCGCCGCGCTGCAGACGAAACAGCCGGGCTACTACGCGCTGTGGGAACGCTTCCGGGATGTCACCCGCGTGGCGCTCGAGCGCGACTTCCACGCCCTGGGGGTCGACTTCGACTGGTGGAAGGGCGAGAGCGACGTCGAGCCGCTGATCCCGGCCATGGTCGCCGAACTGGACGCCAAGGGCCTGCTGGTCGACGACCAGGGCGCCCGCATCATCCGCGTGGCCCGCGAGGGCGAGACCAAGAAGAAGAAGCTGCCCGACGGCTCGGTGGTCACCGTGCCCAGCCCCGACCCGCTGCTGGTGGTCTCGTCGGAAGGCTCGGCCATGTACGGCACCACCGACCTGGCCACGATCCTCGATCGCAAGCAGCTGTTCGGCCCCGACCTGATCATCTACTGCGTCGACCAGCGCCAGGCCGACCATTTCGAGATCGTCTTCCGCGCCGCCTACCTCGCCGGCTATGCCACGGAGGGCCAGCTGCAGCACATCGGCTTCGGCACGATGAACGGGACCGACGGAAAGCCCTTCAAGACCCGCGAAGGCGGCGTCCTCAAACTGAACGACCTGATCGAGCTGACCCGCTCGAAGGCCCGCGAGCGCCTTCAGGAGGCGGGCCTCGGCGAGAACCTGCCGCCCGAGGAATTCGAGGCCACCGCCGGCAAGGTCGCCGTCGCGGCCCTGAAGTTCGCCGACCTGCAGAACTTCCGCGGCACCTCCTACGTCTTCGACCTCGACCGCTTCATGAGCTTCGAGGGCAAGACCGGCCCCTACCTGCTGTACCAGGCGGTGCGGGTGAAGAGCCTGCTGCGCCGCGCCGCCGAGGAGGGCGCGGCCCAGGGTGCCGTCACCGCCACCGAGCCGGCGGAACGCGACCTGGTCCTGACCCTCGACGCCTTCGACGCCGCCCTGGGCGAGGCCTACGACCGCTACGCCCCCAACGCCCTGGCCGAACACGCCTATCGCCTCAGCCAGGCCTTCTCCCGCTTCTACGCCGCCTGCCCGATCATGCAGGCCGAGCCGGCGGTCAAGGCCTCGCGCCTGACCCTCGCCGCCACCACCCTGCGCCAACTCGAACTGGCCCTGGACCTCCTGGGGATCGCCACGCCCGACCGGATGTAACGGCGTGGAAGGCCGGCGGGGGAGAACGGCGGACGCAGGTGCTCACCTCCTCTCCCCCCGACCCCGGCGTTCAGTCGGGGGAAGAGTGGGGAGAGGGCAGGGAGAGGGGCGTTGCACACGCCGTGGCCTGGGGCGTGTCCCTTGGACCCCGTGGACCTAGAGCGACAGCGCCGCCGTGCGGCGGCGGCGGAGGCTGCCGCCGGCGAGGCCGAAGCCGGCGATCATCAGGGCCCATGAGGTCGGCTCCGGCACGGCTGACTCGACGAGGACTCTGAAATTGAGGTCGTCGCCGATGCTGCGCGGGTCCGGATCCAGGATGAACGCCATGCCGCCGGCATAGTCGGGGGTGGCGTGCACAGGATTATAGAAGACGTTGCTGCAGCCGACGACCGTGCAGTCGTCCACGTCCAGCGCGAACGTCAGCGACTGCCCTGCGACCGTCGCGATATTCAGCGCCGACAGGTCAAAGGCGATGACCTGCTGGGTGGATTGCCACGACGCCTGGCTCGCGAACACGGCGCTTCCCAGCAGGGTCGTGCCCGGCGCCAGGTCGGACCCGCCCTGGTAGATCGACAGCGTGAGATTGAAGGCGCTGGCGTTCGAGTAGGCCCAGAGTTCGATCGAGTCCAACTCGCCGGTGATCGTGCTCGTCCAGGTCTGGGCGAGGCCCGAGTTCCTCTCGCGCACGGCATCTTTGGAGCTAAAGGCCGAATAACCGCCGAAGCTCAGCGCCGCCGTGAGATTGTCTGCGTCGACGACGACCGCCGCGCCGGCGGATTGCGCCAGAAGAAGGACGGCCGCGGCCACGCCACCGGCCGTCAAGGCCTTGGATAAATACATTGCAGATTCCCCCGTCGCTGACCCCACTCACCGGCCGCTGCTACAGCTAGACAGATAACGGCGGTGTCCCGCAATGGAACACGCTTGTGAGGCGAACGTCCCTCGTGGGGTTGAACCCGAGGGCTATTCGCCGAGTTCGGTGATGGCGCGGTTGCTGGCATGGCCCCGCAGCTTTCCCAACGTCCGCATCCCATCGATTGTGTTGAAGAAGGCCGGGTGTGGGGTGCTGGGGGGTGTTGGGCGGATGAGGCGCGCGCGGCGGTCATGCCTGTCAAGCGGGCGCCGGGGGCGTTGGGGCTGCCCCTAGCTTGGCTGTAATCTCCCGTTAATCCTGACGACAGGCGCGGTTCACAACGGCTCCATAGATGACTCCTCAAGGCGGCTCACCGCCTGCTTGAGGAGAGTATCACCCATGAATTCAAGGTCTTGGACCTTCGCCGCCACGCTCATGGCCGCCAGCGCCGTCGCGACCGTCGCCACGGCCGCCGCGCCTGAGGCCGGCGACATTCAGATCAAGGCGATGGCCACGATGGTGGATGTCGATGGCGGCATCACCTCGGTGACCCGCGACCGCATCCCGCTGCCGGCCGGCGCCAACACCAAGGCCGACACCGCCTACGTGCCGACCATCGTGGCGGAGTACTTCGTCACCCCGAACATCTCGGTCGAGACCTACTGCTGCGTCAGCCAGCACGACGTCACCGGGACCGGTTCGGTCAAGGGCGCGCGCCTGATCGAGAACGCCGAGGTCATCCCCGCGACGGTGACGCTGAAGTACCACTTCCCCCTCGAGAACGGCGTGAAGCCATACGTGGGCGCCGGTGGGACCTACTTCATGTTCTTCGGCGAGGGCCTGGGCGCCGGCGCCCGCGGCCTTGGCGCCACCAGCGCCGACCTGTCGAACGAACTGGGCTTTGTTCTCCAGGCCGGCGTCGACATCCCGCTCAAGGACATGCCCTTCGGCCTGTCCCTGGATGTGAAGCAGTACTTCGTGGACACCACGGCCCGCTTCAACGCCGGGGCGGTCAACGTCCTGCAGAGCAAGCACAAGCTTGACCCGCTCGTGGTCAGCGCGGGGCTGGCATGGCGCTTCTGACCCGGTCCGCCGCCGCCGCGGCCGGCCTCGCGCTCGTCGCGGGGACCGGCCAGGCCGCGGAGGTCGACAACCAGGTCTGGTCGGTGGCCCAGTTCAACGCCGACCTGGGTCCCCGCACCCTCTTCACGATGGACACCCAGGCGCGGTTCTTCGACGACGCCTCGCGCCTCGGCCAGATCATCGTGCGACCGGCGGTCGGCTACCGGCTGAACGACACCACCAGCGCCTTCGTCGGCTACGCCTATGTGCGGACCAAGCCTGCGGGACGCGCCGCCACCCACGAACACCGGACGTGGCAGCAGCTGTCCTTCCGCGCCGCCGGCGACGGCAAGGGTCTGACCCTGAACGGGCGCACCCGGGTCGAACAGCGCTGGGTCGAGGGCCGCGACGACACCGGGATCCGGGTCCGTCAGCAGTTCCGTCTGACCGCGCCGGTGGCCGGCAAGGTTCGCGCGGTGGCGACCAACGAACTGTTCTTCGGGCTGAACAACACCGACTGGGGCCAGCGTGATGGCCTGCACCTGGTGCGCAGCTTCGTCGGGGTGTCGGTTCCGGTGACCCGGACCGTCACGGTCGAGCCCGGATACCTCAACCAGTACGTGGTCCGGCGCGGCGAGAACGCCGTCCACCACGCGCTCAGCATCACCACCAACGTCCAGTTCTGAACACTGGGCGTCGGACCGAAACGCATGGAGACATCAATGTATCTCACCCCCCCGAAGGTCGGCGCGCTACGCCGGCTGGCCGGCGCCGCGGCGCTGGTCGGCCTGCTGGCGACCGCCCCGGCGGCCGGCGCGATCGAGCTGCCGCGCTCGCTCGCCAGCCTCTCGCCGCAGGACTTCGCCAGCCGGATCGCGGTGATCGACGACCCGCTGGAGGACGGCGTCGTGCTGTCCACCAAGCCCGCCTACAAGCGCGACCGCAGCGCGACCGGCGCCCATGTCGGCGACGCCCATCTGCAGTCGACCATCGACCGCAAGACCGGCGCGAGGTCCTGGCAGATCTCGTACGACCTCTACTACGCCGGGCCCAAGAAGAGCCTCGACGTCGCCCAGTTCCGCTCGGGCGGCGAGCTCCGGAAGGTCAGCCCTCGCATCGCCTACCACTGGCAGGACGAGTGCTTCGAATCGATCTCGATCTGCGGCCAATACGTCCGCGTCGTGGTGGAGATCCCCGAGGACACCGTCCGCGAGATCGCGGCGTCCTACCGCGCCGCCGACCGCACCCCGTGGACGATGCGGTTCAAGGACGCCAACGGCGCCGACGTGACCGTGGGCCTCGCCCCCGCGGAAGCCGCCGGCCTGCTCGCCGCCGTCCAGCAACGCAACGTCGCGACGCCGATGGCGGCCGCCGACTGAACCCCATCCTGCGCCGCACGCCCCGGCGGCGGCGCCGGTTCTTCAACCCCTCGAAATCGTCGTGCGGCGCCGCCGCCGACACAACAGGAGAGCTAAACCATGAAGACCAAGTCCCTGTTCCTCGCCGCCTCCCTGCTCGCCGCGACCGCCCTGGTCCCGGCCAGCGCCTCGGCCGAAGCCGTCTATCGCGGAACGCTCACCGAGAGCGAAGTCCTCGCCGCCCAGAAGGCCTGGGGCGAGGCCCTGGTCGCGATCTCCCGCGCGTACGAAACCGGTGGCATCGACAAGGCCCGCAAGCTGGCCAGCGACGTGCTCGACAAGGCCTACGCCTATGACTTGGGCCCGGTCGCCTTCAAGCCGACCCTGACTGAAGCGCCGCAGACCTTCCGCACCTCCAAGGAAGGCGCCCTGGCCTACTTCGTCGGCCACAATCCGAAGTATCCGAAGGACACGGGCTTCGCCCTCAAGGGCTGGCGCTCCGTCGAGATCAAGAACGCCGCCGTGCAGATCCATGGCGACACCGCCAACACCATGGGCAACGTCATGATCACCGACAAGGACGGCAAGGTCACCACGGTGGACAAGACCTGGACCTTCAAGAAGACCGACGACGGCGCGATCCGCATCGTCGTGCACCACTCGTCGCTGCCCTACGACGGCTGATCGACGCGGTCGGCGGGGGGTCCCGGGTTCAGCCTGGGACCCTCGGTCCCGTCTCCATCCGATAGCCCAGCCCTCGCACGGTGGAAATCAGCGAGGGCTGTTCGCTGTCGTCGATCTTGGCGCGCAGGCGCCGCACATAGACATCGACCACATTGGTCAGCGGGTCCTCGTCCACGCCCCAGACGTTGGAGAGGATACGTTCCCGGCTCAGCACCCGCCCGGGCGACGACATGAACAGTTCCAGCAGCGCCAGTTCGCGGGCCGTCATCGCGATCTCCCGCCCGTCGCGGAACACCCGCATGGTGGTGCGATCCAGCTCCAGATCCTGCACGGTCAACCGTCGGTCCGGGGTGACTCGCTGGTTCCGCGGCCGCCGCAGCAGCGCCTCGATGCGCGCCAGCAACTCCTCGAAGGCGAACGGCTTCACCATGTAGTCGTCGGCGCCCATCCTGAGCCCAGCGACTCGATCCTCGACGGCGCCCAGGGCGGTCAGCATCAGCACGGGCGTCATGTTGCCGGCGGCCCGCAGGGTCTGGCAGACCTCGATCCCGTTCACCACCGGCAGCATCAGGTCCAGCAGGATCACACCAGCCTGGTCCAGCTCGCTCAGCATGGCGGCCATTTCGCCGGCGGCCTGGATGCCCGACGGACCATCCTTCGCCACCCGCACCTTGTAGCCTTCGGCGCGCAGGCCGCGGTCCAGGAAATCCGAAACGCGGGCGTCGTCCTCGACGATCAGGATATGCATCGCCTGTCCTTAGCCCGCCGCCTGGATCAGGGGCAGTCGCAGTGTCGCCACCGTTCCCGTGTCCGCCGCGCTCTCCAGGGTGATCCCGCCGCCCTGCCGTTCGGCCAGCGCCCGCGCGATCGACAGCCCCAGGCCGGTCCCATCCGACCTGTGCGCCCGCGCGTTGGCGGCGCGGAACCCGCGTTCGAACACCCGCGGCAGATCCTCCGGGGGAATCCCAACGCCGTGGTCGACGATCCGCAGTCGCCACGTCCCCGGCGCCTCCGGATCGGGGCCGGCGCTCACCGTCACCTCGCCGCCCGGCCGCGAGTAGCGCAGCGCGTTGTCCATCAGCAGCACCATGATCTGCTGCAGCCGCTGGCCGTCGCCGCGCACCGGCGCCGGGGCGGGATCGGCGTCCACCTTCAGGGTCAGGTCCCGCTGCCGCGCCACGGACGAGGCGCCGGCCAGGGCCTCCTCCAGCGGAGCGTTGGCGTCCAGGTCTGCCAGGTCCAGGTACAGCACCTCCGCGTCGCTCCGGGCCATCATCAGCAGATCCTCGATCAGCGTCCCCATCTGCCGCGCCGCCTGACCGATCCGCGACAGGGCCTCGCGATAGACGCCGGCCGCCTTGGTCGCCCCGCGCAGCGCCACCTCCGCCTCGCCGCGGATGGCCGTCATCGGGGTGCGCAGTTCGTGGCTGATGTCGCCCAGCAGCTGGCGGCGGCGGGTCTCGGCCTGGCGCAGCTCGCCCAGGGCCGCCTCCAGCTCCCGCGTCCGTACCGCCACCTGCACTTCCAGCTCGGCGCGAATGCCCGCCTCCTGCTCGCGCCGCGCCAGCAGCTCGGCCGCCATGCGGTTGATGCTGTCGCCGAAGCGGGCGAACTCCTTGTAGCCGTCGGTGGGCATCCGGTGGGTCAGCTGGCCCTGCTCGAAGGCCTTGGCCACCGCCGACATCTCCGCTAGCGGCCGCCGCAGCGCGCGCGCGAAGTAGAGGGCCAGCACCAGCGCCGTCAGGCCCAGCAGCACCGCCGTCGCCGTGGTCATCAGCGCCACCCGCGCCAGCGACCGGTCCGCCGCCGCCCGCGCCTGCTTCAGGATCTGCGCCTCGGTCTCGATCCGCTGGTTCAGCAGTTCGCGCAGGTCGCGCCCCGCCCCGCGGTCGAACACCGACTCGATCGCCGCCCAGGCCGTGCGCGCGTCGCGGGTCGGGCCCCGGCGGTTGATCTCGGCGATGGGCTCGCGCAGCGCCACCACGCTGGCCTCCAGCAGCGCCAGGGTCTCGTCGCGCGCCGAGCCCTCGGTCGACACCACGCCGGCCTGCCGGTCCATGCGCTCGGCCTCGACGCTCAGGACCTGCAGGCGGTCGACGATCCCGGCCATCCGCTGGCGCAGCATCTCGCCGTCGCCCGGCGCATGGTCCGCGCCGATCAGAGCCCGGAGCGACCACGCCCGCAGCCGCTGCTTGGTCGCCGACAGCTCCCAGAATCCCGACTGCAGATCGCCCGCCACGCGGCCGCGCATCACCTGCGCCTCGGCCCGGTTGGCGTTCCATCCCGCCAGCACCCCCTGCGCCAGCGCCAGGGAGGCCATGATCGTCAGGGCGATCATCAGCTGGGTCGAAAAGAGCCGTCGGGCCATCGGATGCCTTCGTCTTGCGCCTCAGGCCAGATGGGGCGCGCGGCCCCCGCCGTCCAGTGGCTCAGCTTGCTAGGGCTGAGCCGGCAGCGCCGCCAGCACCCGCTCCACGCCCGCCACCACCCGGTCGCCGTAGGTCAGCCCCAGCATGGTGGTGTGGCTGGCCGCCTCGACCGCGTCGATGGAGCCGGCCTTCGAGCCGCGCGCCGGCGCCTGGCGCACCAGGTTCCAGCCCTCCATCGGCCCGGTCGTCGGCCCCGCCGTGATCACCGCCACCGGCCAGTTGGGGTCAAGCTCGCCCGCCGCCTGCGCCTGTTCCGCCGCCGCCCGCCAGCTCAGCACCTCGGCATAGGCCGCCTGGCTCTGCGTCGCCGAGATGAACCCCCGGCGCTTCTCGGCCTTGGCCGCCGGCGGCAGGCCGATCCGGTCGCCCATCAGGTACAGCGGCGCCTTCAACGGCCCGACGACGGCGCCCAGCCGCGCCAGCCCGGTCATCCCGTCCACGAACTTCTGCGCGCCGGGCAGGCCGATCATCTCCGGCGTCACCGCATCCAGCAGCACCAGCCCCACCACCTTGTCCGGATTGCGCAGGGCGAACTGGCGCACGTACAGCCCGGCCATCGAGTGGCCCATCATCACGAACGGCCCCCGCTCGCCCGACGCGGCGACCAGCGCCTCCAGGTCGGCCACGATGGCGTCCCCGTCCCGCGGATCGGGGCCCGCCGGCGAATAGCCCATCCCCGCCCGGTCGTAGGCGCACGAGCGCAGCCCCTTGGCCGTCAGCATCTGCTGGATCGCCGCGAAGTCCGCCGCCCCGCTGAACGCCCCGGCCTCCATCCACACCACCGGCCGTGCGCTGCGGGGCCCCTCGCAGACCAGCCGCAGCTTCCGCCCGCCGCCGATGTCGATCATCTCGCCGCGCGGCTTCCCCGCCCGGCTGGCCACCTCGGCGGCGACGGCGGCCGCGCCCCAGGCGGCGGCGAGAACCAGGATGACGATCAGGAACAGGCGCAGCATCCCTCTTCGTAGATCGCCGTGCGCTCAGGCTCCAGACCTATCCCGCCTCGCCCGGCCCGGTCACCTTCAGCCCCTTGGCCTCCAGCTGCGCGATCACCCCGTCCTCGGCCAGCAGCCGGCGCAGGTTGATCACCGCCACCGCGTGGCCCGGCGTCTTCAGCGCGGTCTCGATGTCGTTGGCGTTGTCCCGCGTCGCGGTGCGCCACAGCGCCGCCCCGCCCGACAGCACCAGCAGGCATTTGTCGAACCCCCGCGGCTGGCCCAGCGCCGCGCCCACGTCGCCCCGCGCCCAGCCCTCGGCCGCCCGGCGATAGGGCGCAGCCCCGGCCTCCACGTCGCTCAACGCGCCCGCCATGCACTCGGCCTGCCGCTCGGGCGTCAGCCCCGCGATCGCGGTCTTCAGGAACGGCACCAGCGGATAGCGCGACGTGCTGCGCACCGGCGCCTTGTTGGCCTTGGCCACCTTGCGCACCGTCGTCTCCACCGAGCCCCAGCCGTTCCCGGGCCCGTACGCATCCGCCATCAGCAGCTGTCCCGCCACCACCGGCTGCCAGCCCGAATAGCGGCTGGCCGGCTTGCCCAGCCGCATCCGCGCCGCCTCGAAGCGCGCCTGCAACGGCGCCGGCAGCGCGTCCTCCATGGGCGTCTTCGACTTTAGCTGGCCCCGCAGCCGCAACAGCGCCGGCACATCCTTCAGCCCCGCCTGCAACGTCGTGCCCATGACCAGCGTGTGCGCACCCTTCAGCCGCCGCTCCAGCACGCTGCGGTCCCACGCCACGCCCGGCGGCAATGTCGATGGCGCGCCCAGGATATAGACCGTGGTGTCGCCGTCCGAGACCCGCCACCAGGCCGGCCCCCGCTCCCGCGCCACCACCACCAGCTCCTCGACGATGGTCGCCTCGGGATCCTCCAGCGCCGGCCGCGTCTGCGCCTGCGCCATCCACGGCCACGCCAGCAACACCGCCGCCGCCACCCCAAGTCGCCTGCCCGTCGTCATGATCGTCCCCCTGTCGCCAAGCGGACCCTGGCCGGCCCTTGCGGCGAAAGCTGGGCCATGGCGCGGCGCCCGCTTGCCCCGCGCGTTGGGTCGGGCCACCCTCCGCCCGCAGACTCTTGAGGAGAGACCCCATGTGGCGCGCCGTCGGCCTGATCACCCTGCTCGCCGCCACCGGCGCCGCCGCCCAGGCCCCCGCGCCGTCTCCGCTGAACGGCGTCTGGACCGTCGATCTCTCCGCCGAGCCGGGCAAGCCCTACACCAAGACCATGGAGCTGCGCCTCGCCCCCGACGGCGCGGTCACCGGGTCCTTCTACGACAGCACCATCGAGGCCGGGCGCTGGAAGACCGCTCGCGGCCGCACCTGCGTCAGCTTCCGCACCACCGACGGCGCCGGCCCCTATCACACCGCCGCCTGCCTGGCCGGCGATCGGGTGATCGGCCAGACCTGGGCCGAGCACCGCAGCTTCCTGTTCAACTGGGACGCCGTCCGCGCCCCCGGCTGAGCCTCAACCCGGCAGTCGCGGCAGGCTGAAGATCTCGCGCGGCGCCGCGGTCAGGTTGACCGCCTCCAGCACCCGCTCCAGCGGCCGGGCCAGCCCGCCGCCCACGGTCACCGCCCGGAACGGAACCATCACGCCGCCCACCCGCCGATAGTCGCTGAGCTCCACGGTCCGCGCCGCCTTGCCGCCCGGCGCCACGATCCGCCCGAGCAGGCCGGTCTTGTCGTCGAACCACAGCTCCCGCGCCGCGCCGCCGTTGGGATGCACCCGCACCACCTGGAACGACCGCCCGGCCGCCTGGCGCGCGCCCACATAGCTGGCCCGCGCATCGAACCGGCTGCGGAAGTAATAGCCATAGCCCGCCACGTAGGCCTCGGCCCGCGCCTCGCCCAGGTCGGGCGCCGGCTCGTCCGACAGGTTCGCGCCGGCCGGATGCAGGCTCCAGGCGCCGGCCCCGTTGTAGCCGCGCACCACCCGCCCCGCCGGTCCGCCGATGTCGGTCCGCAATCCGAACCGCAGCGGATCGGCCCACCGCTCATAGCGGAAGCCCCCCTCGGTCCCGATCTCGTGGATCCCAGCCACCCGCGCCCAGGCCTTGCCGCCGCTCGCCGCCTGCGCCCGCTCCAGCACCCGCACCGCCTCGGGCGCGTACTGCGCCAGCGCCGCGCCGCCGAGCGCAAGGGCCGCCAGCGCGCCCAGCAGAATCGTCCTGATCCACATCCGCATGTCCCCAAGCCAACCGGCCAAGGGTGTCCAGAATGCGGCTCCCGCCCGCTTCAGCGCCCGGCCCGCCGCACGAACCGCCAGTCGGAGAACACCCGCGGCGCCGCCTTCGGCCCCATCTCGATCCGCATCCGCCAGGCGTCCTGCGCACGGTCGTAGCTCAGCTGGTTGCGCATCTCGCCTTCGGGATAGGCGAAGGTCAGGTCCAGCCGATCGCCCACGATCCGCCCCGTCCCCAGGGTCCGCGACGAGCCGCCGCCGGTCCCGTCCAGCCAGTGGACCACCACCGTCCCGTCGTCGTCCTGGCCCAGGAAAACGCGGGCCTCATAGTCCGACTTCGCCGACGGATCCTTGATGTGCAGCTCGACGAAGGCGCCGCCGAACGCCGGCCGCACCTGCGCCATCGTCGCCGTCGCCTCGCCCCGCGTGGTCCCGCTGATCGCCCAGGCGCCGACGAACTTGCCCAGCACGCCGTCGGTCACCGGCGCCGCGCCCGCCGCGCCGGCGTCGCCCAGCAGCAGCAGCCCCGCCGCCAGCAGGATCCCCGCGGCCCGCCGTCCGATCCCGTCCGCGCGTCCCGTCATCGCCAAGCCCCCAACCTCCAGTCCGTCTGGTCAGAGCCGCCGCTTACCCGCCCCTCACCCCCCGGGCAAGCGCAGGTACCCGGCCGGTGGCCGCCAGCCTGGCGTGTCCTCGCACTCGACCTGTCCGGTCTCGGGATTGGGCGTCCAGGCCACCACCCGCTTCGCCCCGGTCGCCGGATCCACCTCGACGCCGAAGTGCCGGTACAGCGTCCGCACCGTCTCCGGCGCCCGCGCCGGCTCCACCATCTTCAGGCGGAACACCCTGGGCGCCATCACCCCGGCCATCCACCGCATGTGGCCCAGCTTCACCGAGGTCAGATAGGCGGTCTCCGGCGTCGCCTCGCACGCCATCTCCCAGCTCTCGTCGCACACCCGCTCGGCGCGGATCCGCATCCCCCGCTGCACCATTTCCTCGAACTCCGGCCGCCGCCGGCGCCAGTAGAACAGGGTCGACAGGCTGGGCATCGTCGGGTCGCGCCCGATGGCGGTCAGGCTCCAGCCCTCGCACAGCCGCTCGAAGATCTCGTCGTCCAGCGCCTCGGAGTGGGTGAACGCCGGCCCCCGCGTCCCCGCCGGCCGCCCCCCGGCCCGCCGCGCCTCCAGCAGCGCCTCGCCAAAGTCCGGCTTGTCCCGCGCCCACTGCGACACCGCCGCCGGCGTCGGCATCCCCCGGCTCCGGGCGATGTGATACAGCAACTCGCCCCGCGCCAGACGCGTGCACAGCCTCGCCGCCAGCTCGGGCGAATACCGCACGGGGGTGCGGTGCTTCTTCCGTTTCCCGCCCGCGCCACCGCCCGCGCCAACGCCAACGCCCTCGCACAGGGGCGCCGCGCCAGGATCGACATCCTCAGCCATCGCAGATCTCTCGAATGTGGGGGTTCGTCGCGCCGCCGGCGCCCGGCCCTCAGGCCCCGGGCACACCGATCAACGCTGCCTGAACCGTCCCACATTCCCCTGAGAATGTCAAGAACGAAAGAAGAACAAAACCCGGCTTACTCGGCCGGCGCTTCCTCGGCCGCGCCCTCGCGGATGTCCTCGGCGGTGACGAAGGCGACCCCGCTCTCGTCCAGCACCCACATGCCAATGAACGCCGGATCGGTCGGGTCCAGCTCCGCGTCGATCAGGTCGCCGTCGTAGAGCCCGACGTTGCTGAAGTCGAAGTCCAGGTCGAGCTGCGCGGCCATGCCCAGCATCTCGTCGGCCATCCGGCGCGCATACCCGATCGCCTCGCCCTCGGTCGCGAACTCATCGACCAGCGTATTGACCTCGGCCGTCTCCGTGCCTTGCGCCGCGCTGGTGGTGACGATGGTGTAGGCCGGCATGGGAATGTCTCGTGTTCAGAAAAGGGGGAGGCAGAAGCGCCCCTCCTACCCCGTCCCGGCCCAATCCGGGCCCACATTCTGCAAAAACCCCGTTCAGCCCCGCGACGCCTCAAAGGCCCTCCTCTCCCCCCGACCCCGGCCCAAGGCCGGGGGAAGAGAGGGGAGAGGGCAGGGAGAGGGGCGACGCCGACCTCGACGCTTGCACGACGGTCCAGCCATGACCCACCATCGGCGCCATGGCGACCTTCAAGACGCTCAAGGACACCACACCGCGCGATCGCGCCCGTGCGCTACGTCGGGACGATACCGACGCTGAGGCGCGGCTTTGGAACGCCCTCCGCGCCCGACGCTTGGGCGGGTGGCGATGGCGGCGGCAGGTTCCGAAAGGGCCTTTCATTGTCGACTTTCTCTGTGTCGAGGCCGGGCTCGTCGTCGAACTGGACGGAGGCCAGCATTCGGACCAGGTCGCGTATGACGCGCGCCGGACGGCCTACCTTGAAGGCCTGGGCCTCCGCGTCATCCGGTTCTGGAACGCCGCTGTCCTGACGAACCGGGAGGGCGTGTGCGACACCATTCTCGACGCGTGCGGTGGTGAGCATCCGTCTGTGGGTCCTGGCTGAACCCGGAGCGGCGGCGGCCCCTCCTGCGCCGCCCCTCTCCCGACCCTCTCCCCTCTCGCTTCGCGGGGGGCGAGGAGGCGTGAAGTCCGCGTCCGCCAGGATCCCGTCCCCACGGGGACACACCCGCCCTTAAAATCCATGGATAATGCGAGCCTTGGGGTCCGTCGATGTCAAGGACGCGGGCTCCGCCCGCGCCGCGCCGCGGCGGCCCTCCGGGCCGTCCTTGAGATCGACGGACCCCAAGGCAAACTGGCCGTCATGGATTTAAGGCACGGCCTGGCTGTGCTCCCAGTGGCCGAAGTCGCTCGCGTGCCCCTATCATCGGCCTATGCCGACCCTGCGTATCAACTACCAACCTGAAGACGAATGGCACGGCGAGCTCCACGCCCATGTCGAGGCACATGGCTTCGCAGGCCATGGCGCAGCATGGTTTAGTCGCGGCGATCTCGATACGTTCTGCGAAGCGCTCGGTGCTTATCCGTTGCCCGCTGACCATCCACCAACGCTGCAGGGTGGCTATTGGAGCAGCCAGGACGAGCGCCTTGACGAGATCAATCTGCAAATCCGAGTTGAGCCTCTCAGGCCGACCGGGCGCTTGGTGATCAGCGTCATTGTCGCCGACCGCATGGATGGCGACGATGGTCCTCCGGGCGCCGCTCGCCGGACACAGACCTGGTTCGAAGCTGGCTACAACGACCTGAGCCGCTTTCAGTCGGCTTTGCGGAAGTTGCTCGCGGGAACATCTGACGAGGCCCTCTTGGAACCTGAGACCACATGACCTCGCCTCAAACGGACTTCCCCTGAGCGTCGCCGCCTTTCCGCGTTTTTCCGCGGTTCCCTTTCGGGCGCCCCGCGCCCAACCGCCCCAGCGGCGGCGCGCCCGCGCCGTCCTTGAGGAAGCGGAAGAGGCTGGCACGCTGCGGTGCGGCCGTTCCAGACGTAACGATGATGCGCCAACAGCGGACGTAGGTCCGCTGGCCGTATCTCGACATTGTCGGCGGTTAGGATTCCCGTACTCGTCAGGCTAGCCGACGAGGCGGAGAAGGGCAGCCATTGGCGACTGCCTCCCTCGTTTTCTGGAGAGTTCGATTCCCTTATCCCCCTGCGACCTCTCGCGGAGATCGAGGCGGAGCGCGAAGCCAAAGCAAGGCGAAGGGACGCGGCGCGCGTGGAGCGCCGGCAAGCAGAGGAACCGCCTAGGCAGGGCGCAGATCCGGACATTTTCGAAGGCCCCTGAGAGTAAGGACATCTCCAAGCTGGCCCCCATCCCCCCCCCCCCGGGACACACCCGCCCTTAAAACCCATGGATGATGCGAGCCTTGGGGTCCGTCGATGTCAAGGACGCGAGCTACGCCCGCGCCGCCCCGCGGCGGCCCTCCGGGCCGTCCTTGAGATCGGCTGACCCCAAGGCAAACTGGCGGCCATGGATTTAAGGCTCAAAAGGGCCGCTCTCGACGGACGTCGGGCCTAAGGTATGCTCCGGCGGATATGCATGGAGCGGAGCGGGCATGCGGGCACACGTGCTGGGCTTGATGCGCGAACAATGTGTCGCCGGGGTCGCCCTCTTTCAACGCCTTGACCACGGATGGTCACTCTCCCTCGGCGAATGCGGAGTCTTCGTCTCCACCACGTGGCGGATTATCGCTGGTGACGAGGTCGCCTTCACGTCGGCCGACGATGGTCATCCGTTCGGCCTCGGCCACCCGATGGACGTGGAGGGCGAAGCCAATACGCTTTTTCGTAACAACCCGATTTCCGATGTGGTCGTGGATAGGAGTACCGGCGACCTTGTCGTTGCGTTCGCCGGCGGCCAGCGGTTGCAGATTCTGACGACCTCGGCTGGCTATGAGGGCTGGACCGCGAGCTTTACGGCGGAAGGATCAGACATCGACGTCATTTGCGGCGGGGGTGGAGCTCTGTCGGTGGTCAGGCAGCCAGTGGGCGCATCATCCAAGGTCGTTATGGGTCAGCCCTCGGCTTAACCTCCCCCACCCCCACCTCCCCATTGACTCCCCCGCCCGCCTCAGACACCTAGTCCCCAACTCTCGCGGGAGAGACTCCTCCTTCGCCCCGGCGACGGCGGAGAGCCGAAGGCGCAACCGCCCCGGAAACGCTCAGGCAAAAGGACCGCGCGGGCTGATGAACGCTGGAAAGTTCTCCCGACGCCTCAGGGCCTAGGGCGGCGCCGAAGGAGCAGGGGATCGCCGACCGTCGGCGCTCCGAAATCTCTCAGGCCTAAAGGACAGCGGGGGCGTGCGACGTCGGGACTCCGCCCAATCCGGGCCGGTCCCGCCGCGCGCCGGATCGTCAGCCGAGGTCGCCCGTGTCGGAATCGCTCAAGACCACCCCGCTCACCGATGCGCACATCGCGCTGGGCGCCCGCATGGTCCCGTTCGCGGGCTACAGCATGCCGGTCCAGTACCCGATGGGCGTGATGCAGGAGCATCTCTGGACCCGCGAGCACGCCGGCCTGTTCGACGTGAGCCACATGGGCCAGGCCCGCCTGACCGGCGTCTCGCCCCTGTCCGCCTTCGAGGAGGTCGTCCCCGGCGACTTCATCGGGCTGAAGCCCGGCAAGCAGAAGTACTCGGTCCTGCTCAACAGACACGGCGGCATCGTCGACGACCTGATGGCGGGGCGTCCGGATGACCAGGGCCTGTTCGTCGTCGTCAACGGCGCCTGCAAGGACAACGACTTCAAGGTCATCGACGACGAGCTGGCCGGCCAGGTCACCATCCACCGGCTCGAGGACCGCGCGCTGCTGGCGCTGCAGGGGCCCGAGGCCGCCGCCGTCTTCCAGGCCCATGTGCCGGCCGCCGCCGACATGGTGTTCATGGACATCCGGTCGATGCCCGGCTTCGGGACGGACCTGATCGTCTCGCGCTCCGGCTACACCGGCGAGGACGGCTATGAAATCTCGCTCCCGGCGTCGGAGGCCACCCGCGTCTGGAACCTCCTCCTCCAGGACGAACGGGTGAAGCCCATCGGCCTGGGCGCCCGCGACTCGCTGCGCCTGGAGGCCGGCCTGCCCCTCTACGGCCACGACCTGGACGAGACCGTCAGCCCCGTCGAGGCCGGCTTCACCTTCGCGATCAACAAGAACCGCCGCGAACAGCGCGACTTCCCCGGCGCCGCCCGCATCGTCAAGGAGCTGGCCGAGGGCCCCGCCCGGGTGAAGGTCTGCCTCAAGGTGCTGGAGGGCGCCCCGGCCCGCGAGGGCGCCGAGGTGGCCGACGCGGACGGGAACATCATCGGCCGCGTCACCTCCGGTGGCCACTCCCCCGTTCTCAAGGGCGGCATCGCGCTCGCCTTCGTGCCCCCCGCCTTCAAGGCCGTCGGAACCCCGCTCAAGGTGATCGTCCGCGGCAAGCCCCAGGCCTGCGAAGTCGTCCCCAGCCCCTTCGTCCCCCACCGCTACGTGCGCAAGGCCTAGGCGATGGCGAAGCCCTTTGGCGCGTCAGCGCCGATTGAAATTGTCCAACATCAAGACAGCGCCTGCGGCGCGCACCGACTCTAGGGAGACCTCCAATGCGCTTCACCAAGGATCACGAATGGGTCGCCCTCGACGGTGACGTGGCCACCATCGGCATCACCGCCCACGCTGCCGAACAGCTGGGCGACGTGGTGTTCGTCGAGACCCCCGAGGTCGGCAAGACCGTCACCGCCGGCGACGCCTTCGCCGTCGTCGAGAGCGTCAAGGCGGCCTCGGACGTCTACGCCCCCATCTCCGGCGAAGTGCTGGAAGGCAACACCATCCTGGGCGACGCGCCTGAGACCGTGAACGCCGACCCCGAAAACGGCGGCTGGTTCGCCAAGATCAAGGTCTCCGACGCGTCCCAGTACGAGGCCCTCATGGACCGCGCCGCCTACGAAGCCTTCCTCGACAGCCAGTAACCCAGAGGGGTCATCCCGGTTTCGCGGCACGCGAAGACCGGGACCCCGATCATCCACGCTGGGTCCGTCGCACGGCGCGCCAGCGGAAGATCGGCGAATGCAACAGATCGGGGTCCCGGTCTTTGGCCCGCCGGCCAAAACCGGGATGACGAACGAGAACGACGGATAGCCCCATGCGATATCTCCCCCTGACCCCCGACGACCGCGCCGAGATGCTGGCGACGATCGGCGCGCCGGACATCGACGCCCTGTTCGCCGACGTCCCCGCCGCCGCCCGCCTGGCCGGACCCGTCGACCTGCCGCTGCATGCCGGCGAGCTGGAGGTGGAGCGCGAGCTGGCGCAGCTGTCGGCCATGAGCCGGCCGGCCGGCGCGGGGCCGTTCTTCTGCGGGGCGGGCGCCTACAAGCACCATGTGCCGGCGACGGTGGACCACGTGATCCAGCGGTCGGAGTTCCTGACCAGCTACACGCCCTACCAGCCCGAGATCGCGCAGGGCACGCTACAGGTCCTGTTCGAGTTCCAGACCCAGGTCGCCGCCCTGACCGGCCTCGATGTGGCCAACGCCTCGATGTACGACGGCTCCACGGCCTGCGCCGAAGCCGTGATGATGGCCCAGCGCGTCACCCGCCGCGAGAAGGCGATCCTCTCCGGCGGCCTGCATCCCCACTACGCCGCCACCACCCAGACCATCGCCCACGCCGAGGGGATGCACATCGTCCGCCAGGCCGCCGCCATCGACGCCGAGGCCGCGGTCATCGACGCCATCGACGCCGACACCGCCTGCGTCGTGGTCCAGACCCCCAACGTCTTCGGCGTCGTCACCGACGTGACCCGGATCGCCGAGGCGGCCCACGCCAAGGGCGCCCTGCTCATCGTCGTCACCACCGAGGCGGTGTCCTTCGGTCTGCTGAAGTCGCCCGGCGAGATGGGCGCCGACATCGCCGTGGCCGAGGGCCAGTCGATCGGCAACGCCCTGAACTACGGCGGCCCCTACATCGGCCTCTTCGCGGTGCGCGAGAAGCTGGTCCGCAACATGCCGGGCCGCGTCTGCGGCGAGACCGTGGACGCCGAGGGCCGCCGCGGCTTCGTCCTCACCCTCTCCACACGCGAGCAGCATATCCGCCGGGAGAAGGCGACCTCCAACATCTGCACCAACTCAGGCCTCTGCGCCCTGGCCTTCACCATCCACATGACCCTGCTGGGGGGAACGGGCTTGAGCAAGCTCGCCCGGATCAACCACGCCAAGGCCCGCGAGCTGAAGGCCGCCGTCGAGGCCGCCGGGCTGGAGGTGCTGACGCCCCGGTTCTTCAACGAGATCGCCGTGCGGGTGAAGGGCTCGGCCGCCGCCCTGGTGGACGCCCTGCTGGCAGACGGCATCGTCGCCGGCGTCCCCTATTCGCGCCTCGACCCGCACGCCGGCCTGGACGACGTCCTGCTGCTCTGCGCCACCGAAACCACCACCAGCGACGACATCGCGGCCCTCAAGGCCGCCCTGACCGCGAAGGCCGCCTGATGACCATGCAAACCGTTGGCCGCCCCACCCGTCCCGAGGACACCGCCGAGGCCGTGGGCTTCCAATCGCTGACCGGCGGCCGCGCCCTGCTGCAGGACGAGCCGCTGATCTTCGAACTGGGCGGCTGGACCAAGTCCGGCGTCGACCTGCCCCCGGTGACCGAGGACGTCTCGGACCTGGACGGCCTGACCCGCGCCTCTGTCGATCTGCCCGGGCTCTCCGAGCCCGAGACGATGCGCCACTACGTGCGCCTCAGCCAGAAGAACCACGCCATCGACCTGGCGCTCTATCCGCTCGGCTCGTGCACTATGAAGCACAACCCGCGCCTCAACGAGAAGGCCGCCCGCATGGCCGGCTTCGCCGACCTGCACCCCCTCGCCCCCCTGGCGACCGCCCAGGGCGCCCTGGAGCTGATGGACCGCCTGGCCCACTGGCTGAAGACCCTGACCGGCATGCCCGCCGTCGCGCTGACGCCCAAGGCCGGCGCCCACGGCGAGCTCTGCGGCCTGCTCTGCATCAAGGCCGCCCACGAGGCCGCCGGCCAGGCTCACCGCCGCACCGTCCTGGTCCCCACCTCGGCCCACGGCACTAACCCCGCCACCGCCGCCTTCGTAGGTTATAACGTAACAGAAATCACCCAGACCCCGGACGGCCGCGTCGACCTCGCCGACCTCGCCGCCAAGCTCGGCCCCGACGTCGCCGCGATCATGGTCACGAACCCGAACACCTGCGGCCTCTTCGAGCGCGACATCCTCGAGATCTCGAAGCTAACCCACGCCGCTGGCGCCTACTTCTACTGCGACGGGGCCAACTTCAACGCCATCGTCGGCCGCGTGCGCCCCGGCGACCTCGGCGTCGACGCCATGCACATCAACCTGCACAAGACCTTCTCCACCCCGCACGGCGGCGGCGGGCCGGGCGCGGGGCCGGTGGTGCTGTCGGCGGCCCTCGCCCCCTTCGCACCGGCGCCGTGGGTGCTCCACGGCCCCGACGGCCTGACCCTCCTCGAGGAGCCCACCGCCGACGCCGCCCAGGCCTTCGGCCGCATGAGCGCCTTCCAAGGCCAGATGGGCATGTTCGTCCGCGCCTACGCCTACATGCGCAGCCACGGCGCGGACGGCCTGCGTCAGGTCGCCGAGGACGCCGTGCTGAACGCCAACTACATCAAGGCCCGCCTGTCGGACGTGATGAGCCCCGCCTTCCCCGACGGCCCCTGCATGCACGAGGCGCTGTTCGACGACAGCTGGCTGGACGGGACTGGCGTCACCACCCTCGACTTCGCCAAGGCGATGATCGACGAGGGCTTCCACCCCATGACCATGTACTTCCCGCTGGTCGTCCACGGCGCGATGCTGATCGAGCCGACGGAAACCGAGTCGAAACGCGAGCTCGATCGCTTCTGTGACGCCCTGCGCGCTTTGGCCGCGGCTGCCAAATCGGGGGATGAGGCGCGGTTCAAGAACGCCCCCCACCTCGCGCCGCTTCGCCGGCTGGACGAAACCTTGGCGGCGCGGAAGCCCAAGCTGAGCTGGAAGCGTAACGCAGCGCTCGCCTGATACGCGAGAACTGCATTAATTCTCGGGACGTTCTGTGACCACTCTGCAATGGACTGTTGCGCCGGCGCCATGCCCCGGGGAATAGCCGCGCCTTAGCAAAATTTAACGGCGCCGCGTCTTTACGATTCCCAGCTAGGTACGCATATGAACCTCGTGACGGCGGAACCTCCCCGCTTCGCCGCACGCCCCCCAGGACTACCAAGTGTCATTCGCCATGCCATCTCTGCGCGTCTATCGCGCCACGGACGAGCTCGCGCGCGAGATCGCGGGCCGCATCAAGCGGTTCGGGCTGGTGCTGCTTGGCTTCGCGATTATCGTCGCGGGGATCGCCATCGCGCCCCTGCCCGGTCCCGGCGGCATCCCGGTGATCGTCGTCGGGCTGATGATCGTCCTGAAGAATTCATTCAAGGCGCGTCGCCAATTCGTGCGCCTGCATCGCGCTCACCCGCGCATGCTCTACCCGATCCGGCGCCTCTTGCGCCGGGAGCCGGAGTTCGTGGCGCTGTTCTACCATCAGACGCTGCGGGTTGAGCGGATCCTGCTCCCCAAGCGCATCCGTTTCATCAAGGGCGTTCGTCGCCGGTTCCGCCGTCAGGCCGTGGCAGCCTAAGCGACCACAGTATGCGTGGGCGTACAGCCGCATCTGTCATATCGGAATAGGCAGGAAGGGGCCCACGAACCCCACAATGCTCACGTACAACCCGTAAACTCGACGCGTCTCCCCAGGTGGAGCGCCGCGGACTGTTCATGTGATTGTGGGGTTCGTGGACAGGTCACGGGCGCTCGCGTTCCCCAACGCAAGACGCCCGCCCACGGGCCGCACGACGATGCGTGCGGTCCCGATCTCGTGGGCTACTGCAGCTTCCCCGCAAGCTGGCCGATGGCCTTGTCGACCAACGGGTCGGATTTGGCGCCGGCGAGATTTTGAGCCAGGACCTCCTCGGCAGCGCGGGCGGCCAGGTCGATCGCGGCCGCCCGGACCTGGGCGGCGGCTTCGGCCTGCGCGGCCTCGATCTTACGCTCGGCCAGGCGGGTCCGCAGCGCCAGCTCTTCGGCGAGCTTCACCTTGGCTTCGGCGGCGAGGCGGGTCGCCTGCTCCTCGGCGGCCTCGATCACAGACTTGGCATGAGCCTCGGCTTCCACGCTCTGGCGCTTGATATCGGCCAGCATGGCTTCCGCCTCAGCGCGGATCCGGGCCGCCTCGTCAAGGTCGGTCTTGATCGTCGCTGCCTTGGCGTCCAGCGAGCCGGCGACGGTCTTGAACGCACCGGCCATCCAGAGAATGCCCAGGAACACGACGAAGCCGACACCGACCCAGAATTCCGGGTTGGCAAGGCTCCAGAGCTCGGCTTCAAAAAACGCGGGCATTGCTTATCCCTGGCTCTTCACGGCCGCGGCGACGGCGGCGCGCGGCGCCTTCGCGCCCGTCAGTTTCTCAAGCATGGCTTCGGCGGCGTCAGTGGCCACGACAGTCAGTTGCTGCATAGCCGCGTCGCGGGCGACGCGGATCCGCCCCTCGGCTTCAGCCTGCTTGGCGGAGAGTTCGGCCTCAAGCGCCGCCTTCTGCGCCTGGGCCGCGGCCGCGGCCTTGGCCCCCGCTTCGACAGCCGTCCGCTGAGCGGCCGCGCGAGCCTCGACCAGGGCGCGCTTGGCGGTCTCAGCCTGCGCGTCCGCCTCGGCCTGCAGCGCTTTGGCGCTGGTGATAGCGTCGGCGATCGTCGCGGCGCGTTCGTCCAGCACGCGACGCATGCGCGGTGCGAAGACCTTGGCCATCAACACGTACAGGATGACAAACAGGATCAGCAGGTAAGCGATCTGCCCGCCCCAGTGTTCAAACTGGAACTGGGGCAGACCCCCGCTGCCATGTTCCGCCGCCGTGGTCGAACCATGCGCAGCGGCGCCCGCCGACGTCACGTCGGCGGCGGGATCGGCCGAAGGCATCGGCGCGGAATCGGTCTCAACGGCCATCTAGCGGGCTCCGAAGTCAGAAGAATGCGCGGGCATGGCCCGCGCCGGCGTCCTGGCGGATCAGCCGTACTTCAGCAGGATGCCCAGCACGAACGAGAGAATGCCGAGAGCTTCGGCCAGCGCCGCGCCGACGAACAGGTTGCCGATCTGGCTGGCGGCGGCCGACGGGTTGCGCAGGGCGCCCGTGAGGAAGCTGCCGAAGATGTTGCCGACGCCAATACCGGCGCCAATCATGCCGAGCGTCGCGAGACCGGCGCCGATTTGCTTAGCCGCATCGATTTCCATGGGTTCTTCTCGTCCTAGTGGTGGTTTTAAAGGCGGATCAGTGACCGTGGCCGAGATTGACCACGTCGTTGAGGTAGATGCAGGTCAGCACCGCGAAGACGAACGCCTGCAGGAAGGCCACCAGGCATTCCAGGGCGGTCAACGCGACGACCATGCTGAGGGAGAGGGCCGCGCCGGGGATGCCGAAGTAGCCGAGGCCGCCGTTAGCCGCCATGGCGCCAAGGGCGACGACGAAGCCTGCAAACACTTTCAGGGCGACGTGGCCGCCCAGCATGTTGCCGAACAGACGCAGCGCGAGGGTGACGGGACGCAGCAGGAACGAGACGAACTCGATCAGCACGATCACCGGAAGAAGCACGATCGGGACGCCCGACGGCACGAACAGCTTGAAGAAGCCCAGGCCATGCCGGAGGAACCCGATGGCGATCACGAGGCCGATGGTCATCAGGCCAAGGACGGCGGTGATGGCCAGCTGGGAGGTGACCGTGAAGGTCAGCAGCAGGCCCAGCACGTTCATCGCCAGGATGAACATGAACAGCGTGAAGACGAACGGGAAGAACTTGCGGCCTTCGTGGCCGATGATCGACGACGCAAGGTTGTCGATCATGCCGAACAGCGTCTCACCGACCGTTTGAAGGCGGCCCGGCACGACCTGCATCTTCGCGGTCACGAGCGACATGAAGACGACGACCGCGGCGAAGGCGATGGTCATGGCCAGATGCGAATTGGTGAACGCCAATTCGGTGCGACCGAACAACGGAAGGTTCACGACGCCGAAGTCGACGAGCTTTTCGATCTGGAACTGGTGGATCGGATCGTTCGCGGCCATCGGCCCTAAGACTCCTCGTCGTCGAATGGAACCGACGACGGCTCCGATCCTTGTTTCGCCATCGCCATAAGGCGATTGGCCGTGCGCCGCGCCATCCAGATCGAAAGGGCGAATCCGAGCAGGACCCCCACAATCAACCCCCACGGCGTGGTGTTGAAAATCCGATCGACGATGAACCCCGCGGCCAACCCTATCAGCACGCCGCCGAGCAGTTCGGCGATAATGCGATAGGCCTGACTTACGGCCTGCTCACCGGCATGCGACGCTACCGGACTCTGGGTCCGGGCTCCCAAGGCTTTCGCCCGTTCGTCGAGGCGTCGGATCGCCTCTTCACGTGCGTCGTCTGCAGGAGCCATGAGCGTGCAATGCGAGTTTCGGGGAAACGAATGCCCCCCCGGGCTTGATCGCGGCGGAACCTATAGACGCGACGGCGGGGCGTCAAGGTTGGTGGGAATATATACACACCATTGTTTTATTTGATGAAATTCAGCTCCCGCCGCGTAACCTACTGCGCCGCCATGGCCTCGGCCTGACGAAGGTCGACGGAGACCAGTTGTGAAACGCCGCGCTCGGCCATCGTCACGCCGAACAGTCGGTCCGTCCGCGCCATGGTCACCGGGTTGTGGGTGATGACGATGAATCGCGTCTCGGTGCGGCGGCACATTTCGTCGACCATGTTGCAAAAACGATCGACGTTCGCATCGTCCAGCGGCGCATCCACCTCGTCCAGGACGCAGATGGGGGCCGGCTGCGCGAGGAAGACGGCAAAGATAAGCGCCGAGGCGGTCAGGGCCTGCTCACCGCCGCTCATCAGGCTCATGGTCGCCATCCGCTTGCCAGGCGGGCAGGCGAATATCTCCAGGCCGGCCTCTAGCGGATCATCCGATTCGACGAGGCGCAGCTCCGCCTGGCCCCCGTTGAACAGCGCCGAGAACAGCGTCTTGAAGTGCGCGTTGATGATTCCGAAGGCCGCGGTCAGGCGTTCGCGGCCCTCGTGGTTCAGCTCGTCGATGCCTTGCCTGAGCCGCGCGATCGCGCCGGTCAGATCGGCCCGTTCCACGTTCATGGTCTCAAGCCGGGCGGCCAGCTCACTCGCCTCCTCCTCGGCGCGCAGGTTCACTGCCCCGATCCCCTCGCGCTGACGCTCAAGATTGAGGAGGTGGGCTTCCATGCCCTCGGCGTTCGCCGGGATAGCCACGGCCTCGTCAGCCAGCTTTCGCGCGAGGTCCTCCGGCTCCATCTTCGCAGACTCGCGGATGGTCTCCGACACCTCCTTCAGTCGCTGGACGGCAGCCTCGGCGTGAGCCGACAGGCTGGCGCGAACCTCGCGGGCCTCCGCCGCAGCCGCATCGGCCAGGCGCAAACCCCGGTCGGCGTCCGCGCGTTCGTGTTCGGCCTGCGCAAGCGCGTCGGATGTCTTCGCCCGGCGCGCCTCCGCGGCCGCAAGTTCGTCCAGCAGCGCCGCGCGCCGGGTGACCAGGGTGGACGGCGCGTCCTGGGCGGTGGCGAGCGCGGCGTGGGCCTTGCCCCGCGCATCGTCGAGCTGACTGACCCGCTTCGCCGCTGCAGCGGACCGCCGGCTCCAGTCGTCATGCTCGCGGGTCAGGGTCTCCAGGCGGCGCGCCCGGCCATCCCGCTCGCGAATCTCCATCTCATAGGCGGCGCGCGCCTGGGCTGCGCGCTCGCGCGCTGGGCCCGCCGCGGCGCGCGCTAAGGACAAGCGATGGGCCAGATCGCTTGCGTCGTCCTCGCCGCCAGCTTCCGCCAGGACGACCGCCAACTGCGACTCATGCTCGGCTAGCTCGGCCTCGAACCGCCCGATCAGGTCGTCGAGCGACGCCGCGCGCGCCTCCTTCAGCGCCGCCTCGCGATCGAACCGCTCGACGGCGGCCCGGGCTTGGGCGGCGCGCTGTTCAAGCGCCGGCGGTTCACGGCGTGCAGCGCGCAAGCCCTCGTCGGCGGCGCGCACCCGCGCCAGGGCGGCGGCGGCGGCCTCTCGATTCGCCTTCGCCCGCGGTTCCAGCTTCTCGATGTCCGCCTCGACCTCGGCGAGGCGGGTCTTCTGCTCCAGCCGTACGGCGGCGGGCTTGGGCGCATCAGCGCGGGCCGTGAAGCCGTCCCAGCGCCACAGATCGCCTTCGCGCGACACCAGCCGGCCGCCTGGCGCAAGACGCTTCTGCAGCGTGTCCCCGTCGGCGCGATCAACCAGCGCCACATAGGCCAGACGCGCCGCCAGCGCGCTTGGAACCCGCACCAGCGGCCCAAGAGGGGTCGCGCCCTCGGGCCAGGCGGGGGGCGGCGCGTCGCGCCCGCCCCAGTGCGCCGGCGCGGCTGGATCGAGCGAGGCGTCCAGATCGTCGCCAAACGCCGCGGCCAAAGCCTGCTCATACCCCCTGTCCGGGGCGACGGCGTCGAGGGCTGGCGCAAAACCGCCGCGACGCGCCTGCGCCACAAGCCCGGCCAGCGCACGGGCTTCCGCGGTCAGACGGCCGAGTTGCTCATCGATCTTGCGCGCCGCGTCGCGGGCCAGGACCTCGGCCTCGGTGGCTCTAGCCCGCTCATCCTCGGCGGCGTCCAGGGCCGCGCGTGCGCCGACAAGCGCGGCCTCGGCCTCCGCCAGCGACGCCCGAGCTGCGGCGGCCTGCGGATTGACCGTCGGGGCCAACGCCGCCCGCTCCTGCCGGGCCTGATCCAAGGCGCGCCGGGTCCGAGCGACCCGCGTCTCCGCTTCGTCCACCCGGGCGCGGGCCGCTCGCCGTTGCGCGTCCCGCGCGGCCAGTTCGCTCGCGAGGCGCTCGACCTCCGTCTCGGCGGCGGCTCGGGCGACCTCGGCGGCCTTGGCCGCGGCGTCCAGCTCGGGCGCCCGCTCCGGCGCAGCGGCGATCTGGTCCCTCAGGCTATCCAGTTCGTCGACCAGTCGCTTCAGGGCGACGGCGGCGTCCTCGGTGATGTGGGCCTCGCGGGCGCGGTCCGCGTCGATGCGTTCGAGATCGCCGGTCAGCCGCACCAGCTCGGCGGCCTGCGCCGCCTCCTCCCGCTCCAGCCGGTCCTTGTCGATGGCCAGCTTGTGCAGGACCGCCGCGGCGATCGTCTCGGCTTCGCGTAAGGGCTTGAGCGCGGCTTCCGCTTCGGCGGCCCGCGTGGTTGCTGTTGCAGCGGCGCGCGCGGTCGCCTCCACGGCCCGCGCCGCATCCTGAGTCTCGCCGAGCAGCCGCCCGGCCGCCGCCTTGGCCTCGGCCCACTTGGCATAGAGGACGGCGCCTTGCAGGGCGCGGATCTCGGCCGAAAGCCGCTTGTAACGCTCGGCCTGCCGCGCCTCGCGCTTGAGGCGGCCGAGGTTCGCCTCAAGCTCCTGGGCGACATCGTCCAGCCGGGTGAGGTTCGTATCCGCCGCCCGCAGGCGTAGTTCGGCTTCGTGGCGACGCGAGTGGAGGCCGGACACGCCGGCGGCCTCTTCCAGGATCAGTCGACGGTTCTGCGGCTTGGCGGCGATCAGTTCGGAGATCTGGCCCTGGCGGACCAGGGCCGGCGAGTTCGATCCCGTCGACGCGTCCGCGAACAGCAGCTGGACGTCTCGCGCCCGCACCTCGCGGCCATTGATCTTGTAGGTCGAGCCCGCGCCCCTATCGATCCGCCGGACCACCTCGATCACCGGATGATCGTTGAACGCCGGCGGCGCGCGATGGTCGGAATTGTCGATCGTCAGCGAGACTTCGGCGTGGTTGCGGCCGGGTCGGTTCGCCGCGCCGGCGAAGATCACATCGTCCATCCCGCCGGCGCGCATGGCCTTGGCGGAGTTGGCGCCCATCACCCAGCGGAGGGCCTCCAGCAGGTTCGACTTTCCGCAGCCGTTCGGCCCGACGATGCCCGTGAGTCCTGGCTCGATCCGAAACTCGGTCGGATCGACGAAGGACTTGAAGCCCGCGAGCCTGAGGCGCTGGAAGTGCACCGCTGCTAGCGCCTCCCGCTCTTGAGCGCTTCGGCGATCGCCACGTCGAGCTGGTCCAGGCTTGGAACCCCCGGAGTGCGCAGCAACACGCCATTGACGAAGAAGGTCGGCGTGCCAGTCACGTTGTCGGTTTTGGTGGCGTACGCCAGCCGCTCTTCCAGTTCGGTCTGGGCCTTCTCATCGGTGATGCAGGCCTCGAACTGGGCCTCGGTCAGACCGTTCTGCTTCGCGATCTCGACGAAAACGGGCTTGATCTGCCCATCCGCCCAGCGCGGCCGGCTGCGGAACACTTCGTCGACGATCTTGAAGTACGACTTCCCGCCGTCGCACCGGGCCATCAGGAACCCAGCCGCCGCCACCTGGGCCGGCGCCGTCAGCAGTTCGCGAACCGTGAAGCGCACGCGGCCCGTATCGATGTACTTGGCCTTGAAGGCAGGGAAGAGGTCCGTGTGGAAGTGCGCGCAGTGCCAGCAGGTCAGCGACAGATACTCGACCACATGGACGGGGGCTTTAGGGTTGCCGAGGCTCATGTCGCCCGGCGCCGGCTTGTACTGCGCCACGGCCGGCGACGCGGCCGCGGCCGCCGCAGCCGAAGCGGTGAGGATCGCGGCGCGGCGGGTCAGGGCGGTCATGGCTACTTGCCAGCTCCGGCGACCGCAGCTTCCAGCTCCGCCATCGTCAGCTCGCCTTCCTTCAGCTTCTTGCCGTTCAGGAAGAATGTCGGTGTCGAGGTGATATTGCGCTCGCGCTGGGCCTTTTCGATCCGGGCGTTCAGCGCTTTAGCCGCGGCCTCGTCCTGAACGCATGCGTTGAACTGGGCCTCGGTCATGCCGGCCGACTGGGCCACCTTCAGCAGCGTGCCGCGCGCGTCGCCAGTGCGGTACATCTCTTCCTGGCTGCGGAAGAGGGCGTCGAGGACGCTGAAGTACTTGTCCTTGCCGGCGCAGCGGGCGACCAGCACCCCGGCGGCGGCGACGGCCTCAGGCGGGGTCAGGAACTCGTGGTAGACCCACTTCACCTTGCCGGTGTCGATGTACTTGGCCTTGAAGCCCGGCATGACCTCGGTGGCGAAACGGCCGCAGTGGCTGCAGGTCGTGGAGGCGTACTCCTCGATGGTGATCGGCGCGTCGGCCTTGCCCATCGTCATGGCCTCGGCGGTGGCGGCGGCGCCGCCTCCGGCCTTGTTGCAGCTCGCAAGCGTCAGGGCCGCTCCAGCGGCGGCGGCGACCATCAGGAGACGGCGGCTGAGGATCGACATCGATGACCTTCCGGAAATTCTGAGCGATGGATTAGAGCGCGATTCCCCTGCGCCCCAAGGCGCCCCCGCGTCAACGGTTGCAGGGGCAATTGCGGATGGGACCGCGGCGGATGTGTGTCAACCTTGGCCGTTGCGCTTCAGGACGCCCCGTCCCAGGGCCAATAGCGCGTCCTTCAGCTTGCCCTCGGGGGCGTCGGCGAGGCCTTGGGCCAGCCGGGCCTCCGCAGCGGCGTCCAACGGCTGGACGCGTCGGCGCGGCGGCGGCTCGGCCGGCCGCTGCAGCGGTCCCTGGACGATCCGCAACTTCTGGACAGCGTCGGGGCCGAGAAACAGGTTTACCCGGGCCAGGATGTCGTGCGCCTGATGCTGGATGATCGCCGCGGCGGGCCCGGCGACCCGGATTTCCAGTGTCGATGATCCGCCGGAACGACCCCTCACCACTTTCACCGGCTCTGTCCGTTTGGCGACCTCCGGCCCGACGACCTCGCGCCAGCGGGCGGCCAGCGCGCTCGCGCCCTGCCCGTACTTGGCGTCCAGATCCTTCACGAAGCGGTTGAGCGCCCGACCCGCGGGCGGCGCGGGACGAAATGGCGGCCGAGTCCGCTTCTGAGCCAGGATCAGAAGCGCTTCCTCGCGGGTAGGGAGCTGGCGGGCCATCTCTCCTTCTACCGCGCCGGCGGATCGGGTGGTAGGCGGGACAGGTGACCGCCGATCGCCTCCGCGCCCAACTGCTCGCCTGGTACGACGCCAACGCCCGCGCGCTGCCGTGGCGCGTGGGGCCGGCCGATCATGCGGCGGGCGTCCGGCCGGATCCATACCGGGTCTGGCTGTCCGAGGTGATGCTGCAGCAGACCACCGTGCCGCACGCCACCCCCTACTTCCTAGCGTTCACCGCGCGCTGGCCCACGGTGACGGACCTGGCCAACGCGGCGGACAGCGAGGTCATGGCCGCCTGGGCCGGCCTTGGCTACTACGCCCGCGCCCGCAACCTGCTGGCCTGCGCGCGGGCGGTGGCGGACGGCCACCGCGGGGTTTTCCCGGACACGGAAGACGGCCTGCGCAGCCTGCCCGGCCTTGGCCCCTATACGGCCGCGGCCGTGGGCGCGATCGCCTTCGACCGACCGACCAATGTGGTGGACGGCAACGTCGAGCGGGTGATGTCGCGCCTGTTCGCCGTGGAGCAGCCGCTGCCGGACGCCAAGCCGGAGCTGAAACGCCTGGCCGACACCCTGGTCCGCGACCATCGCCCGGGCGATTGGGCCCAGGCGCTGATGGACCTTGGCGCCACGATCTGTCGTCCCAAGTCGCCCCTTTGCGACCGCTGTCCCGTGTCGTCTCATTGCGTGGCGCTGGCCGGCGGCGCGCCCGAGACCTATCCGCGCAAGCGCCCGAAGGCCGCGCTCCCGCATCGCCACGGCGTGGCCTATGTCCTGACCCGGGGGGACGAGATCGCGCTGGTCCGCCGTCCGCCGAAGGGGTTGCTGGGCGGCATGCTGGCCCTGCCGACCAGCGATTGGCGGGCCGAGACCTGGGACGACATCGAGGCGCGTGCCGCCGCGCCCGCCGACGCCGCCTGGCGACATGTGGGCGAGGTCGAACATGGATTCACCCACTTCACGCTGACGCTGAAGCTGCTGCGCGCGGAGGGTGATGCCGACCAGGTGATCTGGAGTCCGCGTCGGGACCTGGACGCCCTGCCCAGCGTGTTCCTCAAAGCGGCGCGGGCAGGCCTTACGAACCTGCTCTAGGCCGCGGGTTTCGGATTTCGCGGAAAGGCGACGCTCAGGATGGCGAAGCCGGTCAGCGACAGGACCAAGGCCGTCGCCGGGATCGCAGGCACGCCCCAGGCCGCCAGCGAGGCGCCGCCAGCCGCCGAGCCCAGCGCCTGGCCGACCGCGATCACCGAGCCGTTCAGCGCCAGAGCCACCGGCGCGCCGTCGGTCATGTGGATCAGCCGCGACTGGATCACCGGCGTGATCGAGAACAGCGCCGTCGCCGCCACGAAGATCGCCAAGGCCACCAGCAGCTGGCTGGCGAGGCCAGGGGGCAGGGCTTGGTGCGTGGCGGCGAAGTGCAGGCTCATGGCGACGCCCTGGATGGCGAAGCCCTGCATGATCCACGCCTTGCCCACATCACGGTCCGCAGCCCGTCCGCCCAGCCACAGCCCGACGATGGACCCCAGGCCGATCATCGCCTGGAACGCCCCCACGCCCGCGCCCGTCACGCCTGCCCCGACCCGCACGATCGGCGCAATGTAGAGGTTGAGGGTCATGTTGGCGGCGAAGACCAGGAAGGTCGTCAGATACAGCGGCCAGATCATCGAGATCGGAACCTGTCCCCCCTCGCGCTTGGCGGGCGCCGGAATGGGCGGCAGGAAGAACGTCACCGCGATCAGAGCGGTCAGCGACAGAAGCGCCGCGAACAGGAACATCGCCCGCCAGCCAAAGACCGCGCCGACCACACTGCCCATCGGGATGCCGAGAACGAACGCCAGGGTCATGCCGCCGGCGACCATCGCCAGCGCCGACCCGCGCCGTTCGGGCGGCACCATGGAGGCCGCAGCGACGCTGGCGGCAGGACCCGACATGGCGCCGGCCAGCCCCGCCAGCCCGCGCAGCCCCAGCAGCGTCTCGAAGTTGGGCGTGAAGGCGCAGGCGAGATGCAGCAGCAGGCCGAAACCCAGGCCCACCAGCACCACCAGCCGCCGGTCGAACCGCCCCAGCACGTGCGCCGCCACCGGCCCCAGCACGGCGGAGGTGAGGACGTAGGCGGTCTGAAGTTGCCCCGCGACGGCGGTCGAGACGCCCAGGTCCGCCGCCATCGTCTCGAGCAGGCCCGCGAAGATGAACGCCGCCGAGCCGAAGGCGAAGGTCACCATCGTCAGCACGAAGACACGCGGATTCATCGCCGCCGTCGCCTCATGCCGTAACCCCCTCGAACACTTGTTTGACCGCAGGGTGACGGAAGATCGGTTATGTGGCTAGACGTTCAGTTCGGCATCTGGGCGCGGACCTTGGCCCGCAGCACGTCGATCGGGGCCAGGCCGGCGTCGGTCTTGAAGTGCCAGTAGGTCCAGCCGTTGCAGGCCGGCGCGGACTGCACCATGGCGCCGACCTTGTGGATCGACCCGGCCAGTTCGCCCACCACCAGGCTGCCGTCGGCGCGCACCCGAGCGGCGTTGCGGCCCTTGGGGCAGTACAGGACGTCGCCGGCGCGGAGCAGGCCTGCCTCGACCAGGCTGCCGAACGGCACGCGGGGTTCGGATTTCTTGGACGTGGTCACCGCCATCTCGGCGGCGGTCGCGGGGATCACCTTGGCGATCCGCTCCTTGGCGATCTTCGCGTACTCGACCTCGCGCTCGATACCGATGAACCGGCGGCCGAGCCGGCGCGCCACGGCGCCGGTCGTGCCGGTCCCGAAGAACGGGTCGAGAATGATGTCGCCGGGCTTGGTGGACGCCATGATCAGCCGGTGCAACAGGGCTTCTGGCTTCTGGGTCGGATGCGCCTTGTCGCCGTTGCCGTCCTTCAACCGCTCGTCGCCCGTGCACAGCGGGAGCGTCCAGTCCGAGCGCATCTGCAGCTCGTCGTTGGCCATCTTCATGGCGTCGTAGTTGAAGGTGTAGCGACGCCCGCCCCGGCTCTTGGCGGCCCAGATCAGCGTCTCGTGGGCGTTGGTGAAGCGCGTGCCCTTGAAATTCGGCATCGGGTTCGACTTGCGCCACACGATGTCGTTCAGGATCCAGAACCCGAGGTCCTGCAGCGTCGCGCCCACGCGGAAGATGTTGTGGTAGCTGCCGATCACCCACAGGGCGCCGTCGTCCTTGAGCACCCGCTGGCACTCGGCCATCCAGGCCTTGGTGAAGGCGTCATAGGCCGCGAAGCTCTCGAACTGGTCCCAATGGTCGTCGACGGCGTCGACCTTGGAATTGTCCGGACGCAGCAGGTCGCCGCCTAGCTGCAGATTGTAGGGCGGGTCAGCGAATACGAGGTCGACGGACCTGTCAGGCAGCTTCTTCAGCTCCTCCAGGCAGTCGCCGTTCAGAATGGCGTCAATCGGCAGCCCCATGGCCCAACCTCAACACAACAGTAAGGTTGAATCTTCGGTCCGACATGGTGAACAGGCCGTCAACGACGCCGGCCTAATTTGCGAGCGTTAGGCGGCCAGCGCCGCGTTCACGTGCGGTTCGAGGGCTCCTAACAGCTGCGGCACGGACACCGGCTTGTTCAGATGGCCATCGGCGCCGGCGGCGACGCCGGCGTCCACATGCTCCTGCAAGCCGTTGGCGGAGACGATATAGATCGGCAGGCGCGACCGACCCGTGGCGCCTTCCCAGGCGCGGATGCGCCGGGTGGCCTCGAACCCGTCCATCACCGGCATCTGGATGTCCATCAGCACGGCGTCGAACGCCCCGGTCCGCGCGGCGTCCACCCCCTCCTGCCCGTTCTCGGCGGCGGCGTGTTCGATGCCGGCCGACTCCAGGATAAGCCCGAGAACCTGCCGGTTGATCGCATTGTCATCGACGATCAGCACACGGAAGCCGTCGTGCATGGCGACGCCAGCCAGGGCCACGGGCGACGGCGTGGTGTCGGACAACGCCGGCAGATCCAGTGTGAACCCGAAGACCGAGCCAACGCCGGGGCGGCTCTCACCATCCAGCGCGCCTCCCATCAGCGCCACATATTCGCGGCTGATCGACAGGCCCAGGCCGGCCCCGCCATGCCGTCGGGTCGAACTGTCGTCGGCCTGCTGGAAGCGACCGAAAAGGCGGCTCTTCAGGGCGGCGTCGAATCCGATACCCGTATCGCGCACCTCGAACGTCACCAGGTCGCCAGCGCGCCGGAGCGCCAGCGTCACCTCGCCGGCGTCGGTGAACTTCACGGCGTTGCTGATCAGATTGCCCAGCACCTGCCGCAGCCGCACAGGGTCGCAGACGGCCGCGACGCCGGCGCCGGGACCGACGTCGAGATGCAGGCCGACGCCTTTCCGCTCCGCTTCAGGCGCGTAGAGGTCGCGCACGGATTTCGCGATATCGTTCAGCGAGGCTGGCTCCGGCCGCAGGGTCGCCGCGCCCGCTTCGACCCGGGCAAGATCCAGCAGATCACCCAACAAGGCGTTCAGCAGACCGCCTGACGTGCGGATGACCCCGACCAGCTCGAGTTGGCGCTCGGATAGGCCACTGGCCGACAGCACGTCGGCGACCCCTAGAAGACCGTTCAGCGGTGTGCGGATCTCATGGCTCATATTGGCCAGGAATTGGCTTTTGGCGCGATTGGCCGCTTCGGCGGTATCGCGGGCTTCGGCCAGTGCGCGGGCGATCTGCTGCTGCTCGGTGATGTCGATCATCACCGAGACACCACCGCCGTCAGCCGTCGCGAAGGACTCATGTCGCAGCCACCGACCGTCGGGAAGCTGCAGATCCAGTTCCGGCGCGCGACCCTGGTCGTAGTAGCGGACCAGTCCCTGGCGGCTGATGTCGAGGCTGGCCTGCCAGCCGGCCGACAGCACAGCCTCGGCCAGATCCTCCCGTCGGACGCCGACTGCCAGCGCGACGCCGGACCCGGCGATCATGTCGCCGAACGCGCGGTTCCAGGAGAGCAGGCGGCCCGCAGGATCGTAGAACGCGAGGCCGGCCGAAACCGAGTTGAGGGCGTCCCGCACGCCGCTCAGCGTCGCCCGACGCCCCAGACGCTCCATGCCGGTCAAGGCCCCCGCCGCCACCAGAACCAGGACGGCCAGGACCAGGGTCGCCCCGGCGAGGGCGTCGCGGCTGGCGAACTCCGGCTGCACGAACAGCGAAGGGTCGGGGATCAGAACGACGGCCGTCATCGCCGTGAAGTGAAGCCCGACGATGGACAAGAGCAGCAGCAGCTTGGCGCCTAGCCGGCCGGCCCGGCTGTCGATGTAAGTCCGCGCGTAAAGAGCCGCGGTGGCGCCGATGACGCCGACGATCATGGCGGCGGCCACGTAGCCATACTGCCAGGCGATGCGCGCCTCGGTCCGGATGGCGGCGATGCCAAGGAAGTGCATCGCGCTGATGGTCAGGCCGACGATCAACCCGCCGCCAAGAATCGCCGCCGGGCCTCGCGCGATCACCGGAATGGCGAAACCGAACGCCATGCCGCCGATGGCGACCGCCAGAGACACCGCCGTCAGGACCGGTTCATACCGGATCGAAAGATGCGGCTGATAGGCCAGCATGCCGATAAAATGGGTCGCCCAGACCCCCGACCCGGCCACCAGTCCGGTCAGACCGATCCACAACCAGCGCACTTGCGCGCCGGACGCCTGGCGGCTTCGGCCGTAGCATCCGAAGGCGCCGACACAGGCGGCGGCGCAGACGACGGCGGCGAGGAGGACAAGACGCAGATCGTGTACGAACGCGATACAGTTAAGGACCGAATACATGGGACTCACCGGGGAACTCGGCGGCGACGCTACCGCCCCCCCGTTAAAAAACGCCGACCTTAGCGCGACTTAGGCGAGCTCCCGGACCCGGTGACCGCCGGCCGTAAGCTCAGCTCTCGAACAATAGTTCGTCCTGAAGCTCGCCGACCCGTCGTGGGTCTTGGCCCGCGAGGACCAGGCGCACCGGCCGCCAGGATCGCCGATGGATCTCGCAAGGCCCCAGATTCACCAGCGCCTCGATATGGATCGGCGCGTTGTACCCCTTGTGGCTGGCGAAGCCGTATCCGGGATAGATCGCGTCCATCTCCATCATCAGGCGGTCGCGCGCGACCTTGGCCAGGATCGAGGCGGCGGCGATCGACTTGGACTTTCCGTCGCCGCCAACCACCGTCTTCACCTCGCACGGGAGCTTGAAGCGGTAGTTGCCATCGACCAGGGCGAAGGCAGGCTCGACCGCCAGCGCCTTGATCGCCCGGCACATGGCCAGCCCGGTAGCATGCAGGATGTTGAGCTCGTGGATTTCCTCGACGCTGGCGAACCCGACGCCCCAGGCCACCGCCTTGTCCTTGATCTCCAGCTCCAACTCCTCGCGCGCCTTGGCGGTCAGCTTTTTGGAGTCATCCAACCCCTTGGGAATTTTGCGCGGGTTGTCGGAGAGGATCACCGCGCCGGCGCTGACCGGCCCGGCCCACGGCCCGCGGCCGGCCTCGTCCACGCCACAGACGGGGCCGCCGACAAAGGCCTTTTCCAGCAGAAGGGTCGGTCCCTTGGCCATCAGCGCACCAAGCCCTTCACCTGATCGTGGCGAAAGCAGCAGGTGAAGTGGTCGTTGACCAGCCCCGTGGCCTGCATCCAGGCATAGACGATCACCGGGCCGACGAATTTGAACCCCTTGGCCTTGAGCGCCTTGGACACCGTCTCCGCCAGTTCGGTCTTGGCCGGCACCTCGCTGAATGCGGCCCAGCGGTTCTGGATCGGCTTGCCGCCCACGAAGCCCCAGCAGAATTCGGAGAAATCCTCGCCGCGCGCCTGCATCTGCAGATAGATCTTTGCGCTGTCGATGGCGGCGTCGATCTTGGCGTTCGATCGGACGATGCCGGCGTCGGCCATCAGCCGCGCGCGATCGGCCTCGCCATAGCGGGCCACCTTCTCGGGATCGAAGTTGTCGAAGGCCGCGCGGAAAGCCTCGCGCTTGCGCAGAATGGTGATCCAGGCCAACCCGGCCTGGAAGCCGTCCAACACCAGCTTCTCCCAGAGCGCGCGGGAATCATATTCCGGCACGCCCCATTCGGTGTCGTGATAGGCCTCGTACAGCGGGTCGCCGGCCATGCCGCGCCATTCGCACCGAGTCAGCATCTGGGTCATCGGCGGCACTCTCACCGCAGCCGGGGTCGGGAAACAAGAGGCGAACACGTCGATGGCGTTCGAAGGCTTCCAGTTGTCACAGGTGGACACCGGCGAGGTCTCGGTGCGTGTGCGACACGGCGGCGCCGGTCCGCCCGTCCTGCTTCTGCACGGCTATCCCCAGACGCACATGATGTGGGCGCAGGTGGCGCAAGGCCTTGCCCGCGACTTCACGGTCATCTGTCCGGATCTGCGCGGCTATGGCGGCTCGACCCTGCCGCCAGACGCCCCCGACCACGAGACCGCGTCCAAGCGGGCCATGGCGCGCGACGCGCTGGCCGTCATGCGCCACTTCGGTTTCGAGACCTTCGACGTCGCTGGCCACGATCGGGGCGGTCGCGTCGCCTATCGGCTGGCCCTGGACCATCCCCAGGCGGTGCAGCGGCTATCGATCATGGACATCATCCCGACGGGCGAGGTCTGGGCGCGCGCCGACCGTCGCTTTGCTTTGGGATACTGGCACTGGTCCTTCCTGGCTCAGCCGCAGCCGCTGCCCGAACAGCTGATTGCACCCGACCCCGAGACCTTCTTCTTCGACCGGCAGTTCGGCGGGATCATCCGCACCTTCGACGCCGAGGCCTACGCCGACTACGCCGCGGCCGCCGCCCGCCCCTCCGTCATCCACGCCATGTGCGAGGACTATCGCGCCGGGGCCAGCTACGATCGCCTGCTGGACAATGCCGACAAGGCCGCCGGCCGCAAGATCGTCTGCCCGGTTCAGATCCTGTGGGGCGGCAAGGGCGCCCTGGCGGCCTGGTACGACACCTTGGCGATCTGGCGCGAATGGGCCGACGACGTCCGGGGGCAGTCGCTCGACTGCGGCCACTTCGTCCCGGAGGAGAAGCCGGCAGAGACCCTGGAGCTGCTACGCGGGTTCTTCCTGGACGGCCGCTGACATCCACGGCGGAACCTCAGCCCGCGCCGGCCGGCCCTCGACGGTCAGCGCGGCGCCCAGCGCCCGATCCAGCCGGACTAGAGCCATGGCCCGCCCCTCGCCGCCCGACAGCACCTCGCCGGCCCGGAGCTCGCCGTTGAGCAACTCCGCGCCTGGAGCCGGGGCGGGCCCTTCGAAGACGATAGGCAGCATCCGGCTCTTGATCACGCCCCGGCGCTTCATTCGTGAGGTTGTCTCCTGGCCGATGAAGCAGCCCTTCTTGAAGTCGATGCCGGTCAAGAGGTCGAAGTTGGCCTCGATCGGATAGGTCTTGTCGCTCCCCCAATCGGCCGGGCCGGGGACGCCCAACGCCAGGCAATGGTCGTCATACGCCGCGGCGTCGGCGTTGGCTTCGAAGGCGCCGTATCCGCGCCAGCCCAGCTCGGCCAGACGCGGATCACGCACCCATCCCGCTTCGTCGTCCGCGGCGCCGAACCGGGCGAAGACCGGCGTGCTGTCTGCGGCAAGCTGCACCTTGGCCCGCAGGCGATAGAGCGTCAGGCGCTGAAGGATGGCGTCGCGATGCTGCGCCGCCACATCCAGCCAGGCGCCGTCGCCGTTGGGGACCACGAACAGGTCATAGAGCAGCCGGCCCTGGGGGGTCAGCAAGGCCCCGAACCGCGCGTCGCCCGCGACCACGGTCTCGACATCCTGCGTCAGAAGGCCCTGCAGGAAGCTCCGCCAATCCGGACCGTCGACGGCGATCAGGGCGCGGCTGGGCAGGTGCGCAATAGCGACAGTCTTGGACATCCCGACAATTTGGCCCCGCAGGCGGTGGAGCGCCAGCCTTCCGGCGCCTATAGACATGTCGATGTCCGCCCCCGCCTTCCCGATCCTGTTCATCACCGCCACACGGATCGGCGACGCGGTGCTGTCGTCGGGGCTGATCAAGCGCCTGGCTGACGAGATTCCAAACGCCCGGTTCACGATCGTCGCCGGGCCGGACGCCGCGCCGCTGTTTGCCCACGTCCCCGGGCTTGCTCAGGTGATCGTGCTGCAGAAATCTAAGAGCGGCGGTCACTGGCTCGAACTGTGGCGCAAGGTGCGCCATACCCGCTGGGGCCTGATCGTCGACCTGCGCGGCTCGGGCATTTCCCGGTTCCTGTCGACCCGGCGTCGCGCCATTCACAAGCGCAGCCCCCAGCCCATCCACAAGGTTCTGGAAGCCGCCCGCACCCTGCGGATCGAGGACGAACCGGCCCCGCCGCACATCTTCACCCACCCGGATGTCGAAGCCTACGCCGACGAACTGCTCAAGGGCGACGGCCCGATCCTGGCCATGGCCCCTGCGGCCAACTGGGTCGGCAAGACCTGGCCGGTGGAGCGGTTCAGCCAGGTGGCCATGACCCTGCTGCACGGCTATGGCCCGATGGCCGGTGGCCGGCTGATGGTGCTGGGCGGTCCTGGGGACGACGCCCTGGCGCGGTCGCTGAAGGATTCCGCAGGCCGGCGCTTCATCAACCTGGCCGGCAAGGTCGATCTGCTGACGGCCTTCGCCTGCCTGAAGCGCGCGCGGCTGTTCATCGGCAACGATTCAGGCGCCATGCATCTGGCCGCCGCGGCGGGCTGCCCGACCATCGGCCTGTTCGGACCGTCCGATGATCGGCTCTACGCGCCCTGGGGTGAGCACACACGTGTGGTGCGCGGCGCCCGCAGCTTCGAACAGATACGAGCGGCAGACCCTGACTTCGGTCAGGCGGTGTGCCACATGATGGACCTTCCGGTTAAGACCGTCGTCGCCGCCGCCAATGACCTCCTGAAGGCTACGGAACCTGCAGATGCCCGAGACCTATGACCTGATCGTACGTGGCGGCGAGGTGGTGAACCACGCCGGTCGCGGAGCCGCCGACGTCGGCGTCATCGGCGGCAAGATCGCCGCGGTCGGCGACCTGTCCCAGGCGTCGGCGGGCGAGGTGTTCGATGCGACGGGTCTGACGGTCATGCCGGGCGTCATCGACACCCAGGTCCACTTCCGCGAGCCGGGCCTGGAATGGAAGGAAGACCTGGAGACCGGGTCGCGCTGCGCGGTCCTGGGCGGCGTCGTCGCCGTGTTCGAAATGCCGAACACCGAACCCACCACTACCGACCCCGATGCGCTGGCCGACAAGCTGAAGCGCGCCAACCATCGCATGCACTGCGACCACGCCTTCTACGTCGGCGGCACCCACGAGAACGCGGCCTTCCTGGGCGAGCTGGAGCGGCTGCCCGGCTGCTGCGGGATCAAGGTGTTCATGGGCGCGTCCACTGGCACCCTTCTGGTGCAGGACGATGAGGGCATCGAGCAGGTGCTGCGGCACATCAATCGCCGCGCCGCCTTCCACTCCGAGGACGAATACCGGCTGGCCGACCGCCGGCCGCTGGCGCGCACCGGCGACTGGACCAGCCACCCGGAGGTCCGCGACGCCCAATCCGCCATCCAGTCCACGCACCGCTTGGTCCGCCTGGCCAAACAGCTGGGGAAGCGCATCCACGTCCTGCACGTGACCACGCGGGAGGAGATCGAGTTCCTCGCCGCCCACAAGGACGTCGCCTCGGTCGAGGTCACGCCCCAGCACCTGACCCTGGCTGGGCCGGAAGCCTATGAGCAGCTCAAGGCCTTCGCCCAGATGAACCCGCCGATCCGCGACGCCGCCCACCGGGCGGGCCTCTGGGCGGGGATCGCGAACGGCGTCGCCGATGTCCTGGGTTCGGACCACGCCCCGCACACGCGCGAGGAGAAGGCGCGGCCCTACCCCGCCTCGCCCTCGGGCATGCCCGGCGTGCAGACGCTGCTGCCGATCATGCTGACCCACGTCGCCGATGGAAAGCTGAGCCTGGAGCGTCTGGTCGACCTGACCAGCCACGGCGCGCACCGCATCTTCAACCTGGCCGACAAGGGCCGGCTGGCCGTCGGCTATGACGCGGACCTCACCATCGTCGATCTCAAGGCCCGCCGCACGATCCGGCACGAAGACATGGCCACCCGCGCTGGCTGGACGCCCTTCGACGGCTTCGAGGCCAAGGGCTGGCCCATGGCCACCATCATCCGCGGCCGGGTCGTCATGCGCGATGACGAGATCGTGGCGCCCAGCCTGGGCGAGCCGGTCCGCTTCCTGGAGACCCTGGCGGCCTAATCCAGCGCCGCCAGCACGTCCCGCGCAAACCGCACCTCGTCGAACCGGGCCTGGGCGGAGTCGAAGCCGCGCCGCACGATGATCACCTTCTTCGAGGGCACGATGAACACATATTGTCCACGGTTGCCGTTCATGGCGTAGGTCCCCTCGGGCAGGCCGTCCTTGGCGCCGTGCAGCCAGAAGAAGGCGCCATAGCCTGACCCACGCTCAGGCTGGGCGGGTCCGGGCGTCGCGACGAACCGGGACCAGCTTTCCGGCAACAGCCGCTCGCCGTTCCAAACCCCATCGTTCTGGTAGAGGAGCGCCAGCCGCGCCAGGTCCCGCGACGTGGTCCAGACTTGGCTGGAAAGGATGTAGTTCCCCTGCCAATCCGTCTCGGGCGTGGTGTTACGCATCCCGATCTTCCAGAGAAGCTCGGTGAACGGAAACGCCAGCGCCGCCGGCCCGTCGCCCAGCGCCGCACGGACGCTGCGGGCGGCCAGCAGGGTGTCGTTGTTCGCATAGCGGAAGCGGCTGTCCGGCGCGGCTTCAAGCGGCATCCGCGTCGCCCATTCGGTCACGGCGCCGCCGCCCAGATAGACCTCGTCGGTGCGATTGCCCGGCCCGTCGGTCCAAAGGCCCGAGCCCATGTGCATGAGCTGCGCCAGCGTAATCGTGGCGCGCGGATCACCCGGCGTCCGCCACTCGGGAATGTTCGCCGGCGCATCGACCTTCAGCTTGCCCAGTTGGACGGCCCGGCCGACCACCGTGGCGGTCAGGCTCTTGGCCGCCGACCAAGTCCGCTGCGGCGTGTGCAGGTCGTAGCCGGGGCGGTACTGCTCGCCGATGATCTTGCCGTCGCGGAGCACCAGCACCGCCGTCGTCGACCCACCATACGCCGCGCGGTCGAACGCCTTGGCCAGGACTGGCGCCAGCGTCACCGGTCCTGGCGCCGTGGCCGCCTCGTCCCCATCGGGCCACTTGGCCCGAGGGACCGGCGGCTTCAGGTCGAGCCGCGGAAGACGCGCCGCCGCGTCGGCCGGCGCACCGATCGGTAGCTGCGCACAGCCGAGGTTCGGCCGCCAAACCGCGACCCGCGGCGGAAGCTTGTCGTCGAAGGGCACGCTGACCGTCTTGGCCTCGCGGTCGAGGGTGGCCGTCAGGGTCCGGACCAGCGCCTGATACTCAGGATAGATGCCCTCAAGGTCGTCCGCCGCGACCTGCGCCTCGGTCTGGCCGGCGTTGAACACCCCGCTGCAGAGGAACGCCGCCTTGTAGCCCGCCGCCAACGCGCGGGTGTGCGGATCGTCCGCCCCCTGCGCCGTCGAACCGATCGCAGCCAAGGCCGCCGCCAGAAAAATCGCCCGCATCGGTCTGCCCCTGTCGAATCCGCCGCGATCACCGCGTCTCCCGGATGACGCACGCCTCCGCGTCGCGCAATCTCAACCCTGTCGGAGACCCCAGATGCAATACATGATCCTGATCTACGAGCCGGAAGAGGCCTATGCGGGCGAAGCGGGCCAGGCCGCGCTGCAGGATATCGTCGCCCGGCACATGGCGCTCGCCGCCGAGCTGTCCGCCGCCGGGACCATGAAAGGCGGATCGGGCCTGCAGGGGAGCGATACGGCGACCACGATCATCACCCGGAACGGCCAGCAGACCCTGCACGATGGGCCCTTCGCGGAAACGCGCGAGCACTTAGGCGGCTACTACCTCATCGAAACCCCGAACCTCGACGACGCGCTGGCCGTCGCGCGGCGGGTTCCGGTGGTGGACGGCGGCAAGGTCGAGGTCCGTCCGCTAGCGGACTACTGAGCGATGCGTGGCTTTGGCCAGGCGATCTCCGCGGCGCGGCCCCGGGTGGTCGCCGCCCTGGCCGCCCGTCTGCGCGACCTCGACCTGGCCGAGGACGCCTTCGCCGAGGCCAGCACCGCCGCCCTCGTCGCCTGGCCGAACCAGGCGCCGCGCGACCCGGCCGCCTGGCTGTGGCGCGCGGCGCTCCGCCGGGCCATCGACGCCAAGCGTCGTGCGGCCGTGCGCGATCGCGCGGTGCTCGACGCACCCGAGCCCCAGCCCACGCCCGAGGAGGCGCTGATGGCGGCCCAGCAGCCGTTTCCTGACGAACGCCTGGCGCTGATCTTCGTTTGCTGCCACCCGGCCCTGGCGCCGGACAGCCGCGCCGCCCTGACGCTCAAGGTCGTCTGCGGCCTCTCCACGCCGCGTCTAGCCCGGGCCTTCTTCGTCGGCGAGCCGGCCATGCTGCAGCGGATCACCCGCGCCAAGCGCAAGATCGCCGGGGCCGGCGTGCCGTTCGAAATCCCCACGCGGGACGCTTGGCCTGAGCGCGTTGAGGCGGTCCTCAGCACCCTGGAGATCGCCTATGCCCAGGCCTACGAGGACGCCGCACTCGCCGATCGCGACGTCGCGCCGCTGGCCGAAGAGGTCCTACGCTTGTCCGGCCTGTTGGCGGAGCTTCTGCCGCAGGAACCGGAGGCGCTTGGCCTGGCGGCCCTGGTACGTTTCGCGGAAGCCCGCCGTCCCGCCCGGCTCGACGATCTGGGCGCCATGGTCCCACCACATCTGCAGGACACCGATCTCTGGCGGGCAGACCTCATCACGGAAGGCGCCGGCCTGCTCGACGCCGCGGCTCGGTTCCGCCGCAGCGGCCCGCGCCAAATCCTGGCCGCCATCCACGCTACACACTGCGCCCGCGCGCAAACCGGCGCCGCCACGGATTGGAGCGCTGTCGCCGCCCTCTACGATGTCCTCCTCCAGGTCCGGCCCCATGCGGCTACGGCGGTGAACCGCGCCGTCGCCATCGGCGAGGCCCGCGGGGCTGAGGCCGGGCTTGCGGAACTCGCGAAAATCGAAGGCGTGGCGGACTGGCTGCCCTATCAGGCGGCGCTGGCCAGCCTCAGCGCACGCGCCGGTCGAGGCGAGGCCGCGCGAGCGGCGTACCGCGCCGCGCTGGCCCTGGGTCCGGCGCCGGCCGAGCGGCTCTACCTGGAAGCGCAGTTGCACTGAGCCCACATGCGCGCGGCTGGGGCTTCCCTTTCCCCGCCCGCGCCCGTAACCCTCGGGGCATGGACGCCGAGCTTCGCACCGCCACCGCGCCGTTCCGGGACCCGCGATATGCGCCCCGCCAGCTGGAGGTCGTCGCGCGGCCGGGCGGCGAATATGTGCTGACCAACCCCACGCCCTTCTCAACGCGCTTCCAGACGACGACCGCCGCCCTGGCGCATTGGGCGGAGGCCGCGCCAGATCGGATCTGGCTGGCCGAGCGCTCCGGCGACGGGTGGCGGACGGTGACCTTCGCTGAAGCCTGGCAGCGGATCGCCGCCCTGGCCGGTGGGCTGCAGGCGATGGGCGTCGTGGGCGAGCGACCGATGCTGATCCTCGCGCGCAACGGCGTGGACCATGCCCTGATCGCCTATGCCGCCATGAGCCAGGGCATGCCGATCGCGCCGGTCTCGCCGCAGTACGGCCTGCCGGGCGCGAATCTGGCCCGCCTCGCCCACGCTTGCGAAGTGCTGAAGCCCGCCGCCGTCTTCACCGAGGACGCCATACTGTTCGCCGAGGGCCTGAGCGCGCCGGTGCTCGCGGGCCTGCCCGTGATCGCCCTGGCCAACCCACGGCCGGGGGACATCCCGCTCGAGCGCCTCTACGCGGCCGAGAGCGCGTCGCCCATCGCCACGCCGGACCAGCACGCCAAGTACCTGCTGACCTCCGGCTCCACTGGGCTGCCGAAGGCGGTCATCTGCACCCACCGCCAGATGAGCTTGAATTCGGCGCAGATCACCGCCTGTTTCGACGATCCCGACCCGCCGGTGATGGTGCACTCCGCGCCCTGGAGCCACAGCCTGGGCGCCAACGCCATCCTGCACTACTCGGCCCACCGCGGCGGCTCGCTCTACATCGACGCCGGCCAGCCCACCGCCGCCCGCTTCGGCGAGACGGTGCGGAACCTGCGCGAGGTGTCGCCGACCTACCAGAACATGGTCCCCGCGGCCTGGATGCTGTTCGCCGACGAACTGGAGAAGGACGACGCCCTCGCCCGCGCTTTCTTCGCTCGCCTTCGGCTGATGCAGTACGGCGGCGCGGCCCTGGGGCAGGCCACCGCCGACCGCATCCAGGCCGTCGCGGTCCGCACCGTGGGTGAGCGGATCAGCTTCGGCAGCGGCTATGGCGCCACCGAGACCGGCCCCACGGCCTGCAACGTCCACTGGCCCAACGCCCGCATGGGCATGATCGGCGCGCCGCTGCCGGGCACCTCGGTGCGCCTGGTCCCGGAAGCGGGCAAGCTCGATTTCCGGGTCAAGGGTCCGCAGGTGACGTCGGGCTATCTCGGTCGGCCGGAGCTGTCGGCCGCCGCCTTCGACGAGGAGGGCTTCTACCGCCTGGGCGACGCCGCCCGCTTCGTCGATCCCGCCGATCCCTATGCCGGCATGGTCTTCGATGGCCGCCTGTCCGAGAACTTCAAGCTCGTCTCAGGCACCTTCGTGTCGGTGGGCGAGCTGCGCATCGGCGCCATCGGAGCCATCGGCGACGCCGTGACTGACGCTGTGGTCTGCGGCGAGGGCCAGGAGGCCGTGGGCCTGCTGCTCTATCCCAACCCCACCCTGCCCCGCGACCGGGTCGAAGCCGCCGCGCGCGCCGGCCTCGACGACTTCAACACCCGCGCAAAGGGCTCCGGCGGCCGCGTGGCCCGCGCGCTCGTGCTGCCCGACGCGCCCGACGCAGCGTCCGGCGAGATCACCGACAAGGGCTACATCGCCCAGAGCCTCGCCCGCGTCCGCCGCGCCGAGGCCATCGACCGGCTGTTCGCCGCCTCTCCTTCCTCCGACGTGATGGTGTTCTAATGAACGGCGCCGACGCCCTGATCTCGACCCTGGTGGCCAACGACGTCACCGCCTGTTTCGCCAATCCGGGCACATCCGAGATGCAGTTCGTCGCCGCCCTGGACGGCGTGCCCGCCATGCGCCCGGTGCTCTGCCAGTTCGAGGGGGTCGCCACCGGCGCCGCCGATGGGTACGGCCGGATCGCCGACAAGCCCGCCTGCACCCTGCTGCACCTGGGTCCCGGCTACGGCAACGGGGTCGCCAACCTGCACAACGCCCGCCGGGCGTTCACGCCGATCGTCAACGTCATCGGCGACCACGCCACCTATCACCGCCAGTACGACGCCCCGCTCAACTCCGACATCGCCACCCTGGTGAAGCCCAACTCCATCTGGGCCAAGTCCGCCGACACGCCGGACAGCGTCGCGGGCCTCGCCGCCGAGGCCGTCGCCGCCAGCTATGGGCCGCCCGGCGGTCCGGTCAGCCTGATCCTGCCCGCCGACGCCGCCTGGCTGCCGGCCACGGGCGAGCCCGTGATCGCCCAGCGACCGGTCCGCCCCGCGCCCGCCGGCAGCGCCATCGAGGCCGCCGCCAAGGCGATCAAGGCGGCCAAGACCCCGGTGATCCTGCTGGGCGGACAGGCTGTGCGGCCCGAGGCGCTGCGCCAGGCCGCTCGTCTCCAGGCGGCGGGCGTGACCATCTACACGGACACCTTCGTCGCCCGGCAACCGCGCGGCGCCGGCGGGTTCCTGCCCAAGAAGATGCAGTACTTCGGTGAGCTGGCCCTCGCCGAACTCGAAGGCGTGGATCTCATGGTCTACGCAGGCACGACCCTGCCGGTGGCATTCTTCGCCTATCCCAACCGACCGAGCGTGCTCGTGCCCGAGGGCTGCGCCCAACTCACCCTGGCCGAGCGTGGCGAAGATGCGGTCGCGGGCCTGGCGGCCTTGGCCGACGCCCTGGGGGCGCCGAAAGAAGGCCCCACCCAGGCGCTCGCCCTGCCCGAGGCGGCCCCCACGGGAAAGCTGACCGCCCACGCTGTCGGCGCCTCCATCGCCCGTCACATGCCCGAGGGCGCCATCATCTGCGACGACGCGGTGACCTCGGGCGCCGGCGTCGCCGCGGCGACCGCCACCGCCCGACCGCACGACGTGCTGGCCCTCACCGGCGGCGCGATTGGGATCGGTCTTCCCCTGGCCATCGGCGCGGCCGTCGCCGCCCCGGACCGCAAGGTGCTCAGCCTGAACGGCGATGGCGCGGCGATGTACACGGTCCAGGCGCTATGGACGATGGCGCGGGAAAACCTCGACATCACCGTCGTGGTCTTCGCCAACCACACCTATCGGATCCTCAATATCGAGATGCAGCGGACCGGAGCGGGCGAGGCTGGCCCCTCGGCCCGCAAGCTGCTGGACCTGGGCGACCCCAAGGTCGAGTGGGTCCAGCTCGCCCGGGGCCTGGGCCTACCCGCCGTCCGCTGCACCAACGCGGAGGACTTCGAGCGCGTCTTCGAAGGCGCCATGGGCCAGCGCGGGCCCATGTTCATCGAAGCCGCGATCTGATCAGCCGAGGCCTTCGGCCATGATCACCCGGTAGTCAGCGCCCTTGAGGCGGTGTTCCTTGGCGGCCTGGTACTCGGGGCTGTCGTACCAGGCGTGGGCCGCGGCCTTGTCGGCGAACTGCAGGATCACGACGCCCTCGGCGGGATCCCCTTCCCAGACTTCCAGCGGGCCATAGAACGCCAGCGGCGTGATCTTGTGGTCGCCGCGCGCCCCGGCCGCCTTCTGGCCATAGGTGTTCAGCTCGTCCTGGTTGGTCGTCTTGTTCTTGATGAAGATCACATAGGCCGGCATCGGCGCACTCCCGTTCGTTGACGGGCGGCAACCTCACGAGGCGCCGTAGCGTCGCGCAAGCGCCATAAGCAAAAGGCCCGCGGATCGCGCCGCGGGCCTTCGCAGGTCGAATGCCGATCCGGCGTTTAGGTGTTGCCGGGCAGCTTGCAGTTGCCGGCGAACGCGCAGCCGACAGCGCCGACGGACGTCACGGTCGGCGTGCTCTGGTACTCGATCATGTAGCCCTTGAGCTTGTCCGCGCAGGCGACTTCCACATAGGTGGTGCCCTTGTCGGTCTTGCCCACCACGCGGCTGTTCGACACCTCGCAGGAGTTATAGTTGTACTTCTTGAGGTCGGCGGTGAGCAGGCTGTAGGCCGCTTCCGGCTTGCTCAGCGAGCACTTGTAGCCGGCCACCGGGGCGCGGGCGCAGTCCAGGACCTGGCCCTTCGTACCGGCCTTCGAGATCAGGATCGCACCCGAACCGTCCTTGCAGACCAGTTCCGCGACTTCTTCACCCGGCTTGGCCGGGAACAGGGCGTACTTATCGACATCGCACTTGCCGCCCGCGCCGCTCACCAGCTTGGTGTAGAGGCCGGCTTGCTCGTTCTGCGCCTGACGGGCGTCGGTCAGCTCGCAGCCGCCCAGGATCTGGGTGGCCTTGGCGCACTCGTAGGTCTCGGTCAGCGCGCCGGCGGCGGCGACCTTGTAGATGTAGCCCTTACCGTCCTGGCAGGAGGCCTCGTAGAAGGTCGAGCCATCCTTGGACACGCCCACGAAGCGGCGGTCCTTCACCACGCAGCCGTTGTTCGCCTGGGTCACATACTTGTCGACGGCGGCCAGACGCGCGGCCTTGTCCGACAGGGTGCATTTGATGTTGGTTTCGGCGTCGTCGTACATCAGGCAGTTCTGGGCCTGCAGCGGCTTGGCGCTGTCGAACGGCACGCTGGCCAGCAGGATGTAGCCCGTGCCGCCCTGGCACGAGACTTCCATGTAGGTGTTGGTCTTGGTCTGGCCGATGCCACGGACCTGTTCCGGGATGCACTCGGCGCCCGCGGCCTTGATCAGCGGCTGAAGCACGGCTTTCGGATCGGAATTGCCCGGCAGGATGCAGGGGGCCGAGGGGGCCTGGCCGGGGGCCGGCGGGGTGTTCGCTTCGACGCAGCTGTAGGCGGTGATCGCGCCTTCGGCCGGCTTCTGCAGCACATAGCCCATCTGGCCGGCGCCGCAGGCGACTTCGAAGTACGAGGTCTTCGACTTCTTGTCCTCGCCGATCAGGCGGGCGTCCGCCACCTGGCAGGAGAGGCCGGCGGCCTGCACCACGGCCGGCGCCTGGGCCATGCCCGACTTGCGCGCGGCGGCGGGAACCTCGGCCGCCTTCTTGCCCTGCGAAACGGCGGCCGCGGGGACGAGAAGCGCGGCGATCATCGCCATCGCCAGCCCGATTGCTTTAGGCGTCTTCACCTGAGTCATCTCCTGGGTGTGACCTTGGGGTCGTGATTTTGCGGGCACATAAACGCGGCCCTGTCCCCGGGGTCAAGCTGCCCGGCGATGCAGGCCGAAGTGTGGCTTGTTTCCAAGGGCTTAGCTTGACAATACCGCGTTCGGCCAGTGCGCGCCGGGCCCGAGCGAGTCAGGCTCGGCGCACCGTCAGCCGGGCGCCGTCGACCCCCACGACCTGCACGGCTGCGCCGGCCTCCAGCGCGTCGTCGTCCTCCAGCTCCGCCGCCCACTCCTTGCCGTCGACGAACACCCGCCCCGAGCGTCCGCTGAACGCCCCGACGGCTGCGCCCCGGCGCCCCGCCAGCCGGGCCACGTTGTCGTTGATGTCGCCGTCCGGATTGATCGTGTCCCGGGGCAGATAGCGGCGCGCCAGCAGGGTCGAAACCATGGTGAGCGCGGCGAAAACCAGCAGGGCGGCGGCGAACGGCAAGTCCAGTCCAGCGACCACACCCGCGGTCGCCGCCGCCGAGGCCGCGGCCCACAGAAGCCAGCCGGTCCCCGTCAGCACCTCCGCCGCCAGGATCGCAGCAGCCAGAGCGCCCCAGATCCAAAACGGGTGCGCCGCATAGAGGCCTGTAAGGGCGCTCATGACCTCACGCTCCCGTAGGCGGCACGGCGCCGCGTGGTCGGGGCGCCGGACGCGGCGGCGCGGGGCTGTCGCTGCTGATCGACTTCACCAGCTCGCCGATCCCGGCGATGGAGCCCACCAGCGATCCCATGTCGGCAGGGACAATCACCGTCTTCTGCTGCGGGCTCTCGGCCAGCTTGGCGAAGGCCTCCACGTACTTCTGGGCGACGAAGTAGTTGATGGCGTTGACGTCGCCGGCGGCAATGGCGTCCGAGACCAGCTCGGTGGCCTTGGCCTCGGCGGCGGCCGCCCGCTCGCGGGCCTCGGCGTCACGGAACGCGGCCTCACGGCGGCCCTCCGCCTGCAGGATCGCCGACTGCTTCTGGCCCTCGGCCACGGTGATCGCCGCCTGCTTCTCGCCATCCGCCTCGGTGATGACGGCGCGGCGCTCCCGCTCGGCTTTCATCTGCCGGGCCATGGCGTTGGTGATGTCCGGCGGCGGCTGCAGGTCCTTGATCTCAATCCGCGCCACCTTCACGCCCCAGGGGCTGGTGGCCTCGTCGATCACGCCCAGCAGACGGGAATTGATGGCGTCGCGCTGCGACAGCACCTCGTCCAGCTCCATGTTGCCGACCACCGTGCGCAGATTGGTCATGGTCAGTTGGGTGATGGCGAAGTCCAGGTTGGTCACCCGGTAGGCCGCCGCCGCGGCGTCCATCACCTGGATGAACACGATGGCGTCCACCTGGACCGAGACGTTGTCCTTGGTGATGACGTCCTGGCGCGGCACGTCCAGCACCTGCTCCATCATGTTGATCCGCCGGCCGACGCTCTCGACGAAGGGGGTCAGGAAGCTGATCCCCGGCTTCAGGGTGCGCGTGTAGCGACCGAACCGCTCGACCGTGAACTCGCGCCCCTGCGGCACGATCTTGATGGCGCCCAGAGCGACCACCAGGGCCAGCACCAGGAACACCCCGGCGACAAGCAAGCCGACATCCATGATTTCCATCCCCCAGGGTTCAACCCAGGAGAGTCTACCGACCGCCGGACATTCCCGCCAATGAAACCGGAGCGCCATGCTCGCGCCCAGGTCACGGCTCTGTTAGCGATCCGATATGACGCGCCTTCTCCTGCTTCTGCCGGCCGCCCTGCTTTGCCTCGCCGCCGCGCCGGCCCCCAAGTCTGCGACGGCCAAACCGCCCGCGCCCAAGGCCACCACAGCCAAGCCCGCCGCGAAGCCGGCCGCCGGTCCGTATGACGCGCAAAACCCCCAAGGGCTGATGGACCTGCTCGGCGCGGCCGGCGCCAAGGTGCAGACCAACCGGCGCGAGGCGGACACGGTCTTCGTCACCGTCACCTCGACGGCCGCGAATTTCTCGCTGCAGTTCGCCGGCTGCAACGCTCAGGGCCGCGCCTGCCAGGCCGCCCTGTTCGACAGCCTGCTGGACGGCGGCGCCCCGACGCTCAGCCAGATCAACGGGTTCAACCAGACCTCGGTCTTCTGTCGAATCTATCAGGACAAGACGGGCAAGGCGCACGCCATCTACGCCGCCCTGCTGGTCAAGTCCGACACCCGCGACAGCGCCCTCACCCACCTCGCCGCCTGGCAGGGCTGCCTGGGCGAGGCCGGCGGCTTCGCGCGCGATCCGATCGCCTACCTGGCTGAGGCGGCCTAAGCCGGAACGCCAGCCCGCCCCCGGATCGCCGCCACACGGTCGATCGCCGATTCCGCCTCGGCCATGATCCGCGCCACGATCTCTCCGGCCGGCAGCACATCGTGCACGCCGCCCGCGGACTGACCCATCGCGAAGCAGGACCGGTCGATATCCAGACCCTCGATCTGGCCGCCGATACCGCCCATCACCCCTTCGCGGGTCGACAGCATCGCCTGTTGCGGGAAGGGCTGGATGTCAGCCGGGCGCTTTTCCCAGTCCTCGACATAGGGGTTCTTCTTCACCCGCATCGGCTTGCCGGAATAGCTGCGGGTGCGGACCGTGTCCTCGTCCGAGGACTCGACGATCACGTCCCGATACATCTGCCCGGCGTGCGCCTCGGCCGAGGCGATGAAGCGGGTGCCCATCCAGACGCCCACGGCGCCCAGGCTGAGCGCCGCAGCCAGGCCACGACCGTCGTAGAGGCCGCCCGCCGCCACCACCGGGATCTTCACGGCCTCCACCGCCTGGGCCACCAGCGGCATGGTGCCAACCAGCCCCGTGTGCCCGCCGCCTTCGCCGCCCTGGCAGATCACCGCGTCGCAGCCGGCCTGCTCGGCCTTCACCGCGTGCTTAACCGCCCCGCAGACCACCATGACCTTCAGGCCCGCGGCCTTCAGCTTCTCCATGATCGGCATCGGCACGCCCAGCCCGGCGATGAAGGACGAGGCGCCTTCCTCGATGATGATCTCCACGGCCGCCGTCAGGCTCTCTGGCGAGGCGGCCAGCAGGTCGACGCCGAACGGCTTGTCGGTGAGCGTCTTCACCTTGCGCATCTGTTCGCGAATGAATTCCGGCGTCGTCCCCGCCATGCCCAGCACGCCGTATCCGCCCGCGTTGGACACCGCCGCCGCCAGTTCGGCGTAGGAGACCCCGCCCATGCCGGCCAGCATGACGGGATGCTCCACCTCGAGCAGGTCGCAGAGCTTGGTGTGCAGGGCCATCGGACGTCCTCCCGTTTCGTTGGCGGGACCATGGCGCCCCACGTCGGCATTGAAAACGGTGACGCGAGGTCAGGCGTCGGCTGTCGCCTTGCCCCCGACCTTCGCCCGCCCGGGCGGCGGCGGCTGCGGTCGGCTGAAGGTGAGTTCCTCGTCCGACGAGAGGTGGGGCTGGAAGCGATAACCGTCGGTGTTGAAGCCCTTCAGGTCGGCGACCGCGTCGATGCGATTGTCGATGGCGTAGCGCGCCAGGGCGCCGCGAGCGCGCTTGGCGAAGAACGAGATGATCCGGCTCTCGCCGTCCTTTTCCTCCAGGAACCGGCAGCTCACCACCGGAGCCTTCAACGTCTTGCGATCCACGGCGCCGAAGTACTCGCCGCTGGCGCAGTTCACGATCGTCTTATCCTTGTGCCCTGCCAGGGCGTCGTCCAGGGCGTGGGCGATCCGCTCGCCCCAGAAGTCGTAGAGGCTCTGTCCCCGGCGGGTCTTGAGCTTGACGCCCATCTCCAGGCGGTAGGGCTGGATCGCGTCCAGCGGCCGGAGCACGCCGTAGAGACCCGAGAGGATCCGCAGATGATCCTGGGCCCATGCCAGCGCCTTGCGATCGAGCTCCCGCGCCCTCAGTCCCTGATAAACGTCGCCGTTGAACGCGAACGCCGCCTGCAGCCCCTCCTCACTCTCGGGCGCGAAGGCTTGAAACCGCTCGCGGTTGAGCGTCGCCAGAGCGTCCGACAGCGACATCAGCCGCTTCAGGTCCGACACCCGCAGCTTCTTGGTCGTCTTCGCCAGTTCCGCCGTCTGGTCGGCGAGCTGCGGCAGGGTCAGCGGCGCCGACGGCGGGGGGGCGTCGAAGTTCATGGCCTTGGCCGGAGAAATCACGATCAGCATCGCCGGACCTTTGCCGCGCATCGGCCGCGGCGCCAAGGCTGCCGGCTAGAACAGCACCCGCGGATTGAGAATCCGCTTCGGATCGAGCGCCTGGCGGATCGCACGCTGGGCGACAAGCTCGACCTCGCTCTTGTAGCGCGCGCCCTCGGCCGTCTTCATCGCCCCTAGCCCATGCTCGGCGCTGATCGACCCGCCCAGTCCCGCCACGATGTCGTGGACGATCCTCGAGCCGGCGTCGCGCCGGGCCGAGTGCTCGGCGTCCGATCCGCCGTCCGGCCTCAGAACGTCGTAGTGGATATTGCCGTCGCCCACATGGCCGAAGGCGGCGATGCGCGCGCCAGGGCTGAACGCCCGCATCGCCGCCGTCGCCTGGGTGAGGAACGTGGCGACCTGGCTGACCGGCACGGCGATGTCATGCTTCCAGGTGGCGCCTTCCGGCTTCTGGGCCGGGGACTGGTTCTCGCGGATGGCCCACAGCGCCTTGGCCTGGGTCTCCGTCTGGGCCACCACCGCGTCCCGCACCAGGCCGGCCTCCAGGCCTTCGGCGAGGAACCGCTCCATGGCCGCCTCCGCAGATCCGGGCTCGCCGGTGGCGAACTCGGCCAGGACGTACCAGGGATGCGGCGCGACCAGCGGGTCGCGCGTGCCGGCGATGTTGCGCAGCGCGAAATCGAGGCCGAGACGGCCCATCAGTTCAAAGGCCTCGACGCCGCCGCCGGTGGCGTCCTTGGCACGCGCCAGCAGCTTGATCGCATCGTCCGGCGTGGCCACGCCGATCATCGCCACCGCGCGAGACGCCATCACCGGATAGAGCTTCAACGCCGCGGCCGTCACCACGCCCAGGGTGCCTTCGGCGCCGATCAGCAGCTGCTTGAGGTCGTAGCCGGTATTGTCTTTGCGCAGGCGCTTGAGGCCATTCCAGATCTCGCCCGTCGGCAGCACGGCTTCCAGGCCCAGCACCAGGTTTCGCGTCATGCCGTAGCGCAGCACCTGGGTGCCGCCAGCGTTGGTTGAAACCACGCCGCCCACGGTCGCCGAGCCCTCCGAGGCCAGGCCGAGCGGAAAGCGCCGGCCGACCTGCGCCGCCGCCGCATGCACCTCAGCCAGCGTGACGCCGGCCTCGGCCGTCAACGCGTCGTCGAAAGCGTCGACCTCGCGGACATCCTTCATCCGCTCGGTCGACAGGAGGACTTCGCCCTGGGGGATCTGCCCGCCGACGAGGCCGGTGTTGCCGCCCTGCGTGGTAATCGGCTGCCCCGCCTCGAAGCAGACGCCGACCACGGCGGCGACCTCGGCGGTCGTCTTCGGCAGGGCCAGGAACGCCGTCTGCCCGACCCAGCGGTCCCGCCATTCCACCAGTTTCGGCGCGATCCGCCCCGGGTCTTCGCTCCAGCCGCTTGGCCCCAGCACAGCCTTCAGGCGTGAGATCACATCGGCGGGGACGGGCGCGGTCATGGATCTAAACTAGACTCACGGCCCTCAGCCCACAAACCCCGCCGCCCGCTTCAGCCGGTCGTTGATCGCCTCGCCCAGACCCTCGTGCGGGATGGGCGCGACGGCGATGCCTGTCGGCGCCGAGCGGTCCGCGCCGCGGAGGTAGGCGAAGAGGTTCGCCGCCGCCTCGGCCAGGTCGCCGGTGGGGCTGAGGTTCCACGGCCCGGTCCCCTCTGGACCGAACGCCAGCCAGGCCTCACCGGGCGCGGGATCGTTCGCCTCCAGCCGCACCGGCGCATTCGGCGCATAGTGCCGGGCCAGGCGCCCGGGCGAGCGCTTGGCGTCGTCCGCGGCCTCGGCCAGCGGACCTATGACGTCCTCGATCTCCGCGCGGGTCACCGCCCCTGGCCGCAAAAGGCGGGGCGTGTCCAGAAGCGCCACCACCGTGGACTCCAGGCCCACGGCGCACGGTCCCCCATCGAGCGCGGCCGCGGCGGCCGCGCCGGTCTCTTCCACCGCATCGTGGAACGTCGTCGGGCTGGGCCGCCCCGAGCGGTTGGCCGAGGGCGCCACCACCGGGCCGCCAAAGGTCGCGATCAGCGCCTGGGCCATCGGATGGGCCGGCGCCCGTACCGCCACCGTGTCCAAGCCCGCCCGCGCCAAGTCGCAGACCGCAGCCTCATCCGTCACCGGCAGCACCAGCGTCAGCGGGCCGGGCCAGAACCGCGCCGCCAGCGCTTCGGCGCGCGCGTCCAGCCGCGCGATCCTCCGGGCCATCGCCAGGTCCGACACATGGGCGATCAGGGGATTGAAGCTGGGCCGGCCCTTGGCGGCGTACACGCCGGCGACCGCCCGCGCGTTCGCCGCGTCGGCCGCCAGGCCATAGACCGTCTCGGTCGGCATCAGCACCAGCCCCCCGGCGCGCAGCGCCTGGGCCGCCGCCTCGACATCCGTCCTGCTGTCCAATCGGGTCCCGCTCCTGGCCGCGCCGGCCGTCGCGTCACGCTCTAGCGGGACTGGCGGCGGAATCCGAGCCCCGCGGTATCCCTGCGTCACGAAGATTCTTGCGCAACGCCCTCGCGCCACTAGAACCGGCGCAGCTTTCGAAGAGGTCCGCATGTCCTTCCGCGCCCCCGTCCGTGACTTGGCGTTCGCCCTGAAGACCGTCGGGCACCCGGAACTCCTGGCCCGCGCCTATCCCGACCTGGACGAGGACACGGTTCAGGCTGTGCTTGAGGCCGCCGCCGCCTTCGCCGACAACGAGCTGGCGCCGCTGAACCGCAAAGGCGACCAAGAGGGCGCGCGCTACGAGAACGGCAAGGTGACCGCCGCCCCCGGGTTCGTGGACGCCTACAAGCACTTCGTCGAACAGGGCTGGAACTCGTTGAGCGCCGACCCGGCCCATGGCGGCCAGGGCCTGTCCAAGGCCATGGAGCTGGCCGTCTTCGAGATGGTCCACGCCGCCAACATGGCTTTCGGCCTCTGCCCCATGCTGACCCAGGGCGCCATCGAGGCCCTGGCCCTGCACGGCACCGAGCGCCAGAAGCGCCTGATCCTGCCGCGCATGGTCTCCGGCGAGTGGACGGGCGCCATGGTGCTGACCGAGCCGCAGGCCGGATCGGACCTCGCGGCGCTGACCACCCGCGCCGATCCGGACGGCAAGGGCGGCTACAAGATCACGGGCCAGAAGATCTACATCACCTGGGGCGACCACGACGCGGCAGATAACATCTGTCACCTGGTCCTGGCCCGCACCCCCGACGCGCCGCCCGGGGTGAAGGGCATCAGCCTGTTCCTCGCCAACAAGTTTGAGGTGAAGGACGACGGTACGCTGGGCGGCCGCAACGACTTCCGCCCGGCCTCCATCGAGCACAAGCTGGGCATCCACGCCTCGCCCACCTGCGTCATGCTCTACGAGGGCGCGCAGGCCGAACTGGTCGGCGAACTGGGCCAGGGTCTGGCCCATATGTTCGTGATGATGAACGCCGCGCGTCTGCAGGTCGGCGTGCAGGGCGTCGGCATCGCCGAGCGCGCCTTCCAGCAGGCGTTGGCCTTCACCCAGGACCGCAAGCAGGGCCGCACCGTCTGGGAGGCGAACGGCGCGATCTACGGCCACCCGGACGTCCGCCGCACCCTGATGCTGATGAAAGCCAAGATCGAGGCCGCCCGGGGCATCTGCCTGACCACCGGCGTCCTCGCCGATATCGCCCACCGCGCCGACGACGCGGACGAACGTGCGGCCGCCAAAGCGCGGCAGGAAATGCTGACGCCCATCGCCAAGGCCTGGTCCACGGACGTCGGCGTCGAGGTGGCCTCCCTGGGCGTGCAGTTGCACGGCGGCATGGGCTTCATCGAGGAAACCGGCGCGGCCCAGCACTATCGCGACGCCCGCATCGCCCCGATCTACGAAGGCACCAACGCCATCCAGGCCCTGGACTTGGTCGGTCGCAAGGTGCGCTTGAACCAGGGCGCCGCCATGCGGGCCCTGTGCGCCGAGATGGCGGTGAGCGCGGCGAGCCTGGACGACAGCCCCGGCCTCGCCCCCGTCGGCCGCCGCCTGGCCGCCGGCGTCGCGGCGCTGGAGCGCGCCACCGACGCCCTGCTGGCCGGCGACAACGCCAACGCCGCCACGGTCGCCACACCCTATCTGAAACTGGCCGGTGACGTGGTGGGTGGCTGGATCCTGGCCCGCCAGGCCCTGGCCGCCGCCGGGTCGGACGATCCGTGGATGGTCAGCAAGGGCGCCCTGGCGCGCCTCTACGCCAGTCAGGTGCTGACCCAGGCGTCCGGTTTGGCCGACGCCATCGCCGAGGGCGGCGTCGACGACCTGGAGGCGACATCGGCGATGGCCCTGGCCGGCTGAGGCGTCAGGCCGCGGCCAGCGACGGCAGGTCGTGCAGCGCCGGGTCGAGGCCGCGGCCCATCAGGTCGATGAAGTTGTCGCGGTAGAACGCCTGCCGCGCGCCCGCGTCTACGCCGGCCAGGCTGTCATTGAACCGCTTCAGCGGATTGCGGCCGCCTTCGATGTGCGGGAAATCGGACGAGAACAGCACCATCTCCGGACCGGAGTTGGCGATAATCCACGCGACATCCTCGTGCGGATAGGGCGTGACCCGCAGCTGCCGGCGCAGGATCTCGCTAGGTGTGGCCGACAGCGACTGCAGCCGCGCCTCGCGCCCGAAGGCCGCGCAGCCTGAATCCAGGAACTTCATCAGGCTGGGCAGCCAGGACGCCCCAAGCTCGATCGCCCCGAACTTCAGCCGCGGGAAGCGGTCGAACACCCCGTCGATCACCAGCACCGACAGGGTCTGCCAGACGCTCAGGGGAATCGCCATGAAGCTCAGCGAGGTGAAGTTCTCGTCCCCGCCATGGAAGTCCTTCACGAACGGCAGCCCGTTCTCCAGGTAGTCGGGGTGCATCTTCTCCTCCCCGCCCACATGGAACAGGATCGGCAGCCCCGCCTCCTGCGCGACCGCCCACAGGGGGTCCAATTCCCGGTGGCTGGGGGAGAACCCCGGCGGATGGCGTGACGGGATCACCAATCCCTTGGCGCCCAAGGCGATCGCCTCCCGCGCGATCTCCGGCGCCCGGGCTCGATCGATGAGCGGCACGTAGCCGGTGGCCAGCAGGCGGCGATCCACCGAACAGAACTCGGTCATCATCCGATTGTGCGCGCGGGCCGCCTCGACGGCGAGTTCGACCTCGCCCATCTGCTCCAGCCCGAAGTTCGACAGGCAGGCGGTCGTGAACACCAGCTGCGAGGCGAACCCCAGATAGTCCAGCGTCGCCGGCCGATCAGCCGCCTCGAAGGCCCCCAGCGCCTCATAGTTCTTGCGCAGCAGGATGTTGGCCTCGGCGCCCGCCCTGAACGCCGGATCCTTCGCCATCTCCGCGGCCTTGGCGAACCACTCCGGGAGGACATCCTTACGGCCTGTCTTCTCCGTGAACGCCGCCCGGAACTTCGGATCGAGGTAGCGGTTGATCGTACCCGGCAGCTCCATGATGTGGCTGTCCGCGTCGTGCGCTGTCTTAAGTCCGTGCTGCGCGACGTAGCTGGTT
>CAZNPJ010000006.1:0-294393 GCA_964575195.1 uncultured Phenylobacterium sp.
GGCCTGCCGGTCGTCTATTTCGGTTCGAAGACCGGCCGCGACGGCATCCACGGCGCCACCATGGCCAGCCAGGAGTTCGACGACGCTTCGGACGAGAAGCGCCCGACCGTCCAGGTCGGAGACCCCTTTGCCGAGAAGCTGCTGATCGAGGCGACGCTGGAGCTGATGGCCTCGGGCGCCGTGGCCGCCATCCAGGACATGGGCGCGGCGGGCCTGACGTCATCCTCCGTGGAAATGGCCGGCAAGGGCGGCGTGGGCATCGATCTCAATCTCGACGCCGTGCCCCAGCGCGAAGAGAACATGACGGCCTACGAGATGATGCTGTCGGAAAGCCAGGAGCGGATGCTGGCGGTGCTGAAGCCTGGCCGCGAGGCCGATGGCGAGCGCATCTTCAAGAAGTGGGGGCTGGACGCCGCCACCATCGGCCACACCACCGACACGGGTCACATGGTGCTGAAGCACAAGGGCGAGGTCGTCTGCGACGTCCCTCTGGCGCCGCTGTTCGACGACGCGCCACTCTACGACCGGCCCTGGGTCGCGCCGGCCATGCAGCCGCGCCTGACCGTCGCCGACGTCCCCGAGCCGGGCGACGTGAAGGCCGCCTTGATCAAGCTGATGTCCGCCCCGGACATGGCTTCGAAGCGCTGGCTCTGGGAGCAGTACGACCGCCACGTCATGGCCGACACCCTGGAGGATAGCGCCACCGGCGCCGACGCCGGGATCGTGCGGGTGCACGGCGGCCGCAAGGCCCTGGCCATGACCTCCGACGTCACCCCCCGCTATGTGCTGAACGACCCGTACGAGGGCGGCAAGCAGGCGGTGGCCGAGGCCTGGCGCAACCTGACGGCCGTGGGGGCCCTGCCCATCGCCATCACCGACAACCTGAACTTCGGCAACCCCGAGCGGCCCGAGATCATGGGCCAGATCGTGCGCGCCATCGAGGGCATGGCCGAGGCCTGCCGCGACCTGGACTTCCCCGTCGTGAGCGGCAACGTCAGCCTCTACAACGAGACCAATGGCGCGGCGATCCCGCCCACCCCCGCCGTCGGCGGCGTCGGCCTGATCGCCGACTACGCCCACCGCGCCGACTTCGGGTCGCTCAAGGCGGGCGACGTCCTGGTGCTGATCGGCGCGACCAAGGGCGAGCTCGGCGCGTCCATGTACCTGCGCGAGATCTGCGGCCGCGAAGACGGCGCGCCCCCGCCGGTGGACCTGGCGCTCGAGCGCAAGACCGGCGACGTGGTCCGGGCGCTGATCGAGAGCGGCCAGCTCACGACCGTCCACGACCTGTCCGATGGCGGCCTGGCCGCCGCGATCAGCGAGATGTGCCTGGCGTCCGACGTCGGCGCCGACCTGCGCCTGGAAGGCGTGCCGTGGGTGACCCTCTTCGCCGAGGACCAGGCCCGCTACCTCGTGGCGCTCAACGACCCGACGCCGGTGCTGCAGGCGGCCCGCGCGGCGGGCGTCCCCGCCACGATCCTGGGCGAGGCCAGCGGCGCGTCCATCAAGGTCGATGGCGTTCTCGATCTGCCACTGGCCGAGCTGCGCACCGCCCATGAAGGCTGGATGCCCGCCTTCATGGGCGAGCCGGCTTAGGTTCCCAGGAACAGCGAGCGCACGCCGGCGCGGAAAGCTTCGACGCCCACGGCCAGCCGCTGGGCGTAGTTGGCTTTTGCGTCTTCGCCGGCGACATAGGTGACCTTGTCGCTCTCGTCGGTCGCGGCCGCATAAACGGCCTCGGCGATCTGTTCGGCCGTGGACGTGGTCTTCCGACGGTCCGGATCGCGGAACACCCCCATCGTGTGCATGATCGCGTCATTGTAGGCCGGGTGCGGCGTCACCACGATGGAGCGGCCCGCGAAATCGGTGGCGATGCCGCCCGGCGCCACGGTCTTCACGCGGATGCCGAAGGGCGCCAGTTCGAAGGCCAGGCTCTCGCTCCAGCCCTCGAGGCCGAACTTGGTGGCATGATAGACCGAGTTGAACGGGAAGGTGACCAGCCCGCCGATCGAGGTGGTGGTCAGGATAACGCCCGCCCCGCGCTCGCGCATCGCCGGCAGGAACGCCTGGGTCACGCGCATGACGCCCAGCAGGTTGGTGTCCAGCTGGTTGCGCAGCTGGTCGTCGGTCGCCGCCTCGAAGGCGCCGGCCAAGCCGTAGCCCGCGTTGTTGAACAGCACGTCGGCAGGCCCCAGCGCCAGCGCCGCCTTGGCGGTCTCGGCGATCTGCGCCGGATCACGCACGTCCAACGGCATCACCGTGACGCCGGGGACCTGCCGCAGTTCGGTCTCGCCGGTCGGGTCGCGCATGGTCGCGATGACCTTCCAGCCCTTGCTCGCGAACAGCAGCGCCGTGGCGCGGCCAAGGCCGGTCGAGCTGCCGGTGATGAAGATCGTTTTTGTCATGTGTCGCCTCCCTGACGGATTGAAGCACGGGCATGCGACAGCTCGCCAGCCTTCATCCCGTAACGCCGTAGCGGTCTGCGCTTTCCGGCCGCGCCAGGATCGGTAAGAGAGAAGGGTCCGCGCCCGCGGCGGCCGATGTGGAGAGGCGCAGAATGTCCGACGAAATCCGCGCGCGGCTGGGCGTCCTGGCCGAAAAGCCGCATGTGGCCGAAGTGCTCGAGCGCCTGGGCGAGCCGGGATCGGCCGACATGATCCCCACGCCAGCGGCCGTGCTGGACCTGGACGCCTTCGACCGCAATGTGGCCCAGATGGCGGGGCGGGCCCACGCCGCTGGCCTGGCCCTGCGGCCCCATTCTAAATCGCACAAGACCTCGGCCCTGGCCCACCGCCAGCTGGCGGCCGGCGCCGTCGGCATCTGTTGCGCCAAGCTGGCCGAGGCCGAGGCCATGGCCGCCGCGGGGATCGGACAGATTCTCGTCACCTCACCCATCGCCGGCGCGCCCAGCGCCCAGCGCGCCGCGCGCCTGGCCCAGTCCCTGCCGGACTTCCGCATCGTCGTGGACCACCCGGACGGCGTGGCTGAGCTCGCCGCCGCGGCGCTGAGCGTGATCCAGGTCGTGATCGACATCGACGTCGGCATGGGCCGCACCGGCTGTCACGACCCCGACCAGGCGGCGGCGGTGGCCCGCGCGATCGCCGCCCATCCCAACCTCCGCCTGCTGGGCGTCCAGGGCTACGGGGGCAGTTGGCAGCACATTGAAGGCGCCAACGCCCGCGCCTCGGCCGCCGCCGAGGGCATGGCCCGGCTCACCGCCGCCATCGCCGCGATTCGCGCGGCCGGCGGAGCCGTCGAGGTGGTCACCGGCGGCGGCACGGGCACCTTCGCCGCCGACGCCGCCCAGGGCGTGCTGAACGAGATCCAGCCGGGCTCCTACGCCTTCATGGACCGGGAGTACCGCGAGGCCCTGAAGGACGATCCCGACGGCGCCTTCGAGCAGAGCCTGACGATCCACAGCCGCGTCATCAGCGTGAACCACCCGCAGTGGGTGACGCTGGACGCCGGCCTCAAGGCCTTCTCCACCGACGGTCCGACGCCCCAGCCGCTGACGCCCCGCTTCGCCGGCTGCAAGTATCGATTCTTCGGCGACGAGCAGGGCATGCTGACCCGGCCGCCGGGCGAACCTGTCCAACGCGGGGCGCGCGTCGCCTTCGCCCCGGGACACATCGACCCCACGCTGGACCGCTACGACGTGCTGCACCTGGTCCGGGACGACCGCCTGGTCGACATCGTCCGGATCGAGGGCCGCGGGGCGTCGCAGTAGCCACCCTCACCAAAAGAAGACCACCACGGGAAACGCCGATGAACCGCTACTGGACCCTGGCCGCCGATCCCGTCCCGCCCTGGCCGGACGCGAACACCTTCATCCTTCGGGAAGAGCCTATCCCGACGCCGGGTCCGGGTCAGGCGCTGACGCGCACCATCTACGTCAGCCTCGATCCCTATCAGTGGGGCTACAAGCGACGTGGCGTGGAGCCAAAGGGCGCGCCGTGCCATGCCCGCACCGTCAGCCAGGTCGTGGAGAGCCGCATCGATGGCCTGGCGGCCGGAGACTATGTGTTCGGGACCAACGGCTGGGCCGCCTACGGTCTCATGGGCGAGGGCGTGCCGCGGCCGGGCTACATGGTCCCCCGCCGCCTCGACCCATCTAAGGGAAAGCTCTCCCACGCAGTCGGCGTCCTCGGCATGCTGGGCCTGACCGCCTACGCCGGCATGATCCTGCAGGGCGACCCGCAGCCCGGCGAAACCGTCGTGGTCTCGGCCGCTTCGGGCGGCGTTGGCCAGATCGCCGGCCAGTTGGCCAAGCTGAAGGGCGCCCGGGTCGTGGGCATCGCGGGCAAGCCGGAGAAATGCCGGTTCGTCACGCAGGACCTCGGCTTCGACGCCTGCGTCAGCCACCTCAGCCCCACCTTCGCCGAGGACTTGGCGGCCGCCTGCCCGGCCGGCGTCGACGTCTATTTCGAGAACGTCGGCGGCGCGGTCTTCAAGGGCGTCCTGCCACTGTTCAACGCCGGCGCCCGGATGACCATCTGTGGCCTGATCGCCCACTATGGCGATGCCCCCGACGCCAACGCCGGCGCCGAGGAGAGGACGGCGGCGGAGGCCCGCGGCGTGCGGGTGCAAAATCTCTTCGTCGGCGACTATGTCGCGAGCCACCACGACGCCTTCCTGGGGGACATGGGGCCGTGGGTCGCCGACGGGAAGGTCCGCTACCTTGAGGACATCCGCGAAGGCCTGGAGACCATCCCCGTCGCCTTCGCCGAGATGCTGAAGGGCGGCAATTTCGGCAAGATGCTGGTCCGCGTCGGCGACGACCCGACGCTGGGCTGAGGATCGCGGGGTGACGCGAGCCTGACGGATCAGCCTCCGCTCACCACCGCGCGCTTCAGCAAGTCCAACGCCGCCGCCGCGAAGGCGCGCATGTTGGCGGCGCGATCGGTCGATCCGGTCTCGATGGTCAGCACCGCCTCGACCGGCCCCGAAACTGCGACACAGGTATGTCCCGACGCATCGCCATACCCATTGCCGGTGGGACCGGCCGCGCCCGTCTCGGAAAGCCCCCAGGTGGCGCCGAAGCGCTCCACCTGGTTGCGGGCCAGCAGCAGCGCATAGGGCTCGCTGGCCGAGCGCATTCCCTCCAGCGCCTCGCGCGGAATATCGGTCAGCAGAACGCGGGCCTTGGGCGTGTAGACCACCGCCCCGCCGAGATAGTATGCGCTGGCGCCGGGGACGCTCAGGAGCGCCGCCGAGATCAGCCCGCCGGACGAGCTTTCCGCCACCGCGATCTTCTCGCCCCGCGCCTTCAGCGCCGCGCCGATCTCGGCCGCCAGGGTTTCCAGCTCGTCCATACCCGTCCTTCCAGAATGCCTGCTTGGCCAAACGCCTGTTCGGCGCCCATGATGGGGGCATTCAACGACAAAGTCATACCGCCTGGAGGATTTGATGGACGCCCAATCGCAGTGGACCGGTCTGGACGCGGGCCGGCTCGAGCGCATCACCGACCATCTGGAGCGCAACTACATCGCGCCAGGCAAGATCGCGGGCTGCCAGGTCAGCGTCGCGCGCCACGGCCACCTCGCCTACTTCAAGTCGTTCGGGTCGATGGACCTGGAGCGGGGGAAGCCCACTCAGGACGACACCATCTATCGCATCTATTCGATGACCAAGCCGATCACCTCGGTCGCGCTGATGACCCTCTATGAGCAGGGCTATTTTCAGCTCAATGACCCGGTCAGCCGTTATGTCCCGTCGTGGAAGAACCACTGCGTGTGGGTGTCGGGCGAAGGTGACGCCATGCAGACCGAGGCGCCCACGCGCCCTGTCACATTCCGCGATGTGCTCAGCCACATGGCGGGCCTGACCTACGGCGGCGGCCTGCCCGGCATCGGCATCCAGCACCCGATCGACAAAATCTACCGCGAGCTCAAGATCCGCTCCGCGGGCAGCCAGGACACCATGATGGAGTTCATGGACAAGCTGAGCCGGGTGCCATTGCGCTACCAGCCGGGCACGGCCTGGATGTACTCCCTGGCCACCGACGTCTGCGGGGCCCTGGTCGAGATCATCTCGGGCAAGCCGTTGGCCCAGTACCTGGACGAAGTCATCTTCCAGCCGCTCGGCATGACCGACACCGCCTTCTTCGTGGCGCCGGACAAGGTCGACCGCTTCGCCGCCAACTATCAGCGCGGCCCCGACAAGAAACTGAAGCTGATCGACGATCCGGCCACCAGCGGCTTCATCGCCGAGCCCGGCTTCAAGTCGGGGGGCGGTGGCCTGACAGGGACCAGCGCCGACTACCTGCGGTTCTGCGAAATGCTGCGCCGGGGGGGCGAGTTGGACGGCCACCGGATCCTGGGGCCGCGGACGCTCGAGATCATGCACATGAACCATCTGCCCGGCGGCAAGGACCTCACGCAGGTCGCCATCGGCGGCTTCTCCGAGACGGCCAACGAGGGCGTGGGCTTCGGCCTTGGGTTTGCGTCAACGATGGATCAGGTGGCGACCGGCGGCCTGGGCGTTGGCGACTATTACTGGGGCGGCGCCGCCTCGACGATCTTCTGGGTCGATCCGAAGGAGGACCTGTCGGTGGTCTTCATGACTCAACTCATGCCGTCGGGCACCTTCAACTTCCGCGGCCAGCTCAAGAGCATCGTCTATTCGTCGATCATCGACTGAGCCGGGTCGGCGCCCTGCTGACACGCCGCTGTCAGCAGGGCCCGGCTAAGTCCGTGTCCAGCAAAAGGATGCGGACATGGCCTACGACGCTCAGGACGACGGACGACGCGACTTCCACTTCCTCTACGGACGCTGGCGGGTGGAGCATCATCGGCTCCGGGAGCGGGGCGTCGGCGGCGATGACTGGGACGTCTTTCACAGCGACACCTTCTGTCAGGGGCTGATGGGCGGCCTGTGCAATGTTGATGAGAACGACTTTCACGATCGGGGCTTTCAGGGCCTGTCGTTCCGCGCCTTCAACATCGAAACCGGCCTGTGGGCGATTTATTGGGTCAACAGCGCGACGGGGGCGCTTCAGGACCCGGTGCATGGCCGCTTCGAGAACGGCTCGGGTGCGTTCTTCGGCGACCACCTCGACGACGAGCAGTGGGTGAAGGTGGTCTACCGCTGGCAGGACATCACGTCGGCGTCGGCGCGCTGGAGCCAGGCTTTTTCGTACGACGGCGGCCAGACCTGGGAGACCAATTGGGTGATGCTGTTCACTCGCGCCACCTGACGTGACGCCCGCCGCACCGGCGCGCCGCCTCTGGACGGCCGGACGAGGCGGGCTTAAGTCGGACGCATGCCGATGTCCCAGCCTGACCTGGAAGCCGCCCTGCGCGAGGGCTTCCCCGACGCCACGATCGAGATCGAGGATCTGGCCGGCGACGGGGATCACTACAAGGCGCGCATTGTGTCTACCGCGTTCGCCGGCATGCCTCGCGTGCGCCAGCACCAGCTTGTCTATGCCGCACTGAAGGGCAAGATGGGCGGCGAGTTGCACGCCCTGGCCCTGGAAACCTCTGCGCCCGCCTGACGCGCTTGACCCTGGGGGTCCGCGTCCCTAGCTCTTACCCGAAGATTTTGCGCCGAAAGGGCGACCCATGTCCGAAGCCGCCGCCGCCAACCCCGTCCACGATTGGATCGCCAAGTCGGTCGCCGAACACCCGGTGATCCTGTTCATGAAGGGCCAGCCGGAACAACCGCGTTGCGGCTTCTCCGCCGTGACCGTCCAGATCCTGGATCACCTCGGCGTGGAGTTCGTCGGCGTCGACGTCCTGCAGTCCGAGCCGCTTCGCGAAGGCATCAAGACCTTCTCCGACTGGCCTACGATCCCGCAGCTGTACGTAAAGGGCGAATTCGTTGGCGGCTGCGACATCGTCAAGGAGATGTTCCAGTCGGGCGAGCTCAAGACGCTGCTGACGGAACAGGGCCTCATCGAGGCGTGACGGCCCTGCTCGAGCCGCCCGAGGGCCGGCAGGTCTTCACGCGCACGTTCGAGCCGTCCCCGACCGACATCGACGACAATGGCCACGTGAACAACGTGGTCTACCTGGGCTGGGCCCAGGACATGGCCATCGCGCACTGGCGAAGCCGCGCGCCGGCCGACGCGCAGGCGATCTGGGCCTGGATCGCTCTGCGTCATGAGATCGACTACCGCCGCGCCCTTCTCCCGGGCGAGATCGCCACGGCGCGGACCTGGGTGTCCGACGTCGCCCAGGGACCGCGCTTCGACCGCTTCGTGCGCATCGACGGTCCCGACGGCCAGATGTGCGCTCAGGTTCACACCACCTGGGTCCTGATCGAGCAGGCCACCGGCCGCCCGCGCCGCGTCCCCGAGGCGATAACAGCCCTCTTCCGCTAGCCACCGGGTCACCGGGCGTTTGAACCCCCGACGGCTTTCGGGGGTTTATACCCCATGGCTTCCTACACATTCCGCACGCCCGCCGCCCTGGCGTGGCTGCCCGACTGGATGCTCAGCTTGGCGCTGATCGCCGTGGCGCTCACGGTGGCCCAACTGGCTTACGGCGGCGTCGTCCGGCTGGTCCGGCTGAGGCTGCGCGACGAGGGATCGTTCTGGCGACCGCTGCTGCTGCGAACCCGCGGGCCGGTCCGCATGGCCCTGGCCATCGGGGCGGTCAGTTGGGCTGTCCACGTGGCGCCCCTTCCCCGCCAGGAAGCGAACCTTGTGCAGCACGGCCTGCTGATCACCTTCATCGTCCTCGTCGGTTGGACGCTGATGACGGCGATGGATATCGCCGCGGCGCTCTACCTGCGGCGCTACCGAACCGACGTCGCCGACAACCTGCTGGCGCGCAAGCACCAGACCCAGATCAAGATCCTGCGCCAGGCGTTGGCCACGCTGATCGTCCTGGTGACCGCGGCCTTCGCCCTCATGACCATCCCCGGCGTTCGTCAGTTGGGGGTCAGCCTGCTGGCCGCCGGCGGCGCGGCGGGGATCATCGTCGGCCTTGCGCTGCAGCCGCTGCTCTCCAACTTGTTAGCCGGCATCCAGATCGCCCTGACTCAGCCCATCCGCATCGACGACGCGGTCATCGTCGAGGGCGAGTGGGGGAATGTTGAGGAGATCACCTCGACCTATGTGGTCATCCGGGTTTGGGACCTGCGTCGCTTGATCGTGCCGCTGAAGTACTTTCTGGAGAAGCCGTTCCAGAACTGGACTCGCAACTCCGCCGACCTGCTGGGCGTGGTGATGCTCTACGTCGACTACGGCGTGCCGATGGACGAGATCCGTCAGAAGCTCCAGGACATCCTGGGCCGTTCAAAGCTGTGGGATGGCAAGGTCTCCGCCGTTCAGGTCACCGACCTTAAGGAGCGCACCGTCGAAGTTCGCATCCTTGCCAGCGCGGCCAGCGCTGGCGCCGCCTTCGATCTGCGCTGCGATATCCGCGAACAGATGATCGCTTGGCTTCGCGAAGACCACCCCACCGCTCTGCCCGTCGATCGGCTTGAAGTGCGGGCGGTCGCGCCGGCGGCTCCCGCCACCCAGAGGCACAGAGAGCAGCGGGTGCAATAGCCCAAGCAAAAGGCCCCGGATCGCTCCGGGGCCTTCGCAAATTCGATGGTCGTGGGCGGCGTCTTACGACGCGTAGAATTCGACCACGAGGTTCGGTTCCATCTTCACCGGGTACGGCACTTCCGAGAGTTCCGGCGCGCGGACGAAGGTGGCGGCCATGCCCTTCACGTCGACCGTGATGTAGTCGGGCGTGTCACGCTCCGACGACTGCAGGGCTTCGAGCACCAGGGCCATGTTGCGCGAACGCTCGCGCACCGAGACCACGTCGCCGGCCTTCACGCGGTACGAGGCGATGTTGACGCGCTTGCCGTTCACCAGCACGTGGCCGTGATTGACGAACTGGCGGGCGGCGAACGGGGTGGGGACGAACTTGGAGCGGTAGACGACCGCATCCAGGCGCGATTCCAGCAGGGCGATCAGGTTCTCGGAGGTGTTGCCCTTGCGGCGCGCGGCTTCCGTGTAGATCCGGACGAACTGCTTTTCGGTGATGTTGCCGTAGTAGCCCTTCAGCTTCTGCTTGGCGCGCAGTTGCAGGCCGAAGTCGGAGACCTTGGATTTGCGGCGCTGGCCGTGCTGACCCGGGCCATAGGCGCGGGTGTTGATCGGGGACTTCGGGCGACCCCAGATGTTTTCGCCCATCCGGCGGTCGAGTTTGTACTTGGCGCTATGGCGCTTGGACATATTCAGCTCTCTGTTCGACGCGGGCCGGCGTCCTCTTGAAGAGAACGCGATTTCAACGGCGGCCTTGCATCACCCGTCATAGGTTTCCGGCCACGCGGGGCGAACCCCGGCGGCTGGAAGGCGCGGTGTATGGCGGCCGCGCCGAGCGGAGTCAATATCAGACGGCTTCCAGAGCCGGCAGCCGGTACCGTCCGTCCTGGAAGTCCGCCGTGGGCAGATAGGCGCGGAAGCTGAGGCTGAACGGGCCGCTGGACGGCGCGGGCAGCCAGTTGGCGCTCTTGATCCCGCCCGGGTCGGCGCGCGCGATCCAGATGTCCAGCGAGCCGTCCGCGTTCTTGGTCAGGCCCGCCGTCCGGTCGCCGATCGAGTAGCGCCGGATCGGGTTCTCCGCGAAGAAGAACTGCCCGTCCGGGGTGGGCTGGTACATGGTCAGCGACCAAAACGCGCCGACGGGCGGCATTTGGCCGGCAGGGAAGTGCAGGCGATATGGACCCGCGCCGGTGACCAGCCGGCCTTGGTCGGCGACCGGCTGCATGTACATCGCCTCAGCGGGCGGAAGCGCCGCCAGGCCGATCAGCGCCACCGCCGCGCGGAACAGATAGTCCTGATGGAAATAGCCCAGCGTGTGCCGGGGATAGGTCCACCCCTGGACCGAGCCGCCCGGCTTCATCGACAGCATCGCCATCTTCGCCTGGGCCACGCCCGCCTCGATCTGGGTGACGGCCGCGGCGTCGAACCGCGTCGGGTCGAACGCGCCCTCTGCGGTGAGGCCCAGCCCGCCGAGGCGGCTGAAGACCGCGCCATCGGTGGCCGGGGGCGGATCGGATTTCAGCAGCTCGCCCAGCGAGGCGAAATACTCCAGAGCCGGCGACTGGCGCGTCGCGTAGGTCTTGGTGGGCATCGCGCCCTTGGGGCCGGACAGCTTCAGCTGATCCTGGATCTTGTGAACGGCGGGCAGGTCGGCCGGCCCATCCACCAGCGTGCGGACCAGCAGCCAGCCGTGGGCGGTGTTCAAACGCACTACGTTCGGCCCAGAGCCCGCCTGCCCTGGCCCGACGATGGTGTAGCGGCCGCCCGTGCCGCCTGTCGTGCGCGTGCCCAGGACGAAGTCGTTGTCCGTCCACATGTTCATGCCCGCCAGCGAGATGTAGCGGTCACCGGTGGCCGGCACGGTCAAGGTCAGCGGACCCTGCGTCAGATCCAGCCAGGCGCTGGAATAGAGGGTGTCGTTGTTCGGCGAGGTGATCGTCCGGCCGCTCGCGTCGACCAGATTGCGCGCGTGACCGAAGCTGTTCAGGCCCGCGGGCTGCCCGCCCCTGCCGCCCAGCATCCGCGCTCGAGCCGCCGCCATCTCGATCCACGGCAGGCCATAGAGCCACGCTTCCCGGGCTGCGGCGGTCAGGTCGCCGGCCGCGGCCATGGCCCGCGCCGCCGGAACCATGCCGATCGCGGTCATCGCCGCCAGAACCTCACGCCTGTTCACTCGAAACGCCTCCCGATTGCCGCGGCACCGTGGCGGTCAGGGGCGCCTCAGGCAACCTCGAGCGGAGGCATACGGTAATAGCCCTCGAGCAACTCCGGCTTGGGCAGATAGGCGCGCATGAACAGGGCGAAGGGCGCGGCCGGGGCTGGAAGCCAGTTGCCCTCACGATCCGGACCCGGATGGGCGTGCCCGATCCAGATGTCGAGCGAACCGTCATCGTTCGTCTTGAGGCCGGGCGTCCGATCGCCGATGGCGTAGCGGTTCAGCGGGTTATCCCAGAAGAAGAACTGTCCGTCGTCCGTGGCCTCGTAGAGGCTGAGCGACCAGAACGAATTGACCGGCAACGGCGCATCCGCCGGGAAGTGCAGCCGCCACGCCTGCGTCCCGTCGAACAGCTTGCGCGGCAGGTGCCCCTCGGCCTGCAGATACATGGCCTCGGCGGGCGGAAGCGCGGCTAGGCCCCCGAGCGCGACGGCGCCGCGCAGTAGGTAGTCCTGCGCGAAATCCCCCAGGCGCGAGCTGGGATAGGACCACCCCTGGATGAACGCTGTGCCGGCCAGCCCGCCGCCGCCCCGCACCGCCTTGCGCCCCTCCGCCAGACCCGCCTCGATCTCGGCGACCTCAGCCGGCGAGAACCGCGCCGGATCGAAGCCATCCGGCAGGCCCAGCGGCGACAGGGTGCGCAGCATCGTCAGGTCGGTGACTGGCGGCGGGTTCGCCGCCATCAGCGCGGCGGCCGCGGTGAAATAGTCGGCCCAGCCGGCGCTACGGGGCGCGTAGGGCCCCGGCATATCGCAGGCCGGCCCCTGCAGCGAAATCCCGGCCTGCACCTCGCGCGCGGCCTCCAGGTCTTCAGGGCTCTCGACCAGGATGCGCGCCAGGGCCCAGACGTGGTCGGTGGGCGCGCGCACGACGTTCCAGCCCTCGGCCGCGTCGCCCGGGCCCACCAGCCGGAACGTGCCGCCGTCCGGCCCCGTCGTCCGCGTCCCCAGGATGGCGAAGTTGTTGGTGTAGGCGTCCATCAGCGCCAGCGAGAGGTATCGCGCCCCCGCCGGCGGCAAGGTGATGGTGACCGGCCCGGCCGACAGGTCGATCTGGGCCGTGGAATAGAGCGTGTCCGTGTTGGGCGTCGTGACCGCCCGGTGCTTGTGGTTCGCCAGATGCCGCACGTGGGCGAAGACGCCCATCCGATGCCCGACGGCCTGTCCACGCTGCCGGGTCGTCGCCAGCTCGATCAGCGGCAGGGTGTAGATGAAGGCGTCCCTCGCCGCCGTCCGCAAATCGCTCACTCGGTCTCCTGTCCTCGCCCGGTCCGGACCCTGAGCTCGTCGGCGACCTCCGCCGCCTCGGCCCACCATGCCCGGATCATGTCCGCCGCCCGACCCGGTCTGGCCAACCGCACCGCCTGGCCGGCCCAGAGCGACAGAAGCTCCGGAGCGTCGGCTTTGGCGGCGGCGGCGCGCAGCGGCTGGGTCAGCCGGTTTTGCACAGGATAGGCGGGGACGGTGTCCTGCACCCCATGCATCAGACGCATGAACCTGTTCTCGATTCCGCGGGCGTAGCGGCCGGTGAAGGCCCTTGTCAGCCGGGTCGGATCGTCGGTTGCGGTCGCAGCAGCCCGGCGCCAGGGCTCGGACGTGGTCGCCTCGTCGGCCAGCAGGAACGCCGTGCCCATCTGGACCGCGGCAGCGCCCAGCGCCAGGCCGGCGGCGACGCCGCGCCCGTCCATGATCCCGCCCGCGGCGATCACCGGCAGGGCGACGGCGGCGCGGATCGTGGCGACCAGGGCCAGGGTCCCCACCAGGCTTTCCTCGATATTTCCAAGGAAGTGGCCGCGATGTCCGCCCGCCTCGAAACCCTGGGCGCAAATTCCGTCTGCGCCGACGTCGGCCCAGGCCCGCGCCTCCGCCACGGTGGTGGCCGTGCCCACCACATAGGTCCCCGCGGCCTGCAGACGTTTCACTTGGACCGACGACAGCACCCCGAACGTGAAGGAGGCCATCGGCGGCGCAGCGGCCACGAGGGCGTCGAACTGCGCCTCAAAGTCTGGCGCAAACGAGCTGGGTGGCTCCGGCAGGGGCGCCCCCGCCTCCGCGTACCAGGGCGCTAAGCGTGCGAGCGCGGCGTCCACCTCGCCCACCGCAGGGTGGGCCCTTGGCGCCATCAGCAGATTCACGCCGAACGGCGCCGACGTCCGGCGGCGGATCGCCGCGATCGCTGGGCCGATATCCTCTGGCGGCAATGCGCCGGCCGCGAGAGCGCCCATCCCGCCGGCCTCGCTGACCGCCACGACCATCTCACCCAGCGTGGCCCCAACCATCGGCGCCTGGATGATCGGGATCGGCAGGTCCGCCAGCAAGGCCGCCAGGGTCATTCGACGTCCCCGCGGTCCGCCCTCTGCTTGGCGAGCTTGGCCAGCACGCGGCCCCGGCCCTTGGAGAGCGCGGTGACCACCCCCCGGAACGTTCGAACCTCCTGCTCCGACATCCGAGCCTTGCCGAGGGCCGAGCGTAGGTTCTGGACCATCGACGGCCGCTTATCCGGCGGATGGAAGAAGCCGGCGGCGTCGAGTTCGCGCTCGAAGTGCTCGAAGAGGCCCAGCATGGCCGCGCCGTCGGCCGGCGGCGAGAGCTCGCGGAAGATCGGCGGCGGGGCGTCCAGCACGGTGGTGCGCCACTCATAGGCGTTGATCGCCACCGCCTGGGCCAGGTTGAGCGACCGGAAGCGCGGATCGATGGGGATGGTCACCACCGCCTGACACAGCGCGATATCCGCCGTCTCCAGGCCCGCCCGCTCGCCGCCGAACAACAGGCCGACGCGATCTCCCCGCGCCGCCGCCTGCGAGAGTTCCGTCGCCCCAGCGCGGGGCGTCAGCACGGGAAGCTGCAACTCACGCGGTCTGGCGGTCGTTGCGAAGACGAGATGAAGGTCGGCGATGGCGTCGGCCACGGTGTCATGGACCCGCGCGGCGTTCAGCGGCCATTCGGCGCCGGAGGCCAGGGCCCAGGCGCGCTCCTGGGGCCAGCCGTCGCGTGGATTGACCAGGCGCAGGTCGGCCAGACCGAAGTTGGCCATGACGCGTGCGACCGCGCCGATGTTCTCGGCCATCTGCGGCGCGTTCAGGATAATGACAGGTGCGTTAGGGGAGGCTTCGGCCATGTCGCGTTTAGAAGAGCCCGCTGGCCGGAAGGCAACCCTTGACCGTCGCGCCGTGCTCGCCGCGGCCCCAGCGGCCCTGCTCGCGGCCTGCGAGCCGAAGATGCCGATGACGTTGTCGACGACGCCAAAGCTCGGCATCGGAGGCCTGAAACAGGCTGTCGACGGTCTTGCTGCGGCGGCGCGTCCCGGCGCGCTCGGCGTCGGGCTGCTAAACCTGGAGAGCGGCGAGACCTTCCTGTCAAACGGCGAACGCCGGTTCCCGATGCAGAGCGTCTTCAAGCTGCCCCTGGCGACCGCCGTCCTGGCCGAGATCGACGCGGGACGGGCGCGGTTCGACGAGTCGTTCGTCCTGCGAGAGGATCAGCTATCGCCGGCCCACTCCCCGATCGCCGACGCTTGGCCCGCCGCGCGGGACTACACCCTCGACAGTTTGTTCGAGGCGATGGTGGTGGATAGCGACAACACGGCCGCCGACGTGCTGATGAAGCGTATCGGCGGTCCGGGCGCGGTCACCGCCTGGCTGACCGCGCGCCATGTGCCCGACGTTCGCGTCGATCGCTACGAGCGCGAGTTGCAGCCCGAAATCTACGGCATGCCGTCCTTCCGGCCGGCCTGGCTGCGCGGAGACGGCTTCCGTATCGCGCGAGAGGCGGTTCCGCCCGCCGCTCGGCTTGCCGCGATGCGGGCGTACATGATCGATCCTCGCGACACCGCCACCCCACGGGGCATGCTCGAGTTCCTCCAGATGCTCGACCGGCGCGAACTGGTGTCGGCCGCCGGCACAACGCGCCTGATGCAGTTGATGCGGCAGACCCGCCGCGGCGACGCGCGGATCGCCGCCGGCCTGCCCCCCGGCGCGGTCGTTTCGCACCGTCCGGGAACCTCCGGCGTGGACCAGGGAATCAGCACCGCGCACAACGACGTCGGCATCTTCACCCTGGCCGATCGCCGGTCGTACGCCCTGGCCGTTTTCCTTTCGGGATCGACTTTAGACGCGGCGGGACGTGACCGGATCGTCTCGGAAGTCGCCCGCGCAGCGGTCAGAGCGGCAGGGTAACCCTTCGGGAGCCTTTGCGTCGGCGGCTGTGGCGGCTATACGGCCCCAAACGCATTACGCCCGGAGCGCCCGCCCCTCATGGCTAAGATCAAAGTCGCCAACCCCGTCGTCGACATCGATGGGGACGAGATGACCCGCATCATCTGGCAGTGGATCAAGGACAAACTTATCTTTCCGTTCCTGGACCTGGAGATCGACTACTACGATCTGGGGATGGAAAACCGCGACGCCACCGACGACCAGGTGACGATCGACGCGGCCAACGCCATCAAGAAGCACGGCGTCGGGATCAAGTGCGCCACCATCACGCCGGACGAAGCCCGGGTGAAGGAATTCAATCTCAAGAAGATGTGGAAGTCGCCGAACGGCACGATCCGCAACATCCTCGACGGTGTCGTTTTCCGCGAGCCGATCATCTGCAAGAACGTGCCGCGCCTGATCCCGGGCTGGACCAAGCCGATCATCATCGGCCGCCACGCCTTCGGCGACCAGTACCGCGCCACCGACTTCGTGGTGCCCGGTCCGGGCAAGCTGACCGTCAAGTTCGAGGGCGAGGACGGCAAGGTCATCGAGCACGACGTTTATGACTTCAAGTCGGCCGGCGTGGCGATGGCGATGTACAACGTCGAACCGTCGATCCGCGACTTCGCCAAGGCCTGCTTCAACTACGCCTTGCAGCGGAACTATCCGCTCTATCTCTCGACCAAGAACACGATCCTGAAAGCCTACGACGGCCGCTTCAAGGATATCTTCGAAGAGATTTATCAGGCGGAATACATCGAGAAATTCAAGGCCGCTGGCCTGGTCTACGAGCACCGCCTGATCGACGACATGGTCGCCTCGGCGCTGAAGTGGAACGGCGACTTCATCTGGGCCTGCAAGAACTACGACGGCGACGTCCAGTCCGACCAGGTGGCCCAAGGCTTCGGTTCGCTGGGTCTCATGACCTCTGTGCTGATCACGCCGGACGGCAAGATCATGGAGGCCGAGGCCGCCCACGGGACCGTGACCCGCCACTACCGCCAGCACCAGAAGGGCGAGAGCACCTCGACCAACTCGATCGCCTCGATCTTCGCCTGGACCCAAGGGCTCAAGCACCGCGCCAAGCTGGACGGCAACGCCGAGCTGGATCACTTCGCCTCGACGCTCGAAAAGGTCTGCGTCGAGACCGTCGAGAGCGGTTCGATGACCAAGGACCTGGCGCTGCTGGTCGGCGACACCCAGGGCTGGCTGACCACCGAAGGCTTCCTGGACAAGGTGGCGGCGAACCTGAAGACCGCGCTGGCCGCCTGAGGCCCAGCGCTACGACTTGAACAGATCGACGCCGCCGCGGGAGACCGCGGCGGCGTTTTTCGTTTTCGTCGCCGGTTGTTCGCAGACCCAAAGCAAAACGGCCGGGGCGAGCCCCGGCCGTCTGCAATTGCCGTTGCTGTCCGTTTAGACCGCGGCCAACGCGCGCCGGCGACGCAGGGTGGCGCCGGCCATGCCGAAGCCGCCGATCATCAGCGCCCACGTGCCGGGTTCCGGCACCGCCGCGGCGAAAGTCGGATCGTTGTCCCAGTCGAAGTTCGCGGTGACCTTCAGGCCGTGCTTCTTGCCTTCGTTCAGGCCGAAGAGGCCTTCGTTGAACGTGCCGCCGTTGACGCTGAGCGTCATGCGACCGGGGTCGGTCACGCCCGGCAGGCCGTCCGCCCAGGTGAAGAGGGCGCTGCCGCCGTTGTTCCAGGTCAGTTTCCCGCCTTGCACGAAACCCCAGAACTGGGCGTAGCCTTGGGTCGAGCCACCGATGGTGATCGGCCCGTTGTTCGGGGTCGGCGCCGTGAACGCGAACGTCAACGAGATCGGCGAGGCGACCAGGTCGTCGCCGTTCACCGCGGATTCGTTCGTGTAGAGGTTGAAGAGATCGATCGACTGCGGGTTGGACGCGCCCAGATCCAGGTTGAACGCCGAGTTGCTCAGCGTCTTCACGCCGAGGACCAGGCCGGGGTCGGAATTGTCGTAGGTCGTCAGCGACCACGTGCCGGTGAACACCGTCGCCTGGGCTTGCGACGCCGCGAGCGCCAGCCCCGCCGTCGCGACCAGCGTCGCGATGAATTTCTTCGTCATTTCAAACTCCCCGAGCCTTTGGACTAAAACTTAATCGCGCCTTAACTGACACAACCCTGAGCATGTGCACGCACATTCAACCCGCTGGGGAATATTAACCGTGACGTGCGCTGCGACAGGCGAAAACGAAAAACGGCCGGAGCCCCGGGGCTCCGGCCGTTCTGATCGCACAGGTCGGTGGTCTTAGGCGGCGAGCACGCCATTACGACGACGCAGGGTCGCGCCAACCATGCCAAAGCCGCCAATCAGCAGCGCCCACGTCGCCGGTTCCGGCGCGGCGGACGCCACGTGGTCAACAGTGATGGTGACCTTCGCCGTCGCGTTGCCGCCGAAGGTGACGCCCTGGAGGTTGTGGAACTTCACCGTGAACAGCGAACCATCCAGAGCGGCGATCTGCTGGACCGGCGTGTCCCAGATCAGCGAGCCGGTCACGAGGCCCGGCGTAAAGATGCCGCCCAGACGCAGGTACGACGACGTGCCGCCCGTCTGCGCCGAGCCGGCGGCCGGCGTGACGAAAGCGAGAATCGCATCGACGCGCGCATCGGTGTCAGCGCCGAAGCCGCGTGAAACGTTGAAGGTGACGAAGTCGAACGTCGCCGAGTCGCCTTCCTCGATCGTCAGATTCGCGAACGGATCGAGCAGGTCGGCCGACAACTTGCAGGCCCCGCCGAAGCAGAAGTTCGGGGTGTTTGACACGACGGTGACGCTGGAATTCGCCTCGTCAAAGTCGAACGCCAGGCTCGCGGCGTTTGCGGCAGACACCGAAAACAGGCTCATCGCGGCAGTGGCCGCGGCCAAAATCTTACGCATTAGAATTCCCCACTCACCGGCCCAAACGCGGGCACGGTCCCCAGCGCAACACGGTTAACGCGGCGCTGGCGCAAGCTAGGCTGATGCGTCCTTGAGACAAGCCCGCTCGCCTCTCCGGTGAATTCCCGCCGTCTGCCGCAACGCGCGGATGCCGAGGGATCAGGGCGCGAGCAGCGCCTTGATCGCAGCCAGCCCCTCTGCGGCTTTCGCGCCGTCCGGCGCACCGCCTTGCGCGAAGTCCGGCCGCCCCCCGGCGCCCTGCCCGCCCATGGCCAGCACGCCAGCCTTCGCGAGGTCGGCGGCGTTGAAGGCCGACTGGGCCGACCCGGTGACGGCGACCGTGACGGCGGCCTTCCCCTCGGCCGTCCCGATCAGCACGATCACGCCATCAGCCAGCTGCTTCTTGTACGCCTCGGCGATGGGACGCAGGTCCTTACCCCCGACGCCATCCATGACCCGCGCGATAACCTGCACGCCGCCGATGTCCTCGGGTCCAGCCTGCGCGCCGTCACCGCCGCCGCCACCCATGGCCAATTGGCGCTTCGCGTCGCCCAGTTCCTTCTCCAACCGGCGCGCTTGCGCCTGCAGCGCCTCCACGCGCGCGGGAACCTCGGAGACCGGCGTCTTGAACTGATCCGCGAGCCCCTTCGCCACCGCCGCCTGATCCAACAGATAGCGCCGAGCCGACTCGCCGCTCAGGGCCTCGATCCGCCGCACACCGGCGGCCACGCCCTGTTCGCTGACGATCTTGAAGATCGCGATGTCCCCCGTGCGGGCCACGTGGGTGCCGCCGCACAGTTCCACCGAGTAGGCGCCATCGCCGCCCAGGGCGTGGCCCAAGGTGAGCACGCGAACGCTATCGCCGTACTTCTCGCCGAACAGCGCCATCGCGCCGGCTTCGATCGCCTCTTGCGGCGCCATCAGCTTGGTCTCGGCGGCGAGGTTCTGGCGGATCACCGCGTTCACCTCGGCTTCGATCCGGTCGATCTCGTCTGGCGTGGCCGGCTGCCCGTGGCTGAAGTCGAACCGGATCCGCTCACCGTCCACCATCTGACCCTTCTGGGTGACGTGCGGACCCAGGACATTGCGCAGCGCCGCATGCAGCAGGTGCGCCGCGGAATGGTTCGCCCGCGTCGCCGCCCGCCGTTCGGCGTCCACGGCCAGGCGCACTTGCGCGCCAGGCGCCAACACGCCCTCCAGGACGTCCACATCATGGACGAACAGATCGCCGGCTTGCTTTTGAACGTCGCTGATGCGGCCACGGCCACCCGTCCACTCAAGCTCGCCCTGGTCGCCCGCCTGACCGCCGCTCTCGGCGTAGAAGGGCGTCCGGTCGAAGAGCACCTGCACCTTGGCGCCCGTCACGGCGGCGTCGACCTCGCGGCCGTCCTCAACCACGGCCAGCACCTCGGCGGTGGTCTCGGTATGGTCGTAACCTTCGAACACCGTCGGACCCAGGCGGTCGCGGATCGCGAACCATTCGGCGGCGGCGGCGACCTGGCCCGAGCCGGTCCAGGCCTCGCGGGCCATGTCGCGCTGGCGCTTCATGGCGGCGTCGAACTCATCGAGGTTAACGGTGAGACCCTTGGCCCGCACCGCGTCCTGCGTCAGGTCCAGTGGGAAGCCGTAGGTGTCGTAGAGCTTGAACGCCGTCTCGCCGGACAGTTCGGCGCCGGCGGTCAGACCAGCCGTCGCCTCGTCCAGCAGGGACATGCCGCGGCCCAGCGTGCGGCGGAACCGCTCCTCTTCCTGGCGCAGGGTCTCGACGATGGCGGGTTCGGCGCGGCGCAGCTCGGGATAGGCGTCGCCCATGGCCGTCACCAGCGTGGGCGCCAAGCGGTGCATCAACGGATCTTCCGCGCCGAGCAGATGGGCGTGCCGCATGGCGCGACGCATGATGCGGCGCAGGACGTAGCCGCGCCCCTCGTTGGAGGGCAGCACGCCGTCGGCGATCAGGAAGCTGGTCGAGCGAAGGTGGTCGGCGATGACCCGGTGCGAGGCGTTGGTCCCCTCGCCGCCCGCGCCCCCGACCAGCTCGCGCGAAGCGGCGATAAGGGTGCGGAACAGATCGACGTCATAGTTGTCGTGGACGCCCTGAAGAACGGCCGCCACCCGCTCAAGGCCCATGCCGGTGTCGATCGAGGGCTTGGGCAGGCTTTCCCGCCGGCCGTCCGCGAACTGCTCGAACTGCATGAAGACCAGGTTCCAGATCTCCACGAACCGGTCGCCGTCTTCGTCCGGGCTGCCGGGCGGACCGCCGGGAATGTGGTCACCGTGGTCGTAGAAGATCTCGGAACAGGGGCCGCACGGTCCGGTGTCGCCCATGGACCAGAAGTTGTCGTTGGTGGCGATACGGATGATCCGGTGATCCGGCAGGCCCGCGATCTTCTTCCAGAGGCCGAAGGCTTCGTCGTCGGTGTGATAGACCGTGACCGTCAACTTCTCGGGCGGGAGTTCGAACTCCTTGGTCAGCAGGGTCCACGCGAGCGTGATCGCCTGTTCCTTGAAATAGTCGCCGAAGGAGAAGTTCCCCAGCATCTCGAAGAAGGTGTGGTGGCGCGCGGTGTAGCCGACGTTATCGAGATCGTTGTGCTTGCCGCCGGCGCGAACCGACTTCTGCGACGAGGCGGCGCGCAGCCAGGGCGGGGTTTCCGCGCCCGTGAAGTAGTTCTTGAACGGCACCATGCCCGCGTTGACGAACAGCAGCGTCGGATCGTTCTGCGGCACCAGGGGCGCAGAGGCGACGATGGCGTGATCGTTCCGCTGGAAGAAGTCCAGGAAGTGGGTCCGGATCTCGTTCAGGCTGGGCATCGGGCTTCAATCATCAAGCGGTTGGACAAGTCGCCACCCCCCAGGTGGGGACCGCCGACCCTTTACGAAACCTGTGGCATCCCGCCAAAGAAAAAGGGGCGCGCGGCGCAAAAGCTCGGCCGGAACCCCCCTGCCGCAGGCACGCCATCTCCAAAAGACAGGCGGCCAAACGAAAAGGACGCCCAGGGCGCGCACCCTGAGCGTCCAACCTCGTAAGTCGCCTGGCGGCCCCCGCATCGGGTGGGGCGCGGAACAGGTGCGGAGGGCGGATCGAACCCGCTCCGCTGCGAAGACCGCGGCGGTCTTAGAGGGAGCCGTCCTCCTCGTCAGCCTCGCCCGGGGTGGGGCCGACCAGCAGTTCTTCTTCGATGACGTCCTTGGCGCCGCGGACCTGCTTCTCGATCTGGTTGGCGATGTCGGGGTTCTGGCGCAGGAACTCGCGAACATTGTCGCGGCCCTGACCGATCCGCTGGCTGTTCCAGGAGAACCAGGAGCCGGACTTCTCGATTACCCCGGCTTTCACGCCGAGATCGATCACCTCGCCCAGTTTGGAGATGCCCTGGCCGTACATGATGTCGAACTCGACCTCACGGAACGGCGGCGCGGTCTTGTTCTTGACCACCTTCACCCGGACGTTGTTGCCGACGATCTCGTCGCGCAGCTTGACCGACCCGGTGCGGCGGATGTCCAGGCGGACCGAAGCATAGAACTTGAGCGCATTGCCGCCCGTGGTCGTCTCCGGGCTGCCGTACATCACCCCGATCTTCATGCGGATCTGGTTGATGAAGATCACCAGGGTCTTGGCCTTGGAGATCGAGGCGGTCAGCTTGCGCAGCGCCTGGCTCATGAGGCGAGCCTGCAGACCGGGCAGGCTGTCGCCCATCTCGCCCTCGATCTCGGCCCGCGGCGTCAGCGCCGCAACCGAGTCGATGACGATCACGTCCACGGCGTTGGAGCGCACCAGGGTGTCGGTGATCTCCAGCGCCTGCTCGCCCGTGTCGGGCTGGGCCACCAGAAGGTCATCGAGGTTCACGCCCAACTTGTGGGCATAGCCAGGATCCAGGGCGTGTTCGGCGTCGACGAACGCCGCCGTGCCGCCGGCCTTCTGCACCTCGGCCACCACGTGCAGCGCCAGCGTCGTCTTGCCCGAGCTTTCCGGCCCGTAGATCTCGACGATCCGCCCCTTGGGCAGCCCGCCGATACCCAGCGCCAGGTCCAGGCCCAGGGAGCCGGTCGAGTAGGACTCGATCTCGATCAGGCCCTTGTCGCCCAGCTTCATCACCGAGCCCTTGCCGAAGGCTCGATCGATTTGCGCCAGCGCCGCCTCAAGGGCGCGCTGCTTTTCCGAATCTTCTTTGCCCACGAGCTTCAATGCCGACTGCGCCATGTCATGAACCCTCTATCCCACGATTCCGCCAATCGAACCGGTCCAACCACCGAACCCGTCGACGGACTCAGGGGTACCGCTTTCGTTCCACGTTCGCAAGATGTTCTCATCTTCGCCTACGACCGTATTTGTCGTAGGCGAAATCTCGTCCCGCGAGACACGCCTGAAACGCGACATGCACGCGCCAGGGGAATCGTGTCGCGACCACCTGAAATTTGGAGGAACGTGGTTTTTGACAAGGTGAGTCAAAAGCTCACGTATCGGGGGAAGACCATGAAATTGAATTCGGCCCTGGCCGCTGCGGCCGCCTGTGCTCTGTTCTCCAGCGTCGCGCACGCGGGGATCGTCGTCACCTATGAAAACCCGGGTGTCGTCAACACGACCGTCACCTTCAGCGGTGGCAGCGGCAAGGAGACGTTCGACTCGCGTCCTCTCGGCGGCGGCGGCTTCGCCACCACCTTCGGCGGCAACGGCGTCATCAGCGGCGTGTACAGCGACGGCATCGAAGTCATGGACGTCGACCAGTACGGCGGCGAAGGCGGATCGAACTACGGCGTGGCCTGGAGCGGGGGCTACACCCTCGACCTAACCAGCACCGAAAACCCGGCCGGCGTGACGTACTTCGGCTACTACCTCCCGGCGCTGGACTGGGGAAACCAGCTGAAGATCTACTCCGGCAACACGCTGCTGTTCACGTTTGACCCGCAGACCGTCCGTGACGCCATCGGCGGAAACTCGGCCTACTTCGGCAAGCCCGATGCGCCGTACCAAGGCCAGAACAGCGGCGAGCCCTATGTGTTCGTCAACTTCTTCGCGACGGGCGGCACGACGTTCAATCGCCTGTACTTCAACGAAACGCCGGCGGTCGGCGGGTACGAATCCGACAACCACACCGTCGGGTACTACAAGGACATCACCGGCAATGGCGTGCCGGAACCCTCGACCTGGGCGCTCATGCTGATCGGCTTCGGAGCCGCCGGCGCCAGCCTGCGGGGCGCTCGCCGGCGGATCGCCCTCCACGCCTGATCTCGACGAGAACCGTCGTTCAAGAGGCCTTCTCGATCTCGCATCGAGGAGGCCTTTTCGTTGGAGCCGTAATCGCTCGGTCGTTCGGGTAACCCAGAATTGCTCGCAGCAACGCCAAGGGTGGATGGCCTAGGGCGCCCAGAATACCTAAAGTCGGCGCCAGAGTTTTCGTCGCGCGGGGGTCCGCATCGCGGCCTACATATCCGACATGGCTTCCGAGAACAGATCCCGCTTCATAAGCGGCTTCGGCGTCCAGGTTCTGGCGGCGATGGTCGTTGGGCTGGGCTTGGGCTTCCTGGCGCGAAAGCTGGGCGTCGACCCCGGCCAGGCCGGACACGGTCTCGCCGAGACCCTTCGAATCCTTGGGGCCTCCTTCGTCCAGCTCCTCAAGGCGCTGGTGCCGCCTCTGGTCTTCACCGCCATCGTGGCCAGCATCGCCAACCTGGCCCAGCTCCAGAACGCCGCCGGGCTGGTCTGGCGCACCCTTCTCTGGTTCGCGATCACCGCGCTCATCGCCGTCGCGATCGGCATCGCCCTGGGCATCGGCCTGCAGCCCGGCCTGCACGCCGGCGCGATCGCCGAGACCGCCAAGGCACCAAGCTCCACCGGCTCATGGCTGGACTTCCTCACCGGCCTGATCCCGGCGAACTTCCTCGGACTAACGGCCTCGACCAAGCTGACCGACGGCGCGGCCACGACCACCGTGGGCTTTAACGTCCTGCAGATCCTCGTGATTTCGCTCGTCATCGGCGCGGCCGCGCTAAAGGCGGGCGAAGCCGGCAAGACCTTCCTGGCGTTCAACGCCTCGGCGCTCGTGGTCATCCGCAAGGTGTTGTGGTGGGTGATCCGCCTGACGCCCATCGGCACCATCGGCCTCTTAGGCACGGCGGTCGCCAAGTACGGCTGGGACGCCCTGGGCCAGCTCGGCCAATTCGCCCTGGCCATCTACATCGGCCTCTTCCTTGTGCTGCTGGTGGTGTATCCGGCGCTGCTGGCGGCGCATCGCCTCAACCCACTGCGGTTCTTCCGCGCCGCGTGGCCGGCGATCCAGCTGGGATTTGTTTCGCGATCGTCCATTGGGACGCTGCCCGTCACCGAGCAGGTGACCGAGAATGGTCTGGGCGTGCCACGCGCCTATTCCGCCTTTGCCGTGCCCCTGGGCGCGACCACCAAAATGGACGGCTGCGCCGCGATCTATCCCGCCATTTCAGCCATCTTCGTCGCCCAGTTCTACGGCGTGTCGCTGGGGGTTTCCGACTATCTGTTGATTGTCTTCGTCTCCGTGCTCGGTTCGGCGGCGACAGCGGGCCTCACCGGGGCGACAGTCATGCTGACCTTGACGCTGTCCACCCTTGGCTTGCCGCTCGAAGGCGTGGGCCTGCTGCTGGCGATCGACCCGATCCTCGACATGGGCCGAACAGCTGTGAACGTCGCCGGCCAAGCCCTGGTCCCGACCCTGGTCGCCAAACAACAGGGCCTTTTGGACCAGGCCGTCTACGACGGGCGCGCCGCCCCTGCGGACGACACCGCCCCCATCCCCGCCTGACGGAGCGAGGGCGACAGCATGCCCCCGCCGCGCAAGGTGGCCATGTTCTGCGGAAACATCTTCGTGGGCGGCGCCCCCGTCGAGGTCGAGTTGGCCGATGCGATGCGCGCGATCATCGCTCGCGAGGACGTGGGGGCCGCCTACGGCGCGCTCGCGGCCGGCAGTGACATCCTGATCGCCGAACTGCTGCTGGAGCAAGGGGCCGAGCTCCACATCGTGCTGCCCTTTGCGGAGCCGGATTTCCTGGCGCAGTCGGTGGCGCCGGCGGGAACGTCCTGGGTGGAGCGCTACCACGCGATCACGGCGCAGGCGTCGTCGCTGACCGTGCTCAGCGCCAGGCGATATGGCGGCGACGCCCGTCATTTCGCCCACGGCTCGACCGTCAGCATGGGCATGGCCCGCCTTTGCGCCCGCGATCTGCAATCCGAGGCCATCCTGCTGGCGATCGTCGAACCACGCGTGGGCACGCTCAGCGGATCGGACATCCACACCTGGCAGATGATGGGCGGACGGGCCGAGGTGGTGGCCGCCCCGCCCCTCGTCCGACCCGTCATGCCCCGGCCCCGTATCCCCGAGGCGGCGCAAGGGCTCTACAGCCTGCAGGTCGCCGACGTAGCCGATGGAGATGCGCGGGACGTCTCGCGGGTCTGGGATGAGGTGACGGCGCACGCGGCACGGCTGCCGGACGCCAGCGCGGCGGGCGGCCGCCTGTTCGCCATCTTCGACGACGCCGTGACCGCGGCCATTGCCGGGTCGGACTTGGCTGACGCCCTGGCGGCCCACGACGACCTGGGCCTGCGGATCGTGCTCCACGCCGGCGCTCTCGACCCGCAGACGGCGCCCCCAAAACGCATCGCGGCGCCAACCGGCGGCGTCTATGTGACCGCGCCATTCGCCGCCGTGTTGGAAATGACCCCAGGCGTCCCGTTCACCTGCACGCCAGCGGGCCGGATCGCCTTGCCGTCGGAGTATGGAGTCTTTCCGCTCTATCGGCTTGTCCGCCGCGCGACGGGCGCCTGACCGGGCTTCAGCGGTTCGCAGCGCGCACTGGCCCGGCCGCCAGGGACTGGCATTCCGCCGCCATCTGCCGGGTAAAGCTGGCCTCGGGGCCCAGGGTGTCGCGCAAGATGGCCATCCCGGCGGCACAGTCGCTTCGCGCCTCGCTCAGGCGTCCGGCGCGCGCCAGCACCTTGGCGCGGTTGACCAGCAGATCACCGTGATTGGGATGGATTGCGCCATAGCTGGCGTCATAGTTCCGCTTGGCCTCGGCAAGACTGGCCAGGGCCGCGTCCGTATCCCCTCTCCGCGACTCGATCAGGGCCAAATAAACCTCAGCGATGCCGATTAGATAGTGCGGGCCGTTGAAGGCCTTTTGATAGATTGAAACGGCCTCCCGCAGCGACCGCTCAGCTTCGACCATGCGGCCTAGTCCCTGCTGAATCTGCCCCTGCATGGACAGGGTGTCGGCGAGGATCGGGTTGTCCTGGTCCAGCACCCCGCGCTCGATCCGCAGGGCGTTTGCGATACGCACCTGAGCCTTGAGGAGGTCGCCCGCATTGAACGCATTCTGCGCCAAGGCGAACCAGGCCTTTCCCGTCGACAGGTGGTTCGGGCCCAGCTCTTGCTCGCACAGCTTCAGGGCGTCGCTGAGAGACGCCTCGGCGGCCGCGTATTGTCCGTCGTCCGACAGCAGCAGGCCCCGATTGTTCAGGACCTGGGCCAAGGCCCCCTGCGGCGCGTCGTCCGCGACGCGATAGTAGGCCAACGCCCGGTCGAACGCGGCGACGCCCGCCTTGACCTTCGACGCCGAGGTCAAGATCCGCCCCTCGGTCACCGCCGCCCGCGCCCGCAGCGTGGGATTGGTCTGGAGGTCCGGCCCCAGCAGAGCCTCGGCGCGCTGGACCGTGGCCAGCGCCTTATCCAGAGCGCCCTGGTTTGCATAGGTGGTCGCAAGCGCCAGCATCGCCTCGGCGCCCTCAGGGCCGGAGTGCTGGATCGCCGGCATCGAGGTTTCCAACGCCCGCTGCGCCTCGCCCAGGAGTCCCAGGTTGTTGTAAGCGCGGGCCAGGGTGGCGATCAGTCGGGCCTGGATCGCGGGCTGGTCAGCCAACTCGCGCCGGGCGCGCTCGGCGCTCCGGCCCAGGATGGTCAGGGCTGTGATGGTTCGAGGGTTCTCCGTCGCCGGGTTCGACAGTTCGAAGGTGCCGACCAGATAGTCCGCGGCGGCCCTGGCGGCGGCGGCCTCGCGCTGCGCGATCGCCCGCTGGGCGTTGGCCTCGAGCCTCAGCGAGTTCGCATAGAAGGCGAGACCGCCGGTGACGACCATGCCCACGACCGCGCCGGTTGCGATGGCGGTCATCTGGGCGATGCGGCGCTGGGTCTCCCGCTGGACCAGCTCGTCCAGCTTGAGCCCTGTGAGACCCGCGATCAGCTTCTGGGTCGCAAGCCGGGGGCCATCGGCCTCCCGCCGCACGTCGGCCGCTATGGGCTCGGCCGGGACATCGGATAGGTCCCCTTCAGGTCCTAACCGGTACCGAAGCGCGTGCGGGAAGCACTCCCGATCCTCGTGCCCCGGCGTGTCAGAGGCGTAGGGCTCGCCGTCTGCGACCACGGCAAGCACGCGAGCGTCCCCGTGCACCCGTTTGAACTGGAGAATTTCTTCGTTGACCCAGCGCGACGTCGCCGCAGCCGGAGAGCAGATCACCACCAGGAACTGAGACTGGCGGAGCGCGGCGCTCAATTCGGCGGACAGGTCGCCGGAGGCCGGCAATTCTTCGCGGTCACGAAAGATCGGGCGGAGCCGGCGCGGCGTCTTGCCCACTGGCGTGACCCGCCCGACCAGCTTGGCGGGAATGCGGTACGACTCCACCGCCCGGTGAAGCCGCTGGGCGAGATCCTTGTCGCGGTGGCTGTAGCTGATGAACGCGCGGTACGCGAAGGCTCCGTCCTGTCGGTCGAGAGGTTCCGCATCGCCACGCGTCATGCCTCAGCTGTACGCCAGCAACCGCCGGCGCCGCAACGCCGCTCCCAGCAGGCCAAAGCCCATGATCATCATGGCCCAGGTCGAAGGCTCGGGGATCGCGCCGGTGAGCTTGGCGTCGATCAGCTCAAACCGCTCCACGGCGGTCTGCTCGAATCCGATGCCGGTGATGCGGTCGCCGTTGGCTGAACTGGCGCTGCGCTCTGCGAAGCTGATGCCGCCGCCGCGGCCGATGGGATCGCCAAAGCCGGAATAGGCCACGAGGCAGGTGGTCGCGTTCAGGCAGGCCGCGGTGGTGTAGCTGTTGACAGTGGTGCGGTAGAACAGCGTCTGTGACCCGCCAGGCCCGATCACGGCATTGAGATCGAAGGCGATATCCGTCGCATCCCAGGCGTAGGCATAGGCCACGTCGTTGTTGTAGGCCGTGGTCAGGCTGGGCATGGCTATGTACGCGTCGGTCAGCCCGTAATTGCGCTGCAGCTTGCCACGCTCATCGAAGCTCAGGCTGAGGTAGCCGCTGAGCGAGTAGAGCGTCACATCGTTGCTGACGACCGTGAAGTCGAAGCTCGAATAGGCGAAAACGCCTGCCCCGACACTGGGCCACAGGTCCTGCAGCCCGGCGACGTCGCTCTGGCCATAGCCCGTGTAGATGTTGTTGCCGACCGCGCTGCCCGTCCGGTCCTGCATGTAAAAGCCCATGCCCGCGGGGACGATGGTGGATCCAAACTGCCCGATCGTCAGGATCTGGTTCTCGGTGGTGTTCTGGATCGTGATGTCGAGGCCGGAGTTCGAGGTCGCCGATGCGGCCGGCCCGGAGGTCGCCGTGCCGCTCTTGAAGCTCGCCGACAGCGCCGTGATATCGACGTTGGTCTCGGTAGTGCCGCCGTAGCCGACCGGAAGGACCTTGTCATTGATCGTGAGCTGGCCGTTGTCGATGGGCGCGCTGATTTGGCCGGACGTTATGGATCCCGACTTCACGCCAGTGATCGTCACGCTTTGAGCATGAGCCGCCGTACCGGCGAGCAATACCAAACAAGCGATCGAGTACGCCAGGCCGCGCATATGCCCCCCTTTGAATCGTCCGCGACAGACCGGCGAAGGCCAGCTGCCTCAATCCAAAGTTTACCGTATCACACGGGTCGCTGACAGCGATCCGGTTCTTCTGTGGGTTGAACTGATGCGCCCCACATGCGGCGCGCTCCGCCTGCAGCCGCATCTGGAACGCCCGGCGCGCCGCTCGTTAAGCAGCTGACACAACTTCGAATTGCGCCCAAACACCGCCCTTCGCTACCTGTCCTGGCGCACCCTTCCCAATTCGCGCACGCGGGAAGCGGATCTGACCCAATTTGGGCAGGCAGGCCGTAGGGTCCGAGTGCCGCGTTATGTGAATCACCCTACTGTCGCCGGCTTGGATGCAAGGGGAATTGGCCATGCGCTCCCGCATGTCGGACCGGACCGGCGCTGCGATCCGCAAGCTGCGGCTTTCGCGCGGCTGGAGTCTGGCGGCCCTGAGTGAGCAGAGCGGCGTTCCGATCTCCACGCTGTCGCGAGTCGAGCTCGGCCAGAACGCCCTCAACTACGAAAAGCTCATGCGCCTGTGCCGGGCGCTGGAGGTCGATCTCGAAGGTCTGGTGACCCGCGAGGCGGAGACCGCGCCAGCGGCGTCGGGGCGGCGTTCGGTGATCCGAGCCGGCGATGGCCCGCCCACACGCGTGGGCGGCAACACCGGCCGTCGCGGGGCCGACGACCTGCTCTCGAAAAGCCTTTCACCCATCGTGATCGACGTCACCGCCCGTAGCGTCGAGGCGCACGGTCCGTTCACGGCGCACGCCGGCGAGGCCTACCTCCTCGTTCTGGACGGTCAGATCGAGTTTCACAGCCACCTCTACGCACCGCTGACGATGCGGACAGGCGACGCGGTCTACTTCGACGCGTCGGCCGGATACGCGCTGATCGCCCCCGTGATGCCGGGCAAGGCGCTTCTGGTCGCGGCGGGCGAGACCAGCTTCGCCAGCTAAGCGTTTGCCGGTGGTCGGTAGGCGTCGCGAAGCTCTCGCTTGAGCACCTTGCCGATGTGACTGCGCGGAAGCGCGTCCACCAGGATCAGATCGGCCAGCCGCTGGGTTTTGCCGACGCGGCCATTCACGAAGGTCCGCACCTCGTCCGCCGCCGCCGCCGCACCGGGCTTCAGCGCGACGAAGGCCACGGGCGTCTCGCCCCAGGCCGCCGAGGGAACGCCCACAACGGCGGCCTCCAGCACCGCTGGGTGCAGCGTCAGTTCAGCCTCCAGGTCGGACGGATAGATGTTGAAGCCGCCCGAGATGATCATGTCCTTCTTGCGGTCCATGAGCGTCAGGAAGCCGTCCTCGTCGAAGCGGCCCACGTCCCCGGTCCGGATGAAGCGCAGGCCCTCAGGGCTGTACCACTCGGCCTCGGACGTCTTGCCCGGCTGGTTGTGATAGCCGACCATCATCGCCCCGGAGCGGCCGACGACCTCGCCGATCTCACCCTGCGCCACCTCGACGCCGTCCTCGCCGATCAGGCGGATCTCGTGGCCTGGCAACGGCCGGCCGACGGTATGCAGCTTGTCCGGAAACTCGTGCGCCTGCAGCCCGCAGGAGCCGCCGCCCTCCGTCATGCCGTAGAACTCGGTCAGGCCGCCCGGCCAGCGATCCAGCACCTGACGCTTGAGCTCGGCGGAGAATGGGGCCGAGGTCGCGAACTTCATCTGGTACGAACTGAGGTCGTAGCGATCGAACTCTGGATGCTCCATCAGCCGGCGGTACTGCACCGGCACGAGCATGGCGTGGGTGGCCCGATGCCGCTGTGACAGCTCCAGAAACGCTGTGGCGTCGAATTTGGGCATCAGGACCGCCGTTCCACCGTTCGAGATGGTCGGCAGGTACGAGACCAGGGTGGTGTTCGAATAGAGCGGCGTCGAAATCATGGTCACGGACTCGGCGGGATAGATGCCGCGCCGGATCTGTCCCCACCGCATGCGATGGGGCTGCACGATGCCCTTGGGCGCGCCCGTGGTGCCCGACGAATAGATGATGTTGAAACCCTGATCGGGATCGACCTGATGGAGGACCGGCTTCGCCCCCTCTGGCGCGAGCCAGGCGTCGAAGGGCACACCCGCGTCGGACCCATCCAGCGCCACCCGCTTCGCCGTGACTTGATCGAGCACGCCGGCCATGTGGGCGGCCATTTGAGCGTCGAGGAAGAAGACCTTCGCCCCACTGTCGTTGAGCTGGACGATCAGGCTCTCAGGCGTTGAGGACGGCGCCAGGGGCGCGACGATGGCGGCTGCACGCAGAATACCGAAGAACGTCGCGCCATAGACCACCGAGGTCGTGGCGCAGATCGCCGCCACGTCCGCCGGCCCGACCCCATCCCGCTGCAGCGCGGCGGCGGTGCGGTCCATCAGGCTATCCAGTTCGGCGTAGCGGATTGTGCGCTCCGCATCGATCAGCGCCGGCTTGGAACCGTGCTCGACGGCCTGGGCGCGGATGACGTCGGCGATGGTTCCGAAATCCTGCGACAGAAGCTCTTCGACGGTCATACAGATAGCTCCAGGGCAACGCGCGCAAACGCCGAACGGCGCACCGACGGCGCGAGAACGTGATGCAGCAGTTCCGCCACGTCAACGAATTTGAGGAGTCGGTACGGTCTCCGGGGCGACTAACGAGCCACCATCCTTTGACCACTGGGTACGGATCAACGCGCCGGTGGCGACGCTAGCCCCTCGAAGAGCGGCCGGACGTAGTGCTGGACCACTGTTTCGGGCGCCATGCCGGGCGTCCAATAGTGCAACTCCGCCGCGGCGTTGATCGCGGTGCTGATGATCTGGGCGGCGATGTTCACGTCCACCGGGGCGATCGAGCCATCTGCGATCCCGTCGCACAGGATCGAGGCGAAGCGATACGAGAGCCGATTGAACCGCTGCATCAACTGCGGCCGCAGCGCCTCGGGCGCGGAGGTCAGCGCCGAGGTGCGCAGGAGCGGCGCTTCGCCATTCACCTGATGCTCGATGAGGGCCGCCACAATCGACGCCAGGGTTTCCAGACCCGAGCCGCCGGCCTGTTCAGCCGCGTGGATCGCGCGCCACATGATGTCGAAAGTGCGCTGGAAGCAGGCGAAGACCAGCTCATCCTTGGTCTCGTTGTGGTGATAGAAGGCGCCCTTGCTGACGTTCAGCCGCGCCGAGATCCGCTCGACCGACGCGCCGTGATAGCCCTCTTCGTTGATCAGGCAGGTGGCGGCGCGCAGGAACTGTTCGGACGAGGCGCTGGCGCTGCGGCCATCTGTTGGAACAAGCTGCAGCGGCGTCAGCACCGGCCACGCTGCGCCCTTGGCGACAATGCCGTCCGTGAGGATCGCGGCCATGCGGGCCGCGGCGCGGGGATAGTCCGACACCTCCGCCTGGTGCTGCCAGGCGACGATCCAGAACATCTCGCCCAGCAACAGATGCGTGCGGGCGTTACGGTGCAGACGTGGCAGCACGTCGGGACCAGCCAGCAAGCGGCGGAAGCTGCGGAACATGTCCACATAGGCGGTGTTGACCGGCGCCGCGTTCAAGGCGCGGACATCGTTGAACACCGGCAGGGCGTCGGCTTCGTCCTCCGCGACCCGCCGGGCGTAGTCGAACCACGCGTCGATGAACGCCGCCAACCGACCGGCCACGGTGGCCTCGCCCGCGCCCGCCGCGATCAGATCCTCGTACGCGGCGATCCCCTTCAGGAAGGCGGCGGCGGCCAGGTCTTCCTTGTTGCGGAAGTAGTAGATGACCGCTGTCGGGACGAGATCGAGGCGCGCGGCCACATCGCCCAGGGTCATCCCGCGCACGCCCTTGCGGTTCATCTCGGCCACCGCCGAGCAGACAATGGCGTTGCGCTTCGCCGCGTAGCGCCGGGTCGGCGCGCGTCGCTCCGCAGGTTCCGCCCCCGCGTGACCGTCCGACGAAGGCGCAGCGTCGAATGTCATCCCCATGACATTGTCTTAGCGCGGTTCCGCATGCGCCTCCATGGCCCCTGCCGTGGGGTCAGTTGTGGCAAGTCGCGCGACGGGCTTAGGTGGCTCCAAGGCCCGCAAAGGGCGAAGTCCGGGAGGTTGTCTTGCTGCTTGAAGGTTTGAAGGTCGTCGAAATGGCGACCTGGGTGGCCGGCCCCAGCGCCGCCGCGGTCCTGGGCGACTGGGGCGCCGAGGTCGTGAAGGTCGAAAGCCCCGTCGGCGACGCCACCCGGATCTACTACCCCGACACCGCCGAGAGCCCCGGCAATCCGGTCTTCGCCAACGAGAACCGCGGCAAGAAGGGCGTGCTTCTGGACATCTCGCGGCCCGAGGGCCGACACGCGCTGAAGGCCCTGTTGGCCCAGGCCGACATCTTCATCACCAACGTGCGGCCGGGTTCGCTCAAGCGGCTGGGACTGGACTACGCCAGCCTGAAGCCCGAGTTCCCGAAGCTCATCTATGCCGCCGTCACCGGCTACGGTCTCATCGGACCCGAGGCGGACACGCCCGCCTTCGACATGACCGCCTTCTGGACCCGCTCGGGCGTGGCGCACGCAACCATTCCGCCCGATCAGGAGCCCTTCGCCTCACGCCCGGGTTTTGGCGATCACGTCACCGCCCTGGCCACGGTGTCGGGCGTGCTGGCGGCGCTGCACGAGCGGCACGCCACCGGGCGTGGTCGACTGGTGGAGTCCAGCCTGCTGCGCGCGGGCGCCTATGCGATCAGCTGGGACCTGGCGATCCAGCTTCGGTTCGGCGAGGTGGTGACCGCCCAGCCCCGCGACGAGCGTCCTGGGCCGATCTCGGGCTTCTTCAGGACAAAGGACGATCGCTGGCTGCTTCTGCTGCCGCGGACCCTCGACTGCTTCACCAACCTGATGATCGCCCTGGACCGACCCGAAACGCTGGCTGAACCTCGGTACGATCCGCCGGTGACCGACATGGACGTGGTCCGCGAGATCCGGGCCATCGTCGACGAAGCCTTCGCCCAGATGACCCTGGCCGAGGTGGGTGAACGCCTGACTGCGGGCGATCTGGCCTGGGCGCCGATGGGCACGCTGGCGGAGCTGGCTGAAGCGCCCTTCGCAGCAGACGCCGGCTGCTTCGAGACGCTGGACGACGGATGGGGTGGGACGTTCCGCGGCGTCGCCTCCCCCGCCCGCTTCCCCGAAGGCGCGCCGATTGTGCGCGGTGCGGCCCCCAAGCTGGGCGAGCACACGCGCGAGGTGCTGGAAGCCGCTGGTCTGACGCCGGAGGAGATCGCCGCCGTGCTCTGACGCGGCAGATTCCGGTCGTTGAAGCGAGGCCCAGCGCACAGGCGCCTATGCGACGCTCTGCAAGCCGCGACGGTGCGTTCTACGTCGCGGGCGAACACATGCGCGAGATCGACGCCTGGCAGGAGGGCGCGGCGCTTGCGGCGCACGAGGCGATCAAGCTGGTCCAGGCCCGCGTTTCGGTGACCTGACGGCCAACCAGACCCCTGGCCCCGAGATCAGGCCGCCAGCGCGCGGCGCTGACGGCGAAGCACGGCGCCGACGCCGCCGAACCCCATGATCAGGAGCGCCCAGGTGGCCGGCTCGGGAATGGCGGCGACGGTGGTGAAGGCGTCGCGAGCCGCGACGTTGTAGGTCTGTTGCGTCGCGCCGTCGTAGATGTCGGCGCTGAACCACCAGCCGCCGGCGTTGGACGTCAGGTGATTGCCGGAGCCCGTCGACAGGAGCTGACCCGTCTTTTGATCGAACTGGGCGCCGGCTCCCGCAAAGGACAGGCCTGCCTCGTCCGTCAGGTAGAACTCCAGCACGCCGCCCACGCCGTTCGCCGCGCCGTTCCGCTCGACGTAATGAGCCGGGACATAGGTGTAGTCGGTCACCTTGACCTTCGTCGTCGTCGACTTGGTTTCGTAGATCGGCTTGGAGGTGTCGTAGATCGGCTTGTTGTAGGCGTAGATCGGCTTCGACGTGTCGTAGATGGGCTTGGACTTGTCGTCGACCGGCTGACCATTCTTGTCGAGCACCGGCTTGCCGTTCTTGTCGAGCTTAGGCTGGTAGCCCTTGATCTCGTAACCCTTGATCTCGTAGCCCTTCACCTCGTAGCCGACCAGGACCTGGGTGGTGGTCACCTTGTCCTCGAAGTGCGAGCCCGAGACCACGTTCTGGCCTTCGACGAAGGTGCTGCAGCAGCCGATCTTGTTGGTGAAGGCGCCGAACGGCGTGGCCACGAAGGCCCCCGTCTCGCTTCGGCCGGCGTCGTAGAAGTTCTGATCCGCGGTGTTGAGCACCTGCACCGTCGACGCTTGCGCCACGTTGTAGAGGAACGGCTCGTGCGGCCCGCCGGTATTGATGAACAGCGACTTCGCGTTCGTCAGCGCCACGGACACCTTGACCGTCTTGCCGTCGTTGAGGCCGTCCTCGATCGTCACGACCCCGTAGGGCGTCTTGGCCGCGCCGCTTGTGCCTTGATACTCAAGATTGGAGGTCCAGACCACGGCCGAAGCAGAGGTGGCGAAGCTGAGCGCGGCAGCGCCGACCGCGGCCAGCACGAGAGGTCTAAGCACTGGCATGTCCTTCCAGATCGAGGCGCGCTTCTGCACCGAGAGTGAAGGTGTCACAACCTGATCAAAGGATCGTAAAAACCAATATCAATCAGATAGTTGTTAACCCTAACCGACCCCCGCCCCCCTGTGGCGGGGGTGAAGATCGGGTCCACGGCGCGATCTTGGGGACCAAGCCTGCGGCGCTGGGCCGCAACGAAAAAGGGCCGCGCGGTTCGCCGCGCGGCCCAAAGTTCGAGGAAGGAGAACGCCCGAGAGGGCAAGGCCACCTTGAGACCGGCATTCCCTAAGCGACAGCCGCGACGGCTCTCCGAGAGGGATTTGCCGCGATCCGCTCAGGATGGCAGCACGCCCTGCCCCCTGGCGCCTTAATCCCCGGCATAAGTTGTCGCTCAGCGGGTGCCGTACATCCGGTCGCCAGCGTCGCCGAGCCCCGGCAGGATGTAGCCGTGGTCATTGAGGCGCTCGTCGATCGCCGCGGTCCAGATCCGAACGTCGGGATGGTGCCCCTGGAGTTTCGAGATTCCCTCGGGCGAGGCCAGCAGGCAGGCCATCCGGATCGACCGGGCGCCCGCCTCCATCAGCCGATCGACCGCCGCGATGGCGGTGTTGCCGGTCGCCAGCATGGGATCGATCACCACGACGGTGCGCTCGGCGATGTCGACCGGCGCCTTGAAGTAGTACTCCACGCAAGCCAGGGTCTGCGGGTCGCGGTACAGGCCCACGTGCGCGACGCGCGCCGCCGGGACCAGCTCCAGCATCCCATCCAGCATGCCCATGCCAGAACGCAGGATGGGCGCGAACACCAGCTTCTTCCCCACCAGCTGGGGCGCCTGCATGCTCTGCAGCGGCGTCTCGATCTCCACCATTTCGAGCGGGAGATCGCGGGTGACCTCGTAGCAGAGCAGCGCGCCGATCTCCTTGAGCAGCTGCCGGAAGCTCTTGGTCGAGGTGTCCTTCTTCCGCATCAGGGTCAGCTTGTGCTGCACCAGCGGATGGTCGACGACGGTGACGCCGTTCATGTCGGTGGGCCCTCTAGAAGACTGTGCCGTCGGAGATGACGGTGATCGGGGGGCCGCCATCGGCCCGATTGTCGCTCGCGATCCGCCGGCCCGCGGCCCAGGTGCCGCCTTCCAGCACCCGCGCCAGCGGGAAAGCCTCGGCCGTGAGGCCCAGCCGCTCGCGCACCAGCGGCGCCAGCTGGTCCAGCAAAGCCACCGTCAGCGACCGCCACCCCACGATCAGCGGACTATCGACCGGGTGAGCGCGAGCTGCATCGGCCGGGTCACGCAGCACAAGCACGCCCGTGTCCACGAACAGGCCGCCGTTGCGATACTCCGCCAGGCCGGTCAGCCCATCGATGTCGATCACCTCGACGCCGGCGGCGTTCAGCGGCTCGATGAGCGAATAGCTCATCCACTGACTGAGCTTGTGGAGGGGCACGAAGCCGTCGACCGCCGGGTGCCGCCAGCAGTCCCCCAGCGGCATGCCGCCCAGGTTGAGGCGACCGGGCCAGATCGGCCCCAGCGCGTGCAGCAGCACCTCCAGGATGATCGGCGCGGGGAGCCGACCGTCGCTCGACCGCGCCTTCATGGCATCGAACAGGTCGCCCGGCCGCCCCACCGCCGCGCCCAGGCGGCGCAGCAGCGCAGCGCGGCCCTCCACGCCAGCGAGCGGGTTGTCGTCCGTGACCTGGAAGGCCCGGGCGATGAGGTCGGCGTCGACACGCTCAAGGCCGTCGGCCCGTAGAGGGTCGCCAGGATCCGCGGACAGGGCGCCGGATTCGAACAGCCGCAGCGAGGCCACCCCCAAGCCTTCCGAGCGGCTGAGCCGCGCGCCGGTCGGCTGGTCCTGGTAGCGCCAGGCCATACCGGCCCCCGCATCCAGCAGCACCGAGGGGATCACCAGATCGAAGGCGGCACGCGCCCGCGCGTCAGGGTCGGACGGCGTCTCCAGCTCGGCCCAAAGGTCATGACCATTCGCGTTGAAATGACGCCAGCGCGCATGGAACGGCACGTTCAGGTCGGGGTAGTTCACGCGGACGGTGCTGGCGGTCAGGTCAGCCGCCGCCACCAGGCGGGAGAGATCGACCCGCCACTCCGCCAGCTCGCCGTTGCGGGCCAGCTGCAACATCTGGTTCGCTGCGTCGCGTACCGCGGCGGCCGAAAGCAGGCGCTCGGCCTCGGCGACATCTGAAACGGACAACTAGAATTCCTTGAGGTCGCGACCGACGGTCTTCTTGAGGTCTTCCGCCGAGGGCGCGCCCTCCGGCGTGAAATAGCCCGCGGCCTTCTTGGCCTCCATCTCCACGCTGGCGTCGTCGGGCACCAGTTCGTCTGGGATGGGCACCCGCTCGCCGATCTCGATCCCGCCGGCCACCAGGGCGTCGTACTTCATGTTGGACATGGAGACGAAGCGGTCGATCCGCCGGATGCCCAGCCAGTGGATGATGTCCGGCATCAGTTGCTGGAAGCGCGCGTCCTGGACACCGGCGACGCATTCGGTGCGCTCGAAGTAGGTCGCCGCCTGGTCGCCGCCCGGCTGGCGCTTGCGCGCGTTGTAGACCAGGAACTTGGTGACCTCACCCAGCGCCCGGCCTTCCTTGCGATTGTAGACGATCAGGCCCGTACCGCCGGCCTGCGCCTGCCGCGTCGCTTCCTCGATGCCATGCGTCAGATAGGGCCGACAGGTGCAGATGTCGGACCCGAAGACGTCCGAACCATTGCACTCGTCGTGGACGCGGCAGGTCAGCGGAACCGACCGGTCGCCCAGCTTGGTCGCATCGCCGAAGATATAGAGCGTGATGCCCCCGATCGGCGGGAGGAACACCTGCAGGTCCGGCCGGGTGACCAGCTCGGGATACATGCCACCCGTCTGCTCGAAAAGCGTGCGGCGCAGCTGCTGCTCTTCCACGCCGAACCGTGCGGCCACGCCGGGCAGGTGCCAGACGGGATCGATGGCGGCCTTGGTCACCGCCACGTCGCCCGTTTCGTGCAGCACCTTGCCATCGGCGACCAGCCGGCCGGCGCGCATGGCGTCGGCGATTTCCGGCAGGGTGATCCGCGCCTTGGTGACCGCGATCGAGGGGCGGATATCGACGCCCTCGGCGATCTCGGGTGCGAAGTCCTCCGCGATCCGGGCGCCCCAGGGATCCAGCGATACGATCTTGCCGGGCTCGCTCCACTGAGGATGCGGCCCTACCGGCGTCACCGGGAAGGTGTTGTGCAGCTCGGGCCGGACCAGCGGATCCATGGCGCCCGACGCCACCGCCAGGGCGCGGTAGACGGAATATGCGCCGCCGTGCGCGCCGATGGCGTTGCGGTCCGAGCCGGCGTTCGCGGTCGCCACCACGGGCCCGCGCTCCCGCGCCGTCGGCGCGTCCCACCGGATCGGAAATCGATTGGTCGCCCCCGTCCCGGGGTGCGAGGTCAGACGGATATGCGACGTCCTGTTGCCGGACATGTGGCGCGAGCCTCCAGAGTCGAAAAGGCCCTGTCACCGGGGTCGCCGGCGCAGAGCCTTTGAGAACCGAGCATGATCCTAGCTTCGGAAGTTGGCAAGAAACCCTGAAGAGGGCGCCACCTGCGGCGCCTAAAAAATGGGCGGGGGCGATTGACGGGTTCGCGCACCCCAGCGTTGTCTGGACACCATGCCATTCGACCGCCTCACGGTGACCCGGTGATCCAGGGGCCCGCTTCACTTCCCACGAGGCTGCAACGTGCGCGCGGCGCCGGGCGGATCGTCGTGGCCGACGACGGGGGCCGGACGCGGCTGGCGCGCCTCTATCAGGACGGGTGCGCGAAAATCCGCCTGCCGCGCGACGCCCGCGCCGAGGGGCTCGAAGCGGTGTTGATCAACTCGTCCGGCGGCCTGACCGGCGGCGACTACATGGAATGGCTGGCGGCGGTTGGCGATCACGCGCGGCTGACCCTCTCGACCCAGGCCTGCGAGAAGATCTACCGGGCCCGCGACGGCGCCGCGCAGCAACGGGTGGGGTTGATTCTCGGCGAGGGCGCACGGCTGGACTGGATCCCGCAGGAGACCATCCTGTTCGACGGCGGCGCGCTGTCGCGTCGGCTGGACGCCGACCTGGGGGCCGGCGCGCGCCTGCTGGTCGCCGAGGCCGTGATCCTGGGGCGCACGGCGATGAACGAGACGGTCCGGCATGGCGCACTGCGCGACCATTGGCGAATCCGGCGCGAAGGCCGGCTCATCTTCGCCGACGACCTGCGGCTGGAGGGCGAGATCGCGGAGGTCGCCGCCCGCGCGCCCGTGCTGGCCGGCGGGCGGGCGTTCGCGTCCCTGCTGCTGGTCGATGACAATGCCGGGCGTTTCCTTGAGTCGCTGCGCCATGCGCTTGGTGCGTATGGCGGGGCCAGCGCGTTCGAGGGCAAGCTGTTCGCCCGCGTCGTCGCAAACGACGGATTCGCCCTGCGCCAAGCCCTGCTTCCGGCGCTGGAGATCCTACGCGATGGCCAGCCTCTGCCCCGGGTCTGGAGGACCTGAATGAACCTGACGCCCCGCGAGAAGGACAAGCTGCTGGTGGCCATGGCCGCCGAGGTCGCGCGCAAGCGGTTGGCCCGCGGCGTAAAGTTGAACCACCCCGAGGCCATCGCCCTCATCAGCGACTTTGTCGTCGAGGGGGCCCGCGACGGGCGCAGCGTCGCCGAGCTGATGGAGGCCGGGGCCCACGTCGTCGGCCGCGATCAGGTGATGGAGGGCATCGCCGAGATGATCCACGACGTCCAGGTCGAAGCGACCTTTCCCGACGGCACCAAGCTGGTGACCGTCCACCATCCGATCCGCTGAGGAGACGCCGATGCAACGTAAGACCTGGAACAGGATCATCCCGACGGTCGCCGCGGTCGCCGCGACCATCGTCGCCGCCCTGCCCGCCTCCGCCCACGAGGGCCACCACGAACAGATGCCGTTGATGCAGGCGCTGCGCCACCTGGTCAGCGAGCCCGACCATCAGCTGGCCTTCGCAGCCCTGGTCGTACTGGCGGTCGTCGCCGGCTGGGGTTGGCGTCAGGCCCGGGCGCGCAAGTGATCCCGGGCGAAGTCATCCCGGCCGACGGCGAGATCGAGCTGAACGCCGGCGCGCCAGTCACGACCCTGCGGGTGGCCAACACCGGCGATCGGCCGATCCAGGTGGGCAGCCACTATCACTTCGCCGAGAGCAATCCCGCGCTGCGCTTCGATCGCGAGGCTGCGCGCGGTCAGCGGCTGGATATCGCCGCCGGGACGGCCGTGCGCTTCGAACCGGGGCAGGAACGCGACGTCAGCCTGGTGCCCTTCGCCGGTGACCGCGTCGTGTACGGCTTCCGCCAGGCCGTGATGGGCGACCTCTGATGGCCCGGATCCCGCGCGCCGCCTATGCGGACATGTTCGGCCCGACGGTGGGCGACCGAGTGCGGCTGGCCGACACCGAACTCTTCGTCGAGGTCGAGCGCGACTTCACCATCTATGGCGAGGAGGTGAAGTTCGGCGGCGGCAAGGTGATCCGCGACGGCATGGGGCAGAGCCAGGCGACCCGCGCCTCGGGCGCCGTCGACACCGTCATCACCAACGCCCTGATCGTCGATCACTGGGGGATCGTGAAGGCCGATGTCGGCCTGCGCGACGGACGCATCCATGCCATCGGCAAGGCGGGCAACCCCGACGTCCAGCCCGGTGTCACCATCGTCATCGGCCCCGGCACCGAGGTGATCGCCGGCGAAGGCAAGATCCTCACCGCCGGCATCATGGACGCCCACATCCACTTCATCTGCCCTCAGCAGATCGAGGAGGCGCTCATGAGCGGCGTCACCACCATGCTAGGCGGCGGCACCGGGCCGGCCACCGGCACCAACGCCACCACCTGCACGCCCGGCGCCTGGCATCTCCAGCGCATGATCGAGGCGGCCGAGGCCTTCCCGATGAACCTGGGGTTCTCGGCCAAGGGCAACGCCTCCCTGCCCGCGGCTCTGGTGGAACAGGTGGCGGCCGGCGCCTGCGCGCTCAAGCTGCACGAAGACTGGGGCACGACGCCTGCCGTCATCGACTGCGCGCTCAGCGTCTGCGACGACCACGACGTCCAGTGCATGATCCACACCGACACCCTCAATGAGGCGGGCTTCGTCGAGGACACCATCGCCGCCTTCAAGGGCCGGACGATCCACGCCTTCCACACCGAGGGCGCGGGCGGGGGCCATGCGCCCGATATTCTGAAAGTGGCGGGTCTGCCCAACGTGATCCCCTCGTCGACCAATCCGACCCGGCCCTACACCCGCAACACCCTGGCCGAGCATCTCGACATGCTGATGGTCTGCCACCACCTGGACCCGGCCATCCCTGAGGACGTCGCCTTCGCCGAGAGCCGCATCCGCAAGGAGACCATCGCGGCCGAAGACATCCTCCACGACCTGGGCGCGCTCTCCATCATCTCCTCCGACAGCCAGGCCATGGGCCGGGTCGGCGAGGTCTCGATCCGCACGTGGCAGACCGCCGACAAGATGAAGCGCCAGCGCGGCAAGCTGGGCGACGGCCCCGCGGACAACGCCCGGGTCAAGCGATACATCGCCAAGATCACGATCAACCCGGCCATCGCCCATGGGATGAGCGCCCACATCGGGAGCGTCGAGACGGGCAAGCGGGCGGATCTGGTCCTGTGGAGCCCCGCCTTCTTCGGCGTGAAGCCCGACCTGGTGATCCTGGGCGGGTCCATCGCCGCGGCGCCGATGGGCGATCCCAACGCCTCGATCCCGACGCCCCAGCCTGTCCACTACCGGCCGATGTTCGCCGCCTACGGCCGCAGCGTCGCCCGCTCGGCGGTGGTGTTCACTTCGAAACTGGCCATCGAGAGCGGTCTGCCGGCCAAGCTGGGCCTGTGGAAGGAGATGGTGGCGGTCGAGAACGTCCGCGGCGGCCTGTCCAAGGCGTCGATGATCCACAATTCGGCCACGCCGGTCCTCGAGATCGATCCCGAGACCTACGAGGTTCACGCCGACGGCGAGCTGCTGACCTGCGAACCGGCCGACATCCTGCCCATGGCCCAAAGGTATTTCCTGTTTTGACCGCCATCACCGATATCCTGCCCGCGGGGGCCTGGACGGGCGAGCCGACCGACCGGGTCACCCTGGACTACGACGGCCGTCACCGCCGCCGGATCATGCTGACCGGCGCGTCGGGCGCCGAATATCTGCTCGACCTCAGCGAGGCGACCCACCTCCGGCACGGCGACGGTCTCCAGCTTCCGGGCGGCGGCATCCTGCAGGTGGTCGCCAAGCCGGAACCGCTGTTGGAAATCCGCGCGCGTTCGGCCGAGGCGCTGATCCGCCTAGCCTGGCACATCGGCAACCGACATTTGGCCGCCCAGGTGTTCGCGGACCGCATCCTGATCCGCCGGGATCACGTGATCGCCCACATGCTGGAACATCAAGGCGCCGTCGTGATCGAGGTCGAGGCCCCCTTCGATCCGGAGAGCGGCGCCTATCACGACCATGGGCCCGACGCGCACAAGGACCACGGGCATGCCCACTGAAGCGCGCCTGCTCCGCCTGCTGACCTGGCTGTCGCCCGCCTTTCCGGTCGGCGCCTTCGGATATTCGCACGGGCTGGAGACCGCAATCCGCGAAGGCGCCGTCACCGACGCGCGAACGCTCACCGGCTGGATCGCCGGACTGCTGGAGCACGGCTCGGGTTGGACAGACGCGGTGCTGGCCAAGGCCGCTTGGACGGCCGTGACCGCCGAGGACTACGCCGCCCTGGACGAGATCGTCGAACTGGCCGAGGCCCTGGCCCCCTCGCTGGAGCGCCGGCGGGAGACCCTGGCCCAGGGCGAGGCGTTCCTGACCGCCGTCGCCGCCTGGAACCCGCCGCCGATCATTCGCGCGCCCTACCCCGTGGCGCTGGGCGCTGCGGCCGGCTCGGCCTTTCTGCCGCTCGGCCCGGCCCTGACGGCCTGGCTGCACGCCTTCGCCGCCAACCTGGTCAGCGTCGCGGTCCGTGCCGTGCCCCTGGGCCAGTCGGACGCCCTGCAGGTGATCGCCGCCCTGGAGCCGGTGATCTTGAAGGTCGCCGGCCGTGCCGCCGAGTCCACCCTGGACGACCTGGGCTCGGCCACCCTCAACTCCGACATCGCCGCCATGCGGCACGAGACCCTGGACGGAAGGCTGTTTGGATCATGAGCGCCAATGGCCCCTTGAGAATTGGCGTCGGCGGCCCCGTCGGGTCGGGCAAGACCACCCTGGTCGAGAAGCTGTGCAAGGCCATGCGCGACCGATGGTCGATCGCCGTGGTGACCAACGACATCTACACCCAGGAAGACGCCCTGATCCTCAATCGCCTGCAGGCCCTGCCTGAGGACCGGATCATCGGCGTCGAGACCGGCGGCTGTCCGCACACCGCCATCCGCGAGGACGCCTCACTGAACCTGGCGGCGATCGCCGACATGAACCGGCGACACCCGGACCTGGACGTCATCTTCATCGAGAGCGGCGGCGACAACCTGGCCGCTACCTTTAGCCCTGACCTCGCCGACCTCACCCTCTACGTGGTCAGCGTGTGCCAGGGCGAGAAGATCCCCCGCAAGGGGGGGCCGGCGATCACCCGATCGGACCTGCTGATCATCAACAAGACCGACCTCGCCCCGCACGTAGGCGCGGACCTGGCGATCATGGACGGCGACGCCCGCCGCCAGCGCGGAGAACGGCCGTTCGTCTTCACCGACCTGACGCGGCTTCAGGGCGTCGACGACGTCGTGGCCTTCATCGCCCGGGCCGGCGGCCTGCCGCAGGCTGCGGCCGCCTAGCGCGCCACCGTCCCCAGAAGCCTGAGGCGGCTGACCCCGCCGTCCGGATAGATGTTCAGTCGCACGAACCGGATCGGACCCAGGTCCGCCAGCTCAGCCCTGAACGTGTGGACGTGGTCAGCCTGCAGCTTCACCTCGGGCAGCAGCACCGGCCAGCTTTCCGCCTGGGCGGCGATCTCATGGGGCGCGCCATGGGCTTCTACCGCGGCCTGGATCGAGCAGCGGTCGGGGTAGTTGCCCTTGAAGTGCGCGGTGTCGACGACGACCTCCGACACCCGCCCGAGCGCGCCTAGTTCGAGCACCGCCCAGTCGTGCCCGGGCTCGCGCCGGCGCCGCGTCTCCCAGCCATCGCCCATATTCACGCCGCGCCCCGGCGCCGTCAGATTGCCGACGGCGCCATAGTGTTCATCGTTGGCGATCACCCCGCGGCCCCCCCACGCCGACGCCAACAGGTCGATGACCTCATCTGCCGCCACGGCGCTCCAGTCTGGATCGACGCGGCCCCACACGCGCAGGCGGGCCACGCCGCCGTCGGGGTAGATGTGCAGCCGAACATGGGTCGCCGGCGCCGCGTGCTGCAGCGGCGCCCAGATGCGGTCGTCGCCCTTGAGGTCCAGCCGTGGGGTGACCTTGATCCAGCCGGCGTCATCGCCGGGGACCGCCTCCGACGACACACAGATCTCGACCTCGGCGCCCGGCGGGTAGTTGCCGGTGAAGTGGCTCGTGTCGATCTCGAAGCCCGCGACGATGCCGGGGACGCCCAGCCGGATCACGCACCAGTCGTGGCCGGGAACCCGCTTGCGGCGACTCTCCCAGCCATCCATCCACTTGCCGTTGTCGTCGTACTTGCCAGGGATGAACACCGGCGGGGCCGGATCGATCAGTCGGGCCTTGTCGGCGAAGAAGTCATCGGTGGCGTAGACCACCTCGGACCCCAGGCGGGGCTGGGCGAGGTCCACGAACTGGCGGCGAAGGTCATCGAACATGCGAGGTCTCTAGAACAGGTCGGCCAGGCGGAAGCCGGCAATGCGGTGGATCTGGGTGATGGCGGTGGCGAACTCGGTGTCGGGATCGTTCGCCAGCCGCGCCTCGAAGGCGGCCAGGATATCGGCCCGCGTGGCCCCCTTCACGGCATAGATGAAGGGAAAGCCGAACCGGGCGTTGTAGGCGGCGTTCAACCGCTCAAACGCGGCGAACTCGTCCGCGCTGCACTGGTCCAGCCCGACCCCCGCCTGCTCACGGACCGAGGCGTCCGCCATCTTCGTCCGGCTGGCCAGTTCGGGGTGTGCGCGGATCAGCGCCAGCTGCTGCGCGCGCGGCGCGGAGTCGACCACAGCCGCCATGGCCGCCGCCAAGCCCTTTAGATCCGCCGGCGGATTGGGCCAAACGCCGTCCGCGACCCAGGGCGAGGCCTCGTAGACGTGCCCGAACCGCGCGATGAAGTCCGCCTTAGCCGACAAAGGGATGCGCCTCGCGCCAGTGCCGCGCGATATCCACGCGGCGCGTGAACCAGACGTCCTGGTGGCCCAGCGCATAGCGGATGAACCGTTCCAGGCCCGCCATCTTCCCCGGTCGCCCGACGATCCGGCAGTGCAGTCCGATCGACAGCATCTTCGGCGCCTCCTCCCCCTCCGCGTACAGCACGTCGAAGGCGTCCTTAAGGTAGGAATAGAACTGCTCGCCGGTGTTCAGGCCCATCCCGGAGAAGCGCATGTCATTGGCCTCCAACGTGTAGGGCACGATCAGGTGCGGGCGGCGCGCGACCTGCGTCCAGAACGGCAGATCGTCGGAATAGTCGTCGGCGTCGTAGAGGAAGCCGCCGTCCTCGGCGACCAGCCGTCGGGTGTTGGGGCTGGTCCGGCCCGTGTACCAGCCCAGGGGACGCTCCCCCGTCAGCCGCCGGTGGATGTCGATGGCCCGGGACATGTGCTCCCGCTCGGTGCGCTCCGGCACATCCTGGTAGTTGATCCATCGCCAGCCGTGGCTGGCGATCTCGTGGCCCGCCTCCAGCATCGCCTCGACGACAGCCGGGTTGCGCTCCATCGCCATGGCTACGCCGAAGACGGTGACTGGCGTCTGATAGCGCTCGAACAGCCGCAGCAGCCGCCACACACCGGCGCGGCTGCCGTATTCGTAGATCTGCTCCATGCTCATGTGCCGCACGCCCGGCAACGCCGGCGGGTTGATCATGTCGGAGAGGAAGGCCTCCGAGGCGGGGTCGCCGTGCAGGATGCAGTTCTCGGCCCCCTCCTCGTAGTTCAGCACCATCTGGATCGCGATGCGCGCGCCGCCGGGCCACCGAGCGTGGGGCGGGGACTTGCCGTAGCCGATGAGGTCACGGGGATAGCTGGTCTCAAGCATGGCTGACCGCTTAGCAGGCTTCGATTGTGCGGCACCGTCGCAATCCTGCGCGACGGTTGCAATTCCCGGCCTCAGAGCGGATTCTGGGCGGCTGGATCACGGAGACCCGGCTTGAGCGGCCTGACCACGCACATCCTCGACACCATGCACGGCCGCCCGGCCGCGGGCGTTCGCCTACACCTGTCGCGCGATGGCGAGCCCGTGAAGTCGGCGGTCACCAACCCGGACGGTCGGGTGGACGGACCGCTACTGACCGGCGAGCAGCTTACGCCCGGCCGATACCGCCTCGCCTTCGACATCGGCGCGTACTACCGCGACCTTGGCGTCGCCCTGCCCGAGCCGCCCTTCCTCGATGTGGTGGTCATCGACTTCGGCGTCGCCGACACCGCCTCGCACTATCATGTGCCGCTGCTGGTCAGCCCCTACGGCTACTCCACCTATCGGGGCAGCTGAACATGGGCCGCCCCATCCGCTTCCTGCTGGACGGCGAGGTCCGCGAGCTGTCGGACATCGATCCGACGCTCACGGTGCTCAACCTGCTCCGCTATCACCTGCGTCGGACGGGAACGAAGGAAGGCTGCGCCGAGGGCGACTGCGGCGCCTGCACCGTCGTCCTGGGGGAACTCGACGCGGGGCGGGTGCGATATCGTGCGGTGAACGGCTGCATCCTGTTCGCACCGATGCTGGATGGCCGGGCGCTGTTCACCGTTGAGAGCCTCGGCCGCGAGGGCGCCTTGCACCCGGTGCAGCAGGCCATGGTCGACCTGCACGGCAGCCAGTGCGGCTTCTGCACGCCAGGCTTTGTGATGAGCCTCTATGCCGTTCAGCAGGGCGGCGAGGCGACCGATGCGGCCAGCCTGAAGGACGCCCTGTCAGGCAACCTTTGCCGCTGCACCGGCTACGGACCGATCCTTGCGGCAGGCCAGGCGATGCGAACCGCGCCCGCCCCGGACATCGCCGCCGCGCTCGCCGCGATCCAACCGACCGAAGACCTGACCCTGGCGCACAAGGACCGCCGGTTCTTCGCCCCGCGCTCATCCGATGCGCTCGCCGTGCTGCTGGAGAGCTATCCGGACGCCACCGTTCTGGCCGGGGGCACGGACGTCGGCCTGTGGGTCACCAAGCAGAACCGCATACTGGACACCCTCGTTTCGCTGAACGAAGTCGCCGATCTCAAGGCGGTCGAGGACCTGGGTCACGCCCTCCGGATCGGCGCCGGGGTTCGCTACGCCGACGCCCATCCCGCCCTGGCCAGCCTGCACATCGCGTTCGACGACCTGCTCCGCCGCCTCGGCGGACGACAGGTGCGCAACCTCGGCACCATCTGCGGCAACATCGCCAATGGCTCGCCGATTGGCGACATGCCGCCAGCCCTCATCGCAGCCGGCGCGACCTTGGTCCTGCGCAAAGGATCGATACGCCGCGAGCTCCGGCTCGAGGACTACTTCCTCGACTACGGTAAGCAGGACCGACAGCCCGGCGAGTTCGTCGAGGCCGTGGTCGTGCCAAAAATCCCGCAGACCCGCGTCTTCAAACTCTCCAAGCTTTCCAAGCGCTTCGACCAGGATATTTCGGCGGTGTGCATGGGCCTGTCTGTCGGCGTCGAGGCCGGCCGGGTCACCGACGCCCGCGTCGCATTCGGCGGCATGGCGGCAACCCCGAAGCGCGCCGCAGCCTGCGAGGCGGCCCTGACCGGCCAGGTCTGGACCCTCGACACGGTCGACGCCGCCGCCGTCGCCCTGGCCCAGGACTTCACCCCGATCTCCGACATGCGCGCCTCTGCGGCCTACAGGCTGGAAGCGGCCCAGAACATGCTTCGCCGCGCCTTCCTTGAGAGCCGAGGGGCGGCGCGTGTTCTGGACGCCCAGGCGGTGTCCTATGGCTGACGCCGGCGACATCAAACGCCTCTCCGGGCTGCACGCTCCCATCGGGCATGACAGCGCGCCCCGCCATGTGAGCGGCGAGGCGCTCTACATCGACGACATACCCGAGCCGCCGGGCCTGCTGCATCTCTACGTGGGTCGGGCGACCCGCGCCCACGCCCGGGTCCTGAACCTCGACCTCTCGGCCGTCCGCGGGGCGCCGGGCGTGGTGGCCGTCCTCACCCCGGCGGACGTGCCCGGCCAGAACGACATCAGTCCCTTCGCCGGCGACGATCCCCTGTTCGCCACGGACACCGTGATGTTCCACGGCCAGGCGCTGTTCTGTGTCGCCGCGGAAACCCTGCCAAAGGCGCGCGCCGCCGCCGCCCTGGCGGTGGTGGACTACGAGGACTTGCCGCCACTGCTGACCGCCGACGCCGCCGTCGCGGCCGGGTCCTTGATCGAGGCCAGCCAGAGCATCATCCTGGGCGATGCGCGCGCGGCGATCGCCGCCGCCCCCCGCCGCCTGTCAGGCCATCTTCAGGTCGGCGGCCAGGAGCACTTCTACCTCGAAGGCCAGGTGGCCCTGGTGATCCCCGGCGAAGGCGCCGACCTGCACGTCTGGACCTCTACGCAGCATCCGACCGAGACCCAGCACATCCTGGCCCGCGTCCTGGGCTGCGCTGACGTAGACGTCACCGTCGAGGTGCGCCGGATGGGCGGCGGCTTCGGCGGCAAGGAGACCCAGTCGGTGCAGTGGGCCGCCATGGCCGCCCTCACCGCGCGCATGACCCGCCGCCCGGCCAAGATCCGCCTGGATCGCGACGACGACATGGTCATGACCGGCAAGCGGCACGACTTCGAGATCGACTGGGACCTGGGCTTCGACAGCGACGGAAAGCTGCACGGCGCGGCGTTCGAATTCGCCTCGCGCTGCGGCTTCTCGGCTGACCTCAGCCACGCCATCAACGACCGGGCGATGTTCCACGCCGACAACGCCTACGCCCTGCCGGCCGCCGAGATCGTCAGCCACCGCGCGCGCACCCACTCCGTCTCCAACACTGCTTTCCGCGGGTTCGGCGGCCCACAGGGGATGATGGCGATCGAGCGGGCGCTGGACGCCGTGGCCCTGTCGCTGGGCAAGGATCCCCTGGATGTGCGCCTGGCCAATCTCTACGGCATCGCCGGCGACCTGACGCCCTACGAGCAGGTGGTCACCGACGCCGTCGCCCACGAGATCATGACCGAGCTGGCGGCCAGTTCGGACTACCGCGCTCGCCGCGCCGCCATCGCCGCCTGGAACGCGACGAACGACCACCTCAAGCGCGGCATCGCGCTGACGCCGGTGAAGTTCGGCATCTCCTTCACCACCACCCACCTGAACCAGGCCGGCGCCCTGGTGCACGTCTACACCGACGGCTCGATCCATCTGAACCACGGCGGGACGGAGATGGGCCAGGGGCTCAATATCAAGGTCGCCCAGGTGGCCGCCAACGCCTTCCAGGTTCCACTGGCGGCCGTGAAGATCACCTCGACCCGCACCGACAAGGTCCCCAACACCTCGGCTACCGCCGCCTCCTCGGGGAGCGACCTGAACGGCATGGCGGCGCTGAACGCCTGCGAGATCATCAAGGCCCGGCTGACGGACTGGGCTCTGGCGACCTACGGCGTCTCCCCCGTCTTCACAGCCGACGGCGTGCGTCTGGGCGCCGACCTTCTGAGCTTCCGCGAGTTCGTGAACCGCGCCTACCTGGCCCGCATCTCACTGTCGGCCACCGGTTACTACAAGACACCGGACATCCACTACGACCGGGCCACCCACAAGGGTCGACCGTTCTACTACTTCGCTTACGGCGCGGCGTGCTCGGAGGTCGTGATCGACACCCTGACCGGCGAGAACAAGGTCACCCGCGTCGACATCCTGCACGACGTGGGTCGATCCCTGAACCCGGCGATCGACCTGGGCCAGATCGAGGGCGGCTTCATCCAGGGGATGGGGTGGCTGACCACCGAGGAGCTGGTGTTCGACGACGCGGGCCGACTGCGCACCCATGCGCCCTCCACCTACAAAATCCCCACGGCAGGCGACCGGCCGGACGCTTTCAACATCGCCCTCTGGCAGCCGGGCGAGAACCGCGAGCCGACCGTCCACCGGTCGAAGGCCGTGGGCGAACCGCCGCTGATGCTGGCCATCTCCGTCTTCTCGGCCCTGACCGACGCCGTGGCCAGCGTGGGCGGCCATCAGGTCATGCCCAACCTCGATGCGCCGGCGACGCCCGAACGGATTCTGGCCGCCTGCAATGACGTGCGGAGGCGCGCGGCTGATGCCTGACTGGATCGACCAAGCCCTGGCGTCGGCGCGACGCGGCGAGGCCCTGGCCATGGTGACGGTCGTCGGCGCCCAGGGCTCGACCCCGCGCGAACGGGGCGCCCGGATGCTGGTCTGGCCGGACCGCTTCACCGGCACCATCGGCGGCGGGTCGCTGGAGCGTCAGGGCCTGGATCAGGCGCGACGCCTGCTGGACCGCGACGGCCCGCGCCATGCGCTGCAGGATTATCCGCTTGGACCCTTGCTCGGGCAGTGCTGCGGCGGCCATGTGCGGCTGTTGGTCGAGCGCGTCGACGCCAGCAGCCTCGATTGGCTGGAGCCCGCCGCCGGCGCCCATGAGCCCTTCGCGCTCACGGCCCAGTTCGACGGCGACCAGATGATCCGGGCGATCGAAGCCGAGGCGCCATCGTCCGACAGCGTTCGCCTGCCCATTTCGGAGGTCCGCCACGTGTCCGAGACCATCCGCCCGACCCTGCCCCGCCTGGTCATCTTCGGCGCGGGTCACGTGGGCCAAGCTGTCGCCCGCGCCTTCGCGCCCCTGCCGTTCCACCTGGACTGGCTGGCAAGCCGGGAGGATCTGCGGCCCGAAGCCAGCGGCACGCGCGCCACGATCCTGAGCGAGGACGAGTTGGTGGAGGCCATCGACGCGGCCCCGGCCGACACCCTCTTCGCGATCTTCACCCATAGCCACGAGCTGGACTATCGGCTCACGCGGGCGGCTCTGGCGCGCGGCGATTTCCGCTACCTGGGCCTGATCGGCTCGCGCACCAAGCGGCGGCGGTTCGAGGGCCGCTTGCAGGACGACGGGGTGTCGGATGAGGACCTCAAGCGCCTGACCTGCCCGATCGGCATCGCCGACCTCAAGAGCAAGGCCCCGCCGGTGATCGCGATCGCCCTGGCGGCGGAACTGCTGAAACTGACTGAAGATCCCACGGAATGATGGCCGAACTCGAAGCCTGGGCGAACCTGGCGATCCGCTGGCTGCACCTGGTCGCTGGCATCGCCTGGATCGGATCGTCCTTCTATTTCATGTGGTTGGACAGCCATCTGAAGCCGCCAAAGGTCCCGCGCGGCGAGGGCGTAGCCGGCGAACTGTGGAGCGTCCACTCGGGCGGCTTCTATCACCAGATGAAGTTCATGGTGGCCCCCGCCGACATGCCGGAGGAACTGCACTGGTTCAAATGGGAGGCCTACACCACCTGGATCTCGGGCTTCCTGCTGCTCAGCCTGATGTTCTACGTGGGCGCCGACCTGAACCTGATCGACAAGTCCAAGGTCGATCTGGCCGGCTGGCAGGCGATCGGGCTGGGCCTCGGATCCATCGTCGCCGGCTGGCTGGTCTACGACGGGCTGTGCCGCTCCCCGGTCGGACAGAACCTGAAGCTGTTCGGCGCCGTGTGGTTCCTGACGCTCACGGCCGCGGCCTATGGCCTGACCCACATCTTCGCCGACCGCGGCGCCTTCATGCACGTGGGCGCGATCATTGGGACGGTGATGGCCGCCAACGTCTTCCTGATCATCATCCCCAATCAGCGGAAGGTCGTGGCCCAGGTCCTGGCCGGCGAAAAGCCCGATCCGGCGCTGGGAAAACAGGCCAAGCAGCGGTCGGTCCACAACAACTACATGACCCTGCCGGTGCTGTTCATCATGATCAGCAACCACTACCCGATGATCTTCGCCGCCCCGCTCAACTGGCTGTGGCTGGCGGGCCTGGGGATCGTGGGCTGGACGATCCGCCACTTCTTCAACCTGAAGAACGCCGGCCGGTTCGAGCCCCAGGTGCTGGTCTATGGCGCCCTGGCGTTCGTGACGGTGGCCGTCCTCAACGTCAGCGCGCGGCCCAAGCCGCCGACCGTGGCCGAAGTCCCGACCTACGCCGCCGTCCGCGCCATCGTCGACAAGCACTGCATCGCCTGCCACGCCGCCAACCCGACGCATCGTGGCGTGCCTGTGGCGCCCAACGGCGCGATGTTCGACACCGCCGAGGGGCTGCAGAAACATGCTGAGAAGATCTACGCCCGCGCCGTGGCCACCCAATCCATGCCCCAGGGCAACGAGACCGGCATGACGGAGACGGAACGCGCCCAGCTCGGCGCCTGGATCAAGGCCGGCGCGAAGGTGGGATCGTGAGGTCGCTCGTCCCCGATCCCCTGACCGCCGACGCCTTCGCCCCTTTCGGCGACGTGATCGAGGCCAGCGACCGCGGCGAGGTGATCCCGATCAACTACGGCTGGACCACCCGGTTCAACGCCCTGGCCGACGTGGCCGTAGGCGACGGCCATGCGATCCTCAGCATCTTCCGGTCCAAGCCGCTCACCCCGCTGGTCCTGAAGATCTTCGAGCGCCATCCGCTGGGCAGCCAGGCCTTCGTGCCGATGCAGGGCCGACCCTACCTGGTCGCCGTCGCGCCGCCGGGCGACTTCGATGCGGCCAGTGTCCGCGTCTTCCGCGCCGAGGCCCATCAGGGGGTGAACTACGCCAAGGGGACGTGGCACCACTTCCTGCTGGCGCTGGAGGCGGAGAGCGACTTCCTGGTCGTCGACCGCGAGGGCCCCGGCGACAATCTCGACGAGGTGGAGCTGGCCGAAGCCGACTGGATCGTCGTCAGCGCATGAGCCGCCACGCCTTTCGCGCCGCCCTGCTGCATATGCTGGACGACCCGTCCCGGTTGGGTGCGGACGCCTACGCCTATCACCCAGACGGCCTGCTGGTGGTGGAGGACGGCCACGTGGCGGCGTTCGGCGCCTATGCCGATCTCGCAGGCGCCTTCGCCGACGTCGAGACCACCGCCCTGCCCGGTCGGCTGATCACCCCGGGCTTCGTGGACGCTCACGTGCACTATCCGCAGGTGGACGTGATCGCGGCCTGGGGAACGCAGCTCCTCGACTGGCTCAACACCCACACCTTTCCCGCCGAGCAAGCGTTCGCCGACCGCGGCCACGCCGACGCCGTGGCTCAGGTGTTCCTGGACCAGTTGCTGGCCAACGGCACGACCAGCGCGCTGGCCTTCTGCACCGTTCATAAGACATCGGCCGAAGCCCTCTTCGACGCGGCGCTCAAGCGGAACATGCGGCTGATCGCCGGCAAGGTGCTGATGGACCGCGAAGCGCCGGCGGGCCTGACCGACACCGTCGAGACCGGCCGCGCCGATACCGAGTTCCTGATCCGCGCCTACCGGGGTCGCGGCCGCCTCGGCTATGCCGTCACCCCGCGGTTCGCGGTGACCTCCACCGACGCCCAGCTCGCCATGGCCGGCGAGGTGCTGGCGGCGAACCCCGACGTCCTGCTGCACACCCACATGTCGGAGAACACCGCCGAGATCGCCCGGGTGGCGGAGATGTTCCCCTGGGCGCGGGACTATCTCGACGTCTACGACCGTTTCGGCCTCGTGGGTCCGCGCTCGATCTTCGCCCACTGTGTCTACTGCGACGAGGGCGTCATGGGGCGGATCGCCAAGGCGGGCGCGTCGGCCGCCTTCTGCCCGTCCTCGAACCTGCTGCTAGGCAGCGGCCTGTTCAGCCTGAAACGCGCCTGCGCCTGCGGGATGTCGACGGCCCTGGGAAGCGACGTTGGCGGCGGCGGCAGCTTCTCCCTGCTCCACATGATGGGCGAGGCCTACAAGATCGGCCAGCTCCAGGGCGACAACCTCGATCCGCTGCACGCCTTCTACCTCGGCACCCTGGCCGGTGCTCGGGCGCTGCATATCGACGACCGGGTGGGCAACCTGGCGCCGGGAAAGGAGGCCGACTTCGTGGTGCTGGACCTAAGCGCCACGCCCCTTCTGGCCCGCCGCACGGCGCGGACCCGCACCCTGGCCGAAACTCTGTTTGTGCTCGCCGTGTTGGCAGACGACCGGTTGGTCGAGCGCACGTACCTGATGGGCCGCCTCGCGCATCAGCGAGGGCTTGCAGTCGCGACCGACGCCTGACGAGTATGCCTCCTGCTTTCGGGGGCCTCAGTGTTGCGTCTCATCGCCATCATCGCCTTGCTGCTCGCACCGTTGCCGGCGGTCGCGCAATCCCGGCCCATCCCGATCAAGGTCGTGGTGATCGCCGCGTTCGAGATCGGCGCGGACACCGGCGACCAGCCCGGCGAGTTTCAGCATTGGGTCGAGCGTTATCCGCTCACGGAGACGGTGAGCATTCCCGGCGTGGAGCGTCCGGCCCGGCTCTCCAAGGACGGCGTCCTGGGGATCACCACCGGCATGTTCGGCCGCGCGCGTGGGTCCATGGCGGCCCTGCTCGCCGACCCGCGCTTTGATTTCTCCAAGACCTACTTCCTGATGGCCGGCATCGCCGGGGTCGACCCGAAGGCCGGTTCGATCGGCAGCGCCGCCTGGTCCGACTGGGTGGTGGACGGCGACCCGGTCTATGAGATCGACGACCGCGAGATCATGGCTGGCTGGCCCTGGGGTCTCTACGCCTTCAACGCCAACAGCCCCACCGAGAAGGGCAGCGGCGACGGCGCCAGCGGCATGGCCTGGCGGCTCAACCCCGGCCTGACCCAATGGGCCTTCCAGCTCACCCGCGACACGCCCTTGCCCGACGGCCCCAAGCTGGCCGCCGAGCGCGCGGGCTTCCGGAGCGAGGCCGCCGCCCAGACCAAACCCCGCGTCGTCGTGGGCGCCAGCCTGGCCACCGTCCGCTTCTGGCACGGCCAGCGGCGCACGGCGTGGGCCCGCGAATGGGTGCGGTTGCAGACCGACGGCGGCGGCGTCTTCACCATGAGCGATGGTGAAGATCAGGCCGTGCTCGATACCCTCCATCTGTTCGCCAAGGACGACCGCGTCGATCCGCGCCGCGTCCTGGTCCTGCGCACCGCCAGCAACTACACGTGGCCCGCCGAGGGCAAGCCCATGCGCATCGCGTTCGCGGACGGTGGCTCGGAGGCCGCGTTCGAGGCCGCTTACCGCGTCGGATCGCCGGTGGTTGAGGCCCTGGTCGCGGGCTGGTCGACCTACGAAACCACCCTGCCCCAGGCCAAGCCATGAGCCTTCTCGACAGAACCTTCCAGCTCCAGGCGCGGGGAACGAGCGTCCGAACCGAGGTGCTGGCCGGCGCCACCACCTTCCTGACCATGGCCTATATCGTCCTGGTCAACCCGGCGATCCTCAGCACCACCGGCATGCCGCTGGCCGGGGTGGCGGCGGCGACCTGCCTGGCCGCCGGCGTGGGCTGCCTGCTGATGGGCTTTCTCGCCAACTATCCCATCGCGCTGGCGCCCGGCATGGGCCTCAACGCCTATTTCGCCTTCACCGTGGTGGGGGCCATGGGCATCCCCTGGCAGACGGCGCTGGGGCTGGTCTTCATCTCCGGCGTGCTGTTCTTCGTCCTGACTCTTCTGGGCGTGCGGCAGCTGATCGTGAGCGCCATTCCCCGGGCCCTGTTCTCGGCCATCGCGGCCGGGATCGGCCTGTTCATCGCCTTCATCGGTCTGCGCGGCGCCGGCCTCGTCGTGGCCAATCCGGCGACCCTGGTGGCCCTGGGCGACATCCACGCGCCGGCCACCCTTCTCGCGCTCCTGGGGCTGGCCATCCTATCGATCCTGCTGGTGCTCAAGGTGCGCGGCGCGATCTTCATCGGCATCGTCTCGACCGCCGTCCTGGGCTGGGTCCTTGGTCTCGCGACCTGGTCGCCGCAACCCTACAGCCTGGAGCAGATGACCGGCACGGCGCTTCAGCTCGACATCCCGGCGGCGCTGGGGATCGGCGGGCATGGGTTCGGCCTGGCCTTGGTGGAGATCCTGTTCGTTTTCCTGTTCGTCGATCTGTTCGACAACGTCGGCACGCTGGTCGCGGTCTCCAAGAAGGCCGGGCTGATGCAAGCGGACGGTTCGATCCCGCGGCTCAACCGCATCCTGTTCGCCGACGCCGGCGCCACGGTCGTGGGGTCGCTGGCCGGCACCTCCACCGTCGTCAGCTATATCGAGAGCGCATCGGGCGTTTCCGCCGGCGGCCGAACCGGGCTCACCGCCATCGTCACCGGCCTGCTGTTCCTGGCCACCCTGTTCGTCGCGCCTTGGGCGCAGGCGATCCCCGCGGCCGCCACGGCGCCGGCGTTGATCCTGGTTGGCGCGATGATGATGGGTCCGCTGGTCGAGATCGACTGGGACGACGCCGTCGTCTCGATCCCCGCTTTCCTGACGCTCATCACCATCCCGCTGACCTTCTCCATCGCCAACGGCCTGGCGTTCGGGGTGATCGCCTATGCGGCCCTGAAACTGGCCAGCCGGCGCGTGGCCAAGGCGGATTGGCTGCTGTTCGGCCTGGCCGCCCTGTTCGTCGCCCGCTTCGTCTACATGGCGTTCGAGGCCTAGACCCCCGCCTCGAAGGCGGCCAGCAGCGCCTCGTGTCGCCACTGTTCCCGGGCCTTGTCGCTGCGGGCCACCAGATCGGCGCAAGCCCCCTTGGGCTCAGCCTTGCCGATCTGCCCCGCGCACGCTGGCGCCGGCTTGCGATAGCGGTTCGGATCGGCCCAAAGCCCGTCGCCGCTCAGGAAGCTGAACGCGATGCCGTTGCGGGCCGCCGTCTTGAGGTCGCGATAGGTCGCCCCGTTTCGCACCGCCGCGACATAGTCCCCCGACAGCTCGCTGCGACTGATGCCGCTGTCGTCGGTCGACAGTCCGACCGGCACGCCCATCTTCCGGAACCAGGCATAGGGGTGATCCTGCGGCTTCACCTCCAGGATCACGGCATTCGAGATCATGTTGACCTCGATCAGCACGCCCTTGGCCGCCATCTCGCGCGCCGTCGCCGCCGCGTCGACCTCTTCGGGCAAGGCTGTGCCGTGGCCGATCCGCCGTGCGCCAGCGATCCGCACCGCCTTGGCGACATGGTCGGCCATGGTCTCCGGGGCCACGAGCTTCAGCGTCAGTTCGCCGGCATGCAGGGCCACCGGAACCTTGCGCCCGCCGTCCGTCAGGTCGGCGATGATCCGCATGTGCAGGTCGTAGAAGCGGACGGCGTCGGGACTGTCCTCCGGTGCGACGAGTTGCAGGCCCACCCATCGCCGGTCGGCGGCGACTGTCGCGACGCCGAGCTGGAGCTGGGCCATGGTCTGCTCCGGCGGCCCCTGGCGCATAGCCTGGAACAGGTAGCGGACGGTCACCTTGCAGCCCGGCAGGGCGTCCGGCGTCCCGCATTTCAACACGGTCCGCGCCCGCGCCTCCATGGCGTCGGTGTCCGCGATCACCGCTGGAACCAGCCCCGCGATGCCGGCGTCGGCCAGCGCCGCCTTCGTGGCCGCCGGGTCGCCGCGCCAGCCGACCTTGGCCCCCAACGCCCGCGACGGACCGATCTGCGGGGTCACCATCAGCTCGGCATAGAAGGTGTTCTGGCGCGCGAGTCCGTTCATCGTCTCCGCCAGCGCATCGCCGGTCCGGCTGGGCCGCGTGCCGCGACGGCTGAAGGCTGTGAAGAACTGGTCGTGCCCCGAGCGATCGCGAAAGCCGGGCGCGCGCGTCGTCAGGCTGTCCAGCAGCGCTGAGCGCAGCGTCTCGTCCGCAACGACCTCGGCGGCCGGCTTGAGGTGCTCGCCGCTGCAGCCGGGGCGCAGGGCCAGTTCGACGACGTCCACGCACAGGCCATCGTCGACGGCCCAGGTCAGCAACAGCTCCGCCGGCGTGCCGCCGCCCAGGTGGTTGTGCAACTCACCACCCTTGGGGAACGCCTTCATGAACACCGCCAGCTCGGCGGCGCCCATCTTCGACAGATCGGGATCGGCGGCGGCGGCCGGCGCCGCCAGGGCCAGGGCGCCGAGAAGGCTCGCGAGGAATCGATGCATGGGCCATCAGGCCGAACACCCACGCCCAAGGTCAAGCATCCCCGGCGCGCCACCAGTCTCAGGCTTCGAATTGGCCCTTGAAAGCAAAGCTGGATACAGGGTTACGCGGGCTCGGGGCCTCGCGCGACCGCAACGGCTCATCGAGAACCGACGCATCGGCGGGTCGGCCCACGGCGATCGCCGCCTCGACCCGATACTGGTCCTCGGACACACCCAGCACCTCGTACGCCCGCGCCATGTCGAAGCCGGCCATGGCGTGGGCCGCCCATCCGACATGGCTGGCCTGCAGCGCGAGATACGCCCACGCGGCGCCGGCATCGAACGAATGGCTGTGGATCGGCGCGGGCGCGTGCCCCTCCGTCCGCCGGAAGCGATCCGAGATCACATAGATCAGGACCGAGGCGTTCTTCACCCAGAGCTGGTTGAAGGGGATCAACACATCGAACAGGCGGTCCCACGCCTCGTCGCCACGGTGCGCATAGACGAAGCGCCAGGGCTGAGCGTTGAAGGCCGAGGGCGCCCAGCGGGCCGCCTCGAACAGTCCATGCAGGACGTCGTCGGGCATCGCCTCGCCCGTGAAAGCGCGCGGCGACCAGCGGGTCAGGAACATCTCGTGGATGTCGTGGTCGGCCTTGCGGCCGTTGGCTTCCGGACCGGCCATCAGCGCTTTCCGATGTGGGCTATGGAGGCGATCTCCACCAGGAAGTCCGGGCGCACGAGGCCGCAGACGATGCAGAACCGCGCCGGCTTCTCGCCTGGGAAGTACTCCGCATAGACCTTGTTCATAGCCGCGTAATCCGCCCAGTCCTTGAGGAAGATGTGGTTCATGGTGACGTCGTCCATGGTCCCGCCGGCGGTCTCGATGACGGACTTGATGGTCTCCAGCACCTGCCGCGTCTGGGCCGCCGCGTCGCCGACGTGGGCGACATTGTTGTCCTTGTCGAAGGCCAGCGTGCCGGAGACGTAGAGCACGCCGTCGGCCAGGGTGCCGGGCGAAAACGGCGCGATCGGCGTGCCGGTCCCCGGCGGGGTGATGACGGTCTTGGGCATTCGGGTTTCCCTCTAGGCTTGCGGCGGCGCCTGGCCGACGGCGCCGCAGAAATCGGCGGTGTTCGACACCCAGCCGAAGAACGTCTCAACGTTGTAGACGGTGGCCTCCTGCAGGAAGGCCGGCCCCGCCTGATGCGTGGCGTCCTCGATCAGCACACCGAAGTACTCGCGGTGATAGCCGTCCCGCAGGGTGCTCTCCACGCAGACGTTCGTGGCGATGCCACAGAAGGCCAGGTTCCGGATGCCCCGCGCCCGCAGCATCGAGTCCAGGGCGGTGTTGTAAAACGCCGAATAGCGGGGCTTCTCGATGACGATGTCGCCCGTCTGCGGCGTCAGCCGGTCGACCAGGGCATAGTCCCAAGTCCCCTTGGCCAGCAGGGTCCCGCTCAGCTCAGGTTTATCGCGCATGGTCTTGAGCGCATTGGACTTCCACCAGTTGGGCGAACCCTCCCCGCCCGCCTCGACATAGTCGGGGTCCCAGCCGTTCTGGAAGAACACCACCTGCACGCCGGCCTTGCGCGCCGTCTCCACCAGCACCGCGATCTTGTCGATCACCGCCGCCGCGCCGCCGATGTCGAACCCGGCGATATCCAGATATCCACCCGGCGAGGCATAGGCGTTCTGCATGTCGACGACGATCAGCGCCGTGGCCTTCGGATCGATCGGCAGGTTCTCCGGACGCGCCGGCAGGGTCACCGCGCCATCGATCGGGACGGTCGGCCTAGGCTGCGACATGGGACCGGCTCTTCATCAGCGGCTGGATCTGTTGGCCGAAGTCCTCGACGCCCTGCACGAAGTCGTCGAACACCAGCAGGACACCGGCGGTGCCCGGCGTCTCGGCCACCTCGTCAAGCATCGCCGCGACGCGCGCATAGGAGCCGACCAGCGTGCCCATGTTGAGGTTGACCGCCGACTCCGGGGCGGCCAGTTGGGTAGTGTTGGTGTTGCTGGTGCCACCCTGGGCGTTAGGCGCCGCCTGCGCCGTCAGCCACTTGAGCGCGTCCTGATCGGCTCCGTCGCGATAGAGCTGCCACTTGGCCAAGGCGGCCTCGTCGGTCTCCGCGGCGATGATCATGAAGAGGATGTAGCTGGCCACGTCGCGGCCGGTCTTGGCCTTCGCCGCCTCCAGGCGCGCATTGACGGCGGCGAACGCCGTGGGGGTGTTGGTCCCCTTGCCCAGCGCGAAGGCGTAGTCGGCGTACTGGGCGGTGAAGGCCAGGCCCTCGTCGGACGAGCCGGCGCAGATGATCTTCACGCCAGGCGTCGGCTTGGGACTGACCCGGCAGTCGTCCATCTGGAAGTACTTGCCTTTCAAGTCGGAGACGCCGGTCTCCATCAGCCCCTTCAGCACCGTCGCGTACTCGGCGAGGTAGTTGTAGCGATCCGAATAGTGGCTCTCGCCCGGCCAGAGGCCCATCTGGTCGTATTCGGCCTTCTGCCAGCCGGTCACCAGGTTGATCCCGAAACGGCCCGGCGCGATGGAATCGATGGTCGACGCCATCCGCGCCACGATGGCTGGCGGCAGGGTCAGGGTGGCCGCCGTGGCGAAGATGTTGATCTTCGAGGTCACGGCCGCCAGCCCCGCCATGAGGGTGAAACTCTCGAGGTTGTGCTCCCAGAACTCGGTCTTCCCGCCGAACCCCCGCAGCTTGATCATCGACAGCGCGAAGTCGAAGCCATAGCCCTCCGCCGCCTGGACGATCCGCTTGTTGAGCTCGAAGCTCGGCATGTACTGCGGCGACGTCTCGGAGATGAGCCAGCCGTTGTTGCCGATCGGAATGAAGACGCCGATTTCCATGAGCACCCCTTGGTCGAGCCCGCCAGTTGGCGCCGCTGCGCGTGGCGGCGCAACCCTGACCTAGGTCACATCGTGCACCTCGGGCGGCGGCGGGTCGGGAATGTCCTCGTAGGGGCGCAAGCCCCCTTTCAGCAGGCAATTCCAGACATCCTCGGGCGTCTCGGCGAATTGGAACAGGTCCAGATCGGCCTTGGCGATCATGCCGGCGGTGACCAGCGACTCGAGGTTGATCACCGATCGCCAGTAGCCCTCGTCGAACAGCACGATGGGCATCGCCGGCGACTTGTCCGTCTGGCGCAGGGTGAGGATCTCGAACAGCTCGTCGAGGGTCCCGAAGCCGCCGGGGAACACCACCAGCGCGCTGGCCCGCATGGCGAAGTGCATCTTGCGCATGCCGAAGTAGTGGAAGCGGAACGTCAGCTCGGGCGTCGAATAGCTGTTCGGATACTGCTCGTGCGGCAGGGTGATGTTCAGACCGATGGACGGGGCGCCGGCATCCATGGCGCCGCGGTTGGCGGCCTCCATGATGCCCGGGCCGCCGCCGGTGCAGATGACGTTGAAGCGCTCGCCCTTGGCCGAAAGATACGCCCCGCCCCGCTTCGAGGCGATGGCCGCGAATTCCCGCGCGGCGTTGTACCAGCGGGGGTGCGGATCCGGTCCGTCCTCGCGAATGCGGGCCGAGCCGAACACGACGATCGTCGAGCGAACGCTCCAGTTGCGCAGCGCTTCGTCGACCTTGGCGAACTCCAGCAGGAAGCGCACCCCCCGCATGGAGGGCCCCATGATGAAGTCCTGGTCTGTGGAGGCCAGCCGATAGGTCGGCGAGGCCATCTGGGCGTCCGCGGGATGCGGCGGGGTCTGGTTGGTCATGCGCCCAGCTTAGCGCGCGCCGTCAGGTCTTGCCGAGAGCCTCGCCGATGACCTTTTCGAACGCTGTGGAAACGGGGGCGATGAGCTCCGGCGACACACAGCGCATGTCGTCGGTCTGGGCGTGGTGGAACCGGTGGGCGCCGAACACCCCCATCACCGGTTCGTAGCCAGCGCGCACGATGCTGGCGAGCTCGCCCGCCGCCTGCTTCGGATCGACCGGATAGGTCTGCTCCAGGCCCGGCTGGCCGGCGAACGCCGCCTTGCAGGCCTCAACGAGGTGGGGACTGGCGAGCAGATAGCGCTGGGGATCGGCGCTGGGCAGCGGCGCGAGCTGCTGGCCCCGCTCATGCCAGTCCCGGGCGGCCACGTTGGCGCCGAGATGGACCCAGAGCGCCGTCTGCGCGGGCTTGGGCGCCAGGTGGGCGATGAAATGCTCGCCGCCCGCGTACTCGTATTCATGTCCGCTGGTCGCCACGAGGGCCAGGTTGACGGGCAGCCGCGCCTTGGCCGCCCATTCGACCAGCAGCATCCAGGCCGCCAGACCCGAGCCGCGCTCGCCCATGCAACCGAACCAGCCCGAGCGGGGCGTGGAGATCACCAGGGTCTTGGCTGCGCCGCGGTTCAGTGTGGCCGTGACGTTGAAGGCCGGGCGCCGGAAGGACCGGCCGGGCATGCGCAGGGTGGCGGTCTCACCCTTCGCCGCCGCCTGTACGAAAGGTTCGGCCTCGCGGGGCGCCAGTACGGCGACCGGCACGTCGAACAGAGGCGTGTCCACGGGCGTGTTGAGGGCCAGCGCCTCCCCTGTCGGCCCGGTGGTGACCAGGACCACCGCCTTGGCGCCGGCGGCGACCGCGGCCTTCACGCGCTTTTCGACCTCGCCCTTGGCGGTGGACCAGCGGGCGTACGGCAGCACCAGCAGGGCGATCTCACCCTGGCCTTGGCTGGGCGTAAACAGCCGCCCCGTGATCCCCGGCGTCGGCGTCACGATCGCCTGCGGGATCAGGCAGGCCTGCGCCGCGCCCGTGGACAGCGTCGGCGCCTCGCCCTCGTAGGCCGGAACATCGAAGGGCTGGCGCATGCAGGCGTAGCCCAGGGCCTTCAGCTCGCGCTCGATCCACTCACCGCAGGCGTTGTCGCCCGGACCGCCGGCGGCCTTGTCGCCAAAGGCCGCATAGCGCTCGAGGATCCGCATCACCTCGGCCTTAGATCCATTGGATTTCGACGTCGCGCCGACGGCGGGCGCGGCGGCCAGCAGGGTCGCGCCGACGCCAAGGACAGCGCGGCGGGACGTTGCGAGAGTCGCTTTCGGGGTCATGGCGATAGGCTAGCGGAGGCCGGCGACGGGCGCGATGGGCGTTGGCGGTCCACACCGCGCGGCCTTCTGGTAGCCATCGCCCGCGCCGGCGATCCGTGACGGCAGGGCGCAGAGGTCCGCGGCGGCAGCCTTGTCGTCTTTCAGGTAGGCGCGCCAGAACCGGATCGTCTCGGCCTTCACGATCTCCATCTGCGGCGGGTCCGTGGGCTTGAGCACGCCGCCTGCCCCCCGTCGTCCGCCGAACAGGCCATGGTCGGCGCCGTCGAGCACGATGAGGAATTGATCCGCGCCCGTTATCGCCTGGAATGGCGTCGTCCGCTCGAAGGGGGTCTTCTCCAGATCGAAGGGCGTGACGTCCGCGGTGCCGGTGAAGTGCAGCATCGGGGTCTTGATGGCTGTGAACGCCGTCTTGGGGTCGTCACCGCGCGGCTTGTTCGGACTGTAGGCGATGGCGGCCTTGATCCGGGAATCGGCGAACCGGGTGGGCGGCGTGGCGCCCAGCACGCGCTGGCCCGTGGCCACCAGGGTCGAGAGCGCGCCATACGAATGGCCCGACATGCCGACGTGAGCCATGTCCGCCTTGGGGCCCAGCACAGGATCCTTGGCGATCTGATCCAGCGCGAACGGCACGTCGCCGTACCGGGCCTGCGCCGCCTGCTGGTTGATGCCGGCGCCGGCCGCCGCCACCAGGCCGGCCGTGTCGCGGGGACGCCCGCCAACCAGCAGGCCGCTGTCGGAGCCCGCGTGCTGCAGGCAAACCACAAGGAAGCCGGCGTCGGCCACGGCCTGAAGCAGGAAGGTCGATGCTTCCCGGCTGCCGCCCAGACCATGGCTGTGGACCACCACCGGGAAAGGCCCCCGCCCCGCCGGCACATAGGCCTTGTAGGGCACGACCCGTCCGCCGCGCGCGGCGTCGGTCCACGTGCCATAGATCACCTCGGCCCGGGACGTGGCCGCCGCCGCTGGCGCGGTCGGCTGCGCCAGGGCCGGGACCGCCATCGACGCCAGGGCGACGACGGCGGCGCTTAACAGACGGGCGGCGGACCGGCGCACCGGGCTACCAGCTGTAGCGGAGCTGGGCGCCGTAGGTGCGCGGCATGTTCCAGCGCCGCGTCGTGGCCGCGTTGAACACGATGTACGACTCCTGGCCGACGTTGTTCGAGTAGAGCGCGAACTCCCACCCGTTCTTCTGCAGGCCCGCTCGCGCGTCGAAGATCTGGTAGTCTTCCAGCTTCGGCGTCTGGGCGATTTCCTGGACCCCGCCCCAACGGCCGCTGCCCTTGATATTGAAGAAGCCGACCCAGTCGTCGCGCAGGTCGTGGCGGTAGTTGAGGTTGAAGGTGCCGGTCCAGTCGGGACGCTGCGGCCCCTTCTTGCCCTTGTCGGGGCCGGACGTGATGTCGCCACCCTGACGGGAGCCGCCGACGGTCAGGCGCGCCGTCCCGCCCAGCACCTCGGCAGCGCCGGTCAGCTCGACCTCGATGCCCCAGAGCTCGGCCTTACCGGCGTTGTAGACGAAGGGCGTGGCCTGCACGGGGCAGGCGGGGAAGCTGACGCCGCAACCGTTGTCGGTCTGGACCAGCAGGTCGTCCACATTGGTCCGATAGGCGGCCACCGTGGCGAAGACGCGTGGGATGATCACACCCTTGGCGCCCACCTCGAACGACATCGCCTTCTCGTCGTCGAAGGTGGTCGGGATGGCCCGTGGCTGACGCGGATCGCCCAGAGCCAGGTTGAAGCCGCCGGCGCGATAGGCGGTGCCGATCTTGCCGTAGGTCAGCCAGTCCGCGATCTTGTACGAGGCCGTGACGTTGTACGAGAAGTTGTCGGTCTTGCGGCCCGTGTCGATGTCGAACCCAACGCCGGACGGGCGGCCGGTGCCGAAGTCCAGACGCGTGGACAGCAGGTCCTTGTCGTCCTTTGTGAAGCGGCCTTCCGCCGTGACGTTGAACGCCTCGGTGATGTCGTAGCCCAGCGAGCCGTAAGCGGCCCAGGACACGAAATCGAGCCGGCTCACGCCCACCGTCCCGAAGGATCGGCCGTTGGCCGCCGTCGGCGGGCCGGCCAGGGTGTTCTGATACTTGTCGTTCAGGTCGTAGTACTCGAACCCGGCCAGCCAGCTGAAGCCGCCGATGTCCTTGCCGACCAGGTGGACGTCCTGGAACAGCACCCGGGCGTAGTCGTTCTGCGAGCCGCCCAGATCGGGGGTGCCCTGCACCGCGCCCGGGGCGACCAGACCGCTGGCGGCGGCCTGCGCCAGGAACGGCGCCGACGTCGCGTCCCGGTCATAGGCGTTCTGCGACCGGCGCTCGCGCAGGGCGGTGGTCGAGGTCAGGACGCCGACCCCCAAATCGTATTCCAGGGTCAGCTCGGCGTAGTTGACCTGCTGCTTCGCCGAGGACGGGTGGTTCCAGGAGATGTTGTATTTGTCCTGGAAGATGCCCTTCGGATAGGTCGCATTCGTCCCCGCCGGGATCAGCAGCTGGTACATCAGACCCGGCAGCTGATCGCGGCCGTGCTCCAGCAGCAGGTTGGCCTTGAACGGCCCATTGTCGTAGGCGATCTGGCCCCGGTAGATTTCGCTTTCCTGACGGTCGAAGTACTCGTCGCGGATCGGGTTGTAGTAGAAGCCCTTCCGCTGCTTCATCAGGTTGGCGCCGAAACGGACGGCCCAGTTGTCGTTGAGCGGCTGGTTCACCACCAGCTGGCCCTCGTAGCGGGCGTTGTTGCCGCCATCGAGGACGAGGAAGCCCTCTTCCTTTTGGGTCGGCCGGGCCGAGACGACGTTGATCGAGCCGCCCACGGCGTTGCGCCCGTTCAGCGCGCCCTGCACCCCGCGAAGCACTTCGATCGAACGCACGTCGAAGAAGTCCGGCTTCGAGAACGTCCGGCCGCCGACATAGCCGCCGCCGATATAGACGCCGTTCCGATAGAGGCCCACGGCCGCGTCGGCGGCCGTCGCCCGGCTGGTGCCCGAGCCGCGGATCGAGATTTCGGACGTCACCGGGTTCGAGGTGTTGGCGAAGTTCACAGCCGGCACGTTCGACAGCAGCGCCTGGGTGTTGGCGATCCCGCCCATGGCCTGGATCTGCTCGGCGCCCAGCGCGGTGCCGGCCGCGGGGATATCCCGCAGGCTTTCCTCGCGCTTACGCGCGGTGACGAGAATCTCTTCGAGCTCGACCCCGCCCGACGTGGATTGCGCATAGGCCGGCGCGGCCATCGCGCAGCAGATGGCGACGATGGACGCGCTCTTCAGGACCTGGTGTCTGGTCATTCTATTCCCCCTCAGTCCCGCGTCGTGCTTACAGCTGTTACTGCGCGGTGACAGCGACGGTGAAGCTAGCGACTAGGCCTGGCGATTTCCAATGCCCGCAGGGTTTGGAGCCATAGCGCCGTGTCCGCTTGACGTGCGCCCGCGAGGCCCGAGAGTGGCGGCATGGCTGTTGATCGCAGGCGCTGGATCGCGGGCGCTGGCGCGGCCCTCCTGACCGCCAATGCGGCGCCGGAAGCGGCGGCCGCGGGAGGCGCGCGCATGTACGACTACCTGATGCTGGATCTCGACGGACCAGCCGGCGCAGCAGGACCCCAGGCCTTTGCCCGCCAGGTCACCGCGCGCACGACCAGCCTCGCGTCCGCCGGCGGCGAGGTCCTTGGCCTCTTCACGCCCCAGCTCGGCTGGTCCGCCCGCCAGGCCGCCCTGCTCGTCGGCTGGCGGCCCGATGCGGTGGGACGCGACGCCGAGATCGAACGCCTTCGGACGCTGCCGGGAGTCCGCAAGGCGGAGCGCACCCCTCTGGCGGCCACCGCCCGCCCCGCTGCGGGCGACCGGCCAAAGCCCGGCGGAATCTATGTCCACCGCTGGTTCGTTATCGGCGCAGACGATCTGGACGAGGTGGTGGCCTTGTCCGTCGAAGGCTGGCGCGATTTCGAGGCCCGCTTCGACACTAACATCTACGGCCTCTTCGCGGCGGAGCGCTCCGCGGCGGACATGTCGGCCGGGGTGACCCGCCTCCTGCTGCTGACCCGGTACCGCGACCACGGCGTGTGGGAGACCTCTCGCGACCCGTCCACCGCCGCCATGGCCGCCTTCATGCGGCGGCAGAAGTTGACCCGGGACACCTGGGCCGCGAGCACCCTGCTCACGACACTCTAAGCCGCGGGCTAGGGCGCGAAGCTGGACCGCCCCTGGATGCCCCATCGCCCCTCAAGTCGCGTCACGATGTAGATGCTGTCGAAGCCGCCGATGACGCTGCCGTCCTTGCGGAAGCGGCTGAACCGGGTGTCGATGTGGACCTTGTCCGCCCCGGCATGGATCACGTCCCGCCGCTGCCAGGCCGAGTGGTCCCAGTCGCTGAGGGCGCCCGTCGTGAACATCTCGGGCTTGTGATAGCCGGGGTTGATGATCGTCACCTTGCTCGACGCGAACCGCACGTGCGGAAAGTTGAAGGTGTCCTCGTAGGCCTTGAGGTCCCGGGCGTTGAACGCCGCCATGAAAGCGTCCAGGCAGCCCTGCGCCGCCGCGATTTCGGCGGCGAACGTCGCATGCTCCGGTTTGACCGGCGGCGCGGCCACCGACTGCCCCAGCGCCGGGGCCGCCCCGGCCATCGCGGCGCCCACGACGCCTGCGCCGATGAGCGCGTCTCTGCGGCTGACCATGGCGATCCTTCCCGTGCTGTTCTGGTTCATGGCGTCAGGCCGTCGGTGTCGAACGGCCACTCCTGCTCGGGCGAGTCGAGGTTGAGCAGTTCGGCGGCGTTGTGGCGCCACGCGCGCATCATCTGGCCGCACCAGCGCAGGAACAGCTCGTCCCGCGCGGGATCGCCCCGCTCGACCCAATAGGCCAGGGCGTCGTTGCAGAAGGAGATCATCGGCTCCAGCGACAGTTCGAGCAACGCGGGCCGCTGAAGTTGTGGCGGGGGCGGCTCGGGATACCACAACAGGCCGCGCAACCGCTGGCCGGTGCGTCGGCGCAGGAGCGCATAGGCGCCCTGATAGGCCGGGTTCTGTCCCCCGTAACGGACCAGCAGGATGAACCCGTCTTCGAACGATCGCGCCGCCGCCAGCGACTTGCGCATGCCCCCGCCGTAGCCCTTCCAGGGTTTGCCGTCCTGGGCGTTCAGCCGGCGAAGGGTCTCGGCGAAGATTCCCTGGATCAGCGCGTCCTTCGACGGGAAGCGGCGATAGAGCACCACCTTGGTCACCCCGGCCGCGGCGGCGATCTGTTCCATGGTCGCGCCGGCCAGCCCGTGTCGACGGAACACCCCGGCGGCCACGCGCATGAACATCTCGCGGCGCTCGGCCTCGCGGGCGGTCCGGGGACCGCCGAGCGGCTCGGACTCGTCGTTGGCGGCGATCGGCTCAGACATGCGGGCGGGTTCAAACTCCTGGTTCGGCAACCTCGCATAGAGTTGCCGATGCGACCACGCCATCGGCGGATAGCTCGGGGCTATGCGCCGCCCTAGTCGTAAAGCTTCAGCAGCACGCCGTCCTGCTGGCGGACCGACTGACGCATGCTGGTCCATTGCGGCGGCACATTGTCCTTGTCCCAGGCCGACAGCTTGGACTGCAGGGCGGCGACGACATCGGGGTTGGCCGCCGCGACGTTCTGCTTCTCGCCGAGGTCGCTCTTCAGGTTGAACAGCATGACGTGCTTGCCCAGCGGCGAGACCACCGCGTGCGTGCCGTCCGGCGTGATGTTGGCGGCCGTGCTGGCCTGGGCCCCCGGGTCCGCCTTGTTGGCCTCCCAAAGCTTCCAGTCGCCGTCGCGGATGGCGAAGGTCGGGCCCGCCCGCCAGTAGATCGTCGGGTTGGGCGTGGCCGCGCTGGTCCCCGTCACGAACGGCATCAGGTTCACGCCGTCGGTCCCCTTGGCCAGCTTGGCGCCGGCCAGGGCGGCGGCCGTGGGAACGATGTCCAGGGTCGAGACCATCCGGTCGTCCACCTGTCCGCCGGGAATCTTGCCCGGCCAGGCCACGATGTAGGGCACGCGCACGCCGCCCTCCAGATGACTGGCCTTGTGCCCGCTCAAGGGGGCATTCGAGCACGCGCCTCGGACATAGGCCGCGCAACCGTTGTCGGACACGAAGACGATGATCGTGTTCTGCTCCAGGCCCTCGGCCTTCAGCTTGGCGCGGATGGCGCCGACCCCGTCGTCCAGCGCTGACACCATGGCGGCGTAGACCCGCGTCCCGCGGTCGGGCACGTCGCGGTAGCGGTCCAGGTACTTCTTGGTGGCCTGCAACGGCGTGTGCGGCGCGTTGTAGGCGAGGTAGAGGAAGAACGGCTTGCGCTTGTTGGCGCCGATGAAGCGGACGGCCTCGTTCGTGAAGGCGTCGGTCAAGTATTCGTCCACCTGGACCACCTGTGTGCCGCGCCGCACGCTGGCGACGCTGCGCAGATAGGCCATACGTTCGTCATCGGTGGCGGTGGGCGGCAGGGGGTCCTTCTCGGTCGCCCGGAACGAGCCTTCGGAGCCGGGCGGCGTGTAGGTGTCATCCCCCGGCTGGGACTTGGTGTAGAAGCTGGTGGCCCCGGCGGTGATGCCGAAGAACTCGTCGAAGCCGCGGTCCAGCGGACGGTAACCGGGCGCATCGCCCAGGTGCCACTTGCCGATCAGGCCGGTGTGGTAACCCACCTTCTTCAGCGCATCGCCGACGAACGGCTGCTCCAGCGAGACCCCGCCCCGGCGGTCGCGACCGACCGGATTGAACTCCCAACCAAAGCGCTGCTGGTATCGACCCGTCAGGATCGCCGCCCGCGACGGCGCGCAGACCGGGTGGGTCACATAGCCGGACGTGAACCGCACACCCGCGGCGGCCATCGCGTCGATGTTCGGGGTCTTGATGATCTTCGACCCGTAGGCCGACGTGTCGCCATAGCCCAGGTCGTCGGCGACGATGACAATGATGTTGGGCCGGGGCGCCGCCGCGACCTTGTCCACCGCCGTCGCCGGCGCACTGGCCGCCGCCGCGAGCGACAGCATCGCCGCAAAGATCAGGGGGGTGCGCTTCATGCGGGAGCTCCTCGAACGGCTGGAAGCTAGCCGGTCCGCGCGTTCCGATCTGCCCAACTGCGAGACGTGGTGCTATAGCCCGCAGGCATGGAGCTTAGGCATCTCGAACAGATTCTGGAGATCTGCCGCGCCGGCGGGTTCAGCGGCGCGGCGCGCAAGCTGCAGATTTCGCAGCCGACCCTCTCGAAAAGCATCGCCCGGCTGGAGGCCCAGCTCTCGTTGAAGCTCTTCGAGCGCACCAGCGGCGCGGCCCGGCCCACCGCCTACGGCGCCTTCGTCGCCCAGCGGGCCGAGACCCTGCTGCAGGGCGTCGCCGCCCTGTCCCGTGACCTGGAACAGCTGGCGCGCGGCGAGGAGGGCCGCATCCGGATCGCCGTCGGTCCCGCCTCGCGACTGAAGCCCTTGCCCGAACTGTTGCGGCGGATCGCTGTGCGGTTCCCAAAGCTGCACGTCGAGACGATCCAGGAAACCGGCCCCGGCGTGATGAAGGCGCTGCACGACGGCCGCGTCGATATCGCCTTCGGCTACTCCGAGCACGCCGCCCGCTATGGCGAGCTGATCCGCAAGAAGATGTTCGAAGACGCCATCATCCTGGTCGCCCGGCCGGGCCACCCGGCGCTGGAGTTGGCCGACGCGGGGCCGCGCGATCTCCTGCGCTGGCCGATCGCCCTGCCGAATGTGCTGCCCGGGGTCGAGGCCTGGGCCGGCGAGATGTCGCGCGAGGAGGCGGAGAACCTCAAGGCCTTCATCAGCGACGACTATTCGCTGATCATCCAGCGCGCCCTCGACACCGACGCCATCGCCATGGGCGCGTCATTCCTGTTCGAAAGCCATCTCCGCGACGGCCGTCTCGCCGCCATCTCGTCGACCTTGGACGTCCCCTACGCCTGCTGGATGCTGACAACCGCCGAACGCTGGCGCTCCCCCCTGATCAAGGCGATGGCGGAACTGTCGAAGGCCGCTGTCACCGAGAAGCCCGTCAGCGCAGCGGCCTGATAGCTCGCAGCTATGCGCGACGAACCAGGCCCGCCTGCTCCATCCGCCACTTGAGCTGGTCGAAGCGGTCCTGGCCGAAGAAGGGCTCGCCGCCGAATACCATCATTGGCACGCCCCAGTGGCCGGCCGCCCGCTGGTCGACTTGGTTGGTTTCGACGATCTGCGCGAAACGCTCGGCCTCGCCATCCACGGCGGCCGAGAGTTCGTCGTAGTCCAGCCCGGCCCGGCTGGCGGCCTGCGCTAGGTGGTCGCCCTCGTGCCAGTTGTCGACCTCGCCGCTCCAGATGACGTGGCTGACCTCCCGCAGGAACGGCAGGCCGCGCCCGCGCTCGACGGCGGCCACGCCCAGGTGTGTGAGCCGGTGGATGTAGGGCTGCTCCATCCGATAGCCCACGCCCGGCGCCTGCTGCACCGGATCGGGGCGCGGCCAGCGGAACGGCAGGCCCAGGAACGCCGCCTCACGAAACACGTCGCGCATCAGGTAGGGCGTCCACAGGGGATCGCGGCTCTCGAAGAACTCGGGCGTGCGGACCGCCAGCGGATAGACCGGCCGCACATTGCAGACCACGTCGGACTCGGCCTCCAGCGCCATCAGGCGCGGCACGACCATGTACGAATAGGGTGATCGGAAGGACCAGTAGAGATCGTAGCTCAGCGCCATCGCAGCGTTCCCCTTTGCCGTTTTGCCAGCTGTAGCATAGAAACGTGAATTCCAATTCCGTTTCTGGGGAGAAACGCCTTGATCCGCATCGCCACCCTGGTCGCCGCCCTGCTGGCGCTGACCGTCAATGCTCCGTCGGCCCAAGCCCAGGCTCCGGCCTTCGATGGGCTGCGGGTGATCTTCTGCGGCACCTCAGGGCCACTGCCCGTCGCGGGGCGCGCCAAGCCCTGCACCGCCGTCCAGGCCGGCGGGCGGCTCTACCTCGTGGATATCGGCCCCGAGGCCACCGAGAACCTGATGAGTTGGCGCGTGCCGGTCGGCACGGCCAAGGCCGTGTTCATCACCCACCTGCACTCGGACCACATCGGCGATCTCGGCGAATTCAACATGCAGAGCTGGGTCGGGGGCCGCGCCGAGGCGCTGTCCGTCGTGGGGCCGACCGGGGTCGACAAGTTGGCGCGCGGCATGAACCTCGCCTACGAAAACGACCATGGCTTCCGCAAGGCGCACCACGAGCACGGCGACGTCAAATTCGACCTGGCGGCCGGCCTGCTCAAGCCCAAGGTCGTCACGATCGCCAAGCCCGATGGGACGACAGTCGCCTGGCAGGACGGCGACCTGACCGTGACCGCCATTCGGGTGAAGCATGATCCCATCGATCCGGCCTTCGCCTATCGCTTCGACTACAAGGGTCGGTCGGTGGTCATCAGCGGCGACACCATCAAGTGGGCCCCGCTCGCGCAGGCGGCCAAGGGCGCCGACGTCCTGATCCACGAGGCGCAGAAGAACGCCATGACCCTGCAGCTGTCCAAAGGCCTGGCGGCCATCGGCAACCCACGGCTGGGCTCGATCATGGCCGACACCGTCACCTACCACACCGAGCCTGTCGAAGCCGCCGATCTGGCCCGGACGGCGGGAGTCAAGGCGCTGGTTCTGACCCATCTCACCCAGGCGGGCCTACCGATGTTCACGCCGGAAGCCTTCACCAGCGGCATGGACGCTGGCGGCAAGCTGGACTGGCGCCTCGCCAAGGACGGAATGACCATCGAACTTCCGGCCGGCAGCGCCGAGGTCCGCTTCGGCGCCTACTGAGGTCCGGGCGCGTCCGGGGCTGACTTCGGCGCCATTCCCCGCGATTGTGGCCGGCCCGACATGGCGGCGCCCCTTTGCGCTGTCAGGAGCCGGCGGGTCGAAGACTTTGGAAAGCCTCATGCGTCGCAGGAACTGGATTGGCCTTGTGGGCGCCGCCCTCGTCGCGGCCGGGTGCGCCGGCGGACCGCCCGGCGGACCGCCGGTCGGTTTCGGCGACGACGAGCCCGGCGACGGGCCGCCCGGTCCGCGCGCGCAGCTGTTCATCAGTCCCGCGGGCGAGCCGTTCCGCGCCCCGGGGGATCAGCCCTATCCGGTCGGCAAATGGTTCGCCCAAGCCGATGCGAACCACGACGGCCGACTGACCTGGGATGAGTTCCGCGCCGACGCGGACAACTGGTTCAAGGCCCTGGACGTCGACGGGGACGGCCAGATCAGCATGCCCGAGGTGACGCGCTGGGAGGAGCAACTGGTGCCGGAGATCACCCGATCCGGCCTCGGCATGCGCGGCGCGCCCGAGCGCCGGAGCGGGGCCAGCGCCCGCAACACCGTCGACACTCGCATGCAGGGCGCCGCCGCCTATAGCTTGATCAACGAGCCGCATCCGATCCGCGGCGCCGACAGCGACTTCTCATACGGGGTGAGCCGCGCCGAATGGCGCGCCGCCAGCAATCGCCGCTTCGCCCTGCTGGACGCCGATGGCGACGGCGCCATCCTGCTCGCCGACCTGAAGGCCACCCCAGCCCAATTCATGGCCGCGAGCCGGCGCGACAAGGGCGACCGTCGAGCGCCGCCGGGCGGCCGACGGCCGCCGCCGCGCTAAGGGTCACGCGCGTCCCATTTCGGCACAGCTCTGGGCGGGCTGACCGGCGCACGAGTTGCATCGATGAGTGTCTGTTGCGCCGAATGGAGACGGGCCTGTGATCCGCTGGAAACGACTGGCCCCCTTCCTTCTCCTGGGACCGATCTCGGGTCCGCTGCTGGCTGGCGTCGTCTTCAATTTCCGGGAGGGCCGGCCGGTGCTGGCGGGCCTCTACGCGATCGCCCTGGTCGAATTCGTCGTGCTCTTGCCCGTGATCGTCGCAAGGCTCGGGCTCCAGCTGATCTAACCCGCCGTCTCGATCCCCAGGTAGCGGATCAGCACCAGCCCCAGCTCGTCGTGCAGGACCGGGTCGTCCGCCTCCCAGGGCCCGGCGCCGTGCAGCAACGCCGCCACGATCTGGCCGTGGACCATGCGGATCGCCAACTGCGCCCGCTTCGCCAGCCCCTTGTCCACCGGCAGGCCGCGATCGCGCATTTGCTTGATCACGCAGTCCGCCTCGATCGCCTCGATGCGCCGCATCGACGGCCACACGTTCTGGCCGCGCAGGCTCAGCTCGAACAGCGCCCGATAGTAGCCCTCGATTTCGCGCATGCCCCGCGCCGTGCGCCGCACCAGCAGCCGCAGCATGTCTTCGAGGGACTCGGTCGCCCGCGCCGGATCGCCGAAGAAGGTGGTGATGTTCGCCTCTGACCGCGCGGCCATGTCGGCCTGCAGCGCCAGGAAGAACGCCTCCTTGTCCTCGAACCGCCGATAGAAGCTGCCCACCGAGCACCCTGCGCGCTTGGCGATATCGGTGACGTGGGTCTCCCAGAACCCAGCGGCGGCGAACGCCCGCTCGCCAGCCTTCAAGAGGCGGTCGCGTTGCTCACGGCTGCGGGTCTGGTACGCGGGGCGCGTCCAGGTCGGGTCGGTCTCTTGCGTCTCCAGGGGCAGTCCCTTTGGCATCGACGGTTTCCGCAGCTCAGTTGCGGTTTAGCCGTCCGACAGCCGCTTTCCAATCGCCGGCTGCCCACCAAGACGGCTTTTCGGAATGAGAGTTCCGCTTCATAGTCAGACGAGGACCCCGGCATGACAACGGGGCAGCGGGAGGCATGAATGCAGACGGCCACGGATCGCGTGCTGCTGAGCGGCGCGCCAGGCTCACCCTACACGCGCAAGATGCTGGCGCTGCTGCGCTATCGCCACATCCCCTACAGCCTCCGCTCCCGCGACGATCCGCGGCTGCCGCCGGCCAAGGTGGCGCTGCTGCCCACCTTCTACGTGCCCGGTCCGGACGGGCAGCTGACCGCCATCACAGACTCCACCCCGATCCTGCGGCGCCTCGAGCGCGAGCATGTCGGGCGCGAGGCTCGGCCCGCCGACCCCGCGCTGGCGCTGATCGACGCCCTCCTGGAGGACTTCGGGGACGAGTGGTTGACCAAGGCCATGTTCCACTACCGCTGGGCCTATGCGGACGACATTGCCAAGGCCGCCGCTGTCCTGCCCGCCTTCACCCGCGCGCGGACGCCGGATGAGCAGCTGCAAGCCGCGGGCAAGGCGTTCGCCGACCGCCAGATCCCCAGGCTGCGCTACGTCGGCTCCAACGCCGTCACCGGCCCGGTGATCGAGGCCAGCTACGTCCGCTTCGTCGACCTGATGGAAGCCCACCTGCGCGACTATCGCTTCCTGTTGGGCGCCCGCCCGTCGGCGGCGGACTTCGCCTGCTACGGACAGCTGACCCAGCTCGTCCACTTCGACCCCACGCCCATGGTGCTGACCCACGCGCGGGCGCCCCGGCTCGCCGCCTGGGTCATGCTGATGGAAGACCTCACCGGCGAGGAGCCGAGCGAGTCCGACTGGCTGGACGCCGGCGCCCTGCCCACAACCCTCAAGGCCCTGCTGGGCGAAGCCGGCCGCACCTACGCGCCGCTGCTGCTGGCCAATGCCGCGGCCGTGGCCGCCGGCGCCTCGGAGGTCGTCACCGAGATCGACGGCAAGCCCTGGACCATGCAGCCCTTCGCCTATCAGGCCAAATGCCTCGCCTGGCTGCGCGAGGAGTATGCCGCGCTGGGTGAAGGCGACCGCGCCAAGGTGGACGCCGCCCTGGCGGGCACAGGTTGCGAGATCCTGTTCGCAGCCTGAGCGTCGCCCTGCCCGGATCGTGGGCAATCCGGCGGATCGGACCAGACGGATTGCGACCGCCTCTTCGCGGAGCGGCTGGACCCATGCCATACGCGACCGTTCAATGGGGATAGGTCAGATGGCGTTGCGTTCGGCGATGGTGGCGTTGGGATCGGCGATGGTGCTGGCGGGGCTGTCGGCGTCGCCCGCCGTCGCTCAGGCCACGGGCGAGACGATCTTCAAGCAGCGTTGCAGCATGTGCCACACCCCCGGCAAGTCGCTGATGGGACCGGATCTGACCGGCCTGATGACCCGCACCGCGCGACCCAACTTCGCCTACTCGCCGGCGCTGCTGAAACAGCCGGTGAGGTGGGACGCCGCCCGCCTCGATGCGTTCCTGGCCGGACCGCAGAAGGCGGTGCCGGGATCCAAGATGATGGTGATGGCCGCCAACCCGGCGGACCGGGCCCTGCTGATCGGCTATCTGAAGACCCTCAAGTGATCCGGGCCGCCGCAGCCTGACGCCCGGCCGGCAAATCTGTCGCGCCGGCGCGTCGATTTCGGCAAGCCGAATGCGCCAGGCCCCGCTTCGCGCCCCAGAAAGCAACGCTTATGCGTGCCGGCGCGGCTAGATTGTCCGCATGACGATCCTCAGCCCCGCCGCCTCCGGCATCCTCTTCGACGGCCTGCTGCCCCAGCCGCCCGACGTCGTCCTGTCGCTGATCAAGCTGTTCCGCGAGGACCCGCGCCCGGGCAAGATCGATGTCGGGGTCGGCGTCTACAAGGATGAGAACGGCCGCACGCCGGTCTTCGCCGCGATGAAGTCGGCCGAACAACGCCTGCTGGAGGCCCAGGACACCAAGAGCTACCTGGGTCCCGAGGGCGACTTCGGCTACCTGGACCGCCTGACCCCGATCATCTTCGGCAGGGGCGCGGCCTCTGCCGACCTATTCGCGGTGCAGACCCCGGGCGGCACGGGCGCCCTGCGCCTGGCTGCCGAGCTGGCCAGCGCGGGCAAGCCCGGCGCGCGGATCTGGCTGGGCGCACCGTCGTGGCCGATCCATGCGCCGATCTTCGCCGAGGCGGGGCTGGAGGTCATGACCTTCCGCCACTTCGATCCCAAGACCCAGACCCTGACCTTCGACGAGACCCTGGCGGCGCTGGAGGGCGCGGCGGCCGGCGACGTCGTCCTCCTGCACGGCTGCTGCCACAACCCCAGCGGCGCGGACCCCAGCCCGGACCAATGGCGCGCGCTCACGGACCTGATGATCCGCCGCGGCCTCGTGCCCCTCATCGATCTGGCCTACCAGGGTCTGGGCGACGGACTCGAGGACGACGCCGCGGGCCTGCGGATCGTGCTTGAGGCGGTCGACAATGCGATGGTCGCCTACTCCTGCGACAAGAACTTCGGCCTCTACCGCGAACGCACCGGCGCCCTGTTCGTCCGCGCCCGCGGCCACGCCGAGGTGGTGCGCACCAACATCCTGAAGATCGCCCGCTGCGCCTGGTCGATGCCGCCGGACCACGGCGCGGCCGCCGTCCGCGTCATCCTCGAAGACACCGCCCTGACGGCGCAGTGGCGCCAGGAGCTTGAGGCCTGCCGCCTGCGAATGCAGTCGGTGCGGCGGATGCTGGCCGAGGCGGATCCACGCTTCGAGCCCATCCGTGGGCAACGGGGCATGTTCTCGATGCTGTCGCTGACGGCAGCTCAGGTCGAGCGGATGCGCGAGGACCACGCGATTTACATGACCGGCAACGCGCGCATCAACATCGCCGGGCTGACCGCCGAGACCGTGGCCCCGTTCGCCGCGGCTTACGACGCCGTCTTGCGGACGACGAGCGCGTAGTAGGCGAGCCCGATCGCCAGCCAGCCCACCAGCAGCGCATAGGGCTTCCAGTCCGTGCTGAACCCCAGGCTGGCGATCACCACCGCCGCGACGATCCCCAGGATCGACAGCGCCTGCACCGTGCCGCGTCCGAAGCGCAGGCGCGCCTGGGCGTGCACGTCGGGATGCTTGGCGGCGACGTTATAGGCGGCCAGGCAGGAGCCCGCGTACTTCATCATCGTCGGGATGTTCACCGCCAGCAGCAGGAACAGTAGGCTCGACGGCAGGAACAGACCCAGGCAGCACGCCCCGAAGGCCACCACGGTGGCGACATGCGGCGTCCCGAACCGCGGGTGGATCTTGCCCAGCACGGCCGGCAGGGCGCCGGACCGGCCCATGGCGTACAGGAACCGCGCATAGACCAGGAACACCGCGTTCATCGACTTGAGCAGGGCCAGCACCGCGGCGGTCACGATCACCGGCATCGCCCAGCCGCCCAGCGCGGCCTCCGCCGCCGTGAGCAGCGGCGCGTCGCTGGCCGCGAGGGCGTCGGCGCCCACGAGGCTGAGCGCGGTGAAGGCGATGGCCAGATACACCACGACGGTCAGGATCAGCGCCAAGGCCAGACCCAGCGGCACCACCCGCTTCGGATCGGCGACCTCTTCGCCCACCTCGGTCGTCGTCTCGATCCCCAGGAACAGCTGGATCATCAGCGGCAGCGCCGCGACGATCGGGGCCCAGCCAACTGAAACCGACTGGGCGAACAGCTGCGGCTTCAACGCCGGCGCGCCGGCCACCACGAAGACCGCGAAGACGCCCAGCAGCAGGAGCATCAGCACCGTCTGCGCCCGCGCCGCGATGGCGACGCCGACGTAGTTCAGTGCGAAGACCGCCAGGAACATCGCGAACATCGCCGGCTTGGCGGGGATCGCGACCACCTTGCCCAGGTAGCTGACCAGCACCGTCCCCAGCACGATCATCACCACCGCATTCGACAACACCCGCAGCCAGACGATGCCGAAGGCGATCAGCGGATGGGTGAACTGGCGCTGCCACTCGAACGACGCCGCCGTCCGCGGCACGGCCGAAGCCATATAGGCATAGACCAGGCCGAACAGGACCATCGGCAGGGCGGCGATGACGCACGCCACCAGGATGCCCTCATGACCCACCTGCGCGGCCGGGCCGAGGACCGAGAAGATCGAGGCGCCGATGGCGGTGCCCGCCCCCAGCATGACGAGGTCGATGAGGCGAACGCCGTGGCGAAGCTGGTCGGTCATGACACGCGTCCTAAGCGAGAGCGGCGAGTGGCGAGAGGGCGCGGTTCATCGTGGCGCCGTCACGGGCGGCGGCGGCGCGAAGGGACGGATCGCCAGGTGCTCATAAATCTCGGCCGGATAGTAGGCGACGCCGCCCACCATGGTCATGCGGACCTTGCGGATCTGCGAGATGTCGGCGACCGGATCGCCGGCGACCAGAATGAAATCGGCCAGCTTGCCCCGTTCGATCGAGCCGAGCTGGCTGTCCCGCTTGAAGTAACGCTCGGCGTCCAAGGTCGACAGCCGCAGCGCCTTGCCGGCCGGAATGCCGGCCATGACGTAGACCTCAAGCTCCCGCTGGTTGGAGAAGCCGGTCCCGTCGTCGGTGCCGGGCAGCAGCTGCACGCCGTTGTCGTCCAGCATCTTCAGCGTCTCCAGCACCTTCTGGAACCCGGCCCGGTAGTCGGCGTCGTCCTGCGGCGTCTTGATCGTCACGAAGCTGCGCTTTCGGTAGCGCTGATAGGCGATCGGCACGTGATCGAGATACGGCCTGTCGCCGGCCTGCACCTCGCCCGCGCGCGACAGCATGAGCCGCTCGAGGATCATCGCCGTCGTATCCAGCGCGACGCCCTTCTCCTTCATCAGCGCCACGGTCCGGCGCACCCGCGGCGCGTTCAGGTCCAGGTCCTTGCCCCGCGCCATGCCGGTGAGGCGCAGCGGCGTGCGGGTGTCCTCCTTGGGATCGAGGATCCAGCCCAGCATGAGCTGGTTGATGTGCGCGATGTCGTTGTACCCGTCGGCGATCACCCGGTCCGGCGACGAAAAGGCCGGCACGTGGCCGGTCACGCCCAGGCCCAGGCGGTGCGCTTCGGCCGCCACGGGCGCGACCCAGTCGGGGTTGAAGCTGTTGTAGATCTTGATCTGCCAGTAGCCGCGGTCGGCGTACCAGCGGACATCCTTCAACGCGTCCTCCAGGCTGTCGGCGATGAAGCCGTTGCGCGCAGAATAGGGGCTACGGCCCTCCAGGAAGCCGTTGCGCACGATCCGCGGGCCCGCCAGGCGGCCCGCCGCCAGACCCTCCATCATCGCCAGCAGCTGGTCGTTGTCGTTGCCCTGGTCCCGCGTCGCCGTCACCCCGGCCGCCAGGTTGAACAGGTTGGACGACAGGCTGCTGTGCGAATGCATGTCGTGCAGGCCGGGAACCAGGGTCCCGCCCTCCCCGTCGATCACCGTCTCTCCAGCCGGCGCCGGACCGGTGGCGTCGTTGGCCCCGACCGTGGCGATCCGGTCGCCGAACACCACGACCGTCGACAGCCCGCCGACCGTCATCGACACGGGGTCGAAGATCCGCACGTTGCGGATGCGGACGGGGCCGGCGAAGCGATGGGCCAGCTTCGCCTGCGCCTGTTCGGCCCGCGCCTGGGCGATCTCGCGGTACAGGGTCTGGAGCGCCGGGACCTCGCCCTCGTAGCCCTCGCGGATCAGGCCGCCGGTCGCGAACAGGTCGCCCTTCGCATCGACCAGCACATAGTCGGGCGCCAGATCGATGCCCGATAGCTCATAGACCGTGAGCGGCGTGGCCGTCCGGCCCTGCCCAAGGGTGATCCGCCGGACCTCCTCCAGTCGCATGCGTCCGGACGGCAGCACCGCGAGCGTGTGTCCGGGCGCCTTCAGCAGGGCCTTCACATAGACGCCCAGCATCCACGGACTGACGTCGTTGCCGATGTAGAGCAGCGGCTTGGGCGCGGCGGCCTGGCCGGCGTCCGCCTGGCTCTTCCAGTCGGCCTGCCCGGCCTTCCACCGGTAATGCTCCTCGACCGGACTGCCGAACAGCGACTCGCCCGCGATGGTCCAGGTCACTGGCATGCCGGCGCGGTCCGTCTCGATGGTCTCGCGCGCCTTGGGGCCTCGCCCGTTGTTGACCACCGCGTAGTCGATCGACGTGGTCCGGCCTTGAACCTCGGCGGTCAGGTGTCCGACCTTCTCGCCGTTGGCCACCACGACGTACCGATAGGTCGCGGCGACCGCCGATACGGACAGGCAAAGGGAGATCGCGACGCCCAGAGCGATGGATCTTGCGGACATGGAGACACCCCTACACGGCGACCATATCGTACCTTCGGGAGCGGGATTTTCTATTCGAACTGCGGTCCGCCCACCTTGGCCGCGACAAGTTCAATGCAGCCCCCCGCGGGCGGCGGCATAGTCTATGCCGCCGGTTTTGGCGCCTGGCGACAGAACGAAAAGAAAATCCGGACGGCCCGCGCTAGCCTGACGACCTGACCTGATGCGGGGATGCGGATGACGGATATAACCAAGCGCGCGCTGCTGGGCGCAGGGGGCCTGCTGACCCTCGCGGCTGGCGCGGCCAGGGCGGCCGAGGGCGCGCCCTTCGTCACCCGCCACACCGGTGTCTTCAACGGCCGCAAGGTCGACTATGTCGCCACCGTGGGCGAGACCCTGCTGACTGGCGCCGACGGCCAGCCGGCCATCCGCTTCGTCTCGACCGCCTACGTGCAGGACAAGGCCGACCCCAAGACCCGGCCGGTGCTGTTCGCCTTCAATGGCGGCCCGTCGAGCTCATCCTCCACGCTTCACATGGTGGCGCTGGGGCCCAAGCGGATCGCAGTCGAACAAGACCCGAAGGCGCCCGGCGCGCCGCCGTCGATGGCCGACAATCCGCTGACCGTTCTGGACGTGGCCGACATCGTCTTCATCGACCCGGCCGAAACCGGCTTCACGCGCATCCTGCCGGGCGGGCGCCGGGAGTATTTCTACTCGGTCGAGGGCGACAGCCAGTCGTGCTCGGACTTCGTGGTCGCCTGGGCGAAGGCCAACGGACGCGAAGCCTCGCCAAAGTACGTTCTGGGCGAGAGCTACGGCACGCTGCGCGCCGCGCTCATGGCCGGCCAGCTCGCCAAGGTCATGCCCCTGGATGGCGTCTTCCTGTTCGGCCAGGCGGTGAACATGATCGAGACCAGCCAGCGGGCGAAGAACGTGCTGGCCTACGCCACCAACCTGCCCGCCCTGTGCGCGATCGCCGCTTACCACGGCAAGGCGCCGGCCTGGAAAGGCAAGTCGATGACCCAGGTCGTGGACGAGTCCTACGCCTGGGGCATGGGCGAATACCTGCAGGCCCTCCTGCAGGGCTACGACTTGGCCCCCGCGAGGCGGAAGGCCATCGCCGCGCGGCTGCAGGCCATGACCGGCATCGGCGCGGACGACTATCTCGCCAATGACCTGATCATCACCAAGATGGCCTTCGCCACCGAGCTTCTGAAGGCCGATGGCCTGATGATGGGCATCTATGACGCGCGCTATGTCGGCCCGGCCCCCAAGCCCGGCGAACGCGGCGTCGACCCGTTCGGCAAGGCCCGCGCCCCCATCGAGCCGATGATGCAGCAGCATCTGGCCCAAAACCTCGGCGTCACCTGGCCCGTCGCCGACTACCGCCCCAGCGCGCCAGGGGCCGGCGCCTGGACCTGGGGCGGCACGCTGGGCCCCGGCGGTCCGTTCCTGGACTACGACTACGCCAGCCAGATCGGACCGGCGTTCCAGGCCAATCCCCGCTTCCAGCTGATGATCGGCACCGGCATCTACGACCTGACCACCACCGTCGGGCCCGCCCGCTACATGGTCGCCAAGAGCGACTGGCCACGTAACCGGATCATCCAGCGTCAGTATGTCGGCGGCCACATGGCCTATACCGACATCGCCACTCATCGGGCCTTCACCGACGACATCCGCGCCTGGGTGCAGGGCGGGAGGCCCGGCCCGATGCAGAAGGCCTGAGCATGACGCGCAGCCCCCTCGCCGCCGCGCTTGTGGCGCTGGTCATGGGCGCCGCGACGCCGGCGCTCGCCCTGCCGGCGGCGGAGACGCCCGTGGTCACCAGCCACCGCATGACGGTGGGCGGAAGGACCCTGGCCTACACCGCCGAGGTCGGCCGCATCGCCATCCGTGACGCGGAGACCGGCGAGCCGCGCGGGTGGATGGGCTACATCGCCTATCGGGTCGCCTCGCCCGGTAAGCCGCGCCCGCTCGCCTTCGTCTGGAACGGCGGCCCGGGCGCCAACTCTGCGACCCTGCACTTCGAGGTCGCCGGCCCGAAGCGCGGTGACGGCGGCCGGCTCGTCGACAATCAGGAAACCTGGCTCACCGACGCCGACCTGGTGTTCGTGGACCCTATCGGCACGGGCTTCAGCCGCCCGGCCAGGGCCGAATATGCCGACGCCTTCTACGGCACCCTCGGCGACGTGGCGTCGGTGACCGAGTTCGTCCGCGCCTGGCGGCTGCAGCACGGGGCGCAGGCCAATCCCCTCTATCTGATCGGCGAAAGCTGGGGCGCTGGCCGCGCGGCCAACGTCGGCTACGCCCTGCTGAAGCGCGGTGTGCCGGTCAGCGGGCTCGGCCTGATCTCGGGCGGAACGGGTCTCTCACGGCTTGGCGACGACGGCGTGGTTGCGCCGTTGAAGATCGTGGGCTTCACCGCCACGGCGTTCAGACTGGGCAAGCTGGCCCCCGACGTCGGCGCCACATCCGAGGCGGCTGAGGCCGCGGCCGCCCGCTGGGTTCGCGAGACCTACGCCCCGGCCCTGGCCCGCCGCGACCAGCTCAGCGACGGCGAGCGCGAGCGGATCGCCCAGGACCTCGCCCGCTTCACCGGGCTGGCCGCCGCGCAGATCGACCGCAAGTCCCTCACCGTCACCCCGCGCCAGTTTCGGACCCAGCTCGTCGCTGGCCGCACCCTGAACGTCTTCGACATGCGGATCTCGGACGCGCCGCCCGAGCCGGCGCGCGACGCGATCCTGGCCTATCTGCGGGGCGATCTCGGCTATCGGACCGATCTGCCCTACGTCGGGCTCGAACCGCTCGACGATGCCTATCTGGCCGATGGCAAGCCGGTCGCCGGCGTTGGAGCGCGCTGGGACTACGCCACCGGCCCGGTCTCCCCAGAGGTGCGGCAGGCCGCCATCGCCGAGGCCGTCCGCACCGGCGCTGGGCCGCCTCTCCTGGGGCCGCCGCTGCCCGCCACCGCCGACGCCGTCGCCCTGAATCCCGAACTCCGCGTGCTGGTGGCCTCGGGGCTCTACGACTCTCTCGCCAACTGCGCCGGCGTCGAGGAAACCGCCCGCGCCCTCCCCGCCCCGCTCAAGGCCGCCATGAGCTTCCGCTGCTATCCGGGCGGCCACATGATGTACCGCGACACGCCCACCCGGCTGAGCATCAGCCAGGACATCCGCAAGCTGCTGTCCGGCGGGCGGCCCTAGCCGGCGTCGTACAGCGCCTTGGTGGCCGCCAGGTCCTGCACCACATGGCCCAGTGACTTGTAGACGGTGATCTGATCCGGAGACTGCCGGCCATCCAGGTCGCCGGCCAGCACCTGGCCGATCTCGCCCACCACATGGCTGTCGTCGATCAGGCCGGCGGCCTTGGCGTAGAGGAACTCCGCCCCCTGGGCCAACACGCCCTCGCGGCTGTCGGCGATGAAGCGCGAGCGCACCACCAGATCGTGGTCGACCTCGGTCGGTCCCGGCCCGCTGGACCCCACCAGATTGAGGTGCGTCCCGGGCGCCACCCAGGCGCCCTCCAGGATCGGCTCGCGCGCCCCGGACACGGCCGTGATGATGTCCACGCCGGCCACCGCCTGCCGCACGCTGGGCGCCGCAAACACCGGAACGCCCAGTTCGGCCTCCGTCGCCTTGGCGAAGGCCTTGGCCCGGGCGGCGTCGCGCCCCCAGACGGTGATGGCCTCCAGCTTGCGGACCCGGCTGATGGCGCGCGCATGCGTCCCCGCCTGCTCGCCGTAGCCCAGGATCGCCATGCGCGCGGAGTCCGACCGCGCCAGGGCGTCGGTCGCCACCGCGCTCGCGGCGGCGGTCCGGATCGCGGTGACCTCGCCGGCATGGGCGATGCAGATCGGCGCGCCGGTCTCCGGGTCGAACAGCACCACCACACCCTGGTGCGACTGAATCCCCTTGGCGAAGTTGCCGTGGAACACGCTGATCAGCTTGGCGCCGAAGACCCCGTGCGCGCCGAGGGCGCCCGGCATGATCCCGAACACCCGCCCCTCGCTCATGGGCAGGATCGAACGCAGATGCTGGCGCGTCTCGCCCTTCGAGAAGGCGATCATGGCGTCACGCACCAGCGGAATGCACAGCTCGTACGTCAGGCGCTGGCGGACCTCGTCCCGGTCGATCACCCGCATGGCCGGCTCCCTCATAGAATCGAGGCGCGACGACGGGTGGGGTCCATCGTCGCGCCCACGCGATCCGATACGCTGGCTCGCGCTGATCTAGAAGCGGGCCTTCACGCCGACATAGTACTGACGGCCCAGGATGTCGCCGTAGTTCCGGGTCGGGAACGAGGGTTCCTCGTCGGTCAGGTTCGTGACCCCGCCGCGGATCGTGTAGTTACCGATCTCATAGGCGGCCGACACGTTGTGCCGGATGTTCTCCTTGATGTTCGGCGTCGGCACGTTCTCGATGGTCGACGTGGCCGTCAGCTTCACCGACGACAGGTAGTTGAGCGCGTAGTTCAGGCGCAGCGGGCCCTTCTTGTAGCGAAGGTCGAAGCGAACCCGCAGGTCCGGCGAGGGGCCGTAGTCGGGGGTCGACGACGTGTTGTCGACGCGGGTGAGATCGACCCCGGTCACCGAGAACTCGTACTTCTCGATCCGGGTGGCCTCGACGTTCAGCTCCAGTTCGCCCAGGTCGCGGTCGTCGAAGTAGCGGCCGATCGGGAAGCTGTAGTTGATGTTGTAGACCTCGCCGCGGAACGTGACCCGGCCGGCGTTGAACGTGGTCGACCGCGCCGTCACGATCTGGCCGGTGGCGTCACGGGTGAAGGTGCCGCAGATGTCCGCGGGCTGGGTCGCCGAGTCATAGCAGGTCGCCAGGAAGCTCTGCGGCGTGAACGCCGAGAGACCGTCCTTCAGGTCGATCTCGACCCGGTCGGCGACGATGCTCAAGCCGGGGATGAACCGGGGCTGCAGCACGAAGCCATAAGTCCAGGTCTTGGAAATCTCGTTCGCCAGGCCCTGGTTGCCGCCGCTGGTGATGTTGGCGTTGCTGAAGTTCTCGGAGAGGTCTTGGAAAGTGGCCAGGTTGCCGTAGCCCGGATTGGCCCGGAACAGCGCCTGGCAGTTGGCCAGACGCACCGCCGGGTTCGGACCGCCCGCGATGCGGTCGGCGTCGCAGGGGTCCTGGCCGATGGAGCCCAGGGCCGTGCGTTGCGGCGAGAACAGCTGATCCAGGGTGGGCGCGCGGAAGTTGCGGCTGCGGGAGGCTCGCAGCGTCACGCCGTCCACCACTTCCCAACGGCCGCCGACGCCCCAGACGTCTTCCTTGCCGGCGATCGAATTATCCACGTAGCGATATGCGCCGTTCAGCTCGACGCTCTTGGCGAACGGCAGGGTGACGTCCCCGCCCAGCACCGGCACCAGCAGTTCGCCGGCGAACTCGTCGGTGTTGTAGCTGCCGCTGGTGGCCGTCGTCGGAACGCGTGAGCCGACCAGGCCAAGCTGGTTGGCCGCAAATGGCACGAACTTGGCCTTCTCCTCGCGATGTTCGTAGGCGGCGCTGAACTTCACCTTGCCCGCCGGCAGGGCGATCAGGTCGCCGCCGAAGGTCGCCAGCAGGTCGTCCTGGGTGTTCAGATAGTCCTGGCCGATCTGGGTCGTCGCGTAGAGGCGGGCCTCCTGGGTGACGTTGCCGACGCCGAAGGGGTTGATCGGGGCGCAGGACGGATCGTCGTTGGTGGTGCTGGCGTCGGCGTTGATCGCGCAGACGATCTGGCCCGACGTGTTGCGCACCGCATTGATCGCGTTGTTGAAACGCTGCGTATAGACGCCGTAGCCGCGGCTCTGGCCGTCGGTCTCGGCGTGGCTGTACGACAGGCTCCAGTAGAAGTTGCGCTCGCCGAGGTCGAAGTCGCCGTCCAGCGACAGCAGCGCCCGCACCGTGTCGGTCTTATAGGTCTGCTCGCGGGTCGGCAGCAGGTCCGACCACCACTTCGACAGGGTCAGCGGCGCGCCGGCCGGACCCAGGATCGCGGTGACCGCCGGGCTCAGATAGGGGTTGGTCCGCGACACCGAGATCGCGCCGGCGCCGCTGGCCGCATTGTTCAGGACCGTGTTGCTGGCCTGGTTGCCATAGGGGTCGCGGGTCTCGACCCGAGCGTACAGCAGCTCGCCCGACAGCTTGATCCGGTCGGTGATGTCGTAGTGGCCGATAGCCGTGCTGCTCCAGCGCTCCACACCGGTCACCAGGGCCGCCAGCTCCTGGTACGGATTGCCGTCGCCGCCGCTGGTGAAGGGCGGCACCGTGTTGTTGAGCAGGTTGCCGACGCTGTACGGGATCAGCGCCGTGCCGGTGGCGTTGAACTGCTGCGGCACCCCGTTGACCCGGTAGATCGAGCTCGCGAAGGGCGGGCCGGGCGAGAACAGCACGCCGTTGGCGTTGAAGCTGACGAAACGAGTGTCGAGGTTCTCGGTGACCGCGGGAATGCCGTCCGAATTGGTGCGGTTCAGCGGGTTCGAGATGTTCACGCGCGCCAGGTTCGAGCGCGGGCGGTCGTAGTCGAACAGCGGCCGGGTCTTGGACCATTCCACATCCACAGCGATGTTCGCCCGGTCATCCAGGAAGTTGCGGCCCGCCGTCGCCCGCAGGCTCTGGGTCGGATAGTCGTCGCGAGACGAGATGCCGTACTGGGCGTCCAGCTCCAGGCCGGTGAAGTCGTCACGCAGCACGTAGTTCACCACTCCGGCGATGGCGTCCGAGCCGTACACGGCCGCGCCACCGCCCTGGACCACGTCGATCCGCGAGATCAGCCCGGTCGGGATCACGTTCGTGTCGACCGCGCGGTCGCCGATGGTCGACGAGGAGATCGACAGGCCCGACGACGAGGTGACGAACCGGCGACCGTTGACCAGGGTCAGCGTCCGGCCGGCGCCCAGACCGAAGAGGTTGGGAAACTGCTGCCCGTTGCCCGCGGCCGCGCCGTTGCCCGACGCTTGCGCGAACTGCGGCATGTTGGCGGTGAGTTCGTTCAGCGCCTGGCCGGCCTGGATGAAGCCGCGATCCTCGAGCGCCTGGGCGGTCAGCACCGCGACCGGCGCCTCCGTGGTCGTCTCGACGCGCTTGATCCGCGAGCCCGTGACCACGACTTCGCCCAGCTCGCTCGCGCCTTCGGCCGTCGTCTGCGCGACGGCGGGCGCGGCGCCCAGCAGCATCAGGCCCGCCAGCATGGTCGACGCCATCATCCGGCCGCGAATGGAATTGTTGTTCATGTCCTAGATCCCCCAGGTCTGAAGCCTGAGCCGAAGCCGCGTTATCGCGTGTCTCCGACCGAACCCCCGCCTCCTAGAAACGGTAGGTTCGGCGCGCCGGTTTTTCTTTTCGTTCTTCGAAGCTTTGCGCGTTCGACACAGATTGATCATGCAGCGCGCCGCCCGGCCGCGAATGGGCAATGCGCACCTTTGCGGATCGGTCAATTCGGGTTTCGCGACGCCGCCGTTCCTTGACAGGCCGCGCCCGCGCATCCGCTATGCGCCCATGGCCCGATTGAAGGATACATCTATGCCCGCGGCGCTCGACGCGATCGACATCAAGATCCTCGACATCATGCAGCGCGATGCCTCGCTCTCCACCGGCGAGCTCGCTGAGCGCGTCGGCCTCTCGCAATCGCCGTGCTGGCGGCGCATCCAGCGGCTGCGCGAGGAGGGCTACATCAAGGCCGTCGTCGCCGTGGTCGACGCCGAACTGGTCGGCTTCAAGATGCAGATCTTCGCCCAGGTGAAGATGACCACCCTCACCGAGGAGGAGCGCGCCAACTTCTACAAGGCGATCAACAGCATCCCGGAGATCCTGGAATGCTGGACGGTGTTCGGCGAGATGGACGCCATGATGAAGATCCTGGCGCCCGACGTGACCTGGTATCAGGACTTCATCTTCTCGGTTCTGCTGAAACTGCCCGGCGTGGTGGACGTCCGCTCGATCGTCACCCTGGCCGCCCAGAAAAGCACGATGGCCGTGCCGCTGACGGCGCGCAAATTCCGTTGAGGCCTTGGATAATTCATTCAAGCCGGCGCGACCGCCGCGGCAAGTACGAAAGAATAATCCGGCTGTCTGGCGATAGCCTGTGCGCAAGGCAGGACGTTCGATGACTTTCACGCGAAGAGCGCTCGTGGCCGCCGCAGCGGCTGCCCCCGGCCTCGCCGCTGCGACGCAGGCGCCGGCGGGACCGACATCGACCGCCCTGCCCGCCCGCGCGGCGTTCGCCAGCATGCCCTACGTCTACCTGGACAGCGGCTCGACCCACCCCATGCCGCTGGGCGCGCGGGCCGCGCTCGAAGACTACCTCCGCTACAAGACGCGCGACGGCCTCTGGGCCGGCTATTCCATGGACGCCAAGGAAAAGGCCGTGCTGGAGGGCTTTGCGACCCTGGTCGGCGCCGCGCCCGACGAGGTGACCTTCACCCAGTCCACCACCATGGGCGAGAACCTGGTGCTGCAGGCTCTAGGCTTCCCCGCCGCCGGCGGCCGCATCGTCACCGACGCCCTGCATTTCTTCGGGTCGTTCTACACCTACGGCGAACTCGGCAAGGCCGGGGTCGATGTGGTCACCCTGCCGATGACTCCTGAGGGCCGCATCGACATGGCCGCCATGGCCGCGGCGGTGAACGACAAGACCCGCCTGGTGTCGATCAGCCACGTCTCCACCACCAACGGCTTCGAGCACGACCTGAAGGCCGTCTGCGACCTGGCCCACGCGCACGGCGCCTACGTCTATGCCGACATCATCCATGGCGCCGGCTCGACCCCGTTGGACCTACGCGCCGCGGGCGTCGATTTCGCCGCCTCGTCCTCGTACAAATGGCTGATGGGCGACTTCGGCCTGGGCTTTCTCTACGTCCGCCGCGAGGTCCAGGAAAAGCTCACCCGCCCCTGGTGGGGCTACCATCAGGTGGGCGGCCGCTTCGTCACCCACGTCTTCCCCTTCGATCCCCCCGGACAGGCCGTGGCCGACTACGGATATGCGCCGGGGACTGCGGGCCTGTTCGCCATGGGCACGACCTCCTGGACGGGCGTCGTCCAGCTGGAACACAGCCTGGGCTTCATCCGCGATCTCGGGGTGGCCAACATCCAGGCCTATCGCCAGCCGATGGTCGATGCGATCCAGACCGAACTGCGCCGCCGGGGCTACCAGCCGCTGACCCCGCTGGATAGCCGGACGCCCCTGGTCGCCTTCGCGCTCAAGGACGCCCGGGCCAAGCTGGGCGACCTGCTGACCCGGAACGACCTGCGGCTGACCGTCAGCGCCAATCGCTTCCGTGTGTCGCTCGCGGTGTTCAACGACATGAACGACATCGACCGGCTTCTGGCCGTCCTGCCGAAAGCGCCGCCTGCATGAAGACCGTCGCCCTGCTCGTCGCCGCCCTCCTGGCCGCGGGTCCCGCCCTCGCCCAAGCGCCGCAACCGGCGCCCAACGCCGGCCCCTTCGCCATACCGATGTCGCGGCCGACTGCGCCGGGCCCGGTCGAGCCTCTGCCCGCCCCGAAGCGGTTCGTCAGCAAGCACACCGTCACGATCAAGGGCGCGAAGGTCGCCTACACGGCCATCGCCGGCGAAACCTATCTCTACAACCGCGCCGCCGAGCCGATCGGTTCGATCTTCGCCTTCACCTACCTCAAGGATGGCCCGCCCGATCCGAGGCGGCCGGTGCTGTTCGTGTTCAACGGCGGCCCCGGCTCGGCGTCCCTGTGGCTGCACATGGGCGTGGTTGGGCCCCGCCGTGTCGTGCTCGACCGCGAGGTCAATCCGTCCAACGTCCCGCCCTTCGGCGTCGCGGACAATCCGGACAGCCTGCTCGACGTCGCCGACCTGGTCTTCATCGATCCGGTCGGCACGGGTTGGTCCAAGGTGGTGGGCAAGGGAACCACCGCCGACTTCTGGGGCGTCGACGAGGACGCCGACACCGTCAGCCAGTTCATCGAACTCTGGCTCACCGAGCACCGGCGCTGGAACTCGCCCAAGTTCGTTATGGGCGAAAGTTACGGCTCGGTCCGCGCGGCCGTGCTGCCGCGGGCCCTGATGGGCGGCCCGCTCTATGTGGGCATGATGCGCGGGATCACCCTCAACGGCGTCATCCTGTTGGGCACGACGCTGAACGCGCGCAACGCCTCCGGCGAAGGCGGCGCGGCCGAGATGCAGCAGGCCCTGGCCCTGCCCGCCAAGGCCGACACCGCCTGGTACCACCAGACGATCGACCGCAAGGGCCGCAGCCTGGACGCCTTCCACAACGAGGTGCTGGCCTTCGCCCGGACCGACTTTGTCGAGGCGCTGAAGCGCGCCAAGGCGGGTACGCTGACCGCCGCCGAGCGCGCCGCCATCGTCGCGCGGCTGGCGGACTACACCGGCCTGCCGGCCTCGGCGTTCGACAAGAGTCTGACGATCCCGGACGGCGCCTTCGGCCGCCAGCTTCTCGCCGACAAGGGCCTGCAGGTCGGCGCCTACGACAGCCGCTACACCCTGCCCCTGGCCAACACCGGCAACGATCCCGTTGGCGACGATCCCGCCATGGGCCGCTACGTGCCAGGGTTCGTCTCAGCCTTTCACCAGATGGTCACCGACGACCTCAAGGTCACCATGGACCGCCCCTATGGCGCCATCGTCTGGAAGGACCTGCTGCCGTCCTGGAACTGGGACCGCAAGGGCGTGCCCGAGGGCCAGAGCTTCGCCGTCGATCTGGCCGTCGCCATGCGCCGCAACGAGACGATGCGCGTGCTGGTCGCCTCCGGCTACTACGACCTCACCACCCACGCCGCCCCGGCCGAATACGCCGTAGAACAGGCCAAACTCCCCCCTGAGCGCCTGATGCTGCGCCGCTACGCGTCGGGCCACATGCTCTACCTCGGCGACACCGCCGCCGCCTTCGCCAACGACGTCAGAACCCTGATCAAGGACGCGACGCGGTAGAGCGCGTCCTCTCCCTCCGACCCCGGCCTTGAGCCGGCGGCGGAGAGGAGAGAGCGCAGGGAGAGGGGCGACGCAGGCCTCGCCGCTGGCACGATGCTTCAGCCATGCGCAACCCGCAAAGCCGCCTGCACGCTGAAGCTTGACGCCCCAGCTTCATTGTTCTACTTTTGTTCCATGGAAGCTGAGGCCGCCCAGCTCGACGAGATGCGCGATGCGGCGCATGCCTTGGGCGTGGCCTTTGCGCAGTTGGCCCAAGCCGAGGCCGACCTCGACCGCAAGCTCACGCTCTTCGACGCCTTTCACCGCAGCTTTGCGTCCGTCCGGCTGTCCATCGCCCTGGCCTTACGTCTTCGGCAGGACGCGCGCCGGACAGGGCCGAGCCAGCCCCCGCGCGCCGAGACCGAAGTCCTCGAAACCGAGCCCGCCGACCGCCCCGAACGCGACGACGAGCGCGAGCGTGATCGCGAAACCGAACGCGCCACCTTCCCTCTGCTGCTGCGCACCCTCGGACGCGTCGCCGATGACGCCGAGGCGCTGCTGCCGCAGGCGGCCGAACTCCCGACCCTCCGCGAACTCCTTCACCGCGTCGTCCCCCAGCCCGCGCCACCCGCGCGGCCGCCCGCCGCGACACCGCTCCGAGCCCGCCTCTCCAACGGAAGCGCCACGCTCACCCTCTCGCCGTCGCAACGGCTCAGCGGCCTGGCCGACGCCCCGCCGCGACGGTCCACCGGCCCGCCCCGACGCTGACCGGGCCGTCGCCCGAAGCCGTCCGTCCCCACGACGATCATCCCGGTATGTCGCCGCGGACGAGTGCGCGATGCCTTGCCGCTTCACCGCCCCACGGTCTCGACGGATCGAGGCCCCGGTCTTGGGCTGCGCCCAACCTGGGATGACGACGCGTGCCTGTTGGCTCAGCCGCGCCTCAGCGCGTCGTCACGAACGACCGCACCGCAGCGTTGAAGCGCGCCAGGTTCTCCGGATGGTCGTAGACCCCGTGCGGCCCCGCAAAATAGACCGCCGTCAGTTGCCCCGCCGGAACGCCCGCCTGATCCAGCACATAGCGGCCGGCGTAAGCGGGCGTCGTTAGGTCGTAGTACCCGGCCGCCCAGAACAGCCGCATCGTCGGCGTCTGGCGAAGCGCCTGTCCGAGCGCGTCATAGGGATTGGCGCCCCGCTCATGGGTCCAGGCCGCGTTCACCGCGAAGTTCACGCCGTAGTACGGCTCGGTCGCCGGATACTTCAGAACCTCGTTGATGTAGCGCCCGACCACGGGGCTGGGGATCGCCCCCAGGGCTGCCGGACTGGGCGGCGGGCCGGCCGGTGCGCCCGCGGCCCGCTTCGGAACGACGCCCAACGCCGGATCGTCGATGGCGCCGTCCTGTCCCGGCTCCAGGGGTGCGGTCACCGTGACGTCGAGCAACCCTGTCCGCAGGGTTTGGTCTTGCAGGATGTTGAACATCCAGTCGTTCTTGGAGAGCCGCAGGTCCTTGGCTTCGATCAGCGCCGCAGGCAGGCCGATCAGCCCGGCCATGCGCTCGGCGATCCGCCGTCGATCCACGGACGACAGGCTGCCGCCCTCCACCAGCGCGGTGAGGTACTCCGTCCGCGCGAACTGCAGCGCCTCGGCGAACACCTGATCGACCGTCCGGCCCGCGCGGTCGATCTTCCGATGATACCAGGCCCCCGCCGCCATGGTCGGCAGCGCCACCACATAGGGCATCTCCCGGCCCGTCACCTCGCCCGCGAGCGCGATCAGCAGCACGCCGTCGAACGGCAGATCCTGGGCGATCTTCACGATGTTCGCCGCACGCGTGGTGCCGTAGCTCTCGCCAGCCAGATAGCGGGGCGAGGCCTCCCGGCCGTTCGCCTTGAGCCAGCCCTGGATCACCCGCTTCACCGCCAGCGCGTCGCCCGAGGTCGAATAGAACGCCTTGGCGTCGGCGCCGGGGAACGGCCGGGAGAAGCCCGTGCCGACCGGGTCGATGAACACCAGGTCCACGGCGTCCAGCGGGCTGGTGGGGTTCTCCGTCCAGCCGCCTGCGCTGCGGTCGCCCGGCGCGGCGGACGTCCGCTTGTAGGGGCCCAGGGCGCTCATATGCAGGGGCGACGAGGATGCGCCCGGCCCGCCATTGAACACGAACATGACCGGCCGCTTGGCACGATCCCTCACTCCGTCGCGGACGTAAGCGATGGTCGTCGCGGCGGCTGCGGGCCGACCGGCCGGATCGTCCAGCACCGTCTCGGCGACGGTGGCGGTGTAGCGCAGCGCCTCGCCGTTGAAGCTGCCCCGGTGATGGGTCACCGCAACGCGCGGGACCTGTGCGGGCGTCACCTGAGCGCCGGCCGCCGGAGCCGCCAGGGCCAACACCGCAAGTCCCAACGCGGCCAGGCCGCAGAAGCGCCGTCTCGTCATATCCATCCCCGGAGCAGGCTGAAGAGCCTAGCGCCCAACGCCCGGATTTTCCTTGCGTAATGCCGCCCCCAGAACCGCGACGGCGGACGCGTCGAAACGCGTCAGCCGGACTGCACGCATGAGTTATGCGCTCCACGAGAACCCCGCGAATAGCCAACTCGCGATCCAGGCCGCGCGAGGGTGAATTCGCAAAGAAACTCCGCCGCCGGCGCCTAAGCTAAGACCACCCGCCACGGTTGGGGGGCGGCGTAGGGATGCTTCGTTGACTTCAGTCGATCTGCAAGGTGCGGCCGGCGCGCAGCTCCGGGCTGAGGCTGACGACCTGTTCGATGCGCCGTCCTATGCCGACTGGGGCCGCGCGGTCGTGCGCGTCCGCGAGTCGGGCGCCGACGTGGCGATGCTGTGGGACAGCACGATCGCCGAGCCGACGGCCGCGCTGATGGAGGTCGTGCGCGAGGCGTTCTCGCCGCCGGTGTCGTCCCGCTATGTCAGCGTGTTCTCGGACGGCAACCGCTTTGCCGTCGAGGCCCTGGCCCGCCGCTACGGACTGGCGCCCGACCAGATCATGACCACCACCGGCGCGACCGCCGCCTTGACGCTCGCCCTTCGCGCCCTGGTCGGACCCGGCGACCACGTGCTGGTCGAGCAACCCGGCTTCGACGTCCTGGCCCGACAGGCGATCGCCGTCGGGGCGAGCGTCGGCGATGTCCAGCGACCGGCGCCAGACTATCGGGTCGATCTCGACGACCTGGCCGCCCGCCTCACATCGCGCACCCGCGCCGTGGTGATCACCAACCTGCACAATCCCAGCGGCGCGCACCTCACGGCGGACGAACTCGCCGCCATCGCCCGCCTGGCCGCCACCGTGGGCGCGGTGCTGATCGTGGACGAGGTCTATGGCGACTTCGCCGCCGCCGGCGGGGCGCCGCCCGCCGCCGCCGCCGATCCCAACATCCTCACCGTCTCCAGCCTTACAAAGGTGTTCGGTCTCTTCGCCCTGAAGTTCGGCTGGATGGCCGGCGACCCCGCCCTGCTCGCGCGCGTCCGCGCCGCCAGCCCGGACGGCGACATCGGCGTGTCCAAGCTCTCGCATGCGGTCGCCGCGCACGTCCTGGAGAAGCCGCAGGCGTTCGAAGCCCACTGGCAGGCGACGCTCGCCGCGACCCGGCCTGTCGTCGAACGCCACGTCGCCACCCTGCTCGCCGACGGCCTGCTCGAGGGCGCCCTGCCCGCCCACGGCTGCATGTACTTCCCCCGCGTCGTCGGCGTGGACGACACCACCGCCCTGTCCCGCCGCCTGCTCGCGGACTTCGGCACGCTGGTGGCGCCCGGGAAGTACTTCGGCGCGCCCGGTCACATCCGCATCGGCTTCGGCTCCAACGCCAAGGGGCTGGAGCTTGGGCTCGAGCGCCTGCGCGCCTGCCTCACCGCGCGGCCTTAGCCGCCGGCTACTGCCCCCCGTCGACCCGCAGGATCACACCCGTGGTGAACGACGACGCCGGGCTGGCCAGATAGAGCGCAGAGGTGACCACCTCCTCCGGCCGACCGGGACGGCCCAGCGCATTGTTTGCCCGCTCCCGCGCCTCCGGCGTCCAGGCCTTGGCGATGTCCGTCAGGAACGGCCCCGCCGAGATGGTGTTGACCCGCACCTCCGGCCCGTACTCCCGCGCCATCGAGACCGTCATCGCATTGAGCGCCGCCTTGGCGCCCGAGTATGGGATCACCGCCGGAAGCGGATAGAGCGCCCCGGACGACGAGATGTTGATGATCGTGCCCCCGCCGGACGTCTTCATCCGGTGCGCCACCTGCGACGCCAGCCGGAACGGTCCCTTGAAGTTCAGACCGACGACGCTGTCGAACAGGGACTCGCTGACCTCATGGCTCGGTACGGCTGGCGACATGCCGGCGTTGTTCACCAGGATGTCGATCCGGCCGAACTCGGCGTAGGCCGCGGCGATGAGGCCGTCGATCTCGTCCCACTTGGCGGCGTGGCAGGCGTAGGCCAGGGCCCGGCGGCCCAGGGCGCGCACCTCGGCAGCCACCGCCTCGCAGGCGTCCAGCTTGCGGCTGGAGATGATTACGTCCGCCCCGGCCCGCGCGAAGGCCATGACCATCTGCTGGCCCAGCCCCCGGCTGCCGCCGGTGACCAGGGCGACCTTGCCCGAGAGGTCGAAGAGGTCGGCCGTCATCAGGCCATCCCGCCGCCGACGTCGCGATCGCGCGAGTCGCCGAGCTGCGAACCGCCGTCGCAGTCCAGGATCGTCCCGCTGACGTAGGCGGCCGAGCTGCTGACCAGGAACACCGCGCTCTCAGCCACCTCGGCCACCTCGCCGAACCGGCGAAGCGGGATGCGGGCGGTGATCGCCTTGTCGGACTCCGGTGTGGGGCTGAGCCGCGCCATGCCCTCGGTCCCGGCGATCGGTCCGGGCGAGATGCCATTCACGCGGACGCCCAGGGGCCCCCACTCCATCGCCAGCACGCGGATCAGTTGGTTGATCCCCGCCTTCGCCGCGCAGACGTGGGCCTGCATCATCGAGGGGTTCACCGCCTGCCCCGCGGTGATCGCGATCAGCGACGCGCCGGGCCGGTTCAACAGGTCGTAGCAGGCGCGGAAGACGTTGAAGGTGCCGTTCAGGTCGATGTCGACCACGGTGCGGAACCCGTTGGCCGACATGCCAAGCGCCGGGGCCACGAAGTTGCCGGCCGCGCCCGAGACGACGATGTCGAGCATCCCCAGCCGGTCCTTGGCTTCCTGCAGCGCCGCCTGGATCTGGGCGTAGTCTCGGACATCGCACGACAGGCCGATGGCGCCGTGTCCAATCTCGGCCGCGGCATTGGCGGCCTTCTCGGGATTGCGGCCGGCCACGGCCACTTTCGCGCCCAGCTCGGCATAGCGCTTGGCGATGCCCAGATTGATGCCGCTCGTGCCGCCGGCGATGAAGGCGACCTTACCGGCCAGCAGGTTGTCCTTAAAGGCGCTCATGTGTCCTCGTGTCCCAGCGTTGCGTCCGGCCCATGCGGGCCGGACTGTCTCAACGTCAGTCAACGGGGACGGCGGCTACTTCGCGAATTGCGGCTCGGCCGTGACCCGCACGAAGTGCTCCTGATAAGCCTTCGACTTGCCTTCGGGGCTCTTGCTGATCCCGCGACGCACGGCCGTCTTGCCGTCCTTGCTGATCGTCCAGAACTCGCCGGCGATCACATCCCCGTCCTTCATCTTCAGGATCTGGAGCTCGGTGGGCTCGGTCACCAGGGTGGAGATCTGGTTGAACCGGACCTGGTTCGTGAAAGGAGCAACCGTCCCGTCCATCTTCGAGATGTGGTCGCTGATGTAGGGCTTGTCCGGCTGGGTGGTGTTCTCCGAGTGATAGTGGAGATTGTCGCCCTCGACTTTCATCCAGATGATCAGCTTGAAGTTCGGCGGCGTGGTGATGCCGGGGGTGTCGTTGTGCTTCTCCTGCCAGGCGCCCTCGAAGGGCTTGGCGGCCAGCGCCGGGCCGGCGACCAGGGCGGCGCTCAGCGCCAGGCCGGCCACGATCGTGCGCATGTTCATCTGGGCGTGCTCCTCAAGGATGGTGTGGGACTAGTAGGCGACCCGTTCTTCGACATGCTTCTCCACCTCGGCGCGGGTGGTCCAGAGCGTGCGGAACGTCTTGTTGGACAGTTGCTCGAGCTGGTCGCTGCGGTGGGGCGACCCGGGCTGGGTGGAGTTGCCATAGCTCATCAGGCCCTGCGCCTTGATGGGGGTCGAGAACTCGACCATCGACATCCAGGTCTCCCCGTGGACCGGCGTGCGCTTGCCGTCCTTCAGCGGGCTCCAGGTCATGACGTGGAAGACGCCGGTGTTGCCGAACCCGCCGTTGCCGGGCAGGTCGACCTTGCCAAGCGCGAAGCGCGACACCTCGCCGAAGGGACGGTCCAGGGCCCCGTAGCTGGCCTTCGCCTCGGCGGCGGCCGCCTTAAGCATCGCCACGGCCTGCGCCGGATCCTTGAGACCCACAGGCGTGTCGATCGGCTTCGCCGGATCCCAGCGGACCCGATAGTTGGCGTCGCTGATGTAGTTGGGGCCCGCGAACTTGCGCGCCCAGGCCTCGAACAGCAGCGCGCCCTTGGCATCCGCGTTGACGGTCCGGTCCCAGGCCTTGAGCACAGTGGCGGCTTCGAGGACCTCGGGGTCGGCGCTCTGCTGGGCGGCGGCGAGCAGTTCGTCGAGAACCCGGTCCGTCATGAGGACGTGGGTGGTCAGCTTGCGCGCGACAAAATCGTCGAAGGTGATCTTCTTTGCATCGGCCATCAGGTGCGAGGACTGTTGCGCCCGCAGCGACATCGGCCCGTTGTTTGCCATGTAGGCCGGATAGTCCTTGGCCTGGATGGCCTGCGGATAGGTCGCCACCCAGGGCGGATCGTTGGTGTTCTGGACATAGCCCGTCGGCGGATCGATGACCTTGGGCAGATCTTCGTAGGTATGGGTGGTTGTCCACAGCGTCGCCGAGGTGTCCCCGGGGACGAGACCGCTCCACGTGGCGACATTGCCGTCCGCGTGCTTCGGCAGGATGCCGTTGTAGAGGTACTGGATGTGCCCTTCCCTATCGCCATAGACGATGTTGAAGGACGGCACTTGCAGGCGCTTCATGATCGCCTGGTACTCTGCGAAGCTCTTGGACTTCCCCATGTCCCAGTACTGGCGCACGCCGCCCGGACGATCGAGGCCAGCGACCCGCAAGGCGACGGTTTTGCCGTCGGCGCGGGTAAAGACGGGGCCGTGGACGGACTCCCGCAGCACAAGCGTCTCGGTCTTCAGCGATCCGTCCGCCTGGCGAACCTTGTAGGTCGCCGACCCGGACTTGAAGGGCAGCACCTTGCCATCGAACACATAGCCGCCATCGGCCAGCTTCAGCTCATAGTTCGTGGCGCCCAGGATGCCGTTGACGGTGTTGGTGAAGCCCATGCGATCGTTGAACATAAACCGCAGGACCGGCAGGCCGACCTGGGTCGCGCCGTACATCTTGATGCCCGGCCCATTCAGATCGGCCTCGAAATAGGTCAGCTGGCTAGGCGCCCAGGGCAGGTGCGGATTGGCCAGTAGCAGGGTGTTCCCGCTTGCCGACTTGCTCGGCGCGACCGCCCAGGCATTGGAGCCCGCGTCGCCATTGCCGCCCATCGTCCGCGCCTGCGGGGCGACATAGACGTAGTTCATCAGCCGGTGGGCGTGGGCCATGACGTCGACGCCACGGATCGGGAAGACCTGCAGCACCGACGGATCCAGCTTCTCGGGATGGGCCTTGGCGAAAGCGTTCATGCCCGCGGCGAAGGCGTCGAGGTTGGCGCGGAAGCTCGCCGGCTCCTGGGCGTACCAGACCTTGGCCCGCTCATAGATGCCGTTGGCGATCACCCACTTGTCGGACTCAACCTCGCCGGCGCCCCAGTACTCGGCGGCGCGCCCCCGGGCCTGACCGTACAGTTTGACCACCACGTCGCCGTGGTTCTGGGCGGTCGCATAGCCGAAGCCGTAGAAGACCGAGGCCTCATCCTTACCGTAGATATGCGGCACGCCGTAGCTGTCGTAGAGGATCTCGCCCTTCGGCGCGGCCTGGACCGCCGCCGGGGACGCGAGCAGGCTGGCCGCCAGGGCGCAACCCATCATCAGATTCCGAGCCAGATACACGGCGTGCCTCCTCAAGCGGTCGTCAGAACGTGTACTGGACGCGGGCGTACCAGGACCCGCCGGTGAAGCCGAACGGCGAGGTCCCAGGGAACTGACCGCTGCCCAGCGCGGCGTTGTAGATGCCGTTCTTGTCCGGATACTCGTTGAACAGGTTGTTGGCGCCCGCCGCCAGCGTCACGCTGTCCAGCAGCTTGTAGGAGACCTCAAGGTCGGTGATCCACTTGGCGCCGTAGCTGCGGTCCTGAGCCACCAGGTCGGCGACCACGGTGTACTTGCCGTAGCGCGTCGAGCGCAGGTTCACGTTCAGCTTGTTCCAGTCCCAGTTCAGGCCCAGCGCCACCTTGCTCTTGGGGAACGAGGTGGTCAGGAAGCCCTGACTGCCCCGCCCGAACAGCACGAAGCTCGATCCCAGCGCCGTCAGCTCTGGCGGGTTCGGGATGATGTTCTGGATGGTCGTCTTGCCGTAGTTGAAGCCGGCGTTGGCCCGCAGCTTGCCCCAGTCGCCCAGGTCGTACCGATAGGTCGCGACGACGTCGATGCCGCGCGTTCGGGTGTCGATGGCGTTGGTGTAGTACTGGGCCGAGAGGTCGCCCGAGAGCCCCTTGGAAATCAGGATGTTGCTTACCGCCGTGCCTGTGAGGGTGCTGGTGATGGCGATGCGGTTGTCGACCTCGATCTGATAGCCGTCCACCGTGATGTCCAGGCCGTCCAGCGGTTGCAGGGTGAAGCCCGCGCTGATGTTCTTGGACTTCTCCGGCGTCAGCGGCTTGGCGCCGAGGGCCACCGCCTCCGGCGCGCTGACCGGCAGCGTCTTGATCAGCAGCAGCTGGTTCGGCACGCCATTGACAGTCCGGAACTGGCTGGAGGTGGCGGCGTACTTCTGTTGGGCCAGGCCGGGCGCGCGGAATCCGTTGCTGACGGCGCCGCGGAGCGAGAGCCAGTCGCTGACCTCGTATCGAGCGGTCAGCTTGCCGGTGAGCGTATCGCCCGAGGAGTCACTGTAATTCTCATAGCGGGCGGCAGCCCCGATGAAGAGCTTCTCGGTCGCGTCCCAACCGAGCTCGCCATAGACCGCTTCGGAGTCGCGGTGGCTGGTGCTGGCGTCGGCGGGCCGGAAGCCGGGAGTCGCCTGGGCGCCCGTCTGCGGCGCGACGCCGGCGAACGGCTGGCCTGCGGGTGCGCGGTAAAGGCCCTCGGCGTAGCTGGCGGGCTCGCCGGCCAGGATCTTATAGCCTTCGCGCCGGTACTGAGCGCCGAACGACACCTGAAGCTGCGAGCCGCCAAGGTCGAAGCCGCGGGTGACGTCGAGGTTGCTGGTCACCTCGTCGGACTGCAGCGTCCCGACGTAGAAGACGGTGGGGCTGGCCGGCCCCAGGCTGGCGTTCTCCGTGTTGGAGGTGTTGAGAACGGCTTTGTTCTTGCCGTAGCCCGTCGACAGGTCCCAATCCCAGCCGCCGATCTCACCCTTCATGCCCGCGGTGAGCTCAAAATCGTCCTCGTTGACGACTTCGTTCGGCCGATAGCCCAGCGGATAGAGCGCCGGCGTCGTGTTGACATTGTTGGGGGTGCGATAGGTGAACGGCAGATCGGACTCGCGCTTCGACCAGGTGCCGAAGCCGTAAACGGCGATCTTGCCGAAGTCGTACTCGCCGTTCAGGCCGACCGTCGTATTGGTCTGCGGCAGTTGGCCATAGTTGCGGGTCACCAGGCGATCGATGGTCGCTTCACGCGGATCGCGGGCGCCGCCCACCAGCGGGAAGAGCTGCACGCTTGAGGCGATCGGATAGGCGCGGTTGGAGAGCCGCTGGTCCTTGTAGTTCACCGAGACATTTACGAAGCCGGCGTCGCCGAACGTGAAGCCCTTGTTGAAGGCGTACTGCGTCAGGTCGCCGTCCTTACGATCGAAGTTCAGGCCATAGGTGGCGCTGAGCAGGCCGGCGTCGGTGTCGCCCTTCAGGATGATGTTGATCACCCCGGCGATGGCGTCCGAGCCATATTGCGCGGCGGCGCCGTCGCGGAGCACTTCGATCCGCGCGATGGACGCCGTAGGGATCATGTCCAGGTCGGCCGGGACCGAGCCATTGTAGAGCGACGAGACCGCATTGATCAGCGAGGTCTTGTGACGACGCTTGCCGTTGACGAGCACCAGAGTCTGATCGGGATTGAGGCCGCGCAGGCCGCCCGTGGCGATGATGGTCGAGGTGCCGCCGCCCGCGCGGAACGGCAGGTTGAACGACGGCGCCAGGGTCTGCAGCGCCTGGAAGACGCCGGCGCGACCGGACTTTTCGAGGTCGGCGGCGGTGAAGGAGTCTATCGGCGTCGGGCTGTCGATGATCGTGCGCGGCGCGCCGCGGATGCCGGTCACGACCACGGCCTCGACGTCTTGGGGCGCCGCGGACGCGCCGCCGCCGCCCGGATCCTGGACCGCCACGCTCGACGTGGTCGCGAAGGCCGGACCGACGGCGGCGGTGCGGATCAGCTCCGCGTTGGGCCCGGACGCCGACAGCGCGATCAGATCCTTCTGCGCCATGGCGACGCGCAACGGCGCGCCGGCGATGATCTGATCGAGCGCGGCGCGGGTGGCCATCCGCCCCCGAACGGCCGGCGACGTCAGCCCCGACACACGATCGTAGGGATAGAGCAGCCGCACGCCCGACTGCGCCGACAGCGCATTCAACGCGCCCTGCATCGGCTGAGCGGCGATGTCGAAGGTGTTCACGGCGCTCTGTGCGGCGGCCGGCGCCGCGATGGCCATGGCGACCGCCGTCATCGACGACGCCCAGAAGAGATGTTGGTTGTTGCGCGGCATGCGGATAGCCCCCTGTTCGATGCCCTTAACCCCGGAACGGATCGCGCCCGCCCCACCGCCATACCGGCGAGAAAAAAGTTCGGTCAGGGTCGTTCGACCAGCAGGACGCCGCCGTCCGCCGTGGCGATGGCCTCGATGGGGAAGCTGCTGGTCAAGGCGGCCAGGAACTTGTCGGCCTCGCCCACTTCGAACCGGCCGCCGATCCGGACCGCCTCCAGCCGCGGATCGCCGATCACGATGGGCTGCTGGCGGTAGCGGTTGAACTCGCCGACCACCTGGGCCAACGACTCGCCGTCGAACTCGAGCACCCCCGTCTGCCAGGACGTGCGTTGCCGCAGATGCTGATCGTCCAGGGCGGTGGGCGCAACGGCGCCAGACCGCACCACCGCCCCGCCGCCGGCGGCGATCTTGGCGGCCACCGGCCGGTCCACCCGTCCATCTTCGGCGACCACCCCAACGACGCCCTGGGTCACCGTCAGCTCGACCACATCGGGTCGGAGGCGGACATTGAACGCAGTGCCCAGGGCGCGAAACCGCGCCGCCCCCGCATCGACGAGGAAGGGACGGCTGGCGTCGTGCGCAACCTCGAACAGCGCCTCGCCGCGGACCAGTCGCACGCGCCGCACCTTGTCGGTGAACGCCAGCTCGACCGTCGAGGCCGTGTTCAGGGTGACCTTCGATCCGTCCGCCAAGGTCAGTACGCGCCGCTCGCCCACCGCCGTGCGATGAAGCTCGACATTGTCGAAGAGCCGCCAGCCGACGGTGGCCGCCACCGCGGCGCTCGCCGCGGCCGTCGCGCCGACGACAAGGCCACGCCGACTGAAGCCGCGCGCGATCATCGGAAGCATAGAGTCCTGACCGACAGGGACCACGAGATCCAGCGCAGGCGGGGCCGCCCTCAGTCGCGCGGAGCTCTCCCAGGCCGCCTCCATGCGCGCGAAGGCGACGGCATGCTGCGGATCCGCCCCGACCCAGGCATAGATCTCCTGCCGCTCGGCAGGGCTGACGCCGCACGCCAGCCTAGCGACGTAGGCGGCCGCCTGTTCGTCGATCGCCTGCCGCTCGCAGGTTCCGGGGAGCGGTTCGCCCAAACGCGTCATCCTCACGTTCCGCTCGCGCCTGCGCCACGAGCTTCAGCGCCTTCACAAGATGCTTCTCGACCGTTGAAACGGACAGACCCATCTGCACCGCTATGGTGGCGAGAGAAAGATCGTGCACACGCCGCAGTAGAAAGACCTTACGCGGCTGTGGTGGCAGCCGCTCGACCAGCGCCTGAAGCCAACGAAGCTCATCGCGGGCCTCGATACGTCGTTCAGCCGAGGCCTCGTCCGAGCGGAGCACATCGAGGTCGGCCACGAAATCCAGGGACACGATCGTCTCGCGGCGCAGGGCGTCGATCAGCAGATTGCGCGCGATCGTCAGGAGATAGGCCCGCCCCGCGGTGACCCGCGCGAAATCCTGAACCTGATAGGCGCGCGCCAGACTTTCGGCGACGAGGTTCTCGACGTCGAACCCCGGGGGGCAGATGCGGCGCAGCCGCGTGCGCACGGCCGCCTCGTGGGGCAGGATGACCGCCTTGAACCATTCCAGTCGGACGAGCAGCTCGCTCATGACGCGCCCCCCGATCCGCGCTTCGACGACGATTGCATGACAGTCGCTGCGGGCGCGGCCGCCGTCCAGCCATGGCGCGCGCAGAAAGTCTGCAAGAGCTGACAGTTGCGCCGATCACAGGCGGCCATGGCGGAAAGTCGGGCGCCGGTCGTCTATGCAATCGACGGGCGACCGCCCGGGGCGTTGAAGCGAGGGGCTGGTGTCGGAAACCTTGGGAGGCGGTCGGCGCCTGAAATCAATCATCGGCGGGTCCACCGGCAATCTGGTGGAGTGGTACGACTGGTACGTCTATTCGGCCTTCACGCTCTACTTTGCGCCCTCGTTCTTCCCGTCCGACGACCCGACGGCCCAGTTGCTCAGCGCCGCGGCGGTGTTCGCGGTGGGCTTTGTCGTCCGGCCGCTCGGCGCCTGGATCATGGGCGTCTACGCCGACCGCAAGGGCCGAAAGGCGGGGCTGACCCTCTCGGTGACGCTGATGTGCCTGGGATCGCTGATGATCGCGATCGCCCCCACCTACGCCCAGGCCGGTTCGCTATCGCCGATGATCCTCTTGGCCGCGCGCCTGCTCCAAGGGCTTTCCGTCGGCGGTGAGTACGGCGCGTCGGCGACCTATCTGTCGGAGATGGCGGGGCGCGACCGGCGCGGCTTCTTCTCCAGCTTCCAGTACGTGACGTTGATCTCGGGCCAGTTGGTGGCGCTGTGCGTCCTGTTGCTGCTCCAGTCGGTCCTGCCGCCGGCGGACCTGGAGGCGTGGGGCTGGCGCATCCCGTTCGCCATCGGCGGCGTACTGGCGATCGCCGTCTTCTACATCCGGCGCGGCCTGGTGGAGACCGAGAGCTTCCAGAACGTGAAGGCCACGGCCAGCATGGGGTCGAGCGGCTGGATTCTGTTCCGGCACTACCCGCGCCAAGCGTTTCTGGTGATCGCGCTGACCGCCGGCGGCACGCTCGCCTTCTACGCCTACTCGACCTACATGCAGAAATTCCTGGTCAACACCTCCGGCTTCAGTCGGGAGGCGGCGACGGAGATCACGGCGGCGGCGCTGTTCGTCTTCATGCTCATCCAGCCCTTGGCCGGCTGGCTGTCGGACAAGGTCGGACGGCGGCCATTGCTGATCGCCTTCGGGGTGTGCGGCGTCCTGCTCACCTATCCGATCTTCCGGCTTCTGGAGACGGCCGACCACTCGTTCACGGCCTTCATCCTGGCCCTGGCCGCCCTGGTGATCGTCACCGGCTACACGGCGATCAACGCGGTGGTGAAGGCCGAGCTGTTCCCGGCGCACATCCGGGCCCTCGGCGTCGCCCTGCCCTACGCCCTGGCCAACGCTGTCTTCGGCGGCACGGCCGAGTACGTCGCGCTGTGGTTCAAAAGCGTCGGCGTCGAACGCGGCTTTTATTGGTACGTCACCGCCATGATCGCCCTGTCGCTGCTGGCCTATCTCCGGATGCCCGAGACGCGACGGACAAGCGAGATCGCCGAGGACTGACTGTATCGCCGCCTCGGCCTCAGGCCGAGAGCGGCATGTCGGCCAGCAGCTTGTCCAGGGTGACCGGATACTCGCGCACCCGCACGCCGGTAGCGTTGTAGACCGCATTGGCGACGGCGGCGGACACACCGCAGATGCCCAGCTCGCCCACGCCCTTGCCCTTCATCGGCGAGGACATCGGGTCCAGGCCGTCCAGGAAGATGACCTCCTGGTGCGGGATGTCGGCATGGACCGGCGCCTCGTACCCGGCAAGGTCGTGGTTGGCGAAGAAGCCGATGCGTTTGTCGACGACCAGTTCCTCCATCAGGGCGGCCCCGACGCCCATGGTCATGGCGCCGATCACTTGGCTACGGGCGGACTTGGGGTTGAGGATACGGCCGGCGCTGCAGACGGCCAGCATGCGCCTGACCCGAACCTCGGCGGTGAAGACATCCACGCCAACTTCGACAAAGTGGGCGCCGAACGTGCCCTGCTGATGGGTTTCGGCAAGGTCGCCGAACTCGATCTTGTCCTCCCCGACCAGACCCTGCGGCCCCGCCGCTTCACCGAGGGGTGCGCTACGCCCGCCAGCCCGAACCTTGCCGTCGGCGAACACCGCGGTCGCCGGGTCCAAGCCCAGCTTCACGGCGACGGCCTCGCGGAGCTTGACGCAGGCCGCATAGACCCCGGCGGTCGAGCTGGCCGCGCCCCACTGGCCGCCAGAGCCGGCGGAGACGGGGTAGTCGGAATCACCCAGGCGGACCACGACGCGATCCAGCGAAACGCCCATCATCTCGGCCGCGGTCTGGGCGATGATGGTGTAGCTGCCGGTGCCGATGTCCGTCATGTCGGTTTCGACCGTCACGGTCCCACGGCCGTCCAAGCGGACGCGCGCCCCGGAGGTCATCACCGGCGCGCCTCGATAGGCGGCGGCGACGCCAAGGCCGACCTGCCAACGCCCGTCGCGCACCTGACCCGGCTTGGCCTTGCGCCGGTTCCAACCGAATGTCTTGGCGCCGGTGCGAAGGCATTCCACCAATTGGCGCTGGGAGAAGGGCCGCTCCGGCTTCTCCGGATCCACCTGGGTATCGTTGAGGATCCGGAAATCGATGGGATCCATCGCCAGCGCCTCGGCCATTTCGTCGATGGCCACCTCCAGGGCCATATGCCCCGTCGCCTCGCCGGGCGCCCGCATCGCGTTCGACTCCGGGAGATCCAGTTCGGCCAGACGCGTCGCGGTCATGCGGTTCGCGCCGGCGTAGAGCAGCCGGGTCTGCTGGACGGCCGCGTCGGCCTCCCCGCCCGCCAGATCCCCCGACCAGGCCTCATGGGCGATGGCGTTGATCCGACCATCCTTGGCGCAGCCGATGCGCACCCGCTGGATCGTCGCGGGACGGTGCGTGGTGTTGTTGAAAATCTGCGGACGGGTCATCGCCACCTTCACCGGCCGCTTCGCTGCGCGGGCGCCCAGGGCCGCCAGCAAGGCGTCGGCGCGCAGGAAGAGCTTTCCGCCAAATCCGCCGCCGATGAACGGCGAGATCAGTCGTACGTTGGCCTTTGGAATGCCCAGGGTGTCGGCCAAGTCGCCGCGACCCCAATCGATCATCTGGTTCGAGGTCCAGAGCGTCAGCTTGTCGCCGTTCCAGACGGCCGTGGTGGCGTGCGGCTCCATCATTGCGTGCGACACGTCGGGGGTGGTGAAGGTCTGGTCGATCTTGATCGGAGCCGACGCAAAGGCCGCGTCGAAGTCGCCGACCGCCGTGTCGCCCGGCTCGCCATTGATCTCGGATGGTTTGGCGCTGCTCTTGGCCGCCTCAAGATCGAAGGCGCCCTCGGCGCGGTCATACTCGACCGACAACAGCTGGGCGGCGCTCGTCGCCTGCTCGAAGGTTTCCGCGACCACCAGCGCGATCGCCTGGTGATAGTGTCGGATCTCCGGTCCGCCCAGCAGCGGCGCGGTGTTGCGCTCGCCCTTGCCCAGCTTGCCCGCATTGGCGGCGGTCACGATGGTCAGGACACCCGGCGCGGCGCGGGCGCGTGTCAGGTCCATGGACGCGATGCGGCCCTTGGCGATGGTGGCCGCGACAATGACGCCGTAGGCCGCATTCGGCGCCTTGTCGTGACGCTCATACGCGTAGGGCGCAGCGCCGGTCACCTTGAGCGGGCCGTCGATCCGGTCGGTCGCCCGGCCCACCACCTTCTGCTGATCGATCGGGTTCTTCCCGGCGGGGGTGTCGAACTTCATGATCAGGCCCTCGCCTCGGAAAGCGCCGCGGCGAGCGTGCGCTCGGCGAGCTTCAGCTTGAAACTGTTGTCAGGTTGCGGCCGAGCTTCGGCCAGGGCTTGGTCCGTCACGGCCTTGGAGCCTTGGGGCAGCTGTGCTTCCGCGGCCTCGACCCGCCACGGCTTGTGGGCCAGACCGCCGAAGGCGACGCGGCCCGTCCCGTCTCGCTGGACGATCGCCGCCACAGAGACCAGGGCGAAGGCGTACGACGCCCTGTCGCGCACCTTGCGGTAGATGTGCGTGCCGCCGATGGGCTTGGGCAGGGTGACCGCCGTGATCAACTCCCCGGGCACCAAGGTTGTATCGATGTGCGGTGTCCCGCCCGGCAGGCGGTGGAAATCGGCGATTGGGATTTGGCGCCCGCGGCCATCCGGCTGTACGGTCTCGACCGTCGCGTCCAACGCTCGCATGGCGATGGCCATATCGCCGGGATAGGTTGCGATGCAGGCCTCGCTGGCGCCGATCACGGCCAGTTGCCGGCTGAAGCCGCCGATGGCGCTGCACCCGCTGCCCGGCCGGCGCTTGTTGCAGGGTTGGGCAGGGTCGTAGAAGTACGGGCAACGGGTCCGCTGTAGCAGGTTGCCGGCGGTCGTCGCCTTGTTGCGCAGCTGACCCGAAGCGCCGGCCAGCAACGCCCGCGAGAGCACCTCGTAGTCCTTCCGCACGCGCCGGTCGGCCGCGAGGTCGGTGTTGCGGACCAGGGCGCCGATCCGCAAGCCGCCCTCGGCTGTCGCCTCGATCTTATCCAGGGCCAAGCCGTTGACGTCGATGAGATGCTGGGGCGTCTCGATCTCCAGCTTCATCAGGTCGAGCAGGTTGGTGCCGCCGGCGATGAACTTGGCGCCCGGCGCTCGGATCGCCGCCGCGGCGGCATCGGCCGGGGACCGCGCGCGTTCGTAGGTGAACAGCTTCATGCCTTCACCCCCGCGACGTCGGTGATGGCGTCGACGATGTTCGAGTAGGCGCCGCAGCGACAGATGTTGCCGCTCATCCGTTCCCGCAGCTCCGGGCCGGTCACCTTCGGCGGCTCCGTGAGGTCGGCGGTGACATGGCTGGGTACGCCGGCCTTGATCTCGTCCAGCACGGCCACCGCCGAGCAGATCTGGCCGGGGGTGCAGTAGCCGCACTGATAGCCGTCGTGCTTCACAAAGGCGGCCTGCATGGCGTGCATGTCGCCCGCCGTCCCCAGCCCTTCGATGGTGGTGATCTTGGCGTCCTCGTGCATCACCGCCAGGCTCAGGCAGCTGTTGATCCGGCGGCCATCGACAATGACGGTGCAGGCGCCGCACTGGCCGTGATCGCAGCCCTTCTTGGTGCCGGTCAGCTTCACGTGCTCACGCAACGCGTCGAGCAGGGTCGTACGGACATCCAGGTTGAGGTCGCGACGGACGCCGTTGACCTCGAAGCCGACCTTGGTCAGCCCCAGCGCTTCAGCGCCCGCGCTCGGAGCCCCCGCCGCCGGTGTGACTGAGGCCGTCGCCGAAACCGCGCCGACGATAAGCAAGCCACGCCGAGAGATCTCGGCCTCACTGGGGCCTTGCATGTCGTGTCGCTCCTTCGTGAATGCCGGCATCAAGCAACAGCGCGGAACGATGGAGGTTGGTTGCGTGACCGCCGTCAGACCGGCCGGACGTAGTCCACGATCGCGTCGCGCCCCGCGCCGATGATCGCGGCGTCGACGTCGAAGATGTCGCGCAGAAGCGCTGGCGTCAGGGTTTCGGCGGTCGGCCCGAACGCGACCAGCCTGCCGTGCCGCAAGGCCATCAGATGGGTGGCGTGTCGCGCCGCGAGCGTAAGGTCATGAAGCGTGGCGACCACCAGACGCCCCTCCTCCACCGCCAGCCGGCGCAGGCGGGCGACGGTGTCCAGGCGATGACGCGGGTCCAGGCCCGACACCGGCTCGTCCGCCAGCAGCACTTGAGGGTCGCCGATCAGCGCGCGGGCCAGCATGGCGCGCGCAAGCTCGCCACCGGAGAGGGTCGTCGCGGCCTGGAACCGGTGGTCCGTCAGGTCGCACGCCGCCAGCGCCTCGGTGAGCCGCGGCTCGAACCCGCCTGGCAGGCCGCCGAAGGCCGGCAGCTGCGGCGTCAGCCCCAGCGCCACCAGTCGCTCGACCGATATCGGCCACTCGGCGCGCAGGCTCTGGGGCAGGTAGGCGCGGCGCTTGGCCAGTTCGCGACCGCTGAGGGTCAGGACGGGGCGATCGTCGAGCCGCACGTCGCCGGCGTCAGGTTGCATGAGACCGGCCAGGCAGCTCAGCAGCGTAGACTTACCCGCACCGTTCGCGCCGACCAGGGCGACGAACATGCCACCCTCCAGGCTCGCGGACACCCCATCGACGATCGCGCGCCCGCCGCGCCGGACCGTCACCGACTGCGCCGCCAGCGTCGTCATGGCGCCACCTTGCGCAGGCGGATCACCAGCCAGAAGAAGAACGGCGTGCCGATCAGACTGGTGATCACCCCCAGACGCAGCTCCGAACTGGTGTGCAGGACCCGCGTCCCGATATCAGCGAGCAACAGCAGCGCGGCCCCGAACAGGGCCGACGGCAGCATCGTGCGGCTCGGCTGGTAACCAACGAACGGACGCACCAGATGCGGGGCGATCAGGCCGATGAAGCCGATCGATCCCGTGACCGACGTCGCTGCGCCCGCCGCCAGGCCGACGCCTAGCAGGGCGAGCAGTCGCGTACGATCCAGGTCGATACCCAGGCTTGCCGCCTGGTCCTCGCCCAGCGCCAGGGCGTCGATGGCGCGGCCCAGCGTCGCCAGGATGGCGATACCGGCGACGATGAACGGGCCCGCGAGCACGACGTGCTCCCAGCTCTTCTGCGACAGCGACCCCAACATCCAGACGCTCATTTCGAAGGCGGCGTAGGGGTTGGGCGCGAAGTTCAGCGCCATCGCCAGGAATGCGGCCATCAGTCCGGAGACCGCCGAGCCCGCCAGGATTAGGCTCAGCGTTCCGCCCCGCCCGAGCGCGAAGGTCAAGGCGCCCGCGCCCAGGGCGCCCGCGAGACCCAGCAGCGGCGTGGCGAGGCTGAACGCCGTGGCGAGGCTGAAGTAGATCGATACCACCGCGCCCAGAGCCGCCCCGCTGGAGACGCCCAGCAATCCGGGCTCGGCCAGGGGGTTTCGGAGCAGCCCTTGCAGAACCGCGCCTGACAGTCCGAGAGCCGCGCCCACCAGAATGGCGAGGACGGTGCGCGGCAGGCGCAGTTCCATCACCACCAGATGCGCCAGGTTCGGGTCGTCAGTGAACAATCCCGCCAGGATGGCCGCGGGGCTGATGTTGACGCGTCCGAGGAACAGCGACGCCGCCGCGGCGACCGCCAGCAGCGCGACGGCGATGAGGGTCATGGGCGGTCGGCGCGAGGTCATCGACGGCCCCCCACCCGAGGCGGCAGGGCGTCAAGCTGGCGACGAAGATTGAGCGCCGCCCGCGCGGATTGCGGCAGACCACAGCTGAACGCGACTTCCGGATAGCTGATACGCCGGCCGGCGAAGCGCCGGCGGATCGCCGGGTGCGACGCCTCATCGTTCTGCAGCAGTGGTCGGCCGTCACCGCCGAACAGCAGGGCCTCGGGATCGGCGAGCAGCAGCCGCTCCACGTCGAAGCCGGTGTAGAACGTACCGGGCTGCGCGGCGATATTCACCGCCCCTGCCGCCTCGATGATGCGATTGGCGAAGGTGTCCTTGCCCGGCACGGTGGCGCCGCCATCCCAGGCGACCACGCGCACCGGCCGCGCGGACCGCCGCGCTGAGAGCGCCGCCAGGTCGGCGTCCATCCGCTGGATCAGCGCCTCGGCCCGGGCGGGCTCGCCCACAGCCGCGCCGACCTGGCGCAGGCTGGCGCGCACGTCGTCGAAGGTGCGGGTGCTCGCTACCTCGACGATCGGGGCGCCGACCTCGCGGGCGAGGCGTCGGGTCACCGCCAGCGAGAAGTCACCCGTCAAGATCAGGTCGGGCTGAAACTTGATGATGTCTTCCGGCGTCCCGTAGTTCACCGCCACGCCGTCGGCGGCGCCGGGAAACAGCGCCTTGGCGCTGTCTTTCGCCAGATAGGTGACGCCGGCGATGCGGGCCTTGGGGACCAACTGCAGGATCAGCAGGTCCGTGCATTGGTTCATCGATAGAATGCGCTGCGGTTTCGCCGCGGCCACCCCCGGAAGGATGGCCGCGGCGAGGATCGCGGCGATGCGCAGAGCGCGTCTCATCGACCTCGGCTCATGATCAGAACTTCACGCGAGCTCCGACGGTGGCCGTCCGACCCTGTGTCGGGAAGCCGAAGACCTCGTAGTAGTCCTTATCCGTGAGGTTCTCGACCCGCGCGAACACCTCGTAGTGGTCCGACACGTCGTAGCTGGCCGACAGGTTGACCAGGGTGAAGGACGGGAGAACCACCTTGCCCGCGTTCGCGCCTGTGCCGGCCTTCACGTTCGGCAGCGACGCGGGGAACGGGGCGTCCACACCGGTGAAGTTGCTGTCTAGTTGGCGACCATTGTAGCGGACGTTGAGGTTCACCGTGGCCCGGCCATCCAGCGGGGTCCACGTGATGTTGGCGCTGCCGATATGCGGCGCGCGCCGGATTTCCTCCAGCCCGCTCTCCTTGGCGTTCAGATCCGTGTAGCTGCCCGAGACGGTGAGCTCCGGAACGATCTGGATCGTTCCGAAAACCTCGACGCCCGACTGCTTGGAGTCCGAGGTGCGGTTGCACGTCGTGCTGGTCCCGACCGGCGGCGCGGGACAGGCGCTGGGCAAGCCAGGCCCCCCGAAGTACGAGAAGATCTCGTTCGTCAGCTTGGCGTCGAAGTAGGTGGCGCCCAGGCTGATGCGGCCGTCCAGGAACGTCAGGTCCGTCCCGGCTTCCCAGCCTTCGGACTTCTCGGGCTTCAGGTTCGGATTGCCGCGGAAGGGGAACGGGCCGGTGGCGTTGTAGCCGAAGAGCTCGGTTTGGGACGGGTTCTTGATCCCCGTGCCGGCCGCCGCTCGGACGCGGATCATCGGGCTGACGCGATAGAAACCCTGGACCTTCCACGTCGTGGCGTCTTCGAAGACATCGTTGTCATCGTGGCGCACGGCGCCGCCGAGGCCGGCGACCGCCCCGATCTCCAGGTCGTACTGGCCCACGAACCCCTTGTTCTTGATGGAACGGCGCGTGGTGTCCGCACCGGCGCTGGCCGGCGAGGTGTTCTGGTAGGTCTCCTTCTCCCAGTCGAAGGCGCCGGTGAACAGATGGACGAGGCTTCCGGTCTCCAGGCGATAGGTCGTGGCGTAGGAGGCCTTTTTCCGCAGGCCGTCGTCCCCGCTGCTGCGGACGTTGCGGGCATAGCCGTTCCGCTCGGCGTCCACGCCCTGATAGGTCAGGCTGTGGGTCCAGGCGCCATCCAGCAGCGCGAGGTCTCCGCCCAGAGCGTAGTAGAGGCTCGTGGCGTCGCTGTAGCTCCCGGGGCTGTCCACCTGCCCCCGCCCATAGCTGGGGCCGTTCGTTTCGGCATGGGCGTTGGTGTAGCGCAGCACGCCGCGCAGCTTCAGGGCCTCCGTGACTTGGTAGCCCGCCTTGGCCGAGAAGGACTCCAGCTCGGATCCCAGCTTGCGGGAGCCGCCCGGCAGAGTCTGGCCGACGTAGCCGCCGGTGCGCTGGACACCGGCGTTGACCACTAGGTCGAGCGGCCCAACCATCGCCGCATAGCGGGCCGAGCCGCCCAGCGTGTCCTGGGTCCCGAACTCCACGCGCATACGCGCGCCCGGCGCCTCGGCGGCGGTGGGGGTGATGTAGTTGATCACCCCGGCGATCGCGTCCGAGCCATAGAGCGCGCTCTGCGGGCCGCGGAGGATCTCGATCCGAGCGACGTCGTCGCTGATCAAGGTGGCGAAATCGAACTCGCCGTAGAACGGGTCGGACGCCTCGATGCCGTCGATGAGCGTCAGGACGTGATTGCCTTCGGTCCCCCGCACCCGGATCTGGGTCTGGCCGCCGATAGCCCCTGTGCGGCTGACCGCGAAGCCCGGCACGTCGCGCAACACGTCGGAGACGATGCGGACCTGACGTGTCTCCATTTGCGCCGCCGTGATCACGGTCACCGAGGAGCCGAGCTTGTCAGCGTCGATGCCGTCTGTGGCGCGGGTTCCGGTGACCAGCACTTCATCGACGGCGGCCCCGTCGGCGGCCAGGGCCGGTTGGGCGATGAGCAGCGCGGCGACGCCAGCGCTGAAAAGGTAGTTCCTGGGCATGAAGGCCCCTTCTGTCCGCGTCCCAGCGACATGCGGAAGGCCACCCGCAGCGGATCCGCCACAGGACGACAGCCGGCAGGCGTGGACGCTTCGCAGCTCCCGCCGGTCGGTCGAAACGGCCCTCCACCGTTTCTCGTCGTCGCTCAGACGGAGATCCGCGCCACGAGGTCCACTGCCTCGACAGCTCGAGCGACACGCACCGACCGGTTTCCTGGCTCGCGGGTCACGGCGTCATGCGCGCACCTTCCCAGGCCCGAAGACCCAGTGGCTGGCGGAGGCGAACCCCCACCTGTCGCATGCGCTCACCGCTCACAGTTACAGGGATAGCCGCAGATCAGGTCGCCCCTACTGCGTTCCCGTTTAAGCCCGAGGGCTTCGGCGCGCTAAGCGGATCGGCTGTCCCGCAGGCCAACCTCCCCGTGGCGCTCTTTGTGAGGTTTTCACGGCTGTGTCCATGCGTTTGACGTGTCTCGGACGCCGAGCCTCCCGCTGGGGAGCCTGTGTCCTGCAAGCCGCAGATGCCGACGTGTGTCGTGTGATCCCGAAACCTTGTCGCCTGTCGCCGGGTTACAGGTGTAGCGTGTCGTTGCTACACCTTTGAGTGGAAGGTCGCATGTTTCATCCGATCGCCTTGGCCACGGTTTCCAACGTGTCGCCATCCAGCGCGCCCCGTAGTTCGGGATCGCCGCTGCGGAGCGGCGTGCTCGAGGGCGCGCGCGTGCTCGTCGTCGAAGACGAGTTCATGGTGGCGGCGCTGCTGGAGGATACGCTGCAGACTTTCGGCTGCGAGGTGATTGGCCCGGCCGCGCGGATCGACGACGCCCTGGCGCTGTTGGAACGCGAAGAGATCGACGCCGCGGTGCTGGACGTGAACATCGCGGGCGAGCCTGTGTTCCCGGTCGCCGACGTGCTTGAGCGGCGCGGCATCCCGTTTGTCTTCGCCACCGCCTACGGCCGCGGCGGCGTCGCCGAGGCGCATCGGACGCACGAGATCCTTCAGAAGCCGTACGAGCTGCGCTCGCTGCGGCGGGCGCTGGAGTCCAGCCTCTACGGCCGCCGCTGATCGCGGCGCACGACCGCGGCGACTGGTCTCAACCGAAGCGCACGCCGATCCGCTGGAGATCGGCGAACAGCCGCTGAAGGCCGGCGACGTTCAGGTCCCAGTGCTGACGCATGGGTCGCGAGGCTAGAACCGAGGCCGGAACATATATCCCCTTGGAGTCGCGCTGGCAGAAGCCGCGGCCGAGCAGGATATGGATCCGACGTCGCACCGTTTCCGGCGACAGGTTCATGGTCCGCGCCAAGGCCAAGATCGGCGTCCGCGCCCTCAGCTCATCCGGCAGGATCTCCCACCCGCCAGCCGACGCCAGCGACCCGGGCGTCTGCACGTCGCGGCCGGCGACATTGTGGTTGAAAACCGCCAGCAGGATCGCCCCATCCAGCAGGCTTCCAGCCAGTTCGTCCACAGACTCCATGTAGCGAAGGACATAGCCCAGGGCGGCGCGGCTCACCGGCCACACGGACGCGACGTCCGGCGTGTCGTGCGCCGCGGGCGGATTCGAGGGACCCAGCGGATCGAAGGTCGGCGCGTACCGGACCACGACGGCGTAAAGGTCGCGAACCTCGGCGAAAACGTCCTGGCTGAGCTGCAGAACATCGTCAGCGGCGAGCCGCGCCTCGGCGATCATCACGCCGCCCCGCGCGAAGGCGCAAATCCCACGGTCGACAAGCGCGCGGATCCGACGGCGGACCGTCTCGAACGGAAGGTCCAGGGACGTGGCGATGCCGTGAATGCTGGAGGGACGCCACAAGTCGTCCGGCACGACCGGGAGCGTCGTGCGGCCATAGCGATTGACGAAGTCGTCGCCGGAGATGTGACGCGTGGCGCCGTCCAGGATCGCCATGCACAGCATCGCGTCGAGGATCGAGCCATCGCAGATCGCGGCCGCTTTGATGACGATCCGCTGTACGAAGGCGGCCGACGCGCGGGCGATAGCCGGATGCGAGGCCAGAACCTCACCGCTCAACGCCGGGTCTTCTCGGGCCGGAAGCCGGTCTAGGCCCACGGCGGGAGGTGTCGTCGGCAAATGATGCTCGCCTGATGAAATCATACCGGGGCGGCCTGTGTCCGGTCAGGCGGCGCTGGAGACTAGGACCTCGGCCCCCTCGACGTTTTCGCGCAGCACGTAGCCACCGCCCCACACGGTCTCGATCACGTGACGCCCGTCGGTCGCAGGGGCGAGCTTCTTCCGCAGTTTACAGATGAACACATCGACGATCTTGGCCCCCGGCTCGTTGACCCCGCCGTATAGGCTGAAGAGGAAGACGTCCTTCGTGAGGGTCTTGCCCTTGCGCAGCGCCATCAGTTCCAGGACCTGATACTCGCGGCTCGTGAGGTCGATGGGCTGGTCGTTCACCCGGACGCGCTTCGCGTCGAGGTCGATGACCATGTCGCCGATGGTGATCAGCGATTGGGAATGTCCCTTCGAGCGGCGGATCACCGCGCGCAGACGAGCGACCAGTTCGTCCTTGTGGAACGGCTTGGTCATGTAGTCGTCGGCGCCCAGGCTGAGCGCCTTGATCTTACTGTCGATCTCGGAGGTTCCGGACAGCACGGTCACCGGCGTGTCGTTCTTCCCGCGCCGCAGGGTGCGCAGCACGTCGAGGCCCGACATGTCCGGGAGGCTGAGGTCGAGCAGGATCAGGTCGTAGTCATAGACCTCCGACAAGTCGATGCCGTCTTCCCCGGCGGCCGTCTTCTCGACGAAGAAGCCGCTGGCGCTCAGCATGATTTCGATGCTGCGGGCCATCATCCGATCGTCTTCGATCAACAGAACTCGCACGCTTTCCTCCTCGCCGCGATACCGCGGCCCTCGTCTGTTCTTTCAGAAGTTCGCGGCCCAACGGGGCGCCCGTCCTTCAGTATTGTCTTGTCGGCCGTGGGCGCGCCGCTCGGCCTGCGCCGCGAGCGCCGCCGCCAGTTGCGAGCCGACGATGGGCTTTGACAGGTGGGCATCGGCCCCTGCCGCGATGGCGTCGTCCCAGGGACGTCCCGCGCCGCTGGCGGACAACGAGAAGATAGCTGTACGGTCTGCGCCCGACGCAGTCTCCGCGGAGCGGATGTCGCGAATGGCATCGAGACCAGCGGCTCCGCCGCCCGCCAGATCGACGAGAATGGCCGAAAACCGCTCAGCCGAAGCGCGCTCGACCCCATCCCGCGCGCTGTGTGCGACAACACAGGTATGACCCGTGGCCTCAAGGAGCAGCGACAGCATCTTGCGGTTCACCGGGTCGCCATCGACGACCAGCACCCGCGGCGGCGGGGGGGCGCTGTCCGCAACATCGCCAGCGCTACCCGCTGACAGCCCGGAGGACGCAGGCGCCGGCGACCAAGCGTTCTGCGGATCAGAGGCGTTGGCGGCGCTGATGATCTCTGGCGTGACCGAAGGCGTGGCGCCCCGGCCTGAGGCGACCGGAAGCGCATTCAGGATGACGGCGCGTCCGCCGTCTTCCATCACCAACGTCTGAGCCGTCAGTCGACGTCCGTCCGGAAGACTGACCTCGAGACCTTCCGGCGGAGCGCCGGCCCCGAGCGCCTGGGCAGCATCATAGCTAAGCGCGTCGCCGGCCCACTCCACGTTCTCCACGGCGCGCACAAGGCTCTGCCGAGACACCCCCCGTTCGATCCCCACCGGCAGGCTCGAAAACGCGTCAGCATAGGCGGCATTGAAACTCGACAGCCGCCCGCCCGCGTCGAAGATCGCGAGGCCGGACGGAAGCGCGTCGACCGCCTTCTGGAATGCCGCAAGCGCCGCGACCTGACCGACCCGGTAGACGAACACAACGGCGCTCGCGCCAACGAGCACAAGGGCCAGGGCTAGCAGGGTGATGAAGGCGAGCTCACGGTGGCCCAGGGGATCGAAGGCCGGCGGCGCCCCTGTGATCGACCGAAGGCTTCCAAGACTGGCGTACGCGCACAGGGCCACGATCAGGCCCATGCCGCAGCCAATCGCCAGCGACCGGCTCCGCAGCCGGCGGGTCTGCCAAAGCGCAAAGCTGCCGGCGACCAGTAATCCGTAAGCAAGCACCCACGCCGATTGGCGCCGCATGTCCACGCCGCTGGGATCCGCGCCTAGGGCGTAGAGGCTGGACATCAGGCTCGCGGCCGCGCCGCCACCCGCCAGCACCGCACCAGACACCCAATGCGAAGGGCGCCACTCGGCGACGGCGAAGGCCGATCCGATGACGAGCACCGCGATGACGGCGGCGGCAAACGCGCTGAGCGGGCTCACCGCCGGAAGATGGGTGTGCGCCGCGGCCAAGAATGTCCAACTGTGAGCCGACCAGGACCCGAAGCCGGCTATCAGGGCGGCCATAGCTGACCGCATGAGCCTGACGCGGATGTCGCGTCCGCTGAGCATGGTCTGGACGCCGAAGGCCGCAGACCATCCAACGCTCGCCAAGATGGCGGCTGTTGCGACAGTCAGGGCTGAAACCAGCGTCAAGGTTTACTCCGCGGCGATCACCTTACGGCGCCCTTCAGAGGTCCGGAGAAGTCCGGGGCGTCATGCCTGATGTATCAAGCGCCGCCGTATGACATTGTAACGTCGTTACTCGAAATGGTGAGTTTCGATCGGGCAGATTGTCGCAGGCTGTCGACTTCTGCGCTGTCCAGATGGACACCCTATCAGCAACTCTAGGCTGATTGATCGGAGATGGAGATATTCTCTCTTTCGGTAAGACATCGATCTCACTCGAAGACACCAATTCCCAGCGTGCAACCTGAGCCAATTCGTCGCAGGGTCGACGTACCACGTTTTAACGGTGAGCAGACTTGAAGTGGTCGATGTCCACCTCGCGCCGCCCTTCAGAGATCGAGATCGCGCTCGAGTATTTCTATTCGAGAACCTATCGCGTTCAGTATGTTCTCCGGATCGGCACGATCGGCTTGGTGGGGCTCGTCTGCGTACATTTCGAACTACTGTCGCTGGTTGCGGCGGCGGTTTGGGTGAGCGCCTTTCTCACGAGCGAACTGCTCATCTGGACCTGGTGGCGCGGCGTCCAGCCCTCTCTAGGGACACTCGATCCCCCCGCCGCCAAGCAACGTCAGCGGCAGATGATCTGCTTCGCTGGCCTGTCGACAAGCACGTCGGTCGCGCCGTTCCTTGTCAGTGTCGCGCCAAGCCCGGCGGCAGCTGCGGTCAGCGTGCTGTTTACGGCCGGGGTCATAATGCTGATCGCGGCCCAGCAAAGCATGACCCGCAACATGTTCCTCTGGACGGTTCCCCTGCCGGCGGTCACGCTTGTGCGCAACATGGTTCTTCTCGGCGATGGCGCGAGCCCATTCATCATGGGCGGCCTGGCCGTCTGCTTCATTATCAACGCGCGCCAACTCCAACTCTCGAACGCCGCGGGGGAGGCGCGGATGGTGCGCAACCAGTTGGAGGCGCAGCGGGCGAACGACGCCAAACGCGAATTCCTGGCCACCGTCAGTCACGAAATCCGGACGCCGCTGAACGGCGTGCTCGGCATGGCCCAGGCGATGGCCGCCGACGATCTGAGCCCGATCCAGGCCGAGCGCCTCGAGATTGTCCGCCGATCCGGCGCCGCGCTTCAGACCCTCCTCAATGACGTGCTGGACCTTTCGAAGATCGAGGCCGGTCGCCTTGAGCTGCACGTCCGTCCTTTCAAGCTTTCCGACACCATCGTGGCGGCGTCAGAGCCCTTTCTGGCCCTGGCGCGAGGCAAGGGCCTGGATCTCAGGATTGATGTCGCCGCGGTCGACGCCGCCTTCGATGGCGATCCGGATCGGATCCGGCAGATTGTCGCCAATCTCGTCTCGAACGCCGTGAAATTCACCGACAGCGGATCGATCCACGTTGAGGGGCGATTGAGCGCCGACGGCGCCATCATCCGGGTTCGCGACACCGGCATCGGCATACCACCCGACGCGGCCGGCCGCATGTTCGATCGGTTCGCCCAGGCGGAGGCCGGTACAGCGGGCCAGTATGGCGGCACAGGCCTCGGCCTTTCGATCTGCCGCGATCTGGCCCGCCTCATGAACGGAACGATCGAGCTCGAATCCACGCCAGGCCAAGGCTCCACCTTCACCCTGGCCCTGCCGCTTGCCGCGGCATCGCGCCCGCTACCGGCGGCTCGCGACGCCGCCTCTTGGCCCGTGGCGCTCAGCGCGCTCCGCGTGCTGGTCGCGGAGGACAATCCCACCAACCAGCTCGTTCTTCGACACCTGCTGGCCGCGTTCGGCGACATACGTGTCACGGTGGTCGACGATGGCGCCGCGGCGCTGGCGGCGTTCGACGGGGAGCCCTGGGATCTTGTCCTGATGGACATCAACATGCCGATCCTGGACGGGGTCGCCGCGACCCGGGAAATTCGCCGCCGCGAGGCGGCTACGGGGCGGACGCGGACGCCGATCCTAGCGCTCACGGCGAACGCCATGGCCCACCAGGTCGAGGACTATCTCGCGGCGGGGCTCGATGACGTGGTGGCCAAGCCGGTGAACGCCGGCGCGCTGCTGGCGGCCATGGGGCGTGTTCTCTCCGACGGAACCAGCGCGGACCGGCAGGTCGCCTGACCGAGGTCGGCCGCGGCGCCTCAGATCACCTGTCGCTTCGCCAGTTTTCGCGCCAGGGTGCGCCGGTGCATGCCCAGGCGCCGCGCCGTCTCGGAGATATTGAATCCCGCGTCCGCCAGCGTCTCGTGAATCCGCTCCCACTCCAGCGTCTTGATCGAACTGGCGCGTCCGCCCAGGGGCGCTTCGGCGTCTCCCTCGCCGCGCTCGAACGCCGCCTCGATGTCGTCGGTGTTCGACGGCTTGGCCAGATAGTGCCGCGCGCCCAGTTTGATCGCCTCTACCGCCGTGGCGATGCTCGCGAAGCCGGTCAGAACCACGATGCGCATGGCTGGATCGAAGGTATGCAACGCCTGGACGCACATCAGGCCGGACGCGCCGCCCAGCTTGAGATCGACCACGGCCCGGGACGGCCGGTGGGTCGCCAACAGTTCGGTCAGCGCCTCGTAGCCGTCGGCGACCACGACCGTGTATCCGCGGCGCTCGAACGACCGGCGCAACGTCGCGGCGAACGCGGCGTCGTCTTCGACGATCAGCAGCGTGTGTCCGGTCATCTTCAAGTCTCCTCCGCCGCCAGCGCCGCGAGCGGCAGCGACAGCCGCACCTCGGCGCCGCCGCCGACCCGGTCCGCCGCCTCGACGGTCCCGCCCAACGTCTTCAGCACATTGACCAGCAGGAACAGGCCAAGGCCCGCCCCGGCCCGGCCCTTGGTGGATCGATAGGGCTCGCCCAAGCGACTGAGGATATGGGGTGGGAAACCTCGCCCGTCATCCAGCACGGTCACTTTCAGATCGCCGTCGATAACAGCCGACCACAGCTCGATACGGCGCGCGCCAGCCTCCATCGCATTGTCGAACAGCGCGCTGAACACCTGACGCAGCGCCGGGTCGGCGACGATTACAGGGTCCTGTTCGAGCGCGTCGCGACGCTCGATCACGACATCCGGGTGCGCGGCCTGCCACTCCGCCGCCGTCTGCGCCAGGAACGCGCGAACCGAGGATCGGGCCGGGGCCTCACCCCGCACGGCGCCGGCGGACATCAGGATCCCCGTCACGATCGCCTTGCAGCGATCCAACTCAGCCTGCATCTGGTCGATGTCGTGCGCCAGCTCCGGGTCGCGAAAGACCGGCATCCGCCGCCAGTCGCCCAGGATCACCGAGAGCGAAGCGAGCGGCGTCCCCAACTCATGCGCCGCGCCGGAGGCCAGGAGACCCATGCGCACGATGTGGGTCTGCTCCGCCGATTGCTGGCGCAGTTCGGCGAGGTAGGCGTCCCGGGCTTTCAGATTGCCGCTGATCCGGGTGACGAACGAGACCAGCAGGCCGGCCGTCAGCACGAAACAGACCAGCAGACCCTGCAGGTAGAGACTGAGCGACACCCCCGTTTCAGCGCCCGGGAGCACCAGCGGGCGATAGACGAACCCAAGACCCGCGAAGCACGCCGCCGTCACGCCGATCAACAGCCAGGCGTGCGTCGCGGTGAGCAGGACCGCGCCCAGCACCACCTGCATGAGAAACAGCGGCGCAAAGGGATTGGTGGCCCCGCCGCTGAGATAGAGCTGCCAGCTCAGGGCCGCGACATCGATCAGCAGCGTGGCAAACAACTCGCGGTCCGACACGGCCTGGCGCAGGGTCAGCAGCGGCGCGCTGAGCAGGTTCAGCAGCACGAGCACCAGCGGCGCCACCAGCAAGGCGGCCACCGGCAGGCGCACGCCCAACCCCCACTCGGCCACCGCGATGGTGACAAGCTGGCCCGCCACCGCCAGCCAGCGAAGCTGGATCAGCAGCAGCAGATTGCGCAGGTTGGCGCTCTCGGCCGAGCGCACGGGATCGCGCCAACCGCCAAGCCCCAGCCATCGCATCAAGGCGCTCGCGCCGTTCATTCCGGCTCCATCGCAGCATGACGACGGAAGACGGCGAACCCCGCAACCGTCAGCCCAGCCAACGTGAACCAGGTTAGCGCATAGGCCAGGTGGCTGTTGGGGAATCGCACCACCGTCAGCCCGCCGCGTGGCCAGGCCGGAGCGGCGGCCATACGGTCGGCATCGATGAAGTAAGGGGCGACGTGGCCTACGCCCTGCCGCGCGGCGATCGCCGCCACGTCGCGTGAGTACCAGCGCCCCGCGGATGGCGCGTTCTGACGCAGGAAGCCGCCGCCAGGTTCGGTGATGCGCAGCAGGCCGCTCACCGTCTGCCGCCCCGGCGTCGGCGGCGCCGCGGCCCGACGGTCTGGCGTGAATCCGCGGTTCACCAGGACAACGAAGCCGGCCTCGGTCCGCAAGGGAGTCATGACCCAGTAGCCTGGCCCGAAGTCGGTGACCGCCTGGACCAGCACGTCGCGCCCTTGCAGGTACGCGCCCTGGGCCACCACGCGGCGGTAGGCGTCGCCGTCGCCCGTGATCCGCGCCCAGGCGGCAGGGCCAGGCGCTGGCGTGGCGACCATCTGCGTCCGGGCGTCGACCGCTGCGATAAGCCGTGTTTTCCAGGCCAGACGCTGGACCTGCCAAACGCCGAGCCCGGTGAACAGGACGAACAGCAGTATGGCCAGCAACCCGGCCCACACCACCTGTCGCCGCCCGGCGGTGCGCCCTGTCGCGCCGGGGGCGGCGCTGGGGGTGCGCCCCATCAAGGCATCTGCGACATGTCGTGGGCGGGCATCATGTTCGTGTTGAGGTGATGCATGACCCAGAGGGAGCCGCTGAGCGCGATCACCACGACGATCACCGTGAAGATCAACGCCAACATGCTCCAGCCGCCCTCCGACCGCGGATTCATGTGCAGAAAGAAGATCATGTGGACGACGATCTGCGCCACACCCAGGGCGACGACGATCCCGCCGGTCAGGGGCGCCGGCAAAACGCCGGTCATCACCAAGGCGAAGGGGATCGCCGTCAGCACCACCGACAGGCCGAAGCCGAGCAGATAGGACCGGCGCGACCCGTGATCCTCGCCCGAGGCGCCGTGTGATCCGGCATGGGCATGGCTCGTCATCGCAGGACTCCCAAAAGATAGACGGTCGTGAAGACCCCGATCCAGATCACATCGAGGAAGTGCCAGAACATCGACAGGCAGGTCAGACGACGCAGGTTGCGCCCGTCCAGGCCACGCTGGGCGACCTGCGCCATCAGGGTCACCAACCAGATCACGCCGAAGGTTACGTGAAGCCCGTGGGTCCCGACCAGGGTGAAGAACGCCGACAGGAACGCACTGCGCTGCGGCCCCGCCCCCTGATGGATCAGGTGCGAGAATTCGTAGAGCTCGACCCCGAGGAAGGCGACCCCGAGCAGGCTGGTGACGCCGAGCCAGGTCAGCGTCGACGATTGACGCCCTTCATGGGCGGCCAGCATGGCGAAGCCGTAGGTGATGGACGAGATCAGCAGGAAGGCTGTGTTGAGGGCCACCAGCGGCAGATCGAAGAGGTCCTTCGGACCCGGGCCCGCGGCATACGCTCCACCCAGCACGCCGAACGCCGCAAAAAGCATCGCGAAGATCAGGCAGTCGCTCATCAGGTAGATCCAGAACCCCAGAGGGGTGCTGGCGCCGTCCGGATGATGCGGCTCGTCGGGCAGGTGGAAGAGCGGACGGCCCCGGTCGTCCAGGTGGGCGGCGATCGCGGACGTGCTCATGCGGCGGCTCCCGGCGCGGCGAGGGCCTGGGTTCGGGCGTCCTCGATACGGGTGACGTCCTCGACCGGCACCTCGACCCCATGGTCGTTCTGGAAGGTATGGGCGATGGCCACCGCCACGATCGCGACGAAGCTCACCACCGCCAGCCACCAGACGTACCAGACAAGCGCAAAGCCCAGGACGGTGCTCAGGCCCGCCAGGATCACCCCCGTCGCCGTATTGGCGGGGAGGTGGATCGGCCGGAAGCCCGAGGTGGGCCGCACGTAGCCGCGAGATTTCATATCCCACCAGGCGTCACCCGCATGCGCCACCGGCGTGAAGGCGAAGTTGTAGGCCGGCGGGGGGGACGAGGTGGCCCACTCCAGCGTGCGCCCGTTCCAGGGATCGCCCGTGACGTCGCGCAGCGCCTCGCGGTTGCGGATGCTGACCGCGATCTGGACGAGGAAGGCCGCGATGCCGGCGGCGATCAGCGCCGCGCCGACGCCGGCGATGAAGAACCAGATCTGCAGCGACGGATCCTCGAACACCCGCAGCCGCCGGGTCACGCCCATCAGGCCCAGGACGTAGAGCGGCATGAAGGCCAGGAAGAAGCCGATGACCCAGCACCAGAAGCTGATCTTCCCCCAGCGCTCGTCGAGCTTGAAGCCGAAGGCCTTGGGGAACCAGTAGTTGATGCCGGCGAACAGGCCGTACAGCACACCCCCGATGATCACGTTGTGGAAGTGAGCGACCAGGAACAGGCTGTTGTGCAGCACGAAGTCGGCCGGCGGCACAGCCAGCAGCACGCCGGTCATCCCGCCGATCGTGAACGTCAGCATGAACGCCAAGGTCCACATCATCGGCAGGTCGAAGCGGACCCGGCCTCGGTACATCGTGAAGAGCCAGTTGAAGAGTTTGGCGCCCGTCGGAATCGAGATGATCATCGTCGTGATCCCGAAAAACGAGTTCACGCTCGCGCCCGAGCCCATCGTGAAGAAGTGGTGCAGCCAGACGAGGTACGACAGGATGGTGATGACCACCGTCGCATAGACCATCGAGGTGTAGCCGAAGAGCTTCTTGCCGGAGAAGGTCGCCGTGATCTCGGAGAACACGCCAAACAGCGGCAGGATCAGGATGTAGACCTCGGGGTGTCCCCAGATCCAGATCAGGTTCACGTACATCATCGGGTTGCCCCCGAAGTCGTTCGTGAAGAAGTTCGTCCCGACGTACCGATCCAGCGACAGCAGGGCCAGCACCGCCGTCAGCACCGGGAAGGACGCCACGATCAACACGTTGGTGCAGAGCGAGGTCCAGGTGAACACCGGCATCTTCATCAGGCTCATGCCCGGCGCGCGCAGCTTCACGATCGTCGCGATCAGGTTGATGCCGGAGAGTGTCGTCCCGACTCCGGCGATCTGTAGCGCCCAGATGTAGTAGTCGACGCCGACGCCTGGACTGTAGGCGATGCCGGACAGAGGCGGATAGGCCAGCCACCCCGTGCGCGCGAACTCGCCCACGAAGAGAGACGCCATCACCAGCACGGCGCCCGCGGTGGTCATCCAGAAGCTGAAATTGTTCAGGAACGGGAAGCTCACATCCCGGGCCCCGATCTGGAGCGGGACGACGTAGTTCATCAGCCCCGTGACCAACGGCATGGCCACGAAGAAGATCATGATCACCCCGTGGGCGGTGAAGATCTGGTCGTAGTGGTGGGCGTTGAGGTAGCCCTCGGAGCCGCCGAACGCCATGGCTTGCTGCAGGCGCATCATCACCGCGTCGGCGAAGCCGCGCAGCAGCATCACGATCCCGAGGATCATGTACATGATGCCGATCTTCTTGTGGTCCACCGTGGTGAACCACTCGCGCCACAGATAGCCCCAGAGCCGGTAGCGCGTGATCAACCCCATGACCGTCAGGCCGCCCAGGGCGACCATGGCGAAGGTGCCCACCACGATGGGCTCATGAAGCGGCAGGGCCTCGAGGCTGAGGCGTCCGAGGAAGGGCGAAACGGTCTGGGTCATATCAGCGGCCGGTAGCGGCGAAGGCGTTGGACGAAAGGGTCAGGGGTGAACCAAGGCCGATCTGGCGAGACAGGCCGGCGCCCCTGAGCGGCGACGCGAAGGCAGGCGGGGGCGGCGCTTGAGCCAGGACCTGCGGCGACCGGGGCGCTTCGCCCGGGCGGCAGATCGCCAGGACATAGCCGTCGTCCGCCCCGAAGACGGCCGCGCCGCGCCGGGCGAACTTGTCATAGGCGAGCGGCGCGGTGTTGCGGACGCCGGCCAGACCCAACCCGCCCCGGCGGTCCAGGGCCATCATCTCACCCATGCACATCTTGCCCGGGGCCACGCACAGGCCGACGATCGCGTCCCAGAGACCCGGTTCCACCTGCGCGAAGCGGGCGACCGGCACCTTCTCGCTGGGGCGTTCCAGGTCGAGGTAGCGCGCGCGGTCGAGCCGCCCGGCCCCGGTTCGCGCCTGGGCGATCCAGTTGGCGAACCCGGCCCCATCCATCGCCCGGAAGGCGAAGTGCATGTGCGAGAAGCCGTCGCCGGAGTAGTTGGCCGAGAAGCCCTCGTAGGTTCCCGCCCGATTGGCCACGCCATGCAGGGTCGTGGTCATGCCGGGCATGGCGTAGATCTGGCCGGCCAAGGCCGGGATGTAGAAGGAGTTCATCACCGACGCGGCGGTGATCTGGAACCGGATCGGCCGATCCACCGGGGCCGCCAGCTCATTGACCGTCGCCACCCCGTACTGCGGGTAGATGAACAGCCACTTCCAGTCGAGCGCCACGACCTGGACCTCCAGCGGCGTGACGGCGGCGGGGACAGCGTGCCCCGCCTTGATCCGTGACAGCGCCCGGTAGGGGTCCAGCAGATGCGTGCCGGCCCAGGTGATCGCCCCCAGGCAGATGATGATCAGCAGCGGCGCGGCCCAGATCACCAGCTCCAGGCGGGTGGAGTGGTCCCAGTCCGGCAGGTAGGTCGCGGCCCGGTTGGAGGCTCGATATCGCCAAGCGAACAGAACCACCAGCGCCAGCACGGGGATGATGATCAGCAGCATCAGGCCGGTTGCGATGACCAACAGGTCGCGCTGCTGCGCGGCCACATCGCCGGCCGGGTCGAGGACCACGGCCTGGCAGCCGCCTAGCGCCAACAGGATGGGGACGATCAACAGCGGGGGATAGCGCAAGGCGGCTCCAGCGAGGGTCGACGATACCGGCGTCCAGTTGACGCCACGGGTCGCCTTAGGCCCCGGCCCGCAGCCCGCCCATTGGACAATCGGTCCAATCCCCCCGGACGGCGCGACGGGCGAAGGGTGATCCGAACAAGGAAGATCCGCCGACCATGTCCACCGCTACGCCGTCCTCCCGTCAGCTCGAACGCGACGCCGCGGCCTTGCACGATGACGGCAAGGTCGATCCCGGCGAGATCGCGATCGGCGTGATCCTCGGTCGGACGTCGGAGTTCTTCGACTTCTTCGTCTACGCCATCGCCTCGGTGCTGGTGTTCCCGCACTTGGTCTTCCCCTACGCCGGCGCTCTCGGCGGCACGCTGTTGTCGTTCGCCGTGTTCGCCCTGGCGTTCATCGCCCGGCCGGCCGGGACGGCGCTCTTCATCGCCGTCGATCGCCGCTTCGGGCGCGGCACGAAGCTGACCATCGCCCTCCTCCTGCTGGGCGCATCGACCGTGGCCGTCGCCTTCCTCCCCGGGCACGCGCAGGTCGGCGTCTGGTCGGCGGTGATGCTGGCGACGTTCCGGATCGGCCAGGGTGTGGCGCTCGGCGGCGCGTGGGATGGGATGGCCTCGCTACTGGCGCTCTCCGCGCCGCCCGGCCGCCGGGGCTGGTACGCGATGATCCCGCAGCTGGGCGCGCCGATCGGCCTGATGGTCGCAAGCGCCCTCTTCGCCTATTTTCTGAACGTGCTCTCGGCCGAGGACTTCCTCGACTGGGGCTGGCGCTATCCCTTCTTCGTGGCTTTCGCGATCAACGTCGTGGCGCTGTTCGCCCGGCTGCGCATCGTTGTCACGCCCACGTTCCAGCGCCAGTTCGAAGCCCGCGAGCTGCAGCCGACCCCCGTCTTCAAGGCCATCCGCGAAGAGCGCTGGAAGATCGCCATCGGCGCCTTCGCCCCCCTGGCCGCCTTCGCCATGTTCCACATGGTGACCGTGTTCCCGCTGTCATGGGTGTTCCTCTTCACCCGCGAGACGCCGGCCCGTTTCCTATTGATCGAGATCGCCGGGGCGGCGGTCGGCATCCTGGCCATCCTGGCGTCGGGCGTCCTGGCCGACCGCTACGGACGGCGCGCCGTGCTGGCCGCAAGCGCCGCCGGGATCGCCGCGTTCAGCGGGTTTGCGCCGCAGTTTCTCGACGCGGGTCCCGCGGGCGAGCTCGCCTTCATGGTGTCCGGCTTCGCCCTTCTGGGCCTTGCGTTCGGCCAGGCCTCCGGGACCGTCGCCGCCAGCTTCTCGCTGACCAACCGCTACACGAGCTCCGCCCTCACTTCGGATCTGGCCTGGCTGTTTGGCGCGGGCTTCGCGCCCCTGGTTGCGCTGTTGCTCTCGGCCAAGTTCGGTCTTGTGGCGTCCGGCGTCTATCTACTGTCAGGGGCGGTGATGACCCTGGTGGCGCTATGGCTCAACCGAACCCTGGTCGACGGCCGGGGTGGCGAGGCCGGGGCGTCCTAGCGGCCGCGGGCGACGGCTGTCTGTCGGACAGCCCCGTTCCAATTCTGTCAGATGCCGCTGCTAGGGCTGAGCTCGTCCGCCTGCCGAATCGGCGACGGGCGGCGGCCACGCGCTGGACCCCCACAGGCGCCAATGGCATCACGACAGTTCGAGCCTGTGAGGAATGCATGTCGGACACCCCCGCCTCGACCAAATTGAGTCCGCGGGCGCGATCCTCGGACCATGCCCCCGTGGACAATGCGCTGGCCCGGATCCGGGCATTGTTGGACACGCTGGCGCCCGGCGCGCGCCGGATCGCGGACTATGTGCTGGAGCGTCCCGAAGACGTCTTGAAGATGTCGGTCACTGAGCTGTCAGAGGCCACGCAGGCCTCGGAAGGCAGCGTCGTGAACTTCTGCCAGCGCCTCGGCCTATCCGGGTTTCAACAGCTCAAGTTGAGCCTCGCACAGGCGATCGTCCGCCCCGTGCAGTTCATCCACGAGGACCTGGAGATCGGCGACGACGCCAACATCGTCTGCCGCAAGATCTTCCACTCCGGCATCCAGGCGCTGCAGGACACACTGTCGGTGCTCGACCCGGCCGCCCTGGCTGAGGCGGTCGACACCCTGCGCGCCGCGCGGCGCATCGAGGTCTACGGCATCGGATCGTCGGCCCCGATCGCCGACGACGCCCACTACCGCATGCTGCGCATCGGGCTCGACGCAAAGGCGGTCACCGACAGCCACATCCAGGCGATCAGCGCCTCGCGCACCGATCCGGGGGTTGCGGTCCTGACCATCTCCCACTCGGGTGCCACGCATGAGACGGTGATGTCCACCAAACTGGCCAAGGCGGCGGGCGCCCGAACCGTGGTGATCACCAACTACGCCCGCTCGCCTATTCAGGCGCACGCCGACGTGGTGCTCTTCACCATGGCCCGCGAGACCAAGTTTCGCACGGAGGCGATGATGAGCCGGATCGCCCAGCTCTGCGTGGTCGACGCCCTGATCGCGGCGCTGGCGCTGGCCGACCACGACCGCGCGACCGAGACGCTGCGCAGCACGTTCGACACTCTGTCCAGCAAGCGCTTCTGAAGATCGTCAGGCGACCAGGTCCTGCAGGGTGAGCCCGGCGGGGCCCTGGACGAGGATGCAGCGTAGGCCCAGTGGCGCGGCGCCGGCGACATCCGTGTCGGGATTGTCGCCGATCATCACCGCGTCCTCCGGCCGAACCCCCAGCGCCTCGCAGGCGCGGAGAAACAGGGTGGGATGAGGTTTCCCCACCACCTCGACATCGACCGACGACGGCGCGACGCAGGTCATGAGGGCGGCCATCAGCGCACCCGTCTCCGGCATGACACGATCCTCGGTGGAGGGGTGTGTCCGGTCCGGATTGCCCACCAGCAGCCGCGCGCCACGCCGCACCGCGTTCGCAGCCTGGGTGAGCTTAGCGTAGGAGAAGCGGGTGTCGCGCAACAGGACGACCAGATCGGCCTCCTCACTCGACAGGGTCAGCCCCATGCGCCGAGCCGCCTCCTCCATCCGCGGCGAGGCCAGCAGCATCGTCCGTGGCGGGGCGAGTTGCCGCGCACGCAGCAGGGTCTCGATGCCGGCCAGGATGACGCGCTCGGGTTCCACAAGCACGCCGCCGCTCCGCAGCCGGTCGGTGAAGAAGCCTCGGACATGGCTGGTGTTATTGGAGACGATGGCGAAGGCCTCCGGGCGGGCGGCCATCAGCGACAGCGCCGCAGGCTGGGGGCGGTCGGCGATCGCGGCGCAACCGTCCCAGTCGATCAGGATCGCCTTCGCCTCCGCGATCGCCCGGCGGGCTTCCGTGGCGTCCTCGATGGCGCCCGCGACCAGCGGCGCCCGAAAATCATGACGGTTCAATCGTAGACTCCACGCGCCATCTGGCCGGGTGACGCAGGTTGGTTGAGAGCGCTCCGGACCTGAGGTCGGAGGTCGAAGGTCGCCGCCGCGCGCGGCGAGCTGCGGAGGGGTGGCGACCCCGCCGCGCGCGGCGACACCCGGCGCCTAGAAGCGCGCCGTGAACGTGCCGTAGAAGGCGCGCGGTTTGCCTTCGAACGGATAGCCGAAGAAGTACCGAGGATCGCGGTTGGTATACTCGCCGCGATTGAAGGCTGACCCGTAGAGCTGGTTACCGAAGCCGTAGCGCTCGGCGTACTTCTCGTTGAAGACGTTCACCACCCGGAACTGCAGCTGGTACTGCATGTCATCACCCAGGAAGTAGTTCACCGTCGCATTGGTGACCGTGTACTTGCCAAAGTTCTTGCGGATCTGCGGGACCCCATTGACCGTGAGGCCGCCGCTGGCGAACTCCGAGCCCTGGAGACGCGGCATGATGGCGACGTTGAGCCGCTTGTCGGGCGAGGTCCATTCCAGGATGCCGTTGATGAACCAGGCTGGCGTTTCGCCGATCTGCTCGCCCTTGAGCACGCCGGACTTCGCCGCGGCGTCCTGCGCCGTGTAGCCAAGATTGATGCGCCAGCTGTCGCCGATGTTCAGGTTGACGTCGGCGGTCACGCCCAGGATGCGGGTGATGGCGGGATCGTTGTAGTAGGTGTTGCGCGACGGAAAGCCGTTCCCGGCGGGGATCGGGAAGTCCGTCGTGGTGCGGATCCGGTTGGTGATCTCGGTCTTGAACCCGCCGAGCTCCGCCGACACCGCGAACCCGTCGAAGCGGCGCTCGTAGCCGAAGCCGCCGTTGTAGGTCTCGGTCTCCTCGGTCTGCAGGTTCGGATTGCCGACGACGGTCGAGGATTCGTTCCGCAGCTCGGTGATGCGGGGCAGACTGTAGGAGGTGCCGCCGTTGGCGCGGACATAGAAGCCATAGGGCAGCGGCTGCCGCACTCCGAACTTCCAGATGGTGCGCTTCTCCGACCCCGGCAGGAAGTCCGTCCGGACCGCCAGCGAGATCGCCGTATCGGGGCTGAAGGGCAGCCGCGGACGCGCGTCGATGAAGACGCCCTTCGTCGTGGCCGGATCGTTGTCGACCGGATACTCGGCGGCTGAGTCATCCTGGTAGCGAACCACCTGCCCGCCGACGACGAACTCCAGATACTCGCCCAGGTTCACCGTGTTGCGCACGGTCAGCCCGTATTCCTTGAAGCCGGCCCGCCGCTGATTGGTCGATCCGAAGCCCCGGTTGGCGCCGTTCGCGAACACCTTGCCCGACCAGGCCCCGTACGGGACACGGGCATTGGTGGCTGGGTTCACGCAGCCCGCCTGCACCAGGCAGATGTCGGGGTAGAGCTCGGTGTTCCAGATCTTCGGATTGCTGAAGTAGCCGTCCACCTCGGTGAGCAGCATCGGCGACCAGCGCTTCTGCAGCGAGGCGTCGATGATCGGGTAGCGGACCGTGTTGGGCGAGTGGACCTCGCGGTCGGGGAACGCGTCCTGGAACCACGACTCCGTGTACTCGCCGTTCAGCCGCAGTTCGGTGCTGTCGTCGATCTTCCAGAAGTACTTCACCCCCACTTCGTTGCGGTTGAGCGGGTACGTCTGCACGCCACCCGCCGCGCGGACGTTGTCCACGAAGTCGTCGGGATTGAAGATCCGCGGGCCGTCGGTGGCTTGCATCGAGCCGTAGAACATCACGCTGTGGCGGCCGTCGGCGTCGATCGGGAACGAATAGTTGCCCCAGATTTCCCGCGACTCGAACGAGCCGTAGCTCACGCCGAGCTCACCCTTGCGCGTGCCATCGGGCTTCTTGGTGACCAGGCTGATGACGCCGATGCCGCCGTTGCTGCCGAAGAACAGGCTGTTGCCGCCCCGGAAGACTTCCACACGCTCGATCATGTGCGGGTCGATGGTGGTCGACCCCCAGATGTCCTCGAGGGCCGGGCCGCGGTCGTAAAGCGGGACGCCGTCGCGCACCACCAGCGTGTCGCGGTCGCCGCCGCCGTCGAGACGGATCGTGTACTCGCCCTCGTCCGGCGAGTAACCGACGTTCACGCCTTTCACCAGGAACTGAGCCAGCTCCGCGAAGTTGACTGCGCCGCTCTTGGCCACGTCGGCGGCGGTGACCACCTGAACGGAGTTGCCGTACTCGACGGCTTCGACTGCCTGCACCGAGCCCATGTCCGCCCGCTTGCCCTTGACCAGCACCTCGCTGACGTTGGGCGCCGCGCTGTCCGCATCGGCGTCGGCGGCCCAGGCCAACGCCGGCGTTGCGCACCCGGCCAGCAGCGCAGCGGCGAAGGCCGCGACGGTCGGCTTGTGTCTCTTGATCATGACAACCCATCCCCCGGTCGTGCGAGCGGCCCCTAGCGGCCCCCCGTCGGGCTGAGATCAGTAGCGGCGCCTCGTGACGGTGAGATGAATATTTCTCATTCATTTTTTCTTTTGCGAATGAACATTTCGCACTATCGCCAGGGCTATCGCATAGGCGTGCAGACGCACGACCGCCGTCTGCGGCCGTGCCTGCACGACTGCCTTGGGGTGGGCGCTGGCGGCGCTCAGGTTCCCATCGCGGGATCGCTGATCCCGTGGGCGCCGGTCTCCACGCGACCAGCCGCCCGGCGCTCGACGCCTGGCGCCGACACGCTGACATCGTACCAGTCGCCGGAATCGGCGACCGACCACCGCCGCGCTGCGCGGCCCTTCGCCGGGATACGAAGCTCGCCCCCGGTCTCGCCATAGGCGTTGTGGCGTATCACGACCGTCTGGGCCTGGGCCGAGGCGTTGAGGATGTCCATCTCCACCTCGCGCGCCTGAGGCCGGTAGTGGAACTCGACCTCCACACCGCGACCGACCTCGCCTTGCAGGTCGCGACGAAACCCATTGTGGCTGAGGACGAGGAGATCGTAGCGGCCTGCGTCATCCCCCGTCGCCCAGGCGTCGATGATCGTCTTCCCAGCCTCCACGGTATAGCGGCGCGGGATCCGGTCGAGATGGAGCCGGTCGTAGACATGGAAGACCGCGCCCGCGCGGCCGGCGTTGCGGAATTCCAGCCGCACCTCGCCCGCCGCGACCTCGGCTCTCACGTTCAGCACATAGGGCAAGGCGCGCGACGGCCGAATCCCCCTCTCCGCATGCACCGGCTGCGGCCGCTCCGGCGGCGTGATGCGCGGGCGCTGGATATGCTCCAGCACCACCGCCGAGGCGCCGCTGACATCCGGCAGATCCGGGAACGCCGGGTCGTTCGGCTTGGCGAAGTCGAAGGCCGAGGTGAGGTCGCCGCAGACGGCCCGATGCCATGGGCTGATGCCGGGCACCGTGACGCCGAACCGCGTCTCGAGGAACTGGCCCACCGAGGTATGGTCGAAGGTCTCGGAACTGACCCACCCGCCCTTGCTCCAGGGCGAGACAACGTACATCGGAACCCGCGGCCCCAAGCCGAACGGCCGCAACAGGCCGCTCTGGGTGTCGCGCGCATCGATGTGTTTGCGTTGCGGGTCCGAAAAGTAGTGTCCGCGCAGATCCAGCGTCGACTTGCCGGCGAGCCGACCTTCGGCGTCGTAGGACGGCGGCGCTGGCGGCGGCAGATGATCGAACTGGCCGTCGTTCTCATCGAAGGTGAGGAAGAAGACAGTCTTTCCCCAGACATCCGGATTGACCGTCAGGGCCTCCAGCACCTTGGCCGTGAACTCGGCGCCCTGCACCGGCGTGGAGGCGCTGGGATGTTCCGAGTATGGGGGGGACGGCAGCACCCAGCTCACGGACGGCAGCGTGCCGTCCTGGACGTCGCGGGCCAGTTGCTCCAGGGACCAGTGGCTCATGCCCTTCTCGTAGAGGGCCGAGCCCGGCTTGCAGGTCCGGAAGCTCTCGAACGCCAGGCCCCCATGCATGGCGCCCGTCCAGTTGTTGTTGGGGTCCTGATAGATGCGCCAGGACACGCCGGCCTTCTCCAGCACGTCCGGCAGGGTGTCCCACTTCAGGCTGTTGCCGGCATAGGTGTAGCCGGGCTGCGGCAGGGCGCCCTTGACCCAGCAGCGCCAGTTGTCAGGCTCGGAATGCTCGTCGGTGCAATCGATGCCGCGGGCGCGCAGCTCCGGGTCGGCGCTCGACCCCGACCAAAAGACGATACGGTTGGGATCCGTCCCGGCCGTGACCGAGCAGTGGTAGGCGTCGCAGATGGTGAAGGCTTCGGCCAAGGCGAACTGGAAGGGGATGTCTTCCCGCCGGTAGTAGCCCATGGAGTAGGCGGTCTTGAAGCGCGGCCATTCTTCGATCTTCCCCTGCCCCCAGGCGGCCTGGGCGTCGGCGTAGGAGTGGGGCGTGCCGGGCACGCGCAGGGCGTCGGTCTTGGCCGTATCCAGATGGAACGGCGGCAATTCCCGCTTGCCATCCGACTGCCGCCACACATCGCGTCCGCCCGCCAAGGGGATTGGGTGACGGTCGCCGAACCCGCGCACGCCGCGCAGGGTCCCGAAGTAGTGGTCGAAGGATCGGTTCTCCTGCATCAGGATCACCACGTGCTTCACGTCCTGGATCGTGCCGGCCACTTGGCGCGCCGGAAGCGCGAGCGCCCGCTGGATCGCCACAGGCATGGCGGCGATCGCCGCGCCGCCCGCCGCCGCGCCCGACGCCAGCCTCAGAAATGTCCGCCGATCCGTTTCGCTCATGGCCCACCCCATCGTTAGATCTGGGGCCAGACTGCCGACGAGGCGTGACGCCCGCGTGTGGCGTCCATGACGGGTCAGTGAATATTTCTCATCGATACGCAGCCGGTCGATTGAGACTGTCGCGTTCGGTCTAGAAATGCGCGCGGCGCAGGCGCGCCGACAACTGGTCGATCAGAAACACCGTGGCGAACATGGCCACCAGGATCGTCCCGACATGGTGGTAGTTGTACATGTCGAAGCGGCCCTTGAGCTCCTGGCCGATGCCCCCGGCGCCGACGAGTCCGACGACCGTCGCCATGCGGAAGTTCCGATCCAGGACGTAGAGCGTGTAGCCGATGTACTGCGGGATCACCTGCGGCAGGATGGCGAAGCGCAACACCTTCAGGCGGTTGGCGCCGGTCGCGGCCAGGGCCTCCTGGGGTTTGGGGTCGGCGGCCTCGACGTCCTCGGCGTAGAACTTGCCCAGGAAGCCCGCGCCGTGCAGCGCCAGGGCCAGCACGCCGGCCACCGGGCCGAACCCATAGGCCACCACCAGGAACAGGGCGCTGACCAGCTCGGGGACGGCGCGCAAGAGACTGACCAGCGCCCGCGCACCGCCATACAACCACGCAGAGGGGGTCAGATTGCGGGCGGAAAGGAACGCCAGAGGCGCACTCATCAGCACGGCCAGAAGCGTGCCCCAGAACGCGATCATCAGGGTCTCCCAGAGCTTGACCCCGACGTGGACGAGATAGCCGACCGGCTCCACCAGGTACTCGGTGCGTTCGACGACGGTGCGCATCTGGAGCGTCTGGGGATCCAGCCGTTGGGTGCGGGTGTCCACAACCTCGATGTGCGCGAAGAGCGGCAGGCGGTTGCGGTCGAAGTCTTCGATCCGCGACACGTCACGTCGCTCGGAAATCTGCAGCGGGACGAGCTGCCGGCCGATGGCGCCCAGGCCATCCCCCACCTGCGAGTGACCGCCGGTCGCCAGGGCGGCGACGGCCTCGCCCGTCATCCGCAGCATCCGGGCCGCCTCGACGCTGGGCGCCGAGACGACGATCGCTGCGACCAGCAGAAACCACGCCACGAGAACCCGAGGCCGCAACGACGCCGGGAAGCGCCAGGCGGCCTGGGCGCGGGCCTCCGTCGGCGTTCGCGCCAGGCTCATTGCATCGCCTCCGTGGCCGCGCCGTAGATGTCGTGCGCCGCCGCCGCGTCGAAGGCCTGGGCCGGCCCGTCGAACATCAGGCGGCCCGCCCGCAAGGCGACGATGCGGTCGGCGAAACGCCGGGCCAGGGCCACCTGGTGCAGACTGCACAGGACGCTGGCGTTGCGGGCCCGAGCTTCGCGTCGCATCAGGTCCAGCACCTCGGCGCTGACCCGGGGGTCCAGACTGGCGACGGGCTCATCGGCGATCAGGATCTCAGGATCCAGCATCAAGGCGCGCGCGATCCCGACCCGCTGCCGCTGCCCGCCCGACAGTTCCGAAACCCGCCGCGTCAGATGCTCAGGCGACAGCCCAACCTCGGCCAACAAGGTGCAGGCCTTCGTCCGGTAGGCGGCGGGATAGATCCCCAACAGAGCGCGCCAGGTGGCGATTTCGGCCACCGCCCCGGCGATCATGTTCTCCGCCACGCTGGCGCGGTCCACGAGGCCATAGTGCTGGTGGATCATTCCCACCTTGCGCCGGACGGCGGGCAGGGTCTTTGCGTCCACCCGCTCGCCATCGACCAGCACCGCACCCGCGGTGAGCGTGGTGAGGCCATTCACCGCGCGCAGCAACGTCGACTTGCCGCTGCCCGATGGGCCGACCAGGGCGCAGACCTCGCCGCGCGGAACAGCGAAGGTCACGTCGGCGAGCGCCTGCGTCCCGTCCGGAAACCGCATCGACGCGCCGACGAATGACAGATGCGGCTGGGCGCTCACCGGCCGGCGGCCTTCTTGAGCATCGCCGCCTTCAGCGGATCGTCCACCCGCGCCAGCATGGCCGCGGCGGCCGCGTAGTTCGCCTCTGAATAGGTCGTGTCGTAGCCATCCACGCGCTTGCCGCCATAACCGCGGATCATGTCGGGCGACACGCCAGGCGCCTTGGCGATGGCGGCGAAGGCGCGCTTGAGACGCGCCTTCATGGCGGGCGGAAGACGGGTGCTCATGCCCAGTGGCGGGTTCGGGATGGGCGCGCTTCGCGCCACCACGGCGACCTCGCCAGAGGACACGACACCTTGGTTCACCGCCTTCTCGAAGGAGTCGAACGAAAGCGCCGCAGCATCCGCCTGACCTTGCATGAGGGCCGCGAGGCTATTGGCGTGGCTGCCGGTCAGGCGGACGGCGCCGAGGTCGCGCACGGGGTCGATCCGCGCATCCAAGAGCATCGCCACCGGCGCCACGAACGACGAGGCGGAGTTGAGATCGCCGAACGCCACCCGGCGGCCCTTGAGGTCGGAAAGCCGCCGTATAGGACCTTTCGCCCGGGCGAAAATGGCGGCGTAGTAGGTGGAGCGTCCGTTCTCCACGGCGACGGCCAGCAGTTCCGCGCAGCCCCGCTTGCGAGCCTGGACGTAGGCCACGGGTCCAAAGAATGCGACCTCGGCGCCGCCATTGCACATGGCCTCGACAACGGCGTTGTAGGACTGTCCGACCTTGAGCGTGAAATGTAGGCCCGAGGTGCGCGTGATGGCGTTGAACACCGGCTGGAAGTCGGCCCGCGTACCGTCCTCGGTGCCACCATCCGCGGGGATCAGGACCACGCGCAGCGGATTCTGCGCCGAACCCAGCGGTGCCGCACTCCAGGCGACGGTCGGGGCCAACAAAGCAAGGCAAAGGGTCAACAGGCGCAGCATGACGCATCCTCCGGTCCGAGGAAGCCATTGCCGTATGGACGTGACAGGGCAAAGACAGTCTCACCCAGAAGACATCCGAGATTGAGATATTCTCAATCTCTTGTCGCAAGGCGGGATGAACGAATTGCCCGGAAACCCTATCGACACACAAAGGGTCCCGGCGGTTGCCCGCGGGACCCTTCTCTACGCCAGAGAGGTCGTCAGGCGGTTAGAACTTCTGCCCCCAGCGCACCCCGAAGAACTGCGGCTTGATCGGGAAGGCGCGGGACGAGCCCGAGCAGAAGGTGATGGAACAGAAGGTGTTCCGGGTCAGCAGGCCGCGCTTGTCGAAGGCGTTCTGGATGAACACGTCGAAGGTCCAGTTGTCCTTCTTCACGCCGCCCGAGAAGTCGAACGACACGAAGCCGGAGGTGTTGCCCAGCAGATCGTTGTTGAAGACGTTCAGGTCCTGGGTCGCCCCAGTCTGGTAGAGGGCCGCGCCTTGGACGTAGGCGGTGTATTCCCCCATCTCGGTGTCGTAGCGGACCGAGGTGGTGCCCTTGAACTTGGGCTGGCGCGGCAGCCGGGTGCCATCCGCCGCGGCGACCTGCGGGGTCGGCGGGGTCGAACCCGGCACGGTCGCGCCAAGCGTGCAGGCGCTTAGCTGCGAAATCGCCATCGTCGAGGTGTTCAGCGCGAAGTTGCAGAAATTCCCGTCGAGCGCGGCATCGTTGTAGGCGCCCGACGTCGAGATCGTGAACTTGTCCAGCTTGAGGTCGGCGTCGTACTCGGCGCCGTACACCCGCGCCTTGCCGGCGTTGCCGGTCATGCCCGCGCCCTGGGCGCCGGACACCACCACCGAATACTGAATGTTGTTCCACTCCTCATAGTAGAGGGCCGCGTTCAGGCGGAAGATGTCACCCCAAAGCGTCTTGAAGCCAACTTCGTAGTTCGTGAGCGTCTCGGACTTGAACGGCGGCACCGTCGCGACGCCGATGTTGCGGATGCGCAGCGGGCGGTTGAAGCCGCCGGGGCGGAAGCCGGTCGAATAGTTGGCGTAGACCATCTTCGTGGGCGTGATCTGCCAGTCCAACGCGACCTTGTGGGTCTCGCCGTTCTCCTTGTAGCGGCCCACCTGATCCTTCGCGGCGAAGTTGGAGTTCAGGCACTGCAGCCGCTCTGCTGGCAACGGCAGAGGACAGCCCGCTGTCCCCGTCGGGACATAGAGCGACGTCACCGTGTTCCGTGCCGACGCCATCACACCGCTGAAACCTTTGGTCTTGTAGTCGGTCCAGAAGTAACGGATCCCCGCCGTCAGCTTGAGCGTCGGCGTGATGTTGTAGTGGCCTTCCGCGAAGAGGGCCGTGTCGTTGTAGATCTGATTGGTCTCGACGATGTAGAATCCGTCGTCTTTCACCGCCGGTGAGCCCAGGACCATCGTCCCGCCATTGGCGACGGGAATGCCGAAGCCTGCGGGGTTGCTGTCGCCGCCGCCGGCCTGCGTGTAGCCCACGATCTGATCCAGGCCGTGGATGGCGTAGTAGGTGTTATTCTCCTGCTTCTGCCACTGATAGAAGGCCCCGGCCGTCACGTCGAACGGCCAGCTCTCCGGCGTGGACACGCGGAATTCCTGAGTGAACTTGTCCCGGTGCGTCAGACCGTGGAAGTACTGCGTCGGGTTGAGCAGCTTGTTGCACTTAAGCGTCGCGCCCGAGCCCGTGCAGCCGCTCTTGTCGAAGAACTGCAGGTAGTTTTCGTAGCCCGGCCCGAAATCGTCATAGGTGACGGTGTAATAGGTGTAGTCGTTCAGCAGCTTGGTCTTGCGCTGGTGATAGCCCGTCGCGGACACGATCTCCCAGTCGCCGATGTGGCCGTTGACCGACAGCGACGCCTGGTACCATTTGTCGTCGTTCTCGGTCTTGTCGTAGTCGTGAACTTCCAGGTCGCCGACCCGCGGGTCGAAGCCGAAATAGCCCTTCGAGACCTGGTGCTGCGCCGTGATTTGCGGGGTGACGGTCCAGCCGGGCGTGATTTCCCACAGAGCTTGCACGCGCGCGCCGTACTCACGGATCGTATTGTAGTCGTCCTTGGCGATCGCCCCGTTGTCGAGCGTGAACGACGTGGCGGGGTTGTTGTCGCCCAGGGTCAGCACCGCGGAGCGACCGTCGTTCAGCTTGCCGTTGTTGGGCGTATTGTCGACGAAGCCGCCCTCGCGCCGGTAGTAGCCCATCGCTCGTATCGCGATGTTTTCGGTGACCGGCGCATTCACATAGCTCTCAAGCTGGCCGCCCAGGTCGCCGGGCCCGTACTTGTTGGCTTCGACGTCGTAGCCGTACTCCAGCGTCCCCAGCTTGGGCTTGTTGGTGATGAAGCGGATCGTGCCGGCCAGCGAGCCCGCGCCATAGAGCGTGCCCTGCGGACCCGACAGCGCTTCCACGCGCTCGAGGTCGTAGACGTGGATATCCGGGACGCCCGTGCCGGTGATCGGGATGTCATCGAGGTAGTAGCCGACCGACGCGTAGTTGCCGCCGGCGGGTACGATCCCGCGGAAGAAGGCGGTCTGCCGGCCCGGGCCCAGGCCGGCGAACGACACCGACGGCAGCAGGGTCACCAAGTCGGACAGCCCCTTCACCTGCCGCTGCTGCATCTTCTCGGCGCCCAGCGCCTGGATCGAGATCGGGACCTTCTGCACGCTCTCCGACTTGCGGGTCGCGGTAACGATCACTTCGCCGAGGGTCGCGCCCTCATCGACGGCGGAGTCTGCGGCCTCCGCAGCGGCTGCATAGGCCGGCAGAGCCAGCGCCAGCGGCGTGAGGCCGGTTGTGGCCGCCAAGAGGCCAAGGATACGGGCTTTCCGAAACGTCGCTCGATTGATCATCCGATTTAAATCCCCCAGTTTTGACCCAAACTCCTCCCGTCCTCACTCGAACACTTTTTATTGTTTTCTGCTTAGACAGCTCCACGCGACGCTCTCTCCAACGTCACGCACCGCGCCTCACGCGGACACAAGGCATACAGATCCTGTCGCTGAGGCTTTCGCCTCTTGCGCACAGCAATTTGCAATTCTCTATTCCAGTTGATACTTAATCCACCAAGCCCTCCGCGGACGCAGCACTCCGCGGCGATGGATCAATGCTGATAGGGTTGGCCGACCTCAGCACTGTCAAGTGCACAGAAGTGTCAAAACTGAGTTGTCGGGGCTTGGACGTCACTGAGAGCTGACGAATTGTCGTAATTTTGTGCGGGGGCGCCCAACAGCGTTGCCATACGGGCGGTCAGAGGGCCCCGACGGTCAGCGTTGTTGCATGCGCACCGCCCGAAAGGCCGGATGCGAACGCGACCGCGGCGGCGCAGCCGGCGCTACGCCAGGCCGGACAAGGACGTCGCCATGCCGATCTCGCCAACTGCACCGGAGCCGCCGCCGCTCCAGGTCACTCTGGGCGAAATCGCTGCGCGGCTGGAGACCGATCCGGCCGCGGCGCTCGCCCAGGCCGACGCGGTCCTTCGACGCCAGCCCGGCGCGCCGCAGGCCGCCCTGCTCGCCTGCCAGGCGCTACGACGGCTCGGTCGGGTCAAGGCGGCGCTGGCGCGACTGATCCCCCTCGCGCGTGAGCATGCGCGCGTGCCCGCGGTCCTTTGGGAGCTGGCCCAGGCGGCGGACGAGGCCGGCGATACAGGCCGCGCCACAGCAGCCCTGGAGGCGCTCACCGCCCAGCAGCCGGACGTGGCCCAAGGCTGGTTCCTGCTCGCCAAGACCCTGCGGCGCGCCGACCGGCGCATCGACGCATGGCGGGCCGATCTGGCCGGCGTCCGGGCCGCGTCCCAGGACCGTGAGCTGCTGCAAGCCGCCGTCGCCATGAAGAACGGCCAGTTAGACGCCAGCGAAGCGCTGCTCGAGGCGCGGTTGGCCCGCGTTCCGAACGACCCGCCAGCCCTGCGCCTGCGTGGCGAGGTGTGTTGGCGGCAGGGCGACATGACCGCGGCGCTGGACTGGGTCGAACGGGCCGTCGCCGCCGCGCCGGGCTTCGACCTCGCCCGCGACTTCCTGATCCGGCTGCTGGTGCAGAGCAACCGCCTGCCGGAGGCCCTGGAGCATGCCGAGGTGCTGGCCGACTCGCCGGTGAAGAGCCCGGGCCACGACCTGATCCGCGCCTCGGTGCTGGTGCGCCTGGGATTCCAGGATCAGGCGCGCGCCATCTATGAGGCGCTGCTGGCGCAGCATCCGGATCAGCCGCAGGTCTGGCAGAACCTGGGCCATGTGCTGAAGACCTTGGGGCGGCAGGCCGAGGCCATCGACGCCTATCGCGCCGCTGTCCGCCGCCAGCCCACAATGGGCGAAGCCTGGTGGAGCCTCGCCAACCTCAAGACCGTGCACCTTGGGCCGGACGACGTGGCCGCCATGACCACGGCGCTGGCCTCGCTGCAACCCCCGACCGACGACACACGGGAGGATGTGTTCCACCTGCATTTTTCGCTGGGCAAGGCGTTCGAGGACGCCAAGGACTATCCGGCGTCATTCCATCACTACGAGGCCGGCAATCGCTTGCGTCGAAGCATGATCCTGCATGACGCCGCCGCCTTCTCGGCCGAGGTCGCGGCCACGGCGCGGACCTTCACCGGCCCCTTCATCGCCGCTCAGGGGCCGGGCGGGTGCCCCGCCCCAGACCCGATCTTCGTCGTCGGCCTGCCGCGCTCGGGCTCAACGCTCGTTGAGCAGATCCTGGCCAGCCATAGCCAGGTCGAGGGTACGATGGAGCTGCCCGAGATGATGGTGATCGCCAGTCGTCTCCAGGGGCGCGTGGACCAGGGCGACTTTCCGGACTTCGCCACGATGGTCGCGGCCTTGTCCGCCGGCGATCGCGCCCGGCTGGGCGAGGAATACATTGAGCGCACCCGCATCCATCGGAAGACCGACCGGCCGCTCTTCATCGATAAGATGCCCAACAATTGGCAGCACGTCGGGCTGATCCGGACGATCCTGCCCAACGCCAAGATTGTCGACGCCAGACGTCACCCGCTCGGATGCTGCTTCTCAGGCTGGAAGCAGCACTTCGCGCGGGGCCAGGCCTTCTCATACGACCTCGCCGACATTGGCCGCTACTACCGTGACTACGTCGCCCTGATGGCCGCCTACGACGCCGCGGCGCCGGGCGCTGTCTGCCGGGTCATCTACGAACGGATGGTGGCCGACACCGAGGCGGAGGTCCGGCGGCTGCTGGACGGCCTCGGCCTGCCGTTCGAACCCGCCTGCCTCGAGTTCTATAAAAATGACCGGGCGGTGCGGACCGCCAGCTCCGAACAGGTGCGCCGCCCGATCTTCGCCGACGGCGTGGATCACTGGAAAAACTACGCGACGTGGCTGGAACCGCTGATCGACGCACTGGGTCCCGTGGTCGACGCCTATCCGGATCCACCCGCAGACTTGTCGGCATGGCTCACCACGGAGGAGAAGATTTAGGCGCCCTGCCCGTCCTTGGCGCCAGATCTGCGCCAATTTGCGTCGCCGATGCGATCCAAGACACCGACAGACGCACCGGAGCCTTGACCAAGCTTCACCATCGGATCCCACTCTACACCCGAGCGGCCGTTGAGACTCGTGTCCGGCCGGCGTGGGGGGAATCTGGCGATGAGTGTCCCGGAGAGCAATCTTGGTGCAGCGGGCCGCGGCCTGGCCGATCCGGGGCCTCCGTCGTCGCAGGTCCACTCCGGTCGCTTGAGCAAACGCCTGCGCTGGGCTGGCGCCGCCGGGTTGCTTTTGGCAGGCGTCTTCTCAGCGTCGATGGTGGTGGCCGAGGTCGGCAAGCCCCAGGGTCCCGACCCCGTCGACTGGACCGAGACCGATCCGGGCCTGCCGGTCACTGATGATCTGACCGTCGCCAAGTGCGGCGGCTGTCACGCGCGGGACGACAAGGGCAATCTGTCCCGGATCTCCTGGGTGCGCTCGACGCCGGAAGGCTGGGCCCAGACCATCAAGCGGATGGTCAAACTCAACGGCGCCGTGGTCGAGCCCGAGGAGGCTCGCCGGATCGTCCAGTATCTCGGGACTCACCACGGTCTCGCGCCGGAAGAAGCAAAGCCGGTCATGTACCTTCCCGAGAACCGGCTGGTCGACGAAACCAACATCCCCAACGAAACGGTCCGCCAGGCCTGCGCCGCGTGCCACGCCTTCGCCCAACCGCTGTCGTCGCGCCGGAGCAAGCGCGAATGGGCCCTGCTGCAGAACATGCACGTGGCGCTCTATTCCCAAGCCGAGGCCCAGTACAATCGCCCCGCGCCCGGCGCGACGCCGACGCCGGGGCCTGACGGAAAGCCGCTGCTGCCCGGTCAGGTCGCGCTGAACTGGCTGGCCGAAAAAGCTCCCCTGCACACGCCGGAGTGGGCCAGCTGGGCCCCGCGCATCCGCTCGCCGCGCCTGGCGGGCAAGTGGCTGGTCTCCGCCACCCTGCCGGGCAAAGGCCCGTACCTCGGCGAGATGACCATCAGTCCGGGCAAGGACGCGGACCGCTTCGTCACCACGACCACGCTGCGGTCGCTGCAGACCGGCGCGGTCATCACGCGCAAGAGCCAGGGCGTGGTCTATGGCGGCTACAGCTGGCGCGGCGGCTCGGAGGGTGGCGGCGCCAGCGCGCCCGACGACCCTCGCAACGCCGAACGCGAAGTGATGTGGTTCGCGCCCGATCAGAAGATGGCCCAAGGCCGCTGGTTCTGGGGCGCCTACCACGAGTTCGGCTTCGACGTGACCCTGACGCGCGCATCGTCAGATCCGACGGTCGCCGCGGTGCTGCCCTCGTCCTTGAAGGCCGGATCGAAACAGGTGTCCGTCCGCATCTTCGGCGACAACCTGCCGGCCAAGGTCGTCCCGGCGGACATCGATCTGGGCGCCGGCGTCACCGTGACGAAGGTGGTCTCGGCCAGCCCGCGCGAGCTGGTGGTGACTGCGGATGTCGCCGACAAGGCCGTCACCGGCCAACGGGACGTGGCCGTCAAAGGCGCCGTGCTGGTCAAGGCGCTGCCCGTCTACGAGACCATCGACTATCTCAAGGTCACCCCGGAGACCTCGTTGGCCCGCCTGGGCGGTCTCAAGTTCGACAAGGGCTACGAGCAGTTCGAGGTCGTGGGCTACGCCAACGGTCCCGACGGCAAACCCAAGACGAATGACGACGTCGCCCTTGGCCCGGTCCCGGTGACCTGGAGCCTTGAGGAGTTCCACACGGTCACCTACGACGACGACACGAACTATGTCGGCACGCTGAGCCCAACGGCCCTGTTCACGCCGGCCACGGAAGGCCCGAACCCGAAGCGCAAGTTCGGCCGCAACAACTACGGCGACGTCTGGGTGGTCGCCACGGCCAAGGATGCCAAGGACAAGTTCGGCCGCCCGCTGGTCGGCAAGGCCTACCTCGTCGTCACCGTGCCAACCTACAAGCGCTGGGACCAGGCGGAGGCGATGCAATGACCCACATGATCCCCATGGCCTCCACCCGCTACCGGCGCGGTGAGCTGCATGAGTTCCAAGCGGCCGGCCAGGACTTCATCTATCTCGTCACCGCGGGCGCCGTGTTCGCCCTCGACGACGGCGCCAGCGCGGTTCTGCGGCGGCTGGGCGAGCAGGAGATGTCCTACGCCGAGCTGGTCGAGGCTCTCATCGCGCAGGGCTACGCCCGCGCCGACGCGGACGAACTGCTGGGCGAGCTTCGGTATGTGCGCGGCATCGTGTCCGACACGGAGAGCCCGGCGACGCCGGCCGGCCCGCCGACCCCGCCGGCCGACTTCCCGCTCCAGGCGCTGGTGCTGAACATCACCAACCAGTGCAACCTCGCCTGCACCTATTGCTACGAGTTCGGCGCCGACAAGATCGCGACGCCAAACGGCAAGCCCAAGTACATGACGCTCGAGACCGCTACGGCCTCGGTGGATTTCCTGCTGGCGCAATCGACCGGACGGCAGGCCGTCCACATCACGTTCTTCGGCGGCGAGACGCTGATGAACTTCAAGCTGCTCCGGCAGGTCGTGGAGTACGCCCGAGAGCAGGCGGCGCTGCAGGGCCGGGGCATCGGCTTCAGCCTGACCACCAACGCCACTCTGCTGACCGACGAGATCATCGAGTTCCTGGCCGACAATGAGATCGGCGTGACGGTCAGCATGGACGGCCCGCCGGACCTGCAGGACAAGCGCCGCGTCGACAAGCGTGGGCGCGGAACCTACGCCGTGATCGAACCCCGGCTGCGTCGGCTTATCGCCCGGCACAACACCCGGGCGATCACCGCGCGGGTCACCCTGACGGATGGCGTCACCGACGTTGTGCGGATCTACCGCCACCTGAAGGACGACCTGGGTTTCGACGAGATCGGCTTCGCGCCGGTGACCAGCAATGGCGACCAGTCCTACGCCATCGACGACACCGGCATGGACGGGGTCCTGGCCCAATTCCACGAGCTTGCCGACGAGTGGCTGGCCTATGCGCTGCGCGGCCAGCGCCACGGCTTCTCGAACGTCAGTGAGACCATCGGAGAACTGATCCAGGGCGTGAACAAGTCCCACCCCTGCGGCGCGGGCCTGGGCCTCCTGGGCGTCAGCCCCTCGGGCGATCTGTCCCCCTGCCACCGGTTCACGGACGCGGACTCCCACACCCTCGGTCACGTCTCCAGCGGGGTCGACCAGGAAAAGCGGGAAGACTTCCTCACCCGCGGACACGTCAGCGCCAAGTATGAGTGCCAGACCTGCTGGGCCCGTCCGCTCTGCGCTGGCGGCTGCCACCACGAGGCCTTCGTCCGCTACGGCGACACCGGCCACGCCAACCTGCACTACTGCGACTGGATCCGTCAGTGGACCGACACCTGTCTGCGCATCTACGGCGCGGTCAGCGCGCAGAACCCGCAGTTCCTGGAACGCTTCGCTGAACGAAAGGCGCTGACATGAAGCATCTCCGGCCAATCAACAAAAAGGCGGAGCGTATCGACCAGGCGGCCTCCATGACCGAGGAGGATGTCGTCGCGCTGCAGCAGCAACCGGACGGCAAGTCGAAGACGCCGCACATCCCGATGGGCTGTTCGCTGTCCTTCTCGCCGGGCTGGGAGGTCGACGCCGCCGGTGGAACAGCCGGCCTTTGCCAGCCGGTCGAGCGAGACATCTACGACTGCTACGTCACCTGTTTCTGGCCCGTCCAGGTCGCCGACCACGTCAACTACTCGCCGGACTGGGCCAGCAACTGCGCCATCGCCACCAAGGACTGGCGCAAGCTGGACCTTGTTTTCCCCTGATCCCAAGCCCCTCCAAGGACGAGCCCGTCGCATGAAGACGCCATGGCTAGGTTTCATCGCCCTGTGTTCGGCTATCGCCACCCTGAGCCCGGCTCAGGCGGGAACCATGTTCCTGGGCGGGTATCCCAACCACGTCATGGCCATCGACGAGGCCAAGGGCACGGTCACGCAGGAGATCACCCTGGCGACCGGCCTGCCGATGAGCCTCAGGCTCTCGGATAACGGTAAGCTGCTCTACGTCACGACGATCACCACCAGTGGGATCGAGGTGATGGACGTGGCGACCCGCAAGATCGTCAACAGCTTCAGCCTGAACACGCCGACGGTCCGCTACCGCTTCACCGGCGGTGTGCCCGACCCGACCGGCCGCTACTTCTATGTGCTCGGCACGAAGATGGACAAAGGCCTGGACAGCTACCGGATCGGCAAACAGCAGTTCATGGTGGTCGATCTCCAGAAGAAAGAGGTGGTGCGCGCCGCCGATCTCGAGCCGGACGATCAGAAGTTCAGCTATCGCGGCGGGCTCATGCTGTCGCCCGACGGCAAGACGCTCTACGCCTTCCGCGACAAGGTGATCGTGGTCAACACCGCCGACCTGAAGACCGTCGACCACTTCGATCTCTCAAAGCCGGAAGCGCCCGGCATGCAGGACGTCAGCTTCGGTGGCGGGGTGGAACGGCTCCAAACGCCCGGACAGTTCGTCTCGCTGTTCGAGACCGAGGACCCCTATGTCCACAACCGGACCTTCGGGATCGCCCGGCTGGATCTGGACACCCGCAAGTTCACCTTCTCGCCCATCGGCCCCTCGCCCAAGGCGCTGGCCGGGCTGGAGGTGTCGCCTGACGGGAAGGAGGGCTACACGGTGGCCGTCAACGGCGAACTCGGCAATCAGCGCTGCGAGTTCTGGCGTTTCGACGTCACCCAGAACATGGCCCTCGACAAGGCGGAGTTCCCCTGCCGGCGGCGCTTCTACTTCGGCATGTCGGGCGACGGAAAGAAGCTCTACATCTACGGCGCCGGGTTCGACGTGGCGGTGTACGACGCCAAGACCCTCAAGGCGGCAGCCGATTGGGAACTGACCCACGACATCACCATGTCAGGCATGGTCGTCACCCGGTGAGTTCGCCGGCGGGCTCCGCGCGGACGCCGCCACCCGTGGCGATCCGCGGCGGCGGCATCGCGGCGAACTGTTGCGCGCATCTGCTGGCCCGCGCGGGCATTCCCACGACCCACACGGCCGGCGGCCGCGCGCCGGTGCCCGCCATTCTGCTCAGCGACACCGCCTTGGCCCTGCTCCGCAGCGTGTTCGACCGTGCTGACCTGTTCGCCGACCGGCCCCGCATCACGCGCCGGATCGTCGCCTGGGGCGACGGTGAGCCGACGATGTTGCCCCACGACGCCGTCGTCCTGTCCGAAGGCGATCTGGACTCCGCGCTCGGCGCCCCACCCCTGGATTTGCCCGACCCGGCCCTGACCATTCACACCGCTCCGCCCTTTCCGGTCGGCGACCTTCGCGGCTTCGGCGCGCGGCGCACGGTCGCCGTCCAGGTCCGCCTGCGGCACGAGGACGACCGCTTCGCCTGCTGGATCGAGGCGGTGGAGGAGGGTTGGCTGTTTCTGATCCCCTCCGCATCCGGCGGGGCCTGGATGCTGTGCGTCGGCGCGCCGATCGAGACACTGCTCGCGCAGAGCCGGCACATCGCGCCACGCATCGAGCTGGCCGGCGAGCCGTCTTCCAGCTTCGAGACCAGCCCGCGCATGCTGGCGGCCCTCCAGGGGCCGGACTGGCTCGCATGTGGCTCGGCGGCGATCGGGTTCGACCCCATCTGCGGCGACGGCACAGCCCAGGCCGTGCGCGAGGCGATCCTGGCCTGCGCCGTCATCGGCGCGATCCGCGACGGCGGCGACGCCGCGGCGCTGCGCCAGCACTTCGAGTCGATGATGATCGGCGCGATGCGACGCCACCTGCGCCTCTGCGCCCAATTCTACGGCAGCGGCGGCCAGGGCGCGTGGTGGCGCGCGCAACTCGCCGACCTCGCCGAAGGCTTCGCCTGGTGCACCGGACGCCTCGCAAGAATGCCCGAGCCCCGCTACGAACTGCACGACTTCCGCCTCGTCGCGCGGGGCGCCGCCGCCTGAGCGGCGACGAAACCCAGGACGCGCCACGACGACTTGAATGACGCTACGGCGCGCGTTTGCAATAAGCCCTCCAGACGCGAACAAGACGCCGGCCGAAGCCGGCCGCGCGAACCCAGAGGCTTCAATGCAATTCGACGATGTGATTTTCGGCCGCCGAAGCATCCGCGGCTACAAGCCCGACCCGGTTCCGCGGGAGCTGATCGAGGAAATCATCACCCTGGCGATGCGGGCGCCGTCGTCGATGAACGTTCAGCCCTGGAACTTCTATGTCATCACCGGCGAGCCGCTGGACCGCATCCGGGCCGGCAACACCGAACGCAACCTGGCGGGCGTTCCCCAGTCCCGCGAATTCCGCATCGGCGGCGCTTTCGAAGGCAAACATCGCGATCGCCAGATCGGTGTGGCCAAGCAACTGTTCGGCGCGATGGGCATCGCTCGCGACGACAAGGACGCGCGTCAGGACTGGGTTCTGCGCGGCTTCCGCCAGTTCGACGCCCCGGTCTGCGTGATCATCACCTTCGACAAGGAACTGGAGGGCAGCGACGACGCCCCGTTCGACTGCGGCGCCGTGGCGACCGCCCTGGTCAACGCCGCGTGGTCGCGCGGCCTGGGCGCCGTGATCAACAGCCAGGGGATCATGCAGTCGCCCGTGGTCCGAGAGCACGCGGGCGTCGCGGACGACCAGGTGATCATGAAAAGCATCGCCCTCGGCTGGCCGGACGAAACGTTCCCCGCCAACGCCGTCGTCTCCGAACGCAAGTCTGTCCAAGAGGCGACCGTCTTCGTCGGCTTTGACGACTGAGCCCCGTCTCAGCCCGGCGCTGAACGGCGGCCAGGCCCAGTTCGCCCGGCCGCCGGAGAGCTCCTCAACCCGGAGATCAAACCGGGTGGCAGCTTCGCGCGAACCCGAACGCCTCGTAGCCTTTCGCGGCCAGGCTGCAGGCCTCACTGTAGCGCTGGAAGCCGCCGGTATACATGCTGAGACCGCGTGGCTTCCCGCCGATGTTCGCGCCCACGTACCAAGTGTTCGCCTTGGACACGAGCGTGAGCTCGGCCAAGCCGTGGACGGTCTCCATCCAGGATCGCTCTGCGTCCGCCGTTGGCTCCATCGCCGTGAGCCCTTCGCGCCGCATATGTGCGATCGCCGCGGCGATCCAGTCCACGTTCTGCTGATCCAGCGTGATGATGTTGGCGAGCGCGGCGGGCCCGTTCGCGCCGCAGACCATGAACAGGTTCGGGAAGCCCTGCATCATAAGGCCCAGATAGGACTGCGGGCCGCCCTGCCATTTTTCGCGTAGCGAGAGCCCGCCACGCCCGACCACCTCGAAAGCCAGCAGCGCGCCCGTCAGGCCATCATAGCCCGTGGCGAAGATCAGCACGTCCAACTCGATCTCGCCCGCGACCGTCGTCTGGACACCACCTTGCGTCAGCTGGAGGATCGGGTCGGCAAAGCAGTCATGCAGCCGCACATGCGGGGCGTTGAACGCCTCGTAGTAGCCGGTGTCCAGGCAGGGCCGGCGGGCGAAGATGGGATAGCCGCGCGGCTTCAGCGCCTCGGCCGTCACGGGATCGGCGACCACCTCCCCGATCTTGCCGCGAACGAACTCCGCCACCTGTTCGTTGGCTTCGGGATTGGTGAGCAGGTCGGAGAACGTGCCCAGAAAGGCCAAGCCGCCTCGCTGCCAGGAGTCTTCCATCAGGGCCTGCCGCTGCGCGGGCGTGACGCTGAAGAACGGACGGGTCGACTGTGGGCGAACCCCGCCCAGCGGGCTGTTGCGGGCGGCCTGGCGGATGCCCGCGTAGTTGCGCTTGAGCTCGGCGATGTAGTCCGGATCCAGCGGCACGTTGCGCATCGGCAGGGTGAAGCTGGGGGTTCGTTGAAACACGACCAGCTCCGCGGCCGTCTTGGCGACCTCTGGGACGATCTGGATGCCGGTCGAGCCTGTTCCGATGAGACCGACGCGCTTACCGGCGAAATCGACCGGCGTGTGCGGCCACTTGGCGGCCAGGAGAATATCCCCCTTGAAGGCGTCCGCGTTCGGATAGGGCACACCCTTCGGGATCGAGAGGGGGCCGGTCGCCATCACGCAATAGGTGGCTTCGACGGTTCGTCCGTCGTCGGTCGCGATCCGCCAGATCGCACGTGCGTCGTCGAACGTGGCCGAGACGACGCGCGTCTGGAACCGGAAGAACTCCCGCAGCCCCAGCCGGTCCGCCACGAAGTTGGCATAGGCGAGAATCTCGGGCTGGGCGGCGAACTGTTCGGACCACGTCCAGTCCTGCTCGATCTCGGGCGAGAACGAATAGCAGTAGTCCAGGCTCATCAGGTCGCAGCGGGCGCCCGGATACCGGTTCCAGAACCAGACGCCGCCGACGTCTGCGCCCGCCTCGATTCCCAGAACCGTCAGGCCCATCTCGCGGAAGCGATGCACCGCGTACATCCCGCCGAAGCCGGCGCCGACGACGACGACATCGACGCTGTCGCGGGCGTCCCGGCCAATGTGATCGTGGGCGGCGGTCATGCGCGGTCTCCAGTGAAGCAGGCTTGCCGCGGTCGTCCGCCAGTTGAGACGCCGCAGGCCAGGGGGTGCGGCGCCCGCTCGCAAACATCACGGATGTGCGGGTTTGGCGGCCGGCGGGTCAGCCGGCGACGACGTCCAGGTCGATCACCTTGGTCAGCTCGCGGCGCGCGATCCGCCAGCCGCCGGGCGTGCGACGGTAGGAGTCGCGATACTCGCCGACCAGTTCCACCCCTCCCATCGGCGTCGGCGGCTCACCCTTCGGGCCGAAGACCACGAGGCCGAGGCAGAAGCCCTCCGCCGTGTCGGGCGAGCGGACGTCGATCCTGGCGTTGGCCACCATATGGCGGCGCAGCCTCGGCGACGGGCGCATATGCGACTCGACGAAATCCGCGATCGCGCGCGGCCCCACGAGATCGAAGCGAGGCGACGGCACGACGCGACTCCAGATCGCATCTTCGGTGAACAGCGCCGTGAACAGGTCGATCTGCAACGCGTCGAGGTGGATGTTGTAGTCGATCATGAGCGCCTCGCATTCGCGCTCGATCAGCAGGCGTGACATCGGATCCATGGCGGCGTTCTCCTCTGCGCCAGGACGAGATCACCGGACGGGTCTGGCAACGCGGGGACCGGGTCGGCGGTCGGCATCACGGATGCGATATTGGAGCCGGTTCGCCGCCGACAGACGCGAATGCGTGCGCCGGAGCCCCAATTGCCGCAGGCAATCCCGCCCTGCCCGACTGTTCCGGATCGCGATGCCCTCAGAACGCATACTGACCCTCCAGGCCACGGCCGACGGATCGCGCCGATCGCTGCAGGCCGAACGGCGGTTGTGCGTGGGACCGCCCGGGAACGTGTTCCTGTTCGGAGGCGTCGGGATGGGTGCGGCGCTGACCGCGCTCGAGGACGCAACCGGGCGGCCGGTGATCTGGGCGACCGCCCAGTTCCTGGGCGCCGTGCGACCGGACGAGGTGCTCGACATCGCCGTGGAGACGCCGGTGGCGAGCCGGGCCGTCAGCCAGGCCCGCGCCATCGGACGCACCGCCGGCGGGGAGGTCTTCACCGTTCTCGCCGCCCTCGGATCGCGCGAGAGCCCGGTGTCCCGCCAGTGGTCAGAGGCGCCGGACGTGCCCGCGGCCGAGGCGTGCGCGCCGCCGACGTTCTGGCCCCATGGGCAGTCGCCCGGCACACTCACCGAGCGCATCCTCATGCGTTGCCCCCCCGGGCCGCTGGGCGAAAGCCCTCCGACCGGCGAGATCAGCCAGACGGGCCGGCGCGCGTTCTGGCTTCGCCTAACGGACGACGCCGCCATCGATGTCGCCACCTTGGCGGTGTTCGCGGATTTCGTGCCCTACGCCCTGGCGGCGGCGCTCGGCGGCGGCTTGGGCGGGACCAGCCTGGACAATACACTGCGGGTGCTGTCGGTGCGCCCCACGCGCTGGGTGCTCTGCGACGCTCGGATCGCCGCAACCCATGCCGGCTTCGCCCATGGCGAGATCAGGCTGTTTGCCGAGGACGGTCAGCTGATGGCGATTGGCAGCCAGTCGAACAACGTCTGGCTGCCCAAGCCCAAGCCTTAGGCCTTAGCTTACGGCCAGCGCATTGGCGGCGCGGTAGTCGGCCTTGCCACTCTCGTGGCGAGGCACGTCGTCGACCAGGATGAACCGCTTGGGGTGCTTGTAGCTGGACAACGTGGTCGAAAGCCCTTGTCGGACCGCCGCCTCGTCGAAACCGTCGCCTGCCTGGACGATCGCGACGACAACCTTGCCCCATTTGTCGTCGGGCTGGCCCACCACGAGGGCGTCCATGACACCGGGCTGCAGCTTGAGCGCTTCCTCGACCTCCTCGGGAAACACCTTCTCGCCACCGGTGTTGATCGAAAGGTTGCCCCGCCCGATCAGCATGAACTGGTTCGGCGGAATCCAGCGGGCGAAGTCGCCCGGCACGGCATAGCGAACGCCGTCGATCATCCGATAGGTCTCGGCGGTCTTGGCTGGGTCCCCGAAATAGCCAGCGGCCATCGCACCGCTGCGCGCAATGAACCCTTCCGCCGGACGATCCTTGGGCTGCACGGCGCCGCTGTCCGCGTCGATCAGCACGGTCAGGGGGGCCGCGTCGAAGATTCCCGTCTCGGCCACATGGCCGGCCCTGGCGACCGCATACCCCAGCCCCGAGGCTTCCGACGCGCCCAGGATGTCCACGAGAATGACCTGCGGCAGGTGTCGCAGCAGGCCGGCCTTCACGTCCTTGGTCCAGGTGAGGCCCGCGGAACTGATCGCCTTCATGGATGAAAGGTCGTAGGCGCCGGGATTGTCGTCCAGAGCCTTCAACATCGGCTTCGCGAAAACATCGCCGACGATCGCCACCCGCGTGGCGCGATGGCGCTCGGCTTCCCGCCATAGCTGGTCGGCGTCGAAGCGGTCGCTCGCCAGGATGATCGCCGTTCCACCGTTCAGCAGGTCGCCCATTGCGGCGTTGCTGCCCGACCCGTGCATCAGCGGGCAGGCCGGGATGATCCGGCTGGGCGCGGGGTTCGAGCGCACCATCTCGGCGTGCTCGGCCATTGTGGTCGGCGCCTTGGCGATCAACGGCGACTCGAGCTGGACAAGCCGCGCCTGGTTGGTCGGCCAATGGACGCCCTTCGGCTTGCCCGTGGTGCCGCCGGTGTAGAGCAGATAGCCGTCCTGGCCCTCGCGCTGGATCTGCAGCGGCGCGCCGGAGCCGTCTCGGCAAAGGGTCTCGTAGCTGAGGACGCGATCTTGGCCTGCGCGAGGCGCGCGATCCGACTCGATCCTGACCCAAGTCGTGACGCCTGGCAGCCGCGCCTGCAGCGCCTCCAGCATCGGCTCGAACTCGTCCTGGTAGAAGAGGCCTGTCGCGCCGCAGTCGCCCAGGACGTAGGCGATCTCGTCGGCGGTGTAGCGATAGTTGAGGTTCACCGTCAGCAGCCGCGCCTTCACCCCGGCGACAAGGAATTCCATGTAGGCGGGGTGGTTTCGGCAAAGGATGCCTACGCGGTCGTCCGGCGCGAAGCCGCGGTCGACCAACCCCTGCGCCAGGTTGTTCGTACGCCGGTCGAAGTCGGCCCAGGTCACCACATCGTCGCGCCAGATGAGCGCCGGGCGGTCGGGCGGCACGACACGCGCCACGGCGTCGAGGATATCTCCGTAGTTCCAATCCATGCCGGGCTCCCAGGGATCGCTGTTTCAGCCGTCCTAGGATGGGCTGATGCGACCTCGCCCCTGGCCCGGCGTAGCGCGCGATAAATCACGTGCGTGATGGCCGACAGCTCTCGCAGATCACCTCCGTGATTTCACGCGCCGGTCGGCTGGGCCTGCGGCGCTGCCTTGCAGGGCGTGGAAGGCTGTGGGTCGCCCGTCACGAAAGGACCCATGGTGGCTCGACCAACCCTCTTCGACCCCGTGCGCATCGCCGGGCTGAACCTGCGCAACCGAACGGTGATGTCGCCGATGACGCGGCGTTTCTCGCCGGGCGGCCAACCCACGGCCGACGTGACCGCCTACTATCGCCGACGCGCGGAAGGCGGCGTCGGCGCGATCATCACCGAGGGCGTCGCGATCGATCATCCGGTCGCCGTGGATCACCCTGACATCCCGCACTTCCACGGCGACGCCTTGCCGGCCTGGGCGACCGTGGCGCGGGAGGTTCAGGCCGCCGGCGCGGCCTTCATTCCGCAGCTCTGGCATATGGGGGGGCATCGATCGCTCACCGCCGATCCGCCTAATCCCCAGCTCCCTGCCGTCTCGCCATCGGGACTGTACGAACCCGGGGTGCAGTTCGGCGCACCGGCGAGCGAGAACGAGATCGCCGATATCATCCTGGCCTATGCGCGCGGCGCCCGCGCGGCCCGCGACATCGGCGCCGACGCCGTCGAGATTCATGGGGCGCACGGCTACCTGATCGATCAGTTCCTGTGGTCGGGCGTCAACCTTCGCGACGACCGCTACGGCGGAAGCCCGAGCGGTCGGCTCAGCTTCGCTGTCGAGGTGGTGCGCGCGTGCCGTGCGGCGACAGGGCCGGACTTCCCCATTCTGTTCCGATTTTCGCAGTGGAAGCAGGTCGACTACTCAGCTCGCCTCTTCCCGTCGCCCGATGCGCTGGAGGCCTTCCTGGGCCCGCTGGCCGAGGCGGGCGTGGACATCTTCGACTGTTCCACGCGGCGGTTCTGGGAGCCCGAGTTCGCCGGCTCGACGTTGAACCTCGCCGGTTGGACCCGGCAGCTCTCGGGTCGGCCCGTGATGACGGTGGGGTCGGTCGGACTGGATGCCGACGTCGTGGCCACCCTGCGCGAAGGGGCGGACGTGATCGCGGCCTCGTCGCTGGACAGGATCGAGGCGATGCTCGCGCGCGGCGAGGTCGACCTCGTCGGCGTCGGCCGCGCGCTGCTGGCCGATCCCCAGTGGGTCGACAAAGTCCGGCGCGCCGACACAGCCTCGCTGATCGGCTTCACCCGGGCTGCGCTGGCGACCCTGACCTGAACTGCACATCACGCATGTGATTAGCGCCAGGCCGCGGGCCGGATGACCTGCCACAGACCAACGCTGCGGTTAGGTGCCGTCGAACAGAGGGACGCCGAGCGTGCCGGAAATGGCATTGGTGACAGGGGCCGCCCAGGGCATCGGGCGCGCGATCGTCGAGCGCCTCGCGGCCGATGGCTACGACGTGCTGGCGCTGGACGCCGACGCACCCCAGCTGGCGAAATCGCAAGCCGACTGGAGGTCGGCCGGTCTGCCCGTCTCCAGCCATGTCGTGGACTGCCGCGACCGGGCCGCGGTCGCGCGCGTGCTCGATGCGGCGGGCCGCCTGGATGTCGCGGTGAACAACGCCGGCGTCAGCGGCGCGCTGGACCCAATCCCCCGGATCGCGCGCGACGCGTGTCGAAAGGTCATGGAGATCAACCTCGTGGGCGCCTTCCGCGTCGCCCAGGAAGCGGTGCGCCGGATGGGCCCTGGCGGGCGGATCGTCAACGTCGCGTCGCGGGGGTACCTGGGCGGGGCCGGTGGCGCGCACTATGTCGCCTCGAAGGCGGGTGTGGTCGCCCTTACACGCGCAATGGCGATCGAGCTGCGCTGGCGCGGCATCCGGGTGAACGCCGTCGCGCCGGGAATGGTCGGCACACGCCTGCTCGACGATTTCGGCGACATGCTGGGCCCGCTGAAGCGGCTCGAACCCTCGGGGGACGCCGCCCGACCGGCGGACATCGCGGCGCTGGTCGCGGTCCTGGCCGGTCCGGACGCCGCGTTCGTCAACGGCCAGGTGCTGCTTGCCGACGGCGGCAAGGCGCTCGGGCTCCCGCCCCTATGAGCGCGCCGATCCTTGTCACGGGCGCCTGCGACCTGGCGTTGGCCGTCGCGGAACGCCTTCACGCCCTCGGCCACACCGTGCTGAGGGCGCCGGCGGCCCGGCCGGACGCCATCGCCGAAGCTCTGACGCAGCAGCTCGGCGCCCTGGTCGTGGTCGCGCCGCCGCCCGCCCGGTCGCCAGATTTTCTCGCGGTCGACGACGATCAGCTCGAAGCCGGTCTCACGGCCTTCGTCGATCTGTTCGAGTTGCTGGGCGCCGTCCTGCCGCAGCTCCCGGACGGGGCTAGCTGCGTCCTGGTCGGTCATCGCGGCCACCTTGGCGCATGGGGTGCGGCGCACGAGGCGGCCTTCGCCGGCGCGGCGGCCGGGCTCATGCGCTCGGTCGCACTCGAAACCATGGGCCGCGGGCTGCGCGCCAACGTCGTCGCCACCGACTTTCCCGACGATCGGACCAACCTCACGCGGGCGGCCGCGCTGGATGAGGTGGCGGCGTTGACCGGTTTCCTGCTCTCCCCGGCCGCCGCGGCGCTGAACGGCGAGCTGCTGCTGGCCAACCGCGGGGCAAGCCTGCGGATCCGCGAGGCCAAGAACCGCGCCGCCCCCATGATCACAGGAGAGCATCCGTGACCTACCGGGTCGAAATCGTTGGCCGCGAACGTTGCCGGCTAGGTGAATCGCCGCTTTGGGATCCGGATATCCGCGCGCTCTTCTGGGTCGACTCCGTCGCCTGCCGCGTCTGGCGCTACGACCCCGCGACCGGCGAACAAACTCATTTCCCCGCGCCGGAGCAGATCGGCAGCATCGTCCTGGGCCGGCCAGGCGAACTGATCGCCGGGCTGGAGAGCGGCGTCTTTCGGCTAAACCTCGCGACGTCGGCCTTCACACGGATCGTGCGCCCCGACGCGCTGACGGCGGCCGAGCGCCTCAACGACGGCAAGACCGACCGCTCGGGACGGTTCGTGACGGGCTCGCTGACGGTCGGCCACGCCGCCGAACCCGCCGGCAAGCTTTACCGATTCAATGGCGGCGCGCGATGGGAGGTCATTCCGACCGACACCATCGCGATCTCCAACAGCATCTGCTTCAGCCCCGAGGGCGACACCCTCTACTTCGCCGACAGCCTGAAGCAGATGGTTTGGGCCTTCGACTACGATCCCGCGACCGGCGCGGTCGGCGCGCGGCGCGACCTGATCGACACCGCCGCAATGTCCAGCGCCCCCGACGGGGCCACGGTCGATGCCGACGGTTTCATCTGGATCGCCCTGGTGCAGGCCCAGAAGCTCGCGCGCTTCGCGCCGGACGGCCGCCTGGACCGCGTCCTGGAGTCGCCCGCGCCCTTCCCGTCGTGCCCGGCGTTCGGCGGCGACGATCTCGCCACGCTCTTCGTGACCTCGATCTCCAACAGCGGCGGCCAGCTCGTGAGCGACGCCGACGCCGCCGGCCGGTTGATCGCCTTCCATGACCTGGGGGTCCGCGGCATCGCCGAGACCCGCTGCCGCCTCTGAGCCCACGGACGCCATGAACCTAGATCTCACGCCCGCGCAGACCGCCTTCCGCGACGAACTCCGCGCCTTCTTCTCCGAGAACACGCCCAGTTCCTTCAAGGCGCGGGTGCGCGCCGGCATGCGCCTGGAGCCCCACGAGTTCGTCGCGTGGCAGAAGCTGCTCCACGCACGAGGCTGGGGCGCCCCCTCATGGCCCAAGGAATATGGCGGGACGGGCTGGGATCCGACCGAGCTCTACATCTTCGAGACCGAGGCCTCCCGCGCCGACGCGCCCGTCCAGTTCCATCAGGGCCTCGAGTTGATCGGGCCGATCATCTTCACCTTCGGCAGCGAGGCCCAGAAGGCCAAGTACCTGCCGGCGATCGTCTCCGGCGACGACTGGTGGTGCCAGGGCTACTCGGAGCCCGGGGCCGGCTCGGATCTGGCCTCGTTGTCGACCCGGGCTGTCCGCGACGGCGACGACTACGTCATCTCGGGCCAGAAGGCGTGGACCAGCTATGCGCACGTGGCCAACCGGATGTTTCTATTGGCGCGTACCGATCCCGACGCCCGCAAGCAGGCCGGCATCTCGCTGTTCCTCGTCGACATGGACACGCCCGGCATCACGATCCGGCCCGTGGTGACGATGGATGAGATCCATCACACCAACGAGGTCTTCCTCGACGACGTCCGCCTGCCGGCCGACGCGCTGCTGGGCGAGGAGGGCAAGGGTTGGGGCTATGGAAAGGTGCTGCTGGACCGCGAGCGGGGCGTGACGGCGGCCACCGCCACGCGCCTGGCGCAACAGCTGCGCGGCGCGCGAGCCGCGGCGGAAAACGCGCGCGTTGGCGGCCGATCACTGCTGGACGACCCGCGCGTCGCCGACCGGCTGGCGCAACTTAATCTTGAGGTGATGGCCCTGGAGGGCATGGTGATGCGCACCATGGCCGAGGCGGCCTCGGGCCTGGATTCCGGTCCCCGCGCCTCGATGATCAAGGTCCGCTGGTCCGAGCTCCTGCAGCAGATCACCGAGTTCTGGACCGAACTCCAGGGCTACGACGCCATGCACTTCGGCGCCGTCGGGAATGCGCCCCTGCCCGGCCCCGAGCCGTGGGCCGCAAAGGGGATGTTGTATTCCCGCGTCACCAGCATCTACGGCGGGTCTAACGAGATCCAACGCAACATCATCGCCCGGCGCGCGCTGGGACTCTGAGGCCAAGATGGACTTCGCACTCTCCGACGAACAGCGTCTCCTTCAGGACAGCGCATTGCGCTATGGCGCCGACCACTACGCCTTCACCGCCTGGCGCGCCCAGGGCGCCCGTGGCGACGGGTTCGACCGCAAGAGCTGGGCCCGGATGGCCGATTTGGGCTGGCTGGCGCTCAACGTGCCCGAGGCGGACGGAGGCCTTGGCGCGACGCCCGTGGAGACCATGGTGCTCGGCGAGGCGATCGGCCGTTTCCTCATGCTCGAGCCTTTCGTCTCGAGCTGTGTCATCGCCCCTCGCCTGCTGGCGGGGCTGCCGTCCGCGCGGCGGGCGCAGCTGATGGCGGCGATCGCCGGCGGTGAAGCCGTCGTCGCGCTCGCCGATGCGGAACCTGATGGACGGTTCGAGCTCGACCACGTCGCCACGATCGCCGAACCGATCGAGGGCGGCTATCGGCTGACCGGCGAGAAGAGCCATGCTCTCGACGGCGGTGCGGCCGACATCTTCATCGTTCCCGCCCGGATCTCGGGCGACACGTCCGACCCGAACGGGATCAGCCTGTTCCTCGTCGCCGCCAACGCGCCGGGCCTAACGGTCGAACCCAGCCGCGCCATGGACAACCGGGTGAACGCGCGCCTGCGCCTGGATGGCGTCGTCGCACCGGCCGACGCGCTGATCGGCGAGCCCGGCGCGGGGTTCGCCCTACTGGCGGACGCGGTCGACCATGGTGTCGTGGCCCGCCTGGCCGAGGCGCTGGGGGCCATGGACGCGGTCTACGAGATGACCATGGCCTACCTGGGCACGCGCAAGCAGTTCGGCCAGCCCATCGGCGCGTTCCAGGCGCTGCAGCATCGCGCCGTCGATATGGCCATCGCCTGCGAAGAGGCTCGCTCAATGACCTACCTGGCCACCCTGGCGCTGGGTCAGCCCGGGCCCGAGCGCAGCCGCATCATCGCCGCCGCCAAGGCCCGCGTCGGCCAGACCAGCCTGTTCGTCGGCCGTCAGTCGGTGCAGCTGCACGGGGGCGTCGGCTTCACCGAGGAGCTGGCCGTGGGCCACTACCTCAAGCGCCTGATCATGATCGACCTGGCGTTTGGCAACGCCGACCATCATCGGAGCCGGCTCGCCAAACTGAACCGGGCCGCCGCCTAAACGGGCTTAGCCCGGCGGCGCGGCGGTCCCGGCGAACGCCCCATGGGAGCCTCGACTAGGAAAGGGCGTTGGCCAAGCCGCCATCGACCGTCAGCAACTGGCCAGTGACGAAGTCGCTGTCGTCACAGGCCAGGTAGCGCACCGCCTTGGCGATGTCGGCCGTCACGCCCAGCCGGCCCAGGGGCGTCTGGGCGATCCGCTTTGCAATCCCGGTTTCCGAAACCACTCTGCGCACACCTTCGGTGTCGACGGTGGATGGCGCGACGGCGTTGACGCGGATGTTCTGGGGCCCCAGTTCCGCCGCCGCCGCGCGGGTGATGCCCGTCACCGCCGCCTTCACGCCGCAGTAGACGACGCCATTGGGAATGCCCAGCAACGCGCTGACCGACGCGATGTTGATGATCGAGCCGCCTCCGTTGGCGCGCATCAGCGGCGCCGCCGCCTGAATGCCCCATAGGACGCCAGAGAAGCCCACGCCGACCATCCGACCGACCGTCTCCGGCTTGATGTCGGCGATCGGCTCGTAGACGTTCCACATGGCGTTGTTAACCAGCACGTCGAGGCGCCCGAAGATCTCGGCGGTGGCCTGGAGCGCCTCCGTCACGGCCCGTTGGTCGGACACGTCGCAGCCCAGGCCGATGGCGCGCCCGCCGTCGGCGACGATTTCATCGGCCGCGGTCTGAGCCCACGGCGCCTTGAGGTCGATCAGCGCCACAGCACAGCCCTCCTGCGCCAGCAGTTGGGCGGTGGCCTTGCCCAGTCCGCGCGACGCCCCCGTCACCACGGCAACCCGTCCCGCCAGTCGACCGCTCATCTCATTCTCCCGCTATGCAATGCGGCGATGCTAGCGGGGTGGTCGAACCGCCCCGCCCGCAGGCCGCCGGCTCTGCGGAACATCACTGATGTGATGAGATCGACTCGGCCAAACGAGAACGGCGGCGCCCCCAGGGGAGCGCCGCCGTCGCTTTCCGGCCTGACCGCCCTGGATCAGAACGTCTTCTGGATCGACAGTCCCACGATACGCGGCTCGGTGAAGACCGCGTTGGGCAGTTGCGCCAGCGCCTCGTCCACGAGGAAGACATCGGTGATCGAACGGTCATTGAAGACGTTCTTGACGAAGGCCTCCAGCTCAAGTCCGTCGTCGGCTTTCACCAGTCGCAGCGAGACATTGGCGTTGTCCCAGCCGCGGATGCGGTCCACCGGCGTGTTGAACACGCGGGCCTCGGACTTGCCCTGCCGGTAGTAGTCGGCACGGGCCGTGATCCGCCAGCCGCTGTCCAGATCCCAACCGTATTGGGCTCCCAGCGACACGGTCCAATGCGGGGAGCCGGGCAGCTCGTTACCTTTCAGCTGAGCCGCGACGCCGTCGGTCGGCACGACCCCGAAGGACGTCGCGAACGCGCCCGAGCAGGCCCCCAGGATCGCGGCAGGATTGCCCGAGACGCCGGGAACGTTCGCCGCACCCGGCGCCTGCTGGATGACATTCAGCAGATTGGCAAGGGCCGCGGTCGGGACGGCGCAGCCCGCCGCCGACGAGCTCTTCACGTAGGTGAGGTTCGGATCGTGGTTCGTCCGGTTCATCGGGTCGATCGACTCCCCGTTCCTGATCCGGGTGTCCAGCAGGCCGAGCGTGCCGTTGAGGCGCAGGTCATCGACCGGCTCCCACACCGCCTCCAGCTCAGCTCCCATGATCTCGGCATCCACATTCTCGGTCGTCGAGATGCGGTTCACGAACTTGGAGATCTGGTAGCCCTTATAGTCGTAGTAGAACGCGGCCCCGTTCAGGGTAAGGCGACCGTCCAGCAGGGTGTTCTTGGTCCCCACCTCAAACGCGTTCACGAATTCCGGATCGTAGAACGGTCGCGGGCCCGCGACCTGGCCGATGTTGTTCGGGCCACCGCCCTTGTACCCGCGCGAGTAGAACGCATAGACAAGGGTCTCGTCGGTAAGCGCCAGGTCAGGCTTCCAGTCGAAGCCGACGCGACCGGTGAACTCCTTGAAGCGGGCGACGAGCCGCGCGGGATTGCCGCGGGTCAGTCCGCTGCCCGCCGTCAGCAGACGGATCGGGTAGTTCTCCAGCGTCTTCTTGTCGTCGGTGTAACGCAGCCCACCTGTGAACTTCAGATCTGGCGTCAGCTGGTAGTAGACTTCGCCGAACACCGCGTTCGAGTTCAGATGATAGGGCTGGAAGCTCAGGTAGTTGCCGTGTCCGTCGATGGTCGGGTCACGGTTGGGATCGATGTAGACGCACGCGCTGCTGAGAGCGCAGGCCGCTCCGCCATTCGCCACCCGGGCCGCGTTCGTGAAGGCGTTCGAGAGGATGTAGAACGACTGCACCGTGTCGTAGCGCAGGGCCAGCGCACCCAGGCTGAAGTTGAAGGGCCCATCCAGGCTGCTCTGCAGGCGCAGCTCCTGACTCCACTGGCGCGAAGGGGTCTGCAGCGAATCCGAGATGATCAGGCGATTGGACGCGCCGAGTTGGGCGTCGTTGACCACGCCGCCCGGCGCAAGCGCAGTGCTGGCGAACGGGACGACGGCCTGGAATCGATTGACCTCCTGGCGGGCGTCCAGCCGCCCCTCGTAGTAGGACGTCAGCGAGTTGAGTTGCAGCTTGTCGCTGATGTCCCAGGCCACGTTCAGGGAGAACACGTCCTCCTTCGCGCGGTACGAGGGGTCGATCGCCGAGTCGATGACGCTGAGGCTGTTCGGCTGGGTGTTGCCATAGACGTCGCCGCTCGCCAGTCCTCGACTGAAGGCCAGCAGGCCATAGAGCGTCGTCAGGGAGTTCGGCGTGCCATAGGCGGCCTTCTTATAGACCGAGGCGTCGGCGCAGCCCTGGCTCAGGAACCCGCGCACCACCGCGTTGGTCACCGCCGCGCTGCCTACCGAGGCCGGGCCGTTGTCACGCGTGCAGAGGCCTTTGCCGGTCCGCAGGCGGCTGTCCTCCTCATCGAAGTGCTGCCACACGAGATTGGCGTCGAGCGTGGATGACGGACGCCAGCGCAGGCTGGCGCGGAACGAGTAGAGGTCGCGGTCGTCGACGCTGTGTCCCGTCCCCAGGTTGTCGACGAAGCCGTCGCGGCTGAGCGTGGCGCCGGCCAGGCGCAGGTCCAACTGGTCGCCAATGAGGGGGATGTTGACCATCGCGCGCAGCTTGCGGCCGTCGTGGTTGCTCACCTCGCCCCGGAGGACGCCCTCGAAGGTGTCGGTCGGCTTGGCGGTGATGACGTTGACGACGCCGCCTGTGGCGTTGCGGCCGTAAAGGGTCCCCTGCGGGCCACGCAGCACCTCGACGCGTTCAACGTCGAAGAACTCGGCCTCGAACAGGCGGTTGGACGTGAGCGGCGCCCCGTTGAAATGCACGCCCGTCGAGGAGTCGCCGGTGATCGCCGTCTGCTTCGTGCCGATCCCGCGGATCTGGAAGTTATAGCCGCTGTAGTAGCTCTTCGCGAAGGTCACGTTCGGGATGGCGAGCTGCAGGTTCGGGCCGCCATCGATCTTCTGACGCTGCAGCATGTCCTGCGAGAAGGCGGACACGGCGATCGGCACGGACTGGAGTTTCTCCTCCCGACGCTGAGCGGTCACGACCAGTTCGTCGAGGGTGGCGGAGGCTCCGTCCGCCGTCGTCTGGGCCGCGACGGGGGCGGCGAGAAGGAGCGTGAATATGGAGGCGCTCGCCGCGAGGGCGGCGCGGCGCGGCGTGGGCGCGATGAGCATCTTGTTTCCCCTTGGAGTCTCCGCTGGCCAGCGGTCTCTTCTTCGTTTGAACGACGCAAAGACATGCGCGCCGCATGTCGGGGGATGGACGTTGCCCCGTCCTGATTACCAGCCGCCCGCAACAGAGGCTTGGAATATCTCAAGTGGAATATTCGTTCGGGCCTTTGACAGCCTCTCGTGAGCTGGATCTATTACTATCCACACAAGTGTTCGCTCTCGACGCTCGTCCGCAGGCTTCGTGGGCTTGCTTGGCCGGATCACCGAAAATCACATATGTGCTAGCACCCTGGACATGGCTCTCGGCCACGCCTTAGCTCGCGCGGATGATGCACACTTCGCAGGCCACAGCTCAGGACGCTCCCGATGCGCCGCGACCCGATCAAGTCCGCCGCCCGGACCCTCGAGATCCTCGAGCTGTTCCAGGAACAGCGCGCGCCGCTTCGGCTCACCTACATTTTTGAGAAGCTGGGCTACCCGCAGTCGAGCACGACGACGCTGCTCAAGAGCATGGTGGTGCTCGGCTATCTCAACTACGACCGAGGCTCTCGGACCTACTTCCCGACCCCGCGCGTCGCCGCGTTGGGCGACTGGGTGAACCACCATCTGTTTGGCGCCGGCGACATTGATCGCCTGGTCGGCACGATCTTCGAGCAGACGAACGAGACCGTCGTCATCTCCTCGCAGAACGACATCTTCATCCAGCATCTGCGCATCATCCAGCCCAACCACCCCCACAAGGTCGCCATGACCGAGGGCAGCATGCGGGTGCTGCCCCATTCCGCAGCCGGCCTGGTGCTGATGAGCCGGATGTCCGCAAAAGCCGTCGACAAGCTTTGTCGGCACATCAACGCGTATGTGGGCGGCAAGGGCGACCGGATCGACATCCCCCAGCTTCAGGACCAGCTGGCCTGGATTCGCCGCGAGGGCTACGCGCTGCTCGCCGCCTTCCCGTTCCCGAACGCCGCCGCCATCGCCATGCCCTTGCCGGCGGCGCCGCACGGGGTGCAACTCACCCTCGGCGTCGGCGGGCTGAACAGCCGCATCGCGCGCAAGAAGAGCGAGATCGTCGCCATCATGACAGAGGGCGTGGCCAAATACGCCGAAAGCCTGCGGGCGCTGGACGTCGAGCCGGGCGCACGGCCGGACTGATCACATCAGGCTTCGACCGCGGCGTCCCGCAGGAGATGATCCCGGTAGGTTTCGCGCAGCACGCTCTTGAGCAGCTTGCCGGTCGCCGTGCGCGGGAGCGACGGCACCACGATCACGTCGTCCGGGATCTGCCACCGCGCCACCCGGGCCGCCAGGAATTGCAGGATGTCGTCTCGACGCGGCGTGGCCTCGGGCGCCGACACCACCAGCAGGATGGGTCGCTCTTGCCATTTCGGATGCGGCACGCCGATGACCGCCGCCTCGCGCACATCCGGATGGGCGATCGCGGTGTTCTCGAGATCGACCGACGAGATCCACTCGCCCCCCGACTTGATGATGTCCTTCGAGCGGTCGGTGAGCTGGAGGTAGCCGTTCGGGTGGAGCTTCGCCACATCCCCGGTGGCGAACCAGCCGGCCGCGTCGGTCGCCGGCGCATCGGCCTTGAAGTAGCGCTGGACCACCCACGGCCCACGGACCTGGAGGTCACCAGCGGCGACGCCGTCGTGGGGCAGCGGCGCACCGTCGTCGCCCACGATCCGCAGATCGACGCCGTAGATGGCGCGGCCCTGCAGGGTCTGGATGTCGTAGCGGCTCTGCCGGTCGATCAACGCGTGCTGCGGCAGCGGCGTGCCGATGGTGGCGAGCGGGCTGGTCTCCGTCATCCCCCAGGCGTGAATGACATAGACGCCCAGCATGTAGTCGAACCGCTCGATCAAGCTGCGCGGCGCGGCCGAGCCGCCGATAAGCACCCGCTCCAGGGCCAGACCAGACAGGTCGAGGTGCTCGCGATGGGCGGCCACGTAGTCGAGGAAGCCCAGCCAGACCGTCGGCACCCCGAGACTGAACGTGCAGCGCTCGCCACGCATCAGATGAAAGAGGCTCTCTCCGTCCAAGGCCGCGCCGGGCAGGACGAGCTTCGCCCCGCACATGGCCGCCGCGAACGGCACGCCCCAGGCGTTGACGTGGAACAACGGGGTCACGAGCAGCACGCTGTCGCGCGTAGACATTCCCATGCCGTCGGCGGCCACCACCGTGAAGGCGTGCAGGACCAGCGATCGATGGCTGTAGAGCACACCTTTGGGATCGCCGGTGGTCCCCGAGGTGTAGCAGAGGATCGCGCCGTCCCGCTCGCCGACCGGCGACCAGTCGCTATCGACCGGCTCGGCCTCGATCAGCTCCTCGTAGCAAAGCAGGTTCGGGAGCTGCAGCGACGGCATCTCATGACGTCCGCTCAGGCAGACATAGCCCCGGATCGTGGGCAGCCGCGGCGAGAGCTCTTCAAGCAGGGCCCCGAAAGCCGGATCGAAGAACACGTACTGATTTTCGGCATGGGCCAGGATGAACGCGACCTGGTCCGGGAACAGACGCGGATTGATGGTGTTCAGGATCGCCGCGGCGCCAGTCACGCCGTAGTAGAGCTCAATGTGGCGCGCCGTGTTCATGGCCAGGCTGGCGATGCGCTCCCCAGGCGTCACGCCCAGCCGCCGAAGCGCCGAGGCCAGCTGGCGCGCTCGGCCTGCGACCGCTCTATAGTTGCTGCGCGCAACGTCGCCGGGCTGCTTGGTGACGACCTCGACATCGCCGTGAAAGCGCGCCGCATGGTCCAGCAAGGACGACAGCGTCAGCGGCGCATCCTGCATCAGTCCCTGCATGTTGATCCCTGCGATTGCTCGGTGACGACTGCGGACCTTTAGGGCTTCCATTCTTCGCTGCCGCCTTGGCGGGACGGTCGACCGCCGACATTTCACATACGCGATAGTGTCGAGGGGTCCGTCGTCGCGGGTTCCGGGCGCCCGCGCGGCGTGCACATGATGACCCGGCGTCAAGGGCCGTTAGGCTCAAGGCGCTGAAACCGGAGAGCCGCCAGCAGAGCGGCCAGCACAACGCGACCGGTCGGAGGAAGCATGGGTTCGGCAACCGCATCCCGCCGTCTCGTCGACGCATCGCCGGCCGCAGGCGCGATGCGGGCCGCGTCGGTGCAGCGTCGCCAGGTGGCGCATCTCAAGCTCGACTGCCCGCCGCCGGGTCGCTGGGACGCCACGCACCGGCAGGCGTTCGCTGAGGAAATCGCGCGCCTCGCCCGCCTGCCCGACGTCTCGGCCATCGCGCTGCAGGGGCGACGGCTGTTCAGCGACACCGTCCGGGACCGCGCCGATGACGCGCCCCTGGCCGAAGTCCTCTCGGCGGTGTCGGACGCCAGCGTGCCGGTCGTGGCTCTGATCACCGGCCCTTGTTCGGGCTCAGGTCTTGAGCTGGCCCTGGCCTGCACGGCGCGGATCGCCACCACGGGGGCGACGTTCGCCGATCTCGCCGGTGGCGCGCGGCTGCCCTCGCACGCTGCGCTGTCCCGCCTGATCCGGCTGATGGCGGTCGAGAACGCGGCCCAACTGGCGGTGTTCGGCGCCACCCTCGACGCCCGCCAAGCCACCGAGCTGGGCCTGGTTGACGCCATGGTTGCGCGCAACCTCACGGCCTTCGCCGAACAGTTCGTCGCCCGGACCGGCAGTCGGCCCCTCGCGCCCAACGCCGAGCCCGAGGTGGTCGCCGCCCAGCTCCACGGGCTGCGGGTCTGGGTCCGTCGCGAGACTCCACAGCAGGAAGCGCCCCTGATGCGCCTGCGGGCTCTGGAGTGCGCCGCCCTGATGCCGCCGCGTCGAGCCGTCCCGGAGCATCAGCGAATCCAGGACGCGTACGCCAGGACCCGCGAGGCGCACGCGCTCGAATACGCCGCGCGGTCGGAGGCGGCGCTTCGCAGACGCACCCTCCCCGCAGACCTGGCCAACGAGATTCGCTGGCCGCTGCTGCGGGAAGCCATCCACCTGCTGGACGAGGGCGCGACCCCTGCGCAGGTCGATCGCGAGTTCCAGCGCTTCGGCTTCCGCGAGGGGCCCTTCGCAGAGGCCGATCGGATCGGGCTGGATGCTGTCTTTGGACGCCAGGGCCAGCTAGCCGGCAACGACGACTGGATCACCTATTCCGCGACCTTGGACCTGATGGCCGACGCGGGACGGCTGGGCGGCAAGGACGCCCCCGGCTGGTATCGCCACGGCCCGGACGGTCGACAGAGCTATGCGCCAGAGGTCGAGCAGTTGCTGAACGCGTCGGCGACGTTCCAGAGGCTCAGCCGCCGGCCGCTGCCCGACGCCCTGGTCATGGAGCGCTGCCTGTTCGCGGCCATGAACGGGGCGGCCAACGTCCTTGAGATGCGACCCGACCTGAGCGCCGATCTCGTCGACGCTATCTGGGTTCGCGACATGGGATTCCCGCGCTGGCGCGGCGGGCCCCTGTTCATGGCGCGGGCCAGCCGCGAGCCCGTGGATGCGCTGGAACGCTGGGCCCGGGTCCGCAACACCGCCGGCGCCCCGGCGTCGCTGCTCCGTCGCATCGCCGGGTCGGGCGGAAGCCGTCAGCCGAGCTGACGGCTTCGCTTCGTCAGCGACCCTGGAACACCGGCGGACGCTTCTCCAGGAACGCCTTGACCGCTTCCCGGGCGTCTTCGCTGCCAGACAGCTTCAGCGTATTGCCCTGCTCGTAGCGATAACCGTCGCGGAGGCTCAGGTTATCGATGACCGTCAGACTGTCCTTGGCGGCGGCCACGGCCACCGGGCTCTTGCTGGCGATCTCGCGGGCGATGCCCATGGCGTAGTCGAGATACTCCTCCTGCGGCAGCGACGCCTCGATCAGACCCCGGCGATACAGCTCGTCCGCGCTGACACGATAGCCCGTCAGCACCATCCGACGCGCCAGCGAATGTGGGATGAACCGCAGCGTGTGCTTGGCGCCCCCCGCCAGCCCGACGTCGATCTCGGGCAGGCCGAACACCGCGCGGTCCGACGCCACGATGATGTCGCAGCTGGCGACGATGCCCAGGCCCGCCCCCAGCGCGGCGCCGTTCACGGCCGCGACAATCGGCTTGCTGCATTCGACCATGGACCAGCTCATCTCGCGCGCCATCCGCTGCCGGGCGAACGCCGTCCCTGCGGGCGCGTCGGGGCCGGGCCGGTTCTTGAGGTCGGCCCCTGCGCAGAACACCTTGCCAGCGCCGGTCAGCAGCACCGCGCGCACATCGCTGCGCTCGTTGAACGAGTCGAACAGCGCGGTGATCTCCAGCATCATATCGACGCTCGCCGAATTGACCGGCGGATTGTCGAGCGTGACCGTGGCCACGAAGTCCTGCACCTCAACCTTTAAGCACGACATCGCCATCACTCCTCGCTGCTCAGCCTCTGCTTCGCCAGCCGTAGCGCCCCTGCCACGGCGCGACGCGACACGGCCGCTTAACAGGCCTCAGATCACATAGGGGATATTGGCCATCGCACGGGCGTTGACGCGCCCCGTCGCCGGCGGGGGCCTAGCGTGCGGGAATGACACGCCCCGCCGCCACGCCATCGGCGATCGAGGACACCCGGCTCTCGCCGGGATACCGGCGCTATGCCTTGGTCCTCCTGATGGTGATCTACGCGCTGAACATGCTGGACCGGCAGATCGTGACGATCCTCGCCGAGCCCATGAAGGCCGACCTTGGCCTGACCGACGGCCAGATCGGCGCCGTCAGCGGCCTGGCCTTCGCCGTGTTCTACTCCACCGTTGGGTTGCCGATGGCGCGGTTCGCCGACCGCGGCGACCGGGCTTGGCTCATCGTCGGATCGCTGGCGGCCTGGAGCGCCTTCACCGTGATCTGCGGCGCCGCGCGCAGCTTCCCCCAGCTTGTCCTCGCACGGATGGGCGTCGGGATCGGTGAGGCCGGCTGCACACCCGCCGCACACTCGCTGATCACCGAGTTCACGCCCAGCGCCCGGCTCGCCTCGGCGCTGGCGTTCTATTCGCTGGGCATCCCCCTGGGCTCCTTGCTGGGATTGTCGATGGGGGGCCTGATCGTGGATGCCTTCGGCTGGCGGATGGCCTTCTTCGCCGCAGGGGCGCCTGGCCTTTTGGTGGCCGTTCTCGCCGCGGCCACGCTTCGCGAGCCGCGCCGCTGGCGTCCCCGCGCGGCGGCCATCGGCAAGGTCGACGGCGGCGGATGGGTCGCGTTCTCGGATCTCAAGGGCCAGCCGGCCTTCTGGCTGATCGCCTTCGCCGCCGCCCTCACCTCGTTCTCGTACTATGGGCAGTCCGCGTTCTTCGGGTCTCTGTTTCTGCGCAACCACAGCGCTGAGCTGGCGGCGTTGGGCGCTCCCCTGGGCCTGGGCGCCGCAGGCGCGGCCGGGCTCGCCCTGGGCCTCATCGTCGGCGTCAGCGCCGGCGCCGGCGCCTTGATGGGCGGCCTGCTCGCCGATCGGGCGGCGCAGCGCGGGGTGGCGGGTTACGCCCGCCAGCCGATGGTGGCCCTCCTGGCGTCCACGCCCTTCCTTGGCGCCATGCCCTTCGCGCCCGGGCTGGGCCTGGCGCTGGCCGCGCTGACCGTGGGCGTCTTCCTGCATGCCCTCAGCTACGGACCGACTTTCGCGGCGGTGCAGGTGCTGGCGAGCGCCCGCAGCCGCGCGACGGCGTCGGCGATCCTGTTCTTCATGACCAGCCTCATCGGCCTCGGCCTCGGGCCGCTCGCGGTCGGCGCGCTCAGTGACGCGCTGGCCCCCGACCTGGGTCCAGCTACAAGCCTGAACATCGCGGCCGCCAGCGCCTCGGTGACCATGCTGGCCTCAGTCGCTTGCTTCGCCCTGGCCGCCCGGGCGATGGAGGGCCAGACCAACCCCATCCAACTTGCCGAGGCGAACGGCCGGCTGTCGCCAGGAGAGGCCCAATGATGCAGGACAAGCCCGACGTCCAGGAGCTCTGGGACCGCGAAATGATCCGCGAGGTCCTGTACCGCTACTGTCGGGGCATCGATCGCATGGACGAAGCCGCACTGCGATCGGTCGCCTGGCCGGGCGGCCGTGACCGGCACGGACCGTTCAACGGCAGCGCGGAAGGCTTCGTCGACTGGGCGATGAAGACGCTGCCCTATATCGAGCGCAGCGTGCACCAGGTCAGCAACGTGATCATCGCGTTCCGCCCCGGCGGCGCGGCGGTGGAATCGAACTTCACCGCGCTCCACCGTCAGCCCGACACCGACGGCCGGCTGGTCGTGCTGCACATGTGTGGGCGATACATCGACTGGTTCGAGAAGCGCGAGGGCGAGTGGCGCATCGCCGACCGCCTTGTGGTGTTCGACTGGGTCGAGCAGAGCGAGCCGACGCCCGGCGCGCATCCCGATCGCTTTGGTCAGCGCCAGCCGGTGGGTGGACGGTGGCCCGACGATCCGATCTACGATCTCCTGCGCCGCACCGACCCAGCGAGCTAAGCTGGATCAGAGCGCCAGGGACGGGGCCGCGGCGTCGGCGCGGGCGGTGAATCGGCAGCCCGGATAGCCCGCCGCGGCCACGCCAGCGCAGATCTCGGCATATCGGTTCAGTCCGCCGGCATAGACATTGAAGCCGCGCGGCTTACCCGGGATGTTGGCGCCGGTGTACCAGGTGTCGGCCTTCACATAGAGGGTGCGGTTGGCCAGGTCGCAGACGGTTTCGCCCCATTCCTGCTCGGCCTCGCCTGTCGCCTCGATGGTCGCCAGCCCTCGCTCGCGCATGTATCCGATACAGTCGGCGACCCAATCCACGTTCAGCTCGTCGAGGCGAATGTAGTTGGCGAGGATCGACGGGCCGTTCGGTCCCCCGATCACGAACAGGTTGGGGAAGCCCTCCATCAGCAGCGCGAGATAGGACACCGGGCCGTCGGACCACGTCTCGCTGAGCTTGCGACCGCCGCGGCCGGTGATGTCGATGGCCAGCATCGGACCGGTCAGGGCGTCGTAACCTGTGGCCAGGATCAGCACATCGAGATCGATGTCGCGCTGGGCGGTGCGCACGCCGCGCTCGGTGATCTCCGTGACCGGCTCGTTGAGGCAGTCGACCAACCCGACGTGAGGGGCGTTGAAGGTCTCGTAGTAGTGGGTGTCCAGACAGGGCCGCCGCGCGAAGATGGGATAGCCCCGCGGCTTCAGCGCTTCGGCGGTGGCGGGGTCGCGGACAATGTCGCCGATCCGGTCCCGCACGAAGTCGGCGACGATGTCGTTGGCGGCCTGGTTGGTCAGCAGGTCCGAGAACAAGCCCAGGAACGATAACGCGCCGCGCTGCCATGCGTCGGCCATCAGTTCGTTGCGCTCCTCGACGCTGACGCTGAAGAGCGGCCGCGTCGACGCCGGACGGACGCCGCCGGAGAAGGTGGCGCGCGCCGAAGCCCGCAGATCAGGCATGTGAGCCTTCAGCTGGGCGACATATTCCGGTGACAGCGCCTTGTTGCGCATCGGCAGCGTGAAGCTCGGCGTCCGCTGGAAGACCCATAGGCGCTCGGCCGTCTCGGCGACGACAGGCACGATCTGGATGCCGGACGATCCTGTCCCGACCACGCCCACCCGCTTGCCTGCGAACGAGACATCGTGATGCGGCCAGCGGCCAGAGCGATAGAGTTCACCCTTGAACCGGGCGCCCCCCGGGATATCGATCGGCTTGGGCAAAGAGAGCGGGCCCGTCGCCATCACCAGATAGTCGGCCTCGATGAGATCGCCCTTGTCCGTGGTGACGCGCCAGATCTGCCGCTCGTCATCAAAGGTCAGCGCCTCGGCGCGGGTGTCGAACCGGTAGGCGCCGCGCAGGTCCAGGCGGTCGGCGACGAAGTTGGCGTAGGCGAGAATCTCGGAGCCGGCCGCGAAGGTCTCGGTCCAGGTCCACTCCTGCTGCAGGTCGGCCGAGAACGCATAGCTGTAGTCCAGGCTCATCACGTCACAGCGCGCGCCTGGATAGCGGTTCCAGTACCAGGTGCCGCCGACATCGCCGCCGGCCTCGATTCCACCGACCTTCAGGCCCATCGCGCGCAGGCGGTGGATGGCGTACATCCCCCCGAAACCTGCCCCGACCACGAGGGCGTCGAGGCGCCATACGCCGGCCTCGGAAGGCACAGATTCAGCCGTTGTCGACACGCTAAGCGCCTTTCGAAACACGAGAGGCGAGGACACCAGAGCGGTGATCGCGCACCAACATCGCGGCTCCCGGCGCGGCAAACATCACATAGGTGAAGCCGGAGCCGACAAAGCTGAAGACGGCGCGCTGGCGCGCTGGCGCGAGGTCGCCGGCGGCGCGATGTTGGAGATCGCCGACGACGACGTGACCGCTGCGCCGACACGGAAGCGGGTGACGCCCGACTAGAGGCGCCGAAGACGCCGCAGAAGCTCAAGGACCTCGGACGTGTCCAGCACCGGCAGGCGTCGTCGAGCGGTCGGACGCGCGCCCCCCAAGGGAAGCATTGGCCTCCCTTGGGTAGCAAGCCGAGTGGATTTCGCGATGGCGCGGTGCTAGCGGCGAACGATGTCCGACCCCCAACTCACTCCGCGGGCCGCCCCTCAGCAGGCGCGCAGCCGCGCTACACGGGACCACATCCTGCGGGTGAGCGCGACCCTTCTGGCCGAGGTGGGCGTCGAGGGATTCAACACCAATCTGCTGGCCGAACGCGCCGGGGTCAGCCCCCGTGCGATCTATCGCTACTTCCCGAACAAGTTCGCCGTGATGGTGATGCTGACCGAGCAGCAGGCCGCGCTCGAGCGGGACTGGATGGGCGACCTGACGGCCCTTGGACGACTTGGGGATTGGCGGCTGGGCGTAGAGGCCACCATCGATGGCTTCTACCGCGGCGCACGCCAGTGGACGGGCTACACCGCGCTTCGCGCCGCGGGCCAGGCCGTGCCGCAACTCCGCGACGTCAACCTGGCCAGTCAGCAGCGCCTCCAGTCCGACCTTGCCGCCGGCCTGACCGCACTGGGTGTCCAGCTGCCGCCGCCGCAGCTGGAGGCCCTGTGCCGGACGATTGTCGAAAGCGCGACGCGCATCCTGGATCTGGCCATCGCGGCCGGTGGGCGCGACGGCGACCTGCTGGTCGCCGAGCTGAAGCGAATGATCGTGGCGCTGCTGGCCGACCACCTGAAGCCCTCGCACGCCTGATCCCAGCCGGAGCGCACCCGCGCCGTCATTGACCCCCGGCCCCGCGCCATATAGGAAGCAATTACTTCCATATAGGAGCATGCGGTGACGAAGCAGGCGCCGGGGCTCGAGCGCGCCCAACGACTCTCGAAGTCGGACGAGAAGGCGGTCGCGCGCGCCCTGTCGCCCGACATCGCCTGGCCGACGCTGGTGTTGGCCGCGGTGTTGCCGGCAGCCTTCGCGAGCCTCGTGTACCTGGCGCTCTCCGGACACGTTCCGGCCTGGGCGTGCACCCCGTTGATCGCCTACATCGCGTTTGCGCACTACACGCTCGTCCACGAAGCCATCCACGGCAACATCGTCGCCCGCGACCGCCGGTTCGCCTGGGTCAACACCCTCGTCGGGTGGATCGGCGCGATCGGGCTCGGGATCGGCTGGCCGCTCCTCCAGAAAACCCACGTCCTGCATCACGCGCACATGAACACCGACAAGGACCCCGACATCGCGGTGAAGGGCACGCTGGCCCAACTCGTCCGCAAGTGGCTGACCGGTATCGCCACCAGCCTGGTCCCGGTGACGCTGGCGCGCTTCATCTCACGTGATGGCTACGCTTCTCTGCAGGGCCTCTTCTCCAAGGCCGACCTGCAGCAGAGCGCCCTCGTCACCTGGGTCACGCTCGGCCTGCTGGCGGCGGCGGTGGCGACGGGCCACGTCATGGACTGGCTGCTGCTCCTGTTCGTGCCCCAGCAGATCGCCGGGCTCATGCTGATGGTCTTCTTCCAGTGGCTGCCGCATCATCCGTTCGACCGCACCGAGCGCTACCACAACACCCGCATCAGCCTCTGGCCGGGCGGCCAGACCCTGCTGCTGCAGCAAAACCTTCACCTGGTGCACCACTTGTGGCCCAGCGTGCCGTTCTACCGCTATCGCCGCCTCTATAAGGCGCTCGAACCTAGCCTGATCGCCGAGGGCTGCCGCATCGAAGGCCTCGGCGTCGGGCCCCTCGCGCGCAGCAAAACACCCGGGGAGCCTGCCAAGCCCGACGAGCCGATCAGCGCGGTTCGTTGAGCCCTCTCGGGTCAGACGCGGCTGGATTCGGACGTCAGCGTCCGGCGCTTAGCGTCGGAGCGAGACATGGCTGTTGGTACGGCGGCGAGACGCGTTGGTAGACGGTCTGCTTCGCGCAAACACCGTTTGCGGGGCCCGCCAAAACGGAAAGGCCCCTCAGAATTGCGTTTTATAACAATGTGTTACTTGGACCTTAACCCGCGTTTCCGGGACCGGTCGAAACGCGCGGCTGGTGGGCCCGGCAGGACTCGAATTTTCAAGATGAATTAGGCTTCCGTGCGTTGTGATACCAACGGCGATACCAACAGGCCCTCGGCCGGACGCGCTTTTTGTCTCGATCGCTCCATCAAGCCAGCGAGGTCAGTCCGGTCAGTTCCAGGGACCTACCAATGCCAGAACGCTGGGCGCAGATCCGTTTTCGCCCAACCAAGATCAGGACCCCGCCCGCCCGCGACGCGAAGTGAAATGGTTCTGGCCGCGTTAGCGGCGGGGCGTCGGCCAATCTTCCAGAGGCATGTTCTTGTTTTGTTCTTAACTCGTGCGCGCGTTTCTGGTAGATTTCTTCGATGGTGAAGAAGCGGCAGGGGCCTAGGCTCGCCGCAATCACCATCGTCCCATGAATCCAAACGTCTCTGACCGCCCACCGGCGGCGCGATGTCATGCACCAATGGAGAGCGCGCATGGCGTGGAGAGAGGCCAGTCCTGCGGACCTGGAGGGTGAGGCGCTGCGACGCTGGTATCTGCGATCGCCGGAGGAGATCGAACAAGATAGACAAGCCGCTACGAACGCGCGCTACACGGCATTTTTCGAGCGAAAGCCCCCCTCAGCGCCGCCTTCGATCTTCGCAACCGCTCAGCAGCCAGCCGATCAAGCGCAAGGCGGGACTATCCAACCCTCTGACGCTGGCGTGGAGTCAGGTTTCACATGGCGGCCGCTAGGATCGGAGCGATGGCGGCGAGGCAAGGCCGCTCCTTTGGACCGCGGCACTCGACCAATCCCTTTGCCCTCGCCCGAGCTTGGCCCAGAGGACCCATGGAGCCACCCCGTTCCTTTGCCTTCCATGCACCTGCCGGCAGGCGGGCCGCGCCCGATTCGGCTGTCACCGATCTACCCGACCGCCCCCTCCGCCTCTCCTGTCCATCTCTCGACGGCGGCACAGTCTGCTCGACCGGCGTCCTATCGCCTCACTCAGGCGGCCGCCCCCGCGCCCGCGCGTCAACAAGCGGCAGCGGCTCAACCTAAACGACACGGGATTTGGATTGCCGGCCGCCAGCCTGGTGAGCTGGATCCGTCGCGCACCGAGGTCTTTCAGCAGGGGCCTGACGGGAAACTTCAACCAGTTCCTGGCTGGCGGACGACGGGCCCCTTCGAGTTCGACGATTGGTCACGCATGTTCGATTGGCGTGCGGTGGCCGGCGACCTATTTGACATCACCTCGGGGGCCCTCGACTTCATGGCGGGCGGAGGTCTTGCCGGAGAGGTTGTCAAAGGGCTCGGCTACAAGATCGGGCCAGACGTCGTCCGGGGCATCATCCACGGGCACCATTCCTGGCCCAAGTTCATGGGCGGCCCGAGCAAGCAAGAACTGGCTCGCCTCTACAAGAGCCTCCACGTCGACCTCGAGGCGGCGCTCAAGCAGGCGGGATTTCCGCGGGTCGGCGGCCGTGGTGGAGGGACGCAGGACTGGACGGAGTACTTCAGGCTGAATCCAGGCAAGCGGGACGAAGCTATGGGGATCCTGCAGGACGTTACTCGGGAGTTCGACAGGAAAAACGGGACGAAGATCTCGAAGTATCTGGACGACAGCTTGGCGGAAGGCAAACCTCCTACGCCCCCGCCTTCCCAATAGTCGAGCTTGGATTATGGCCCCTGCAGACCCGGTGACTCAGCGATGGCTATGGTACGCGACAGAGACCGACGATTGCATGCCGTTGGATCGACGAGCCTACGCCGAGACCACCTTTGACGGTGATATCGTTCCGCTGCCGAAGTGGGTCTGCAGGTCGCCTGATGGCGGGCTTCACATAGATGCCGGCGTTCTGGGACTCGACGTTGATATCGCTGAGCCACCAAGCCATCACGACGAGATTGGCTGGACATGCGACTACGCGGTCCGGCTGATTGCTCACAGCTGGCTCGACGAAGTCCGCGATCTCATCGATGCGGAGCGGATCGGCCTGGGCACGCTTCGGCGGAACGGCGATCCCATCCCCGGGTGGTCCACCGTTCACGAACGCCGCCCCCCCGCTCTGCAGGCGACCGAGGGACACACCAAGGCCTGTCCTCTGTGCGGCAGTTCCTACACGGTCCTTCACGGTCGCGAGTACTTCTCCGACCCGGCCGTGATCGGCAGGCCGTTCATCGTCAACAGCAATGGCCTGTTCGTACGAGAAGACATCGCCAGAAGCCGAGGTTTACGAACGCCCCGCGGCGCGTTCGCGCCTGGGCTTGTCGAGTTCGAACCCTCCCGCACCTAGGTTGTCGGAGCGTAGGCAGGTCAGCGCCTGGCTGTCTTCGTCAGCAACGAGGTGGGGGGGGCGACGGCATCTTCGCGCCAGGAGAAGTCGCGGTGGTGGGGCACCTTGCTGCGGGTGGGCGCTGGGAACAGGAACGCCGACTTGCCCGACGTCTCCTTGATGTCGCGCAGGATTCGGACGACCTGCGGCGAGAGCGGCACCAGGTGGTCCCGACGCATCTTCATGCGCTACCAACAATGTTCACGGGTCCGGGTGGAACAGCACGAAACGGAACACGCTCTCAAATTCCCTATTTTGCATGCATAACAACAGGTTAACGGGATTTCACCGGATTTTCCGGGACCGGTCGAAACGCGCTGCTGGTGGGCCCGGCAGGACTCGAACCTGCAACCAGACCGTTATGAGCGGCCGGCTCTAACCATTGAGCTACAGGCCCATAGCTCGCGCGGACCGCCGCGTTACCACGGGCTGCACGGCGCTTAAAGCTTGCGTTCAGGTTCGAACTGCGACGGTTGGGCTCGTTCCCCCCGGACTGGAGACTTTCGATGAAGACCCTGATGCGCGCCGCCGCCTTCGGCCTGTTGCTGAGCGCCGCCGCTGTCCCTGCCGCGCTGGCCCAGGCCGCCCCGCCGGCCGCCGACAGCGTGTTCCGCGCCACCACGCTCAACCTGTCCGCCTATGGTGAGACCAAGGTCGCGCCGGACATGGCCAGCATCGCGCTGGGCGTCATGACCGAAGGCAAGACCGCGGCCGAGGCCATGCAGGCCAACGCCACGCGGATGAGTGCGGTCATGGCCAGCCTGCGCAAGGCCGGCATCGCGGACAAGGACATCCAGACGTCCAACCTGAACCTCAATCCGCAGTATAAGTATCAGGAAAACCAGCCGCCGCTGCTCATCGGCTACCAGGCCTCGAACAACGTCACGATCACGGTGCACGACCTGAAGCGCCTGGGCGCCGCCGTCGACGCCTCGGTCAACGCCGGCGCCAACCAGGTGCAGGGCATCAACTTTGGCCTGGAAGACCCGACGGCCGCCGAGAACGCCGCCCGCGCGGCCGCAGTGAAGGCCCTGGTGGCCAAGGCCGATCTCTACGCCCAGGCCACCGGCTACAAGGTCTCGCGGCTGGTGTCGCTGAGCGAGGGCGGCGGCTACACCCCGCAGCCGCCGATGCCGATGGTGTCCTTCGCCGCCAAGCGGATGGAGTCGGACGCCGGAACCTCGGTGTCGGGCGGACAGCTCAGCGTGCGCATCGACGTCACCGGTCTGTACGAACTGACCCGCTAGGGCTTCGAGACCCGCGCCTTGCGGAAAGCGCCGTCCAGGCGGTCGGCCATCATCCGCCCGGGAAAGGCGCGGTCGCCCTCCATCATGGCGGCATAGACGAGGTCGGTCCCCGCGATGGGACCGGCCGCCCAGCCGACGCCTCGCGAGGCGTCGGCCTGGGTGTTGCAGCTCAATTGGCGGGACTGGCGATCCTTGGCGGTCGCCGCCAGCAGGGTGTCGAGCTTGCGCAGGCCCGGCCCATCGCAAGCCGGGAACTCCCGCGCGCAGGCCGTCGCCGAATTGTAGCGATAGAGCGTCTGTCCCGACCCGACCTTCGCGATCAGCACACAAGTGTTCGGGTCGCCGACGGCCTTGGAAACCGCCGCATCCAAGATGTCGCGATCCACGCCGGGGGGCGCGATCGGTGAACAGGCCGCCAGGCTCAGGGCCGCCAGCGCGGCCCCGACGGTCCTAGGCCGCAGCCTTGATCTCGTTGGCGTCGTCCAGCAGGACCACGGTTGGCGCATAGTTGCGGGCTTCCTCGGCAGGCAGCATGCCATAGGTCACGACGATGACCTTGTCGCCCTTCTGGACGAGCCGGGCCGCAGCGCCATTGACGCCAATCACCTTCGAGCCGCGCGGGGCCTCGATGGCGTAGGTGGTGAACCGAGCGCCGTTGGTGATGTTGAGCACATCGACCTGCTCGTGCGGCAGGATGCCCGAGGCGTCCAGCAGGTTGCGGTCGATGGCGATCGAGCCTTCGTAGTCCAGATCGGCCTGGGTCACTGTGGCGCGGTGCAGTTTGGCCTTCATCAGCGTGAGCAACATGGGCGTTATGGCGTCCTTGCGGCCTATCACCCCTGAGCGGAGCGCCGCGCATATACGCATGGCGGGCCTGGCATTCAATGCTGGATCGACGCCGACCCGTGCCCCCCCTGTCTCCTGGGCAAAGGCCTTACACCGTAAGGCGTTGCCGCGACCTAGTCGGCGTGTTCGCGCAGGAAGTCCGTCATCTCGTCGAGGACCGGCGCCTCGCCGCGCAGGGGCCGGGACAGGGCGAGCAGGATCCGGGTATGGCCGACGCCGGGATAGTACCGCTCTTCGACCGGAACGCCCGCCTCCCGCAATTTCTTCGCCAAGGCCGTGGTGTTGCGCGGATAGACCAGGGTGTCGGCGTCACCCGTCGCGAGGAAGGCGGCCGGCGAATGCTGGGTCACATAGGCCATCGGCTGGGTCGCGGGGGGATCGTCGGACTGGCCGAAGATCCGCTTGGCGATTGGGTCGTCGAAGGGGACGAAGTCATAGGGCCCGGCCACGCCGGCCACCGCCTTGATCACTTTCGGATCGACGCCCGCAGCGCGCAGATACTTGCCGTCCAGGCCCAGCATGACCGCGTTGTAGGCGCCAGCGGAATGACCGGCGAGCACGATCCGGTCAGGGTCGCCGCCGTACCGCCGGGCATTGTCCCTGGCCCACCTCACCGCCTGCGCCCCATCCTCTAGGAAGCGCGGATACCGGACCTCCGGGTACACGCGGTAGTCAGCAACGATGGTGACGAAGCCCCGCGACGCGAGAGCGCGGCCGACCCAGCCATAGTCCTGGCGTCGACCCGAGTCCCAGGATCCCCCGTAGAAGAAGACCGCCACCGGCGCCGCGCCCACCGCGCCCATGGCGCGAGGCGGCGTGTAGACATCCAGGCGTTGCCGGGCGCCGGGCCCGTACGCTTCGCCGCGCACGACGAGCGAGGATGGATCCTTGGGCGATAGCGTGGCGAACAGGCTGAGCGGCGTACATGCCGAGGTCAGCGCCGCGGCGACGGCGATCAGGATCAGTCGGGTGACGATGGGGACGGACGGCATGGCGACCCTGGTACGGACATGGGAGCCGGGGCGCAACGTTCACCGGCCCTGCCCCATCCTACGCGCGGGAGGGTGACGAAGATGCGGCAGCGGTTCCGTTCGGTCAGACTTGACGCCATACCCCCCGCCCGGCGCAATGTGGGTGAACAACGATAAGGGAGACGACCATGGACGGCGCTCAGGCTGCGGCAGGCTTCAATCGCGACGTGCTGGCCGGGATCGGCCCGGCCCTGAAAGGGCTGGTCGACCAACAGGCGCTCGCCGGCGTGGTGAGCCTGATCTGGCGCCGTGGCGAGGTGGTGCAGGTGGACACGGTCGGCCACCGCGACATCGCCGCCGGGTTGCCCATGGAGCGCGACACCCTCTTCCGCATCGCCTCGATGACCAAGCCGGTCACGACCCTGGCCGCCCTGATGCTGGTCGAAGAGGGTAAGCTGAAGCTCGACGATCCGGTAACCAAGTGGCTGCCCGAGCTCAAGGACATGAAGGTCCTGCAGGACGCGACCGGGCCGCTGGACGCCGTCGTCCCGGCCGTCCGCGACATCACGGTCGAAGACCTGATGACCCACCGCTCGGGTCTGGCCTATGGCTTCACCTCGATGGGCCCCATCGCCCATGCGCATGAGGAGAAACTGGGGTCGGCGCTGGGCAACCCCTACACCCCGGACGAGTGGATGACCCGCCTGGGCGCCCTGCCCCTCAGCTACCAGCCGGGCGAGCGGTTCCACTACAGCCACGCCACCGACGTGCTGGGCTTCTTGGTCGCCCGGGTCGAGGGCAAGCCGATCGGCCAGGTGCTGAAGGAACGGATCTTCGACCCGCTGGGCATGAAGGACACCGGCTTCTGGACCCCGCACGACAAGCGCGGCCGCCTGGCGAAGCTGTATCGCGCGCCGGCCGGTGACGGGCCGCTTGAGGACGTGTCCTGGTCGGATCCCGAAACCCCTGGCGCCTTCGAGGGCGGCGGCGGCGGATTGGTGTCCACCGCGGACGACTATCTGAAGTTCGCCCGGCTCATGCTCGGACGCGGCGAGGTGGATGGCGTGCGGCTGGCCAAGCCCGAAACCATTGACCAGATGACGACCAACCGGCTGACGGACGAACAGCGCGCCCACACCTTCCTGGGCATGCCCTTCTGGCTGAGCCAAGGCTTCGGCCTGGGCACGTCGATGATCATGGACGCCGAGAAGCACCAATGGATGGGTGCGGGCGGCGAAGGTGCGTTCGGCTGGCCAGGTGCGTTCGGCACGTGGTGGCAGGCCGATCCGGTCAATGACCTCATCCTGATCTATCTGATCCAGGACTCGATGCCGCTGGGTCCGGAGGCGGTGACGGCGATGCAAGGGCAGCGTCCGACCGGTCGCGTCGGCTGCCCGATGTTCCAGAAGATGGTCTACGCCGCTTTGGCGTAGACCTCAGCGGTTGCGAGGCGTCACGCAGATAGGCTGGCCGGCGAACAGGTCGCCCAGCAGCGAGCCGTCCTGCATCGCCTCCCGACGCGCGCGGTTCAGGGCCCGTCCCTCCGGCGGCTGGCGTTGTCCCTTGGCGCAGACCGCCACCTCGACCCGCTGACCGCCGTCGGGACAGGTGCAGAGGTCTTCGCGCGGATCGAGCCGGCTGCCAGGCACGCGGCAGACCGGTGGGATCGACTGGCCGCTCACCTCGAGGCACTGAATGGTCTTCGTCGGCGGATTCTCCGCGATCGGCTGGGCATGAGCCACGCCGCAGAAGACGAGGGGCACAAGCAGGACAAGCGCACGCATGGCGGTCTCCAAGGATGACGCCAGCATAGCGCGAGGGTGCGGCCTTCCGCCACGTGGGTTTGCCAAACGTTGACCACGTTCCGGCGCCGCCGGTTAACCGCCAGCGCGCAACCTTGGCCGCATGGACCCGATCTCCACAGCCCGGTACGGCATGATGGCCGCCTCCCGCAGCTTCGAGGCCTCGGCCGTCAACGTCGCCACCATGGGCGTCGAGGGCGAACCCGACGTCGACCTAGCGAAGGAGACCGTCGACATGATCCAGGCCAAGACGGCCTTCTCCGCGAACATCTCGGTGGTCAAGTTCGCCCAGGACATGTGGGACTCGCTGCTCCAGCTTCAGACCCGCTGAGCCCCGCGGACCATCCGTGAGACGAAAAAGGGGAGCCTCGCGGCTCCCCTTTCCGTATCCGGCTTCCGCCAGGATCTATTTCTCGGAGGCGTCCGCGCCATCCTTCGGCGCGCCCGTGCCGGACGAGCCCATGAACAGCTTCTTGCCATCCGGGAAGGTGACGTCACGGCCATTGGCCTTGCAGGCCGGCTTGCAAAGCTTGTCCTTGGACTGGTAGCCGCGGACGATGATCTCGGTGCCGGCCTTCAGCGAGTTCCGGTCGATGCCCGAGCGCAGCAGGGTGTTGGGCGTGCCGCCCTCGACCATCCAGGCCGTGGTCGTGCCGTCCTTGTTCACATTGTTGATGTGAACCCAGGCGTGCGGGTTGATCCATTCCACGCGGGTGACCTTGCCACGCAGCAGGACCGGAGCCTTGCCGTCGAATTCCGCGGCGAACGCATGGTGCGCCCATGCCGCGCCCCCGGCGGCGGCGATGCTGAGCGCCGCTCCGATGGCCCCCGCAATGATCAGCTTCTTCTTGTTCATCTCGCGCCTCCAACGCCGGATGCAGACTGTATCTCTCGAAAGTCGGGTTTGCCGACCTAAAACGTGCGGACCTATTTCAGCGGCTCTTTGCGCAAGTCGCCGTACATCAGTTCTTCGACGAACTCGACGCACTTGAACTGGTTCAGGCGCGCGTCCTCGCCCTGCCGCTTGTAGAGGTTGAAGCTCATCTTCCAGGGCCGGGTGAAGGTGTTCGGGTCGGTGATGGTGGCCTCGTAGCGGATGGTCGTCGGGCTGGTCGGCGTCCAGCGCTCGACCACCGTCATCTGATCGGAGTGGAAGTTGCCGGCCCGGTCGAACCAGGTGCGGTCGTTCATCCCGTTCACGGTCACCACCAGGGTGTCGCCCTCCCATTTGGCCACCGATTGGCCCATCCAGCTATCGACCGGCGGCGGACCGGGATCGGTGAACAGGATGTTCCGGACCGCGCCCGCGTATTCATAGGCGATGAGCATGGACCTGTCGGACTGGAAGATCTGGAACGGCAGGTGCATGTAGTTGGCGCGCGGCACGCCCGGCAGGTAGCACTTCACCTCGGGATCGCCGGTGTTCAGATCGGTGTAGTTCGCCCGGTTCTCGTCGCGCTGCTTCTTGGCTTCGGGGGTGTACGGGATCTCCCCGCCCTCGACGATGCCGAGGCCGCCCGGCACGGCGCCCACCGCGCCAAGCGCCAGCACCGACTTCGCCGGAACCGGCACGAACGGACCAGGACGCAGCTGCAGCGCCGCGCGCGGCGCATGGGCCTCGATGTCCCATCCGGCGGTGTTCATCACCTGCCAGACGCCGTTGAGATCGGGATGCTTGCCGTCGGGACCGCGAGGCGCCTTGTACGCCGCCGCCGGCTTGGCCTTCGACTGGGCCTGGGCCGCCGCTGGCGCCGTCACCGCGAGACCGACCACTGCCAGCGCCGCCACGAACTTGATCATGGTCTCGTTTCCCCCAAATGCCTGGCCCGAACTCGACGGTCGGGTCTCAGTTGTCCTTCAACCTAAACAACGTTCAAACGCCGCGCCAGCCGACACGACGTTTTGCAAAACCAACCGGCTGCGCTAAGCCGCCCGGCATGCCGCTCCGCCCGCTCTTCGCAACGCCGATCTACGAAGCGACCCTTACAACAAACCGTAGCTTCGAAAATTTCAACAGCGAGATTTTGGAGGCCTGCCAGATGCTGGCGGCCGAGGACAAGGCCGGTCGGGCCTGGTGTCGCGCGCATGCCTACGGCGGCTATACGTCCTATGCCTCGCTGGACGACCTGCCCCAGCGGATGAGCGTCTTCGGCGAGCTCAAGACCCTGCTGGATCGGCATGCGAAGACCTTCGCGGCCGACCTGTCGCTGGACCTGCGGGGCGGCAAGCTCCGGATGGACAGCCTCTGGGTCAACATCCTGAAGCCGGGGGCCGCGCATTCGGGCCACATCCACCCGCACAGCGTCATCTCCGGGACGGTCTATGTCGACACCCCGCCGGGCGCGAGCGCGCTGAAGCTGGAGGACCCGCGCCTGCCGCTGATGATGGCCGCGCCGCCGCGTTCGGCCGACGCGCCCGAGGCGGCGCAGACCTTCGTCTATCTGCAGCCCCAGCCCGGAACGATCTATATGTGGGAAAGCTGGCTGCGCCACGAGGTCCCGGCCAACCAGGCCAAGACCCCGCGGGTCAGCATCAGTTTCAACTACGGTTGGCGTTAGGCCTCACTGGTCCGCGATCGTCTGCGGCGCGGCGAACCTGCTTCCGAAGAAATCGCCCTTGTTCCACTTCGGCCGGGCGTCGGCGTCGGCGATCTCGCGGGCGATCTCGTAGTTGATGCGGGCGAACTTCGCCCCGGCCGCATAGTCGAGCCCCTGGGAAACGTCATCGCAGGGCTTGTGGTAGCAGCCGGCCAGGAAGCCCCGGAACTTGGCCTCGCCGCCGTTCAGGAACCCCGTCATCAGGAAGGTCGAGGGCACACCCACCTCGACGAACCGGAAGTGGTCCGACCGGGTAAACAGCCCCTCCTCCGGCATGGGATCGGCGGAGAGGCTGACACCCTCCCGCGCCGCGGCCGCGCGCACGGCGCCGGCCAGGCTGGACCGCTCGGCGCCGAACGCGATCACGTCCAGGAAGTCGTAGGTCAGGATGGGCATGTCGAGGTTGACGTTCGCGACCAGCGACGACAGCGGCACGGTCGGATTGCGCGCGAAGTATTCCGCGCCCAGCAGCCCCTTCTCCTCGGCGGTCACGGCCAGGAACAGCACCGAGCGGCGCGGCGCTTTCCCAGACACTTGGAACGCGCGCGCGACCTCCAGCGTCGTGGCGATGCCGCTGGCGTTGTCCAGCGCGCCGTTGTTGATCTCGTCGCCATTGACTGGCGGCGTCACGCCGATGTGGTCCAGGTGGGCGGACAGAACCACCACCTCGTCCTTCAGACGTGGATCGGAGCCCTCGATCATGCCCGCCACGTTGGCGCTTTCCAGCGTTTTGCTCTCAGTGTTCAGGGTCACGTCAAGCCGCGTAGGAAGCGCGAATCGGGGCGGATCGCCCTTGGGCTTGGCCGCCGCGGTGGCCACCTGGTCGTAGGAGACCTTGGCGCCAGCGAACAGCTTGGCCGCGCCGGAAATGCTGATTGACCCCAGTTGCGGGGTCTGGGGCGCGACGTCGTTGGGGGCGCCATCGGGCTTGCGCCACGTCATCGCCCAGCTCTTCCAGGTGCGCTTCGCGGCGGCGAAGGGCCGACGCTTCTCGTCCGATGGCAGATAGACCGAAATCATGCCGACCGCGCCCCGCGAAGCCGCCTCGACCCGCTTGGTGCGCCCGTTGGCGTAATAGGCCCGCTCTTCGGTCTGAAAGCCCGAGGGCGCGCCCTGAAGCACGACGACGATCTTCCCCTTCACGTCGAGGCCCGCATAGTCGTCGCGCTTGTGCTCCGGGGCGACCACCCCGAAACCGACGAAGACGAGCGGGGCCGACAGGGTGCGTGTCGCGGGACCGAGTGGACTGCCCGGCATCACGTCTTCACCGAAAACGAGCTGGACCGCCTCCCCCGTCTTCCCGCGCACGACGAACCGCCCCTCGTCGGCGGGTCGCACGGCCAGGAGCGGAACAGGCTGGAAATAGCTGCCGTTCGCACCGGCCGGCTTCACGCCAAGCTGGGCGAACTGGGACGCGACATAGTTGGCCGCGATGTCGTAGCCCGGGGAACCTGCCTCGCGCCCTTGCAGAAGATCCGACGCCAGGAAGCCGATGTGGGCTTTGACGCGGGCTGCGGCGGCGTCCGACTCAGGGGACGCGCTCACCGCAGGCGCCGCCAGCATAACCGCGGCAGACAAACCCGCCGCAAACGTCCAAAAGTGCATGAAATTCCTCGTTTGCCCGCTTCTAGCGCACGACGATGCTGTCAGGCCAGTAGCAGCTCGCCCCTCAGGGGTATTTCCCGCGGTCCGGGCAGCGAGTTGTGGACACTATAGTTTTTGGCGAATTCCCGCACTTGACGGTTGAATTTTAACGTTACCACTCTGTGACAAATCATCGATCGTGCGGTCGGGGCACAGCCGCGATGATTGCCATGGGGAATGCAATGTCAGCTGCAAAACTAAAGTATTTACTGTTGGGATCCATCGCCGCAGGCGCGATGCTCAGCGCGACGTCGGCCTCTGCGCTGACGATCCAGTTGAACGATATCGGGGGGGTTTCGGGGTCGCCCGCGGCGCTCGGGTTCCAAGTGGCCGCCCGCTACTGGGAGTCGGTCTTCACCAACGACGCCACGATCCGCCTGGACGTGGGTTACAGCAAGCTGGACCCGGGCGTGCTCGGCAGCACCGGCAGCACGCTGTACCAGTACCTTGATATCTCGGACTATCAGTTCCTTTTGGGCGTGACAGGCGATAGCGCCCTGGACGCCACGGCGGTCGCCAATCTCTCGCCCCTCAGCGCCACCGGTTCCGTCAACGCGCTCGTTCCGGGCTATCTCGACCCAGGCGCCATGACCGGAATCGACGTCACCGGCCCCAACCGCACCGCCCCGGACGGCCTGGCGATCGCCAACACCATGGCGATCTCCACCGCCAACCTGAAAGCCCTGGTCGGCGACTTCGGATACAATGGGCCGGATGGCGAGATTCAGTTCTCGAACGAGTTCGCTTTCGATTTCGACCCGCGCGACGGCATCACCGCCGGGACCTACGACTTCATCGGCGTCGCCGTGCACGAGATCGGCCACGCTCTGGGCTTCCTGAGCGGCGTCGACGACTTCGACTATTCCAATGGCGCCGCCGGTCCGGTGGACGATGCGTGGTGGGCCTACAGCCTCGACATGTTCCGTTACAGCGCGCCGGGCCAACTCGACTGGACGGTCGGCACGGATTCCTACTTCTCGATCGACGGCGGCGTGACCCGTTTGGGCGGCTTCTCCACAGGTTCGCAGAACGGTGACGGGTGGCAGGCGTCCCACTGGCGCGAGCCGGATGTCGCCTGCACCAACTTCCTCGGCATCATGAACCCCTACATCTGTAACGGCGTCGAGGACTCGGTGAAGGGGCTGGATCTGGCGCTGTTCGACGCCATCGGCTGGAACATCAACTTCGATGTGCTCTCCAACCCGGACTACGAGTTCACGACATCGCAGATGCGCGGCGCCTTCGTGCCTGAACCGTCGACCTGGGCCCTGATGATCATGGGCTTCGGCATGGCGGGCGGCATGGTGCGTCGTCGCCGGCCGGCGCTTTCGCGCTAGCGGAGCCTATAGCGCAAACGGAAACGCCGCCGGGGTGACCCGGCGGCGTTTTTCATTCGGCCGGCCCGAGGGCTAGCTGTCCAGGAAGCTCCGCAGCTTCCGCGACCGCGACGGGTGCTTCAGCTTGCGAAGCGCCTTGGCCTCGATCTGGCGGATCCGTTCGCGGGTCACGCTGAACTGCTGGCCCACTTCTTCAAGGGTGTGGTCCGTGTTCATGCCGATGCCGAAGCGCATGCGCAGGACGCGCTCCTCGCGCGGCGTCAGCGACGCCAGCACGCGCGTGGTGGTCTCGCGCAGGTTCGACTGGATAGCCGCGTCGATGGGCAGGATGGCGTTCTTGTCCTCGATGAAGTCGCCCAGGTGGCTGTCTTCCTCGTCGCCGATCGGCGTTTCGAGGCTGATCGGCTCCTTGGCGATCTTCAGAACCTTGCGGACCTTTTCCAGCGGCATGGCCAGCTTTTCGGCCAGTTCTTCCGGGGTCGGCTCGCGGCCGATCTCATGCAGCATCTGGCGGCTGGTGCGGACGATCTTGTTGATCGTCTCGATCATATGCACCGGAATGCGGATGGTGCGCGCCTGGTCGGCGATCGAGCGCGTGATCGCCTGCCGGATCCACCACGTGGCGTAGGTCGAGAACTTGTAGCCGCGACGGTACTCGAACTTGTCGACCGCCTTCATCAGGCCGATGTTGCCTTCCTGAATGAGATCAAGGAATTGCAGGCCGCGGTTCGTGTACTTCTTGGCGATGGAGATCACGAGGCGCAGGTTGGCCTCGACCATTTCCTTCTTCGCCTGACGCGCCTCGCGCTCGCCCTTCTGGACGGTCTGCACGATGCGGCGGTAGTCGTCGATCGGGACGCCGGTTTCCTGTGCCAGCGCCGCGATCTCGGAGCGGATGTCGTTGATCTGGCCCGCGTCGTTTTCGGCGAACTTGGTCCAGCGCACGCCCAGCGTCTTGACCTGAGCTCCCCAGTCGGGACGCATTTCCTGGCCGAAGTAGGCCTTCAGGAATTCGGTGCGGCTGATGCCGTAGCTGTCGGCGAGGCGCAGCAGACGGCCTTCCAGGACCATCAGGCGCTTGTTGATCGCATAGAGCTGCTCGACCAGAGCCTCGATGCGGTTGTTGTTCAGCTTGAGCGTCTTCAAGTGCTGGACGATGGCGCCGGCAGCCGTCTGATAGGCGGCGCGGTCCTTGTCCGACAGGTCCTCGCCCTTCAGCTTCTGGCCGACCAGCTTTTCCTGCAGAAGGCGGAAGGCCTCGAACTCGGCCGCGATGGCGTCGAGCGTCGCCATGACGCCTTCCCGCAGCTCGCCTTCCATGGCGCTGATCGTGGGACCCGCGCCATCGTCGAAGTCGTCGTCGTCGTCGCTCTCGCCCTTTGCGACGGCCTCGCCATCCTCGTTGACCTCAGGCGCGTCTTCCTCGGCCTCTGACGGCGGCGGCGCATTGGCCGCCAGCTCTTCCGCCGCCGCGGCGTTCATGCCGCCATAGGTTTGTTCGAGATCGATGACCTCGCGCAGCAGGATACGGCCGCCTTCCAGCTCCTCGCGCCAGACCATGATGGCTTCGAAGGTCAGCGCGCTTTCGCAAAGCCCGCGGATCATGGTGTCGCGGCCGGCTTCGATGCGCTTGGCGATGGCGATTTCGCCTTCGCGGGACAGCAGCTCGACCGAGCCCATTTCGCGCAGATACATCCGCACCGGGTCGTCCGTGCGGTCGTAGGCCGGCTCCTTCGTCGTCTCGACGACCGCCGATTCCTCGCGAACCGCGACCTCGCCGCCCTCGGCGTCGTCCTCGGACTCCACGACATTGACGCCCATCTCGCTCAGCATGGCGAGGGTGTCTTCGATCTGTTCCGAGGTCACTTCCTCGGACGGCAAGACCTTGTTCAGCTCGTCCATCGTGACGTAGCCGCGCGTCTTGGCCTGCTTGATGAACTTCTTGACCGCCGCATCCGTCAGGTCGAGCAGCGGCCCGTCGCCGGCGGTGGTTTCGGGCGTTTCGGCTTCGGCCGTATTTGCGCTCATCTATATCTCCGACATCGGCTGCCGCCCCCTGGCCGGGACGGACCGAAAATGGTGGGCGACGGACGGAAGTCCATGGGTCGCGTCAATACGACCCGCAGTCCGCCGAAAACGTTCCCGTGTCATTTGCGAATGCGCCAGCGATCTTGCGACACGCAATGGAAAGACGCCAATACAGGTTACGGCCGCAGAAGTTTACCTCCGCAGCACCCTGTGGCGTCGACCGTAGCGACGGCGCGACCACTGAGATTTCCGCACATCGAGGGAGACATCATCATCCGCGTGGGGGGCGCGTCCGTGTTCGCAACGGCCCATCGATGTCTGTCGTAGCGCGCTAAATCCGCAGGACGGCAGATGGCGTGTGACAGACGCAGTGTCAAGACACCGCTATCCACAAGCGAACGCTGAACGCCCCGCACGGGAGGTCGGTCAGTGGGGCAGAACGGGCCCGGCGTCGCCGCCGTTGGCCCAGTCGCTCTTCAGCAGCCGTCGCAGCTGATCGCGTTCGGCCTTGAGACTGCTCAAGGCTGTCATGTCCTGGTCGCGCGACAGGTCCTGGGCCGCCGCCGCGACGGCGCGTTCCAGAGATTCCAGCTGCATCAACAGGTCGAAGGCCTGGCGCCAGAGCATCCGCGCCCGCTCACCCGATTCCTTGAGGAACGGCGCGCTGACGCCCGCGCGGTTGGCTTCCTTTTCCAGTTGCGCGAAGTCGCCGGGTCCGAACCCTTTCGCCTGCAGGCGCCGCAGGGACGCCTCCATTTCCAGATGCTCGGCCTCGTAGCGGAGGCTGACGAGTTCCTGCGCCAGAGCGTCCAGCTTCTCGTCGCCAAAGCCGTGCGATCCCACCCGCTCGATGGCGTCGTCGATCACGCCCGGGTCACGGACCGCCGCCACGGCCAGCGCCGCCGATAGCGCGCGGGGCGCATCGCGCAGCCGGGCCATGGCGTCCTTGGTCTCGACATGCGCGCCGGTCAGCGGCGCCTTGCGCCTGTCCCAGCGGGCCCGCGACAGCTCGCGCCCGGCGGCGCCCACCGTGTAGACCGGCTGGCGCGTCGGCCAGAGGCCCTCGAACCGCGCAAGCAGATCCTCCTTGTAGGCCTGCGCCAGATCCGGGTCGGCGATGCTGGCCGCCAGCTTCCGCAGCCGCACCTTGAGCGCCGTCTTGCGCTCGGGCGTGTCGAGGTCTTCCAGGTCCTTTTCGCGCGTGAAGAGCGCTTCCGCGAACGGAATGGTTTTCGACAACTGCGCCTTCAGCACCGCCGCCCCCTGGTCACGCAGGACGTCGTCGGGGTCCTTGCCGCCCTCGACCAGCGCGAACTTCAGACTTCGCCCAGGCTTAAGCAGCGGCAAGGCGCGATCAATGGCCCGTCCCGCCGCCTGCCGTCCGGCCCGGTCACCGTCGAAACAGAGCGTGGGCTCGGGGTGGTGGCGCCACAGCACTTCTATCTGATCCTCGCCCAGCGCTGTGCCCATGGCGGCCACCGCCGGCACACCCGCGCGCTGACAGGCGATCACGTCCATGTAGCCTTCGACCACCACCAGCGGCGGGTCCTCGCCGGACGGCGCGGCGGCGATGATCTTTCGCGCCTCGGACAGGCCATAGAGCTGGTGGCCCTTGTGGAAGACGACGGTCTCCGGGCCGTTCAGGTACTTGGCGCGCGCCTGCGGATCCATCGCCCGACCGCCGAACGAGACCACCCGGCCGCGCACGTCCAGGATCGGAAAGATGATCCGGTCCCGGAAGCGGTCATAGGCCGCCCCCCCGTCCTCCGGCGCGATCAGCAGGCCCGCGTCGATGAGCTCCGGCGGCCGTGCGCCCTTGGCGACGAGATAGTCCTTCAGCGCCGTACGCCCGCCGGGCGAAAACCCGAGGCGGAACCGGCTCCACTCGCTCTCCGGCAGGCCGCGCCCTTCCAGATAGGCGCGTGCGTCCCGGCCCACGGGACGGCGCAGTTCGCCCTCGAACCACTGCGCGGCCATCTCCAGCCAGTCGCCCAGTTCGTGGCGCTTGCGATCCTGTTCCTGCCCACGCGGATCCAGCGCCGGCAGCGGCACCCCCGCCTCGCCGGCCAGCCGCTCAACCGCCTCGGCGAAGCTAAGCCGCTCGGTCTCCTGCAGGAAGGTGATCAGGTCGCCGGTCTTGCCGGACGAGAAATCGAAGAACTGGCCCTTGTCGTCGTTCACATAGAACGAGGGCGTCTTCTCCTTGTTGAACGGCGACAGGCCCACGTACTCGCGGCCCTGCTTCCGCAGCTTCACGGTCCGACCGATGACGTCCGACGGCCGAAGCCGCGACTTCACCTCCTCCAGAAACCGCTCGTCAAACCGCCCGACCATCGCACCGAATGCTAGCACCTTCCGCCGAAAACATCCCGCGTGACGATACGGCGATCAACGACGCCGCGACGCACGCGGATGCGTCTACCCTTTCAACCCCTGCACCCACCCCGCGAGCTCGCGAATGCTTGCGAGCTCCGCGAACCGCGGATGCGCGGCGGGCGCGTCGGCGACCTCATGGGCCCAGGTGATGTGGTAGGGGATATAGGCTCCCCAGGCGCCGGCCTGCAGCGCCGGCAGGATATCCGAACGCATCGAGTTGCCGCACATCACCGCCTCGGCGGCGCCGGTGCCGTGCCGATCGAAGACGCGGACGTAGGTCGAGGCGTCCTTCTCGCTGACGATCTCCACCGCGGCGAACAGATCTCCGAGCCCCGAGGCCGCGAGCTTCTGCTCCTGATGCAGCAGATCGCCTTTGGTGATCAGCACCAGCCGATAGCCAGCCTCCGACAACTCCGCCAGCGCCTGGTCCACGCCCGGCAGCGGCTCGACCGGCTCTGACAGCATCTCGCGCCCGGCGGCCAGGATGTCGGCGATGAGGCGGCCCGGCGGCTCGCCCTCGGTCAGTTCCATGGCCGTCTCGATCATCGACAGCGTGAAGCCTTTCACGCCGTAGCCATACAGCCGCAGATTGCGCGCTTCGACCTCGGCGAGCTTGACGTCCGTGGTCTCGTGATCGGCGTAGGTCGACAGCATCTCCCGAAGCCGATCCTGCGTCAGCCGGAACAGGGTCTCGTTGTGCCAGAGGGTGTCGTCGGCATCGAGGCCGACCGTGGTGATGCGCATGGCGCCTCCATAGGGCGCGCGCCGGAGGTTGCGCAATCGGCGGACGCCCGGACCTATTCGCCGAAACCCTCGCCCGGCTCCCGCACGGGTTCGAGACGCAGGAGCCGTGAGTCGGCGACCGCCGCCGTACGGTGGGCGACCAGCTCCCGGTATTCCGGGTCGCGAACCATGGCGATGAAGGCGTCCGAGGTCGGGTATTCCGCGATGAAGGCCAGATCCCAGGACTCGGCCGCCGGGCCGGTGACCATCACTTGCGGGTGGCCGGCCCAGACCTGGCGGCCGCCGACGCGAGCAAAGATGTGCGCCGTGGTCCGACCATAAGCGCGATAGGCCTCCAAGCCCGTCCGACCCTTGCCATGGTCAGGGTGCCCGACGGGATATTCGGCCAGCGGCTTCACCTTGACCAGGTTCAGCATCTGAATGGGCTGATCGCGCGGCAGGCTCTTAAAGACCTCCCAAGCCTCGCGATCCGGATCGATATAGGCCATAGGTCCCTCGCGTCGCATTGACCCCGCGTCCGGGACTCACTACCTACGCCGCCGTTTGCCCACAAGGAACCGTATCCATGAGCCGTGATCTGCTGCCTGGCGTCACCGGCGTTCTGGTCCTGGCCGACGGAACCGTCCTGCAGGGAACTGGGGTCGGCGCCGTGGGCGAGGCCGTGGGCGAGGTCTGCTTCAACACGGCGATGACGGGCTACCAGGAGATCCTCACGGACCCCTCCTACATGGCCCAGATCGTGGCCTTCACCTTCCCGCACATCGGTAACGTGGGCACGAACATCGAGGACATCGAGCAGATGTCCGGCTCGGCCGAGACGGCGGCGCGGGGCGCGATCTTCCGCGACGTGCCGACCCCGCCGGCCAACTGGCGCGCCGACACCGACCTGCCCACGTGGATGAGCCGCCGCGGCGTCGTGGGCCTGGCCGGCGTGGACACCCGCGCCCTGACCCGGGTGATCCGCGAGACCGGCATGCCACACGCCATGATCGCCCACGACCCCGAGGGGCGGTTCGACCTGGAAGCCCTGACGGCCAAGGCCAAAGCCTGGTCCGGCCTGGTAGGTCTCGATCTGGCGAAGGACGCTTCCTGCCTGCAGCCCTTTACCTATGACGAGGGCCTCTGGGACTGGAACGGCGGCTACGCCAAGCCCGGCCAGCCCAAGTACGAAGTCGTGGTCGTCGACTACGGCGTGAAGCGCAACATCCTGCGCGCCCTGACCTCGGTCGGCGCGCATGTCACGGTGGTGCCGGCCAAGACGACGGCCGAGGAGATCCTGGCTCGCAATCCCGACGGCGTGCTGCTGTCCAACGGCCCCGGCGACCCGGCGGCCACGGGCCAATACGCGGTGCCCGAGATCCGGAAGCTGGTCGACAGCGGCAAGCCGGTATTCGGCATCTGCCTGGGGCATCAGATGCTGTCCCTGGCCCTGGGCGCCAAGACGGTGAAGATGGACCAGGGTCACCACGGGGCGAACCACCCGGTGAAGGATCTGACCACCGGCAAGGTCGAGATCGTCTCGATGAACCACGGTTTCACGGTTGACCGCGACAGCCTGCCGGAGCCGGTTGTCGAGACCCACGTCTCGCTCTTTGACGGCACCAACGCGGGCCTGGCTCTGAAGGACCGCCCGGTGTTCTCGGTCCAGCACCACCCGGAAGCCTCCCCCGGCCCGACAGACAGCCTCTATCTGTTCGAGCGCTTCGCGGGCCTGATGGACAAGGCGAAATAGGACGCCGGGCGCGTGGGCTGCGGCGACGCGGCCTGTCACGCCGGTTGTATTCGGCGCCCTGCGCTCGTACCTGTCCCCAATGGACAACCGGGTCACCACTGCACCGCCTCTGATGTCCCGGATCTGCCACAAGGCCGGCCTGGGCGGCGCCGCGCCGTTCCTGCCGATGAGCCGGGCCGAGATGGACGTGTTGGGCTGGGACGCCTGCGACATCGTCCTGGTCACCGGCGACGCCTATGTCGATCACCCCAGCTTCGGGATGGCCATCATCGGGCGGCTGCTGGAGGCGCAGGGCTTCCGCGTCGGCATCATCTCGCAGCCGGACTGGCAGTCGGCCGAGCCCTTCAAGGCGCTGGGCAAGCCGCGCGTCTTCTTCGGCGTCACCGGCGGCAACATGGACTCGATGGTCAACCGCTACACGGCGGACCGTCGCATCCGCAGCGACGACGCCTATACGCCAGGCGGCGAAGGTGGCAGACGCCCGGACCGCTGCACCCTGGTCTACGCCCAGCGCTGCCGAGAGGCGTTCAAGGACGTCCCGATCATCCTGGGCGGGATCGAGGCGTCGCTGCGCCGCATCGCCCACTTCGACTACTGGTCCGAGAAGATCCGCCGCTCGGTGCTGGCCGACGCCAAGGCCGACCTCCTGCTCTATGGCAACGCCGAGCGCGCCGTCGTCGAGGTCGCGAACCGCATCGCCGCCGGCGAGGCGCCGCGAGACCTTCATGACGTCCGCGGGGTGGCTCTGTTCCGCAGCGTGCCCGAGCACTACACCGTGCTGCCCGCCGACGATCTGGACTCGGCCGACGAGGGCGCCGCGCGCAGGCCCGGCGACGTGGTCATCCGCCTGCCGTCGTACGAGCAGGTCGAGAAGGACTCCGAGGCCTACGCCCGCGCCTCCCGCGTCCTGCACCGCGAGGCGAACCCCGGCAATGCGCGGCCGCTGGTCCAGCGGCACGGCGACCGCGACATCTGGGTGACCCCGCCACCGATCCCGCTCACGACCGAGGAGATGGACGCGGTCTACGACCTGCCCTACGCGCGGGCCCCGCACCCGTCTTACGGCGACGCCAAGATTCCGGCCTGGGACATGATCCGGTTCTCGGTGACCATCATGCGCGGCTGTTTCGGCGGCTGCACCTTCTGCTCGATCACCGAGCACGAGGGCCGCATCATCCAGAGCCGGTCCGAGGGCTCGATCCTCCAGGAAATCGAGCGGATCCGCGACAAGACCCCAGGGTTCACGGGCGTCATCTCCGACATCGGCGGCCCCACCGCCAACATGTACCGGATGGCCTGCAAGGACCCGAAGATCGAGGCCGCCTGCCGCCTGCCCTCCTGCGTGTTTCCGGACATCTGCCCGAACCTCAACACCAGCCACGACGACCTGATCCGCCTCTATCGCAAGGTCCGCGAAGTGAAGGGCGTCAAGAAGGCGCTGGTGGCGTCGGGCGTGCGCTACGACTTGGCGGTCACCAGTCCGGAGTATGTCGAGGAACTGGTCACCCACCACGTGGGCGGCCTGCTGAAGATCGCGCCCGAGCACACCGAAAACGGTCCGCTCGACAAGATGATGAAGCCCGGCATCGGGACCTACGACCGCTTCAAGGAGATGTTCGACGCCGCCGCCAAGAAGGCCGGCAAGAAGTATCACCTGATCCCATACTTCATCGCCGCCCACCCCGGTACGACCGACGAGGACATGATGAACCTCGCGATCTGGCTGAAGAAGAACAACTTCCGCGCCGATCAGGTGCAGACCTTTCTGCCCTCCCCCATGGCCACCGCGACGGCCATGTACCACTCCGGCGTCAACCCGCTGAAAGGCGTCCGACGGGGCGCCAGCGAGAAGGTCCAGGTCGTGAAGGGCCTGCGCCAGCGCCGCCTGCACAAGGCCTTCTTGCGCTATCACGACTCGGAGAACTGGCCGGTGCTGCGCGAGGCGCTGACCGCCATGGGCCGCGCCGACCTGATCGGCCCTCGACCCGACCAGCTGATCCCCGCCTACCAGCCCCCGGGCAAGCCCGCGGGCCGGCCCAAGCACCACCCGGGCACGAAGTTCACGACCAAGGGCGTGCCGCCGAAGACCTGATCTGCCAACCGCTGGCGCATTGGATTTCGCCCGCGAACCGCTATTTCTAGCCCGAGGTCACCGAGGCCTCGCCCGCGGAGCCCGCCGATGACCAAGCCCATGAAGATCGATTTCGTCTCGGACGTCTCCTGCCCGTGGTGCATCATCGGCCTGGGCGGGCTGGAGGAGGCCCTGGCCCGCGTCGGCGACCTGGTCGACGCGCAGATCACCTTCCAGCCCTTCGAGCTCAATCCCGACATGCCGCCCGAGGGGCAGAACATCGGCGAGCATATCTTCCAGAAGTACGGTGCGACGCCCGAGCAGTCGGCGGCCAACCGCGAGCAGATCCGCGCCCGCGCCGCGGCGGTGGGCTTCACGATCGCCACAGGCCCGGACAGCCGAATCTACAACACCTTCGACGCCCACCGGCTGCTGCACTGGGCCGGGTTGGAGGGCCATCAACTTGCGCTCAAGCACGCGCTGTTCGAAGCCTACTTCACCCGCGGCGAGAACCCGGGCGACCACGACGTTCTGGTCGCCGCCGCCGAGCGCGCGGGCCTCGACCCCATCGCCGCCCGCGACGTCCTCACCTCGGGCCGCTTCGCCGACCACATCCGCTCGCTGGAGCGTCAGTGGTACGAGGCTGGGATCAGCTCGGTGCCGGCCGTGATCATCAATGAGAAGTACCTGATCTCCGGCGGCCAGCCCGCCGACGCGTTCGAACGCGCCCTGCGGACCATCGCCGCCGAGAGCTAGGCCGGAGGCCCCGCGGGCTCGACCACCAAGGGCGCTGCGTCCCGTCGCAGGACCGCGGCGAAGAAGCCGTCCGTGTCGTGGCGGGCGGGCGTCAGAGACAGATAGTCGGCTTGCGCCGAGTCCGTGATCTGGGGCGCGGCCTCACCTAACGGAACGACCTGGAAGTCCGGGTGCGCAGCGACGAAGGCCTCGATCTGCGCCTCGTTCTCCTCACTCAGCAGCGAACAGGTGGCGTAGACCAGCCGGCCGCCCGGCTTCACCAGCCGTGCGGCGCTGTCGAGAATTTCGGCCTGCAGCGCGATCAGCGCCTCCAGACCCATGTCCTCCGCACGCCACCGCGCATCCGGATTGCGCCGCCAGGTGCCGGTCCCGCTGCAGGGGGCGTCCACAAGCACGCGGTCGAAGCCGCCCTTGTGCCGCTTGACCCACTTGTCCCGCGCACTGGTCAGCAAGCGGGTTTGGATGTTGTGCAGGCCCGCGCCGCGGAACCGCTCGGCCGCGCGCTTCAGGCGGCTTTCCGAGATATCGCACGCGATGACCACGCCCTTGTTCGCCATCTGGGTGGCGATCGCCAGGCTCTTGCCCCCCGCGCCGGCGCAGAAATCGACCACTCGCTCCCCCGGCCGCGCATCGACCAGGCGAGCGACCAGCTGCGAGCCCTCGTCCTGAATCTCCGCTTCGCCGGACTTCAGCATCGGCAGGCGCGCCAGGGACGGCCGGGCGCGGAGACGCACGCCATCGGGCGCCATGCGGCAGGCCTCGCCCGGGAAGCCCAGTTTCCCCAGCGCCGCCAGCATATCGTCCCGCGTGGTGCGCAGCGGATTGATCCGCAGGTCCAGCGGCGCCGGCGTGAGCATCGCGGCCAGCTCGGTCGCGAACGCATCGCCGAAGCGGCGGCGAAGCGGCTCCGCGGCCCAGTCCGGGCACTCTACACGCACAACCTCGGCCATGTCGGGATGGTCGAGCGACCCGCCCTGGAAGCGCCCAACCAGGATGCGCTCGGCCTCGGTCAGGCCCGACGGCGACAGGAGGTTCTGGATCTGATCACGGGTCCGGCGGCGGCCCAGGGCCAGCCAGGCCAGCAGGCGGCTGCGCGGCGTCGCAGGATGATCGTATTTGGCCAGCCACCACCCCAGCCGGGCATGACTGCGCAGGACGGCGTACAAGGTCTCCGACATATCGCCCCGATCATAGTCGCCGATGTCACGGCGTCCCCGGAACCAGGCCGATGCCGTGGCGTCAGCGGGTCGCGGCGCGTCATAGACGTCGCGGATAAGCTCGAGGGTGGCGTGCAGGCGTTCGGAGGGCGTCACAGGGCGGTGTCGATCCTACCAGCCGATATGTTCGAGCATTTCAGGCAGGAACTGGGTGAACACGTCCAGGTCGTCCTGCAGGGCTTCATAGGTGCCGCCCGGGGCGACATTGGCGTCATACGCGAAAATCGGGTCGCCGGACTTGTCCAAATAGACGCGGACGTAGCGCTTGGAGAGATTCCAGGCGTTGGCCTTGTCGGCGTCCAGCGGGGCCTTCAGGTCGAAGCTCGCCACGAACTGGATCGCCCGGCACCGGCCGGCGTCACAATCGTAGAGGTCGACGTCGAAGTTGATGTCGGACGCCCGGGTGCTGACATAGGGCGTCCCGTCGTCGGTCTTCTCGATCTTGGCGTCGTAGCCCGCGCTCTTCAGAAACGCGGCGACCTCCTCGATCGTTAGGCCCGCAGCCGGGATTGGACGGGCCTGGGCAGCGGGGCCGACCAGCAGCAGGGCCGCGGCGGCTGCGGCCGCGAACGCGGATCTCATGCTCGATATCTCCAAATTGCGCCGCGGACGGCACGGCGCGCCACGCGGCGCCGGGCGTCCCTAAACCACAACGCGCGGTCGAGCCTAGAGCGTGGACAGCTTACCCACGCCGATGACGGGCCCGCTGGGTCCATCGGGGCTCTTCGACCCGCCGGGCGGCTCCAGCGAGACCGCCAGGGCCGCGCCCGCCGACATCTTGGCCATCAGCTCGGTGGGAAGCGCGATGACCTGCGCCTTGCCCGACTCCAGCAAGCCCAGGGATTTCGGTTTGTCCTGCCCGGCGATGAGCCAGAGCTGATGCACCTTGTCGCGCTCGGAGCCTTCCGGCAGCAGCGATGTGACGATCAGCGCCTTGCGGTCGGGATCATACGAGGCCGTGAACAACGGCTGCACGCCGCCGGGCGCCGTGGTGATGACACTGGCGTTCAGCAGGGCGCCATTGGGTTGCACCGGCACCTGGCGCTCCACCACCACGGGCGGCTGGTTCACCTGAACCATCACGCCGGCGAGGCTGGCCGCGGCCAGGGCGAAGCCGCCGACGGCCGAATTCCGCCAGAACCGCAGGCGGCTCATGATCGCGCCATTGTCGTTGGCCGGCATCCGGACATCGGCGCGCGACTCGTTGGCCGGCAGCAGGCGCTCGATCCGCGACCACAGACCCGCTGGCGCCGGGATCGCCTCAATGTTGTCCAGCAGGGGCGCCAGGCGCATGCGCCAAGCCTCAACGTGCGCGGCGAACGACGGTTCGCGCGCCATCCGAACCTCGGCCTCAGCCCGTTCGCGGGCGTTCAGGACTCCCAGCGCGTGTTCGGCGGCCAGGGCTTCGTCGTCGGTCAGGTCAGGGGCTTCGCTCATGACTGGAGGCATCCCTTCAGCTTCGCCAGTCCCCGACGGATCCAACTCTTAACGGTGCCAAGCGGAGCATCCATCCGCTGGGCTAAGGCTTCGTAAGTGACCCCTTCGAAAAACGCGGTGCGGATCACCGACTGCGTGCGATCGTCCAGCTCGGACATGCAGCCCTGCAGCCGGCTCCGGTCGTCTGCGGCTGACAGCAGGCTCTCGGCGCTGTCCTGTCCGTCAGCGATCTCCAGGTCGTCCACCTGCTCGGCATAGGCCAGCGGCCCACGCGCCCGCAAGCGGTCGATCGCCCGGTTCCGCGCGATGGTGGACACCCAGGTCATCACGCTCGCGCGGGCGCCGTCGAAACGGTCCGCCCGTCGCCATATGGTGACGTACACGTCCTGCAAAACGTCCTCACTCTCCTCGCGGTCGGAGAGGATACGGAGGCAGACGCCAAAAAGCTTCGCGGAGGTGGCCTGATACAATTGTCGCAGGGCGTCCCGGTCGCCCGCGGCGATGCGCTCCATAAGCGGCGTGAGAGCGTCGGATGTCGTCGCGGCGGCGGCCAAGGTCGTCCCTACTGTTGTGTCGCTTTGGGCAGCGAACGCATTGCGGCGAAGCTGCCCCGCGACGCGCGCGGACGCAAGCATTCCCGTGTCAGGGGTAGCTGGGAACCGTGACGGTTGTATCGCGCCACGAGCCGGGCGCGGTGGTGGCTGGCGGCGCAGGCGCGTTGGGCCCTACGCCGCCGCCGACCGTTAGAAGCGCGCCCGCAGGCCTGCGAACATGTAGCGCCCGAAGATGTCGTACGAGGCGTCGCCTGACACCGCGCCGTTGCCCGTGAGGCCCACCGGGATGGTCTTGTCGAAGATGTTGTTCATCCCGACAAAGGCTTCCATCTGGCCGCCCACCGCCTCGAAGCGATAGCGGGCGATCAGGTCGTGGTACCAGACGCTCTCGACATAGGGCCGGTCGTTGCGCTCCAGGGTCCGCTCCTTGTTGCGGCGCGAGCGGTCGATGAACTGGCTCTCCCAGGTCAGGGTCACCGGTCCCTGCGCGTAGCTCAGGCTGGAAATGAACGACCAGCGCGGATTGCCGATCTCCGCCTCTTGCCGATCCACCGTCTCAGGGAAGTCCTGGAACGCAAACTGGCGCAGCTTCTCGATGTAGTTGACCGTCACCGAGCCGCTGAGCCGCCCGTCCAGGCGGCTGAACGCTCCCAGGCCCGAGGTCCAGTCGCCGATATCGCGACCATAGGACATCTGCAGATCGTAGCCCGCCGTGGCGAGCTTCGCCTGGTTCAGATAGGTCGACACATAGGACGTGATCTGGGCCGTCGTCGGATCGCGAATGACCAATGCGCAGTACTCGGTCGCGAGGCCCGGCCCGTCGACGCACTTGTCGGCCGCGTCCTGGGGATCCAGGAAGCTGATCGCGTCGCGGATGACGATGTCATAGTAGTCCAGCGACAGCGAGAACCCCGGCAGGAAGCGTGGCTGGGCGATGAAGCCGACGGTCCAGGTCTCCGCGCGTTCGGGGCGCAGGCCGGCGTTGCCGCTGGTCACGCCCGCGAACTGGTTGTCGGTCGCCTGCTGGAACGCGACGCCCAGGGCCGCGCAGTTGGCGGCGCGGTTGGGATTAGCCGAGATCGAGGACGCCTCGCAGGGGTCGAAGATGCCGCTGAAGCCGGGGGTCGAGGGCAGGAAGGCCTCGGTGATGTTCGGCGCGCGCGTGGCCTTGGAATAGGTTCCGCGGAACGTCAGATCCCGAACCGGCGACCAGGTGCCGCGGATCATATAGGCGGTCGCGTCCCCGGCATGGCTATAGTCCGCCTGACGGATGGCCGCATTGAGGGTCAGCTCTTCGGCAAACGGGGCATCCCGCAGGATCGGGGCCTCAGCCTCTAGGAAGGCCTCCTTCACCTCGAACCCGCCGAAGGCGTCGGGCTGGGCCGCAGCCTCCGCCAAGCCGCTCTTCACGAAGGCGTCGTTGATGTTCTTGCTTTCCTCACGCCGCCATTCGAAGCCGCCAGCGAACTTCAGCGGACCGCCGGGCAGGCTGAAGAACCGCGAGCTGTCGAAGGTGGCGCTGGCGCTCGCCACCTGCTGGGTGATGGTGTGGGTCCGCAGCTCTTCGTAGGTGACGTAGTCGATGGCCTCGCGGCTGTTCTGAGCGCCGAACAGGTTGAACGGCACACAAGTCTCGCCGGTCAGAGTCGCCGGATCGGGGGCGGCATAACCCGGGTAGTAGGCCGACGGCACGTCCTTGCGGCAGCGGATCTGGCCGCTCGGGTCCCGCACCGCGTCGATGGCCGCGTTGAAGTTGCCGGGGATCAGGCCGTTGAAGCCGCGGAAGCGGTTCTTGGTGCGCCCGTAATTGTAGGACACGTCCCATTTCACGTCCGAGAAGCCGGCGTCGAAGTCGCCGTCCAGCTGAACCACCGTGCGGAAGGTGCGCCGGCGGGTGTCGGCGTTGCGGCCCCCGATGTCCTGGTTGATCCGGTCGACGTAGAAGACGCTGTCGGGGTTCTGGTTGAGGATCGTCCGCAAACCTGGAGTGATGAACGCGTTATCGTTGTCCAGCACGTATTCGAGCGTTGTGAATGACGAGCTGAAGGTGTCGAGGGTCTTGGTCTCGACCAGCTTCATGTCGCCCCGGAACCGAATATTTGGCGTGATCTGGTAGCGGAAGGTTCCGTAGGCGCCGAAGCGCGTGGTCCGCGGGATCAGCGTGGTCTCTTCGTCGCTCGAGTAGCAGACCGGGCACGGCTGGGCGAAAGAGCCGTAGAACAGGTTGTTGGTGCCCGTGCGGGGCGGATAGGCCACCGGATTGCCCGCGGCGTCGAAGCCGGTGACCGGCGTCAGGGTATTGGCGTCAATCAGCGACCCGTACTTGTGGAAGAATTCCGTCTGGACGTAGGGCCGGTAGATGAAATCGGGCCGGCCGTCGGCGGGGCCGGTGTCGTCGGGGTTCTCCACAACCGCCCAGTCGGCCAGGCCCTTGATTTGCGTCCCCCGGACCCGCTCCTGCTTGTCGGCGAACAGCGTCAGGGTGGCGTTGGCCCGATCGTTGGCGAAGTTCCAGCCGCCGGTGCCCGAGACCGAATAGTTCTGGCCGTAGTGGCCGTTCAGCGGCTGACCGCCTTGGGCGTTGAACTCAAAGCCCTCGAAGTCGTCCTTCAGCACGATGTTGATCACGCCGGAGACCGCGTCCGAGCCATAGATCGCCGAGGCGCCGCCGGTGATCACGTCCACCCGATCGACGAGGGCGGTCGGGATGGTGTTGAGGTCGACCGCCGTGTCCCCGGCGTCACCGCCCACGTGCCGCTGTCCATTCACCAGCGTCAGGGTGCGCGCGGTTCCCAGGCTGCGAAGGTCAGGGAAGCTCAGGCCACCCAAGTTCGCGCCGGAGTCGGAATTCGCCCGCACCGTGCCCGTCGACGAGAGAGCTGGAAGCTGGGCGAGAACGTCGCCCAGACTGGTGGTGCCCGAATTGCGCAGGGCCTCTTGGGTTACCGTCGTGATCGGAGTGGGTTGCTCGTAGTTCGGCCGCGCGATCCGCGAGCCGGTGATCACCAACTCATCGACCGTCGATCCTGGCGCGGGCGTTGTCGCCTGAGCGGAGGCGACGGACGGGGTGACGACAGCCACAAGACCGGACAGCAGGGTTCCGGCCAACAGCCAGCTTTTGCACGAATTCATATTGGATCCCCATCGTTCACGGGGATCGCTTTGAAACCGCCCCGCGTAATCAGCCGGGCACATTTCTATTTTTGCTACAACTTCGTCAAGTTATCGACACATATAGTCAAGCTTACGCAATAAGACCAGCGATATGCGAACATCGCAATTCAACGCATCAAATTCTTTGCACAAGCTTGACCGTTACATCGCTCCGATTACTAAGGCCAGAGTCAGGCCGCCGCGGCGGCCTTCAGCGTGGCCTTGCGGGTGGTGGCGCGCTTGGTCTTCGCGCGCTCCATGCGAGCCTCGCGACGTTGGTCGGCCTCAGCCTGGAGGGGCTCAAGCAGCTCCGCGGCCGCGGCTTTCTGCTTGTCGTCGCCCTGCTCGCTCAGACGCTGGGCATTGGCCAGCAGGTTCACCACCTCGTCGTCGCTGAGGGTCGGGATTCTCTCGATCAGGCTCATGACGCCTCCGGTACCGTCGGGCGCCGCCCATCGGCGCCTACAAACCATAGAGCCCGAGGCAGCGGTTAGTTGCGTGATTCGGCTGGGAAATTTCGGGGAACCAAAGGTCTGCGCGCGACTTGCCGACGCGTGCACGGGAACCGTGCTTGCACAGGCGGCCCTACCCCTCTAAATCGCCCGCTTAACCTACAGTTCTGATCTGGCGGCGGCGCTGCGAAAGCACGCGCAGCCCTTGCGCGCGAGACCCATGCCGAAACGCACCGACATTTCCTCGATCCTGATCATCGGCGCCGGGCCCATCGTCATCGGCCAGGCCTGTGAGTTCGACTATTCGGGCGTCCAGGCCTGCAAGGCGCTGCGCGCCGAGGGCTACCGGATCATCCTGGTGAACTCGAACCCGGCGACGATCATGACCGATCCGGACGTCGCCGACGCCACCTACATCGAGCCGATCACGCCCGAGATGGTCGAGAAGATCATCGCCAAGGAGCGCCCGGACGCGTTGCTGCCCACCATGGGCGGCCAGACGGCCCTGAACACCGCCCTGGCCCTCGAGGCCTCCGGCGCCCTGGCCAAGTACAATGTCGAAATGATCGGCGCCCGCGCCGACGTGATCGACAAGGCCGAGGATCGTCAGAAATTCCGCGACGCCATGGACAAGATCGGGCTGGAAAGCCCCAAGTCCAAGGCCGCGCACACCATGGACGAGGCCCTGGAGGGGCTGGAGTTCGTGGGCCTGCCCGCGATCGTCCGCCCGTCGTTCACCCTGGCCGGCACCGGCGGCGGCATCGCCTATAACGTCGAGGAATTCCGCGAGATCGTCGAGCGCGGCCTGGACCTCTCGCCCACCACCGAGGTGCTCATCGAAGAGAGCGTCCTGGGCTGGAAGGAGTACGAGATGGAGGTCGTCCGCGACAAGGCGGACAACTGTATCATCGTCTGCTCCATCGAGAACATCGACCCGATGGGCGTCCATACGGGCGACAGCATCACCGTCGCCCCGGCGCTGACGCTCACGGACAAGGAATACCAGTGGATGCGCCGCGCCTCGATCGCGGTGCTGCGTGAGATCGGCGTCGAGACCGGCGGCTCCAACGTCCAGTTCGCGGTGAACCCCGCGGACGGCCGGATGGTGGTCATCGAAATGAACCCTCGCGTGTCGCGGTCTTCGGCGCTGGCGTCGAAGGCCACAGGCTTCCCGATCGCCAAGGTCGCCGCCCGCCTGGCCGTCGGCTACACGCTCGATGAGCTCATGAACGACATCACCGGCGCTACGCCGGCCGCGTTCGAGCCCAGCATCGACTATGTCGTCACAAAGATCCCGCGCTTCGCGTTCGAGAAGTATCCCGGGGCCGAGCCCTACCTCACCACCTCGATGAAGTCGGTTGGCGAGGTCATGGCCATCGGCCGCACCTTCGCCGAGAGCCTGCAGAAGGCGCTGCGCGGCCTCGAGACGGGCCTGACCGGCCTGGACGAGATCGCCATCGACGGTGGCGACGATCCGGAGACCGGCCACGCCGCGGTGCTGCGCGCGCTGGCGACGCCGACGCCGGACCGTCTACGGGTGATCGCCCAGGCGTTCCGGCAGGGTCTCACATGCGACGAGATCCACGCGGCCTGTTCTTACGAGCCTTGGTTCCTGCGCCAGATCGAGACGCTCATGGCCGAGGAGGCGCGCGTGCGCGCCCAGGGCCTGCCCACCGACGCGGCGGGCTTCCGCAAGCTGAAAGCCCAGGGCTTCTCGGACGCGCGCCTCGCCAAGCTGACCCAGACCACCGAGAAGGAAGCTCGCGAACGGCGCCGCGCCCTTGGCGTTCGCCCCGTCTTCAAGCGCATCGACACCTGCGCCGGCGAGTTCCGCGCCGAGACGCCGTACATGTACTCGACCTACGAGACCGGCGCCCTTGGGCAGACGCCCGACTGCGAAAGCGACCCGTCCGACCGCCGAAAAGCGATCATCCTCGGCGGCGGTCCGAACCGGATCGGCCAGGGCATCGAGTTCGACTATTGCTGCTGCCACGCGGCGTTCGCCCTGGACGAGATCGGCATCGAGTCGATCATGGTCAACTGCAACCCGGAGACGGTCTCCACCGACTACGACACCTCCGACCGCCTCTACTTCGAGCCGCTGACGGCCGAAGACGTCCTGGAGCTGATCGCGGTGGAACAGACCCGCGGCGAGCTGGCTGGAGTGATCGTGCAGTTCGGCGGGCAGACCCCGTTGAAGCTGGCCGCGGCGCTGGAAGAAGCCGGGATCCCGATCCTGGGCACCTCACCGGACGCCATCGACCTGGCCGAGGACCGCGAGCGCTTCCAGCAACTACTGCACCGCTTGGAGATCGCCCAGCCCGTCAACGCCATCGCCCGCACTCGCGACGAGGCCTTCGCCGGCGCACACAAGGTCGGCTACCCCGTCGTGATCCGCCCCTCCTACGTGTTGGGCGGCCGGGCGATGGAGATCGTTCGCGATGACGAGCAGCTCGAGCGCTACATCACCCACGCCGTCCAGGTGTCGGGCGACAACCCCGTCCTGATCGACCAGTACCTGAGCCGCGCGACCGAGGTCGACGTGGACGCGCTCTGCGACAACACCGGCGCGGTCTTCGTGGCGGGCGTGATGGAGCATATCGAGGAAGCGGGCGTGCACTCCGGCGACAGCGCCTGCTCCATGCCGCCCTTCTCGCTCCGGCCAGAGACCATCGCCGAGCTGAAGCGCCAGACCAAGGAAATGGCCCGCGCGCTGGAAGTCCGCGGCCTGATGAACGTGCAGTTCGCCATCGAGGAGCCGCACAGCGAAACCCCCCGCATCTATGTGCTGGAGGTGAACCCCCGCGCCAGTCGCACCGTGCCTTTTGTCGCCAAGACGATCGGCCGTCCGGTCGCCGCCATCGCGGCCAAGCTGATGGCGGGCAAGCCGCTCAGCGACTTCGACCTGCACGATCGCCCGTACGACCACATCGCGGTCAAGGAGGCGGTGTTCCCGTTCGCCCGCTTCGCCGGCGTCGACACCATCCTGGGTCCCGAGATGCGCTCGACCGGCGAGGTCATGGGTCTGGATTGGATCCGCGAGGGGGAAGGCCCCGGCCCCGCCTTCGCGCGAGCCTTCGCCAAGGCCCAGCTCGGCGGCGGCACGGTTCTGCCGTCCAAGGGCTGCGCCTTCATCTCGGTGAAGGACAGCGACAAGGCCTGGATCCTGGAGGCCGCGCAGATCATCTCGCGTCAGGGATTCCGCATCCTGGCGACCGCCGGAACCGCCGCCTTCCTCACGGAGAACGGCGTCAAGGTCGAGCTGGTCAAGAAGGTGCTGGAGGGCCGGCCGCACATCGTCGACCACATGAAGAACGGCGAGGTCCAGCTGGTGTTCAACACCACCGAGGGGAAGCAGTCTCTCCAGGACAGCTTCGCGATCCGCCGCAGCGCCCTGATGATGAAGATCCCCTACTTCACCACCTCGCCGGCCGCGCTCGCGGCCGCCCAGGCGATCGCCGCGGTTTCCGAGGGCCCGCTCGAAGTTCGGCCCCTGCAGAGCTACGGCTGACGCTGAAGCCCCATCTCCCGCCACGGGGGATGGGGGCGCCGGCCGCTGGGCCGGCGGCTCTGGAGCCCCTCAGGCCTCCTCGTCGTCCTCGATCTCGGACTCGTCCTCGGTTCCGGCGTCCAGCACCTTCATGGCGTCATGGAAGCGCTTCAGCGCGCCAATAGACGCCTGGACACGCTGGGTCGCGGCCTGAACATCGCCCTGGGCGCCGTTGATTACCGCCAGGTTGGTGCTGGCGATAGCGTCAGCGAGGGCCTTCAGGCACCCCTTTAGCGCCGCGAAATCGGCCGCGACGTCCACGCCGTCGCCGTCGTCATCGCCCTCGTCGATGTAGTCGTCCAGGCTGACCATCTCGTCCTCCGAAAGTTCGGACGCGGTGTGCCGCCGGATCGGTCGGAAGTCCATGGTCAGGTTGCGCCGGCCAACCAGAGCCCGTCATTCCAGCCTCGGGGGCGGATCGACATAGACCGTGGCTATGACGCCCAGCTTCGCTGCGGTGCTAACCTTTGGCGCATGAAGACGACGAAGCAGTGTCGGGCTCTGCAGCCATCGACGGTCACCCCGAGATGATCGACCGCCGCACCCTGATCGCCGCGAGCCCGGCGCTGTTGGCCGCGCCGGCGCGCGCGGCGGGCTCGAAGGACATCGCCGTGCGAGGATCCAAAGCCTATTCGGAATCGGCCATGGTGATGTCGGTCGCCGCCGATGGCGGCTCGGCGCTGACCCTGCGCTTCTGCCGCTTCCCCGTGGAGGGACAGACCTGGCTTTGGTGCCACCTATTCCACGACGGCCGCCTCTATGCCTTCACGACGCACGACCTGCCCTGCACCTCGGAGCGGCTCGCCGGGCTGCCGCAGGCGAACTACTTGTCCGAGGGCGAGACAGCCGAACTGCGGCGCGTCACGCGCGAAGCTGCGCTTCCGAGGGTGAGCCTTGCCGCCAACCTGCGATTCCACCAAAGCCGATCCGCGCCCCATGGCCCCGGCGATACGCCTGGGATGCTGACCGCCGACTTCCAGCCGGTCCGCCGCTTGGGGACCCAGGTGCTTGAGGGGCGCGAAGAGGTGTATGGCCGGTGTCGCGCCGAGGTGGAGATCGCCGGGCGCCGGTTCGTGCACGAAGGGCTAGCGAAGTTCCACGAGCAGCGGCAGGAGTCGCCCCGGTTCGCAGACCCGTTCTGCTACGCCTTCCTCGCCGGCGACGGCATGAACTGTACGGCCCTGCTGCACGCCAAGGGCGCCGGCGGCGGCTGGCAGATCGATGACGCCGAGGCGGCCATCGCCGACATGACCCTTACCTCGCCGGGGCCCGTCCGCGCCGCAACCTGGCGCATGAAGGACAGTCCCGCCCTGTCCGGCCGGCTGAAGGCCCTGGTTCGCTACGAGATTCCCATCTTCGACCGGCGTTGGAACGGCAGTTTCGTGACGGGAGACTGCAATGGCCGGCCGATCGTCGGTGCGATGAACGACTGGCTCATGGCGCCCGACATCTATGCCGCCGCATCCACCCGCGCCGCGCAATCCTAGGGTGCGCGTCGCTTCCGCCCACGCTTGTTGATTGACCTGTTCTGAAACGGGGCGCACTCTCATTGGATCGCCTGACTGAGACAGGCGGCAAGGGCGCGCTCCGGCGGCCCGCCCGGCCCCCTCGAAAGGGCCCCGCGAACTTCCGGAGGACGCCTCTGGCGTCTGCCGCAGCCTGGCGTGGAGCTGAAGAACTCCACCAACAGGATTGCGAGGAAGTCTCATGCATACCGAGCCGCACACCGGCCAAGTCCGTAGTCAAAAGCCGAAGCATCTGGCCGAGAAGTTCGAAGGGGTGATCGGGATCGTGATGGTCGCGGCCATCGTCCTGCTCGCCGTCGGACTGATCTACGGCATCGTCACCACCGGCAGCAGCACGCCAAAGTGGATGCAATAGGACCTCAAAGGTCCTTGGCCAGCACCAGATCGTCATAGGTGTTGGCGCCCACCTGGAACCGTCTCACGCCCGCCTCGGCGAACCCCTGGCGGGCGTAGAAGGCGATCGCCTGCGCGTTCTCGCGCCAGACGCCCAGAAGGACGCGCCGGGCGCCGGAGGTCTTTGCGGCCTCGACGGCGGTAGCCATCAGTCGCGCACCCACGCCGCCGCCCTGGAACCGGGAGAGGAGGTAGATGCGCTTAATCTCCAGATCCTGGGCCGTCGTCGGTATGGGCAGGTCCGGCGGACACAGCATGACGTAGCCGACCATGGCGCCTGTCGTCTGCGTCACCGCACCCCACAGGCGGTAGCGGTCCGGTTCGGCCAGCCAGCCCGCATAACGCGCGGCGCTGTGCTCGCGAGCGGCATGAAACAGGATGTCCTCGCCAGGCAGCTGACCTGCATAGGTCTCCAGGAATGTCGCCTGCCCGACGAGCGCCAGCGCCGCCCCATCGCCTGCCATGCAGGGCCGAATATCCAGATCCATACCGCGTTCCGCCGCCCATTCCCCGCCGTCAGGCTTTCGCCCCGGCGGGCGATTAGCTACCACTTCAACTAATCAACGATAAGGGAGTGGGACGAGATGACGGGTCGAGTGAGCGGCAAGGTCGCGCTCGTGACGGGGGCCGCCAGCGGCATCGGGCGTGGCTGTGCGGAAAAGCTGGCGGCGGAGGGAGCCTTCGTCGTCGTCACCGATATCCAGGATCACCTGGGCGAAGAGGTCGTCGCCGGCATCAAGGCCGCAGGCGGCCAGGCTGAGTACCGCCATCAGGACGTCACCGACGAAGCGGTCTGGGCCGAGATCGTCGATGGAATTCGCACCCGCCACGGTCGTCTGGATTTCCTGATCAACAACGCCGGCATCGGTATCGGCGGGTCGATCCTCGAGATGACGCTGGAGAACTGGCGCCGCCAGACCGCCATCAATCTCGACGGCGTTTTCCTGGGCACCAAGCATTCGATTCCGTTGATGCGGACGTCCGGCCAAGGCGGCAGCATCGTGAACATCTCGTCGGTGGCCGGTCTGAAGGGCTCGGCGAATCTGGCCGGATACTGCGCCACCAAGGGCGGCGTCCGGCTGTTCACGAAGGCGGTCGCCATGGAATGCGCCAACGCGCGGGACGGCATCCGCGTCAACTCCGTCCATCCGGGCCTGATTGAAACCCCGATCTGGGTCAGCGTCGGACAGGCGGTCAATCCTCTCGCCAACGCCCCGCCGGATCTCGACGCCATGTCGGCCATGGCGGTGCCCCTCGGCGTGAAGGGCTTCCCCGAAGACATCGCCAATGGCGTTCTGTGGCTGTGCTCGGACGAAAGCCGCTATGTCACCGGCCAGGAACTGGTGATCGACGGCGGACTCACGGTCCGCTGAGCCCGCGGCTCTCGACCTGCGCCATCGGGGGCTCTAGAGGACCGGCATGACAGCGACCCTGCATGTGATCTTCGGCCCCTCCGGCGCGGGCAAGACGACCTATGCCCATACCTTTGCGCGTCGGGAGAAGGCGGTCGCCTTCATTCTGGACGAATGGATGGGACGCCTCTTCGGGCCCGACATGCCGGAACCGCTGGAATACGACTGGATGATGGAGCGGGTCAGCCGCTGCGAGAGCCAGATCTGGTCCACAGCCGCCGGTGTGCTGGCCGCCGGGACGTCGGTGATCATGGACCTGGGCCTGATGCGCAAGGCGGACCGCGACAGGGTGCGGGAGATCGCAGAGGCCACAGAACTGCCCTTGCAGTTCCACTTCGTCACAGCGGACCCCGCGATCCGCCGCGCCCGCGTCTCCGAGCGCAACGAGATCCGCGGCGAAAACTTCGCCATCGAGGTCACCCCGGCGATGTTTGATTTCGTTGAGGGCGTCTTTGAAACGCCGGACGCTGCGGAACTAGCCGGCGCGATCGTCAGCGAAAGCTAGTCGCCGGTCGGATAGAGATAACGAGGGCCAGGCGACATCGAACGCCGCTGGCCTCGGGCCGACGTTGTCGTTAAGTGGCCCGCGCCCTTGATTTTTGCGCCGCACAATCCTAGCTTCTTTGCCCCCGGGTCGCATTCGCCTGCGGCCGGGTTGGGGATCACCAAGGCGCACCTCGAGTCACGATGGAAAAAGTTCCGATGACCGTTGAGGGCTATAAGGCTCTCGACGAAGAACTGAAGCGTTTGAAGACGCTTGAGCGGCCGGCGGTGATCGCGGCGATCGCGGAAGCGCGCGCGCACGGTGACCTGTCCGAAAACGCCGAGTACCACGCTGCGAAGGAGCGGCAAGGCTGGATCGAGGGGCAGATCGCCGACATCGAGGACCGTATGGCCCGTGCGCAGGTCATCGATGTCTCGAAGCTCAGCGGCAGTCAGGTCAAGTTCGGCGCTACGGTGTCGGTCATCGACGAGGACACCGAGGAGGCGGCCCGCTACCAGATCGTTGGCGAGCATGAGGCCGACGTGAAGAGCGGCCGGGTCTCCATCACCTCGCCGATCGCGCGGGCGATCATCGGCAAGGAAACGGGCGACGTCGTCGAGGTGATCACCCCTAACGGCGCCAAGGCCTATGAAATCACCAAGGTGGAGTGGGTCTGAGCCCCTCCGCCTGATGGCTTCCGGCGCGCGTCCCTTAAGGATCTGGGCCGTTTCCGACGGACGCGCCGGCATCGAAGCGCAGGCGCTCGGGCTGGCCGAGGCGGTCGCGCGCCTCAAGCCCGCCCACATCAGCGTCAAGCGCATCGGCTGGCGGTTCGGTCTGGGCCGCCTCCCCTGGCGCCTGATCCCGCCGTTTGCGCAGACGGGCGACCCGATCGCACACCCGTATCCGGACATCTGGATCGCCGCCGGCCGCGCGACGCTGCCCCTGTCAACGCGCATGCTTGACCTTGCGGCGGGCAAGACCTTCGTGGTCCAGACCCAGAATCCGCGGGCGCCACTTTCCCGTTTCGACCTCGTCGTTCCCCCGGAGCACGATGGGCTGTCGGGTCTCAATGTCGTTCCGATCCTTGGCGCGCCCAATCGGATCACCGCGGAGAAGCTGGCCCTGGACCTCGCCAGGTTCGAAGACCATCTGGCGCACCTGCCCCATCCGCGCGTGGCCGTGATCGTCGGGGGCAAGTCCAAGGCTCACGATCTGCCCACCGACCGCGCGCGGCTGATCGCCCGTGACATCGAGGGCGCTGTGACCGCCGCCGGCGGGTCGCTGCTTTTGAGCTTCACGCGCCGCACACCTGCGCCCGCCCGTCACGCCATGACCGCGGCCCTCGCCCACCTCCCGGGCGTGATCTGGGATGGAGGAGGCGAGAACCCTTACTTTGCGTTCCTCGCCGCGGCCGATGCGATCCTGGTCACCGAGGACTCGACCAATCTGGCGACCGACGCCGCCGCGACCGGCAAACCGCTCTTCATCCTGTCGATGCCAGGGCGCAGCGCCAAGCTTTCGCGGTTCCATGCAGAGTTGCAGGCGCGCGGCATTGCGCGCCCCTTTGTCGGCGAGTTGACAGCGCCACCTTATGCCCCCCTGCTAGAGACGGACCGCGCCGCCCGCGAACTGTTGTACCGTTACGACGGATCGGCGTGATCCAAGGCCGCGTATCGCTCGGGCGGACTTTCGTGTGGCAGGTCGCCCCGCCACGGTAACGTTGTCTAAGGATTTAAAGGTAGCCTTCCCGCCAGGGACACCAATTGATTCGTAATCGGGAGCCGCACCGTGGCGACGTATTTCTTTGACGATATGACCGCTGCGCAGGCGGTTTCGTACAACTCGGCCAACGACCGCATTATCTTCAGCGATCAGACGCTGACGGCAGCCAAGGTCTCGGTGACCTTCGTGCCCTTCACGGTCGACACTCCGGACCGGATCGTCCTCACAGCCCCCGGCAAATCGCTGACCTTCTCCGATCCGTTGGGCTTCCGCGCGCAGAGCAATGGCGCGACGAGCACGGTGTTTGCGGACAGTTCGGTGCTCTACGCCGGCCTGACAACCGCCGACACCGTCACGGGCGGCGCGGGCGCCGATGGCATCTATGGCGGTGCGGGTAACGACACCCTGGCCGGCGGCGACGGCAACGATGTGCTGCAAGGCAACCAAGGCGACGACACGCTCTCCGGCGACGCCGGCGACGACGTGATCTACGGCGGTCGCGACAACGACGTCATTTCGGTGGGCGGCTTCACCAGCGCCACCGTGCTCCAGTTCGCCCAGGGAAACCTCGGCAACGACTCCATCACGGGCGGCGCAGGCGCCGACCTTCTGCTCGGGGGGCAAGGCGACGACACCATCAACGCCAACCAGGGTGGCGGCGACTACCTGTTGGGCAACCTCGGCAACGACAATCTGGCGGGCTCTACCTCTGGCGACACGCTGGGCGGTCAGGAGGGCGATGACACCCTGGTTGGCAATGGCGGCCGCGACTCACTGGATGGCGGGGCCGGCAACGACACCATCACCGGTGGGACTGGCGCGGACACGATCGAGGGCGGCGACGGCAATGACACGGTGGTCGGCAGCGACGGCGCCAACATCATCAACCTCGGGACCGGCGACGACAGCCTAACGTCTGGCAACGGCGCCAGCCTCATCGACGGCGGCACGGGCAACGACGTCATCAGCGTCGGTACGGGCGACAACACCATCACCGGCGCGGCCGGCGACGACAGCGTCAGCGCGGGCTCGGGCAACAATAGCATCACGACGGGTGACGGCGCCGACACCGTCTCGGCCGGTGGCGGCGCAAACACCGTCAGCGCCGGCGCGGGCGCAGACAGCATTACGACGGGCGCTGGCGACGACAGCATCCTGACCGGCGACGGCAACGACACCATCGTGGCCGGCGCGGGGGTCAATGCGATCGACGCAGGCGCGGGCGCCAACCAGATCTCTCTGACGGGCGGCGGCGGCACGGTCATCGGCGGCGAAGGCAATGACACGGTGACCGGCTCGTCTGGCGCAGTGACCATGAGCCTCGGCGCGGGCAATGACACGGTGTCCACGACAGGTGGCAACGCCTCGATCGCCTTCGGCGAAGGCGCCAACAGCCTCAGCGCCGGCGGCGGCAACAACACCGTTACCGCCGGGACGGGCGCCGACAGCTTGGCAACGGGCGCCGGCAACGACAACATCGACGCCAGCTCCGGGGCGAACACGATCGACGCCGGCAACGGCAACAACACTGTATCGACCGGCTCGGACAACGACTCCATCACGACGGGTACCGGTAACGACTCGGTGCTCAGCGGCAGCGGAAACGACACGATCACCGTGGGTACGACCACGGCCGGCGGCGTCGACCTCGTCAACGGCGGCGCTGGCGACGACGTCATCACCTACAGCGGTCGCGCCGCGATCCAAGGCGGCGACGGCGCCGATACGGTCAACGGTAGCGGTAGCCAGGACAACATCCTGAACCTGGGCGAAGGCAACAACAGCCTCGTCGCAGGTGGCGGAGCCGACACGATCACCGGCGGCTCCGGAAACGATGTAGTCCTCGCCGGCGGCGGCGACGATAACATCGCCGTCAGCAGCGGCGCGAATGACGTCAGCGGCGAAGCTGGCGCCGACACCATCGTCGCCGGCTCGGGCGCCGACACCATCAACGGTGGGACCGGCCGCGACCTGATGACCGGTGGTGGCGGGGCCGACCGCTTCGTCTTCGCCAGCGGCGATAGCGGCGTCAGCGGCGGGACGACCATCGACTCGATCACCGATTGGTCGACCGACGACTCCCTCGATCTGGCGGGCGTCGCGGGCTCAGGCTCCAACTACATGGAGATCGCCTCGGCTACCGACTTCGCCAACGCGCAGACGCTGGCCAATGCCCAGCTGGGCGGCACCATCTTCTACGTGGCGGTGAAGGTGGGTTCGGACGTGATCGTGTTTGGCAATGGCGGGGCTGGCGTTGCCGACGACGCAATCGTCCTCACCGGCCGTTCGCTCGACGATATCGCGTTCGGCAACATCGTCTGACGTTCGGATCATTCACAGGTTCAGGGCCGTCCTTCGGGGCGGCCCTTTGCTTTTGGGGCCGCATCGGCTCATCAGGGGGCATGTTCGGCCGCGCGCGCCCCTGCCCCGACCTCGCCCCATTCGCGGGTGATCGACGGTCATGACCGGCCCCCGGATCCTGTTCGTGGTGGACGCAGGCCCCGCTGTGGGCGGCGGACACGCCATGCGCTCGCTGACCCTGGCGCGCGCCCTTGAGGCGCAAGGCTCCACCTGCGTTTTCGTCGGACCACCGGCCGTGGCCGAACTACTGGACGCCTTCGCGCCCGAAACCCCGCGCATCCCCGCCGAAAACCTTGCGGCCGCCGCCGTCCGCGAAGCCTTCGACGCCATCGTCTTCGATCACTACGGGCTGGCCGAGCCGGACCACCGCGCGATGGCCCAAGGCCGGCCAGTGCTGGTGATCGACGATCTGGCCGACCGTCCCCTCGGCGGCGACATCATCCTGGACTCCGGGCCCACTCGACGCGCCGCCGACTATCTCGGCCTCACCTCGGGGACCGCCCGGCTGCTTCTGGGTCCAACCTACGCGCCCGTCCGACCGGAGTTCGCCGCGCTCCGCGAGCCCGCCTTGGCCTGGCGCGGCGAGCCGGTGCAGCGGGTCCTGGTCTCCATGGGGCTGACCGATGTCGGCGGGATCACGGCCCGCGTCGTCGAGCGGCTGCGCCTTCGCGTCCACGATATCGGCCTGGATGTAGTCCTTGGCGGCCAGTCCCCCAGCCTTCCCGGCCTGAGCAAGATCGCACGGCGCGACCCGCGCCTGATGCTGCATATCGACACACCGCACATGGCCCGGCTGACCGCTGAAGCCGATATCGGCGTCGGGGCCGCGGGATCGACGACATGGGAGCGGTGCGTGCTTGGCCTGCCGTCGCTGATGGTGGTGCTCGCCGAGAACCAGCGGGCGGCCGCCCATGCGATGGCGGAACGCGAGGCCGCCCTGGTGGTCGATGCCGCAGACACCGACTTCGAGGCCATCTTCGACCGCCAGCTGATGCGCCTGCTGCGCGACGCCGGCCTGCGCCGCCAACTCGCCGCCGCCAGCGCGGAGGTGTGCGACGGTCTGGGCGCAGGACGCACGGCCGAGGCGTTCCTTAATCTGATCGCCGCGCGCGCTTCCGGCTGATCCACGCCCTAATCGCGTGTTAACCACAGCGTGGCTCCATGGCGCGGTACCTCCGCGAGGGAACCGATCTTGTCCGTCCGTCACGCGCCGTCGCGCGACATGCACCTCGAGCCCGCCGCCCGCCTGGCCGTGGCGCGCCCGCGGCTGCCGGCCGCAGAGGCAATCCTTCCCTACCTCCAACGTATCGACAGCGCGCGCTGGTACTCCAACTTCGGCCCCCTGCTGACGGAGCTTGAGCAAAGGCTCGCCGACCGCTTCCCGGGCGGGACGCGGATCGTCACCGTCGCCAATGGCACCCAGGCCTTGACCCTCGCCTTGATGGCCATGGACCTGCCCGCCGGCGGCTATGTCGCCATGCCGGCCTGGACCTTCGTCGCCACAGCCCATGCGGTCCTGCAGGCGGGGCTCACGCCCTGGTTTCTGGACGTCGACCCGGAGACGTGGGCCCTCGATCCGGTCGACGTCGCCGCGCGCATCCCGGCTGCCGGCCATCCGGTTGTCGCCGCCATTCCCGTTTCGCCGTTCGGACGGCCGCTCGACCTCGCCGCCTGGCGCGCCTTCCGCGCGGAAACGGGCGTCGCGGTGCTTGTGGACGCGGCCGCCGGCTTTGACACGACCTCCGACGCCCGTCTGCCAACCGTGGTCAGCTTGCACGCCACCAAGGTCGCGGGAGCCGGCGAAGGCGGGTTCCTGGCCACGGACGACCATGTCCTGGCCGATCGGGTGCGCGCGCTGTCCACGTTCGGCTTCCAGGGCACGCGCGAGTCCATGCTCCCGGCGACCAACGCGAAGCTTTCCGAGTACACCGCCGCCGTCGGTCTGGCGTCGCAGGACGGCTGGCCAGCCGACCGCCTCCGCTTCATGCGCGCCGCCCAGATGCTGCGCATCGGCCTGACAAGCCTGCCCCAGGTCCAGTTCCAAGGCGGCTGGGGCTCGGAGTGGATCACCAGCGTGTGCAGCGTCACACTGCCGCAGGGGGCTGCGGACGCCGTCGAAGCAAGCCTCGCCGAACAGGGCGTCGACACGCGCCGCTGGTGGGGCCTTGGCTGCCACGCCAGTCCCGCCTTCGCGGACCTGCCGCGAGAGCCCCTGGACATCACCGACCGCCTCGCCGGAAGCGTAATCGGCCTCCCGTTCTCCATCGACCTCAGCCGCGCCGAGATCAGCCGCATCGCGGCGGCCCTTCGCCAGGCGTTGGGCGACCTCTAATCGGCGCGGGATCCCGCCCGAAGCCATCGGGCCAGCATGGTTAACCGCTCCTCAATCGGGCGAGCCGATAGTCACCGAACACGATTCGGAGAGACGGATGAGCGCGCTTGCGGCCCTGGACGACCTCGGCCCCCCTGATCCGCTCGCGAAGGGCATCGCCGCCTTCCGCGCTGGTGACCTCGCCGCCGCGATCAACCATATCCAAGGGCGCTGTCTGGCGTCCCCTACAGACTATGAGGGCAGGTATTGGCTGGCCAGCGTGGCCGCCGCAGCCGGCGCCGGCGACCAGGCGGCGAGCATTCTGGACGAGGCCCGCACCCTGCACGCGCTCGCCGTCCTTCAGGCGCTCGAGGTCGATGTCCGCCGGGTCAACACTGACAAGGCCTACGCCGCCACCGTGGGCATGCAGCTCTACGGCCGCAAGCTGATGGCCGCCGCCAGCCACTGCCTCGGCCGGGCGTTGGACTTCGACAACCTCGATCCCACCACCATGGTCAGCTACGGCCTGTCGCTGCAGCATCAGGGGCGTATCCAGGAAGCGGTAGACGTCTTTACCGCGGCCTCGGAGGTCTTCTCGAACGCCGCAGTCCACCAGTTCCTGCTCTATCCGCTGTTCTACGTCGAAGACCGCATGGCGCGTGTCTCGGCCGAGAGCCGCCGCTGGGGCGAACTCTACGCCGCCGCGCCCCCTGGCCCGCCGCCGCTTTTCGCCAATGCACGCACGACCAACCGCCGGCTGCGCATCGGCTATGTCGGCCCAAGCTTCACCCGCAACCAGGTGGCGCCGTCCACCCTCCCGGTGTTCGAGGCCCACGATCCTGAGGCCGTGGAGGTGTTCCTCTACGCGCCCGATCCGGCCGCCGAGCTCCCGCTGCCCCAGCACTGCACCGTGCGAAAGATCGGCGATCTCTCCGACGAGGACGCCGCCGCTCTGATCCGCAGTGACCGTATCGACATCCTCGTCGATGTCTGGGGCCACACCGCTGGCAGCCGGCTTCGAATGTTCACGCTACGCCCGGCGCCGGTCCAGTTCGGCTGGATCAACTTCATGCAGACCACCGGCCTGACCTGCATGGACTACGCCATGCACGCCGATTCCATGGAGGTCCCGGGAACCGAGGCCTATTTCACCGAAGAGATCTGGCGCACGGGCGAGATCATGGCGCCCTACCGGCCCAGCCCCGATCGCCAGCCCCCCGTGCCGACGCCGGCGCTGAAGAACGGCTACGTGACCTTCGGTTCGTTCAACAACCCGGCCAAGCTGAATGACGACACCATCGCCGCCTGGGCCGCAATCCTGAAGGCGCGCCCATCAGATCGGCTGATCCTGAAATACGGGCTGTTTGTCGATCCGGTCCTGCAGCGCGTGACACAGGCCCGCTTCGCCGCCTCCGGCGTGGACCCGACGCAGATCGAGTTCCGCGGACACACCACGGGCGCTGACTATACGCGCGAGTTCCAGGACATCGATCTGGCGCTCGATCCCTCGCCCGTTCCCGGCGGAACCACCACCGTGGACGCGATCGCCAACGGTGTGCCGGTCCTGGTGTTGAAGGGCGACGACTTCTATGCGCGTACGCCGTTGCCGCTCCTCTTGCCCTGCGGGCTGGGCGACCTGGTGGCCGACGACTGGGACGCTTACGTCCAGAAGGCGCTGGACCTGACCGCCGACGTGGCCGCGTTAGACGCCCTGCGCTCGACGATCCGCCCGGCCTTCGACAACTCACCCTACCGCGACGAAGTCGGCTTCACCCGCCATCTGGAAAACGACTACCGGCGGATGTTCCAGAGGTGGATCGACAAGACGCCCTAGGCGCCCGGCGTCAGGCCTTCAGCACCGTGTTCTTGCGGATCACCGCCGCGCCGTCGTCATTCAGATCCTCCCGTGTCGCCGTCAGGCTGAGCGGGCCGTCCAGGGTCGCGTTCACCGCCTCCATGCCCGGCGCGCGACCCTTTCCGCGCGCGATCAGATAGCGGAGCGAGATGCGCTCATGATCGGCGGCGTCCGGCTGCGTGCCGTGCAGCGTGCAGGCGTGCCACATGGCCGCAAAGCCCGTGCCGCCCGTCAGGATGCGCTGTTGCGTGGTCGTCTCGCCGTGCTCGCCGTTCCGGTACAACCAGTTCGACGGAGTTGTCCGGATCAAGTCGTGCGGGAACACTGAGCCGCCGAGCCGGTGACTGCCCTCGAGCAGATAGAGCGGCGCGTCGGCCTTCGTGACCGGATGCAGATAGATGTAGAGGGTCAGGAAGTCGGCTTCGCGGTCCTTGTAGTCGATCAAGTCCTGATGGAAGTCGATCCCGTAGAAATAGGTGATGTCGCGGTTCTGCGGCTTCACATAGGCGCCCAGGTTGTTCACCGGGTTGCCGTGGATCCGGGCCCTCAGCCAGTCGGGGATCACCCGGGCCGGCACGCCGCAGACCACCTTCTTGTTCAGGATTTCGTAGTCGTGGCCGAGCAGCGCGCTCACCGCCTCGACGATGTGCGGCGCCTGCTCAACAAACGCCAGCTTGGCCTCCAACGGCTCCAGCACGTTGCGGCCGGGCTTCGGGTTGACGCCGGTGTACTGGGGATCGGCGTCGAACTCGGCCTCGGTCAGGAACAAGCTGTCGTCGAACGCGCGCGTGGCGCGGATGTCGTCCAGCAGGGACGTCGCCGCGCCAGCGTCGACCGGCGTGTGGAAGACATGCGCACCGGTCTCGATGAAGTCCGAGATCACGTCGGCGGCCAGCCCGGGGCCGGCCATCGGCTTCGCCATCATGTTCACGGGAGTCTCCGCTACCGTCATGGTTAAGCCCCGACTGAACCCGCTTCGTATTAACCCACGCTTACGAAGCGGCGTTTCCCGGCCCTATGCGACCTTTGGGACCGCCTGGACGCCTTCGTAGACGAAGGCCGGGTCGTCCATATCGATCAGCGGCAGCTCATCTTTCTCACGCCAGTAGTCCTGGCTGTGCTGCCACTCTGGCTTGTCGCCGCGGCGCGGCAGCAGGTGCATGCCACGCATCAGATAGCCGGGGTTGAAATTCTCGGGATCGATCCAGGTAGAAAGCGGCATGTCGCGATCCTCGGGCCGGAGCGCCACGGTGACCTTCTGCGCGCCTTTGCTCCGCATCTGGTTCAGGAGCCGGCAGACGAAGTCGGCGACGAGGTCCGCCCGCAGCGTCCAGCTGGCGCGGAAATAGCCGAACACCCAGACCATGTTGGGCACGCCGGTGAACATCATGCCGCGGTAGGTGACGGTTTTGGCGAAATCCAGCGGCTGGCCGTCGATGATGAACTCGATATCGCCCAGCACATTCAGGTTGAAGCCGGTGGCGGTGATGACGACGTCGGCCTCCAGCGTTTCACCCGACTTGAGCCGGATACCCCCCTCGACAAAGCGGTCGATCTCGTCGGTGACGACGGACGCCTTGCCATCGGCGACAGCGCGGAAAATGTCGCCGTCGGGCACGAAGGCGATCCGCTGGCGCCAGGGACGGTAGCTGGGCGTGAAGTGTTTCGCCGTCACCTCGGGGCCGACCAGCGCCGAAACGCCAGCCAGCAACTCGGCTCTCACCGCTTCCGGCTCCTCGATGGACCGACGCGTGAAGAGATCCTGGTTGTAGAGCTGCTGGCGGCGCACGATCTCGTGGATCCAGGCTTCGTCGACCTTCAGGGTGCGGAGCGTGTCGGCGATGTCGATCGCGTTGCGTCCCGGGATGAAATAGGTCGGTGAGCGCTGCAGCAGGGTCACATGGCCGCAATCGTCGGCGATATTCGGCAGCAGGGTCGCCGCCGTGGCGCCCGAGCCGATGATCACCACCTTCTTATCCTTGAGCGACAGGTCGTCCGGCCAAGTCTGCGGATGGACGATCTGCCCCTTGAAGTCGTCCATGCCCTCCCACTCGGGGGTGTAGCCTTCGGACTGGCGATAGTAGCCCTGGCACATCCACAGGAAGTTGGCGGTGAAACGCAGGGCCTCGCCGGTGTCGATCCGGACTGCCTCGATGGTCCAGAGGTTTTCGGCGCTGGACCATGTCGCCCGTTCGATGCGGTGGCGATAGCGGATATGCTGGGCCAGATCGTTCTCGTCGATCACCTCTCCCATGTAGGACAGGATCTCGGCCGCCGTGGCGATGGGTGGGCCCACCCAAGGTTTGAAGCGATAGCCGAAGGTGTAGAGGTCGCTGTCAGAGCGGATACCCGGATACTTGTGCGTGAGCCAGGTGCCGCCGAAGCTCTCCAGGGACTCCAGGACCACGAAGCTGCGGTCCGGCGTCTGCTGACGCAGATGGTAGGCCGCGCCCACGCCGGAGATGCCGGCTCCGACCACCAGGACATCAAAATGCTCGGTCTTGACCGAGGCCGTGTTGGCGACGCTCACGCGAACCTCCCGCTTATCTGTTCTTGAGAGACCATCCAGCCAGTGGCCGAGCGGTCCCTTGATGCAGATCAAGCTAACTGAACGCTGATAACAAGGGGAAATGAATTCCGACGCGCCGCGACGCGGTCAGATCAGGCCAGCATGTCCCAGGCCAAAGGCTCGCCGCGCTTGAGGTCGCGCGCGGCGGTCCGCCCAAGCACGGCGTCGAAGTGCGCCGGCGCCAGGCCGTGCCCCGGCCGGATGGATCGGACATTGGCGCGCGTCAGCGTTTCGCCGGCCCGGACGTCGGCCGCGACGTACAGCGAGCGCCGGAACTGCAGGTTGGCGCGCTCCGAGCCGAGCACGTCGTAGTGCGCCCGCCCGAGGGCGGTCCAGGCGGCGCGGGTGTCGTCGACCAAGGCCCTGAACTCGGCGGGTTCAAGACTGAAGTCGGCGTCGGGTCCGCCGTCGGCACGCGCCAGGGTGAAGTGCTTCTCGATGATCGACGCGCCCATCGCCACCGCGGCCACAGACGCGGCCGTGCCCATGGTGTGGTCCGAAAGCCCTATGGGACAGCCGAACCGCTGGGCCATGTCGGCCACGGTGCGGACATTGGCGTCGGCGAACGTGGCCGGATAGCTGGAGACGCAGTGGAGCAGCGCCACGCCGGGCGCGCCGGCCGCCAGCGCCGCCGCCCGCGCCGCCTCCATCTCGGCCAGGTTGGCCATGCCGGTGGAAATGATCAGGGGCTTGCCCTTGGCCGCCGCGTAGCGGATCAGCGGCAGGTCCACGGCCTCGAACGAGGCGATCTTGAACGCCGGCGCGTCGAGGTCGGCCAGCAGATCCACCGCCGTCTCATCGAAGGGGCTGGAGAACATCGTCACGCCCCGCCGGCGCGCCCGTTCGAACAGCGCCGGATGCCACGCGTAGGGGGTGTAGGCTTCTTGGTAGAGCTCATAGAGGCTGCGGCCGTCCCAAAGGCCGCCGGTGATCCGGAACTCCGGACGGTCCACGTCCATGGTGATGGTGTCGGCGGTATAGGTCTGGATCTTGATCGCGTCGCAGCCGGTGTCCGCGGCCGCATCGACCAACGCCAGCGCCCGGTCCAAGTCGCCGTTGTGATTGCCCGACAGCTCGCAGATCACATAGGGCGCGTGGTCCGCCCCGATCCTGCGGCCTCCGATCTCGATCTCTGGCGAAGCGCCCATGGACGTGTTCTACGCTCCTCCGCTGAAACGGGCGTTAACTACGCCTAGCCCGTGTAGCGCGCCTCGAGCAGGTCGATATCCCGGATGAGCTTGCGCGCCAGCGCATCGTCCAGCTCCCGGCCGCGCGCCCGTCGAAATAGCTCTTCGCGCTCGGCCCGGAAGCCGGCCAGCCGCAAACGCCGCTCGATCTGATCGACCTTGCTGTGGGCTTCGGTGGCCTCCAGCGACTGCGCCCGGCTGTCGATCCGCTGGCGGTACAGTTCCATCACCCGGGCCGATACATCGGTATAGACATCCAGATCGCCCTGCCCCTCGCCCATGGTGTGCTGCTCGCGCTCGATCGCGCGGATCGCGGCCTGGGCGGCGGCGACGCGCGCCTGATCGACGGCCTGCTGGTGCGACGGTTCCGGCGGCAACTCCAGACCCCGAAGCACCCGTGGCAGCCCCACGGTCGCCACCACCAGCGACACCAGGATCACGCCCGCCGCCAGGAAGATCGCCAGGTCCCGAGCCGGGAACGGCGTCCCGTCGGTCAGCGTCAACGGCAAGGTCAGCACGCCCGCCAGGGTGATCGCACCGCGGACGCCGGCCAACGACATGGCGACCACCAGTCGCAAGTCCACCTTCGGCGCCGGCTCGCCCCGACGCACGGCCCGAAACAGCGTGAAGCGGAGCGAGGCCCAGACCCAAACGAAGCGCAGCGTCGCCAGCGCCAAGCTGATCGCCAGCACATAGACCGCCAGCCACCAGGGTTCTGCATGGCCAGTGGCCCGCACCGTCTCGTCGGCCTTGTCCCAGAGCCCTGGCATCTGTTCGCCGAGGAGCACGAAGATCGTCCCGTTGGCCGCGAACTGGATCATGTCCCAGACGGCGGCGCGGCGGACGCGCGTGACGGCCAGGGTCCGGCCGCTCTGCTCGACGAAGCTCATCGTCACCCCGGCGGCCACGGCCGCGAGGATGCCGGAGCATTCCAAATGTTCCGCCGCGAGGTAGGCGCCGAACGGAATCAGCAGGCTGATCAGGATCTGGGCGCTCGTATCCTCGCCCAGCCGCCGCGACACCCACTCCTTACCCCGCGCCACGATGACGGTGACCACCACGCCGATGGCGATCCCGCCAAACGCCACCCAGGCGAAGGTCACGATCGCCTCCTGGACGACGAAGACACCGGTCAGCATGGCGGCGACGGCGAAGCGCATGCAGACCAGCCCCGAGGCGTCGTTAAGCAGCGACTCCCCCTCGAGGATATGCATCATCCGCTTGGGGATCGGCGCGCGGGCGGCGATGGCCGACACGGCGATGGGGTCCGTGGGCGACACGACCGCGGCCAGAGCGAACGCCACGGGTAGCGGCATGGCCGGGATCATCCAGTGGATCAGCCAGCCCACGCCGATCACCGTCAGCACCACCAGGCCGATCGCCAGCTCTAGCACCGCGGCACGGTCGCGGAGCAGATCGTCCTTGGGGATCCGCCAGCCGTCCAGAAACAGCAGCGGCGGCAGGAACAACAGGAAGAAGATCTCCGGCTCCAGCTCGACCGTCGGGACGATCGAAACCGCAATGCCGGCCCCCAGCGCGATCTGCACCAGCGGCAGCGGCAGGCGCGTGAACCGCGCCAGCGCGCCGCTGACCACGACGGCCAGCAGCAGGAACAGGATGTCGGTGATGGAACTCAAACTGTCTCCGCTGTCGACGAAACGCCGCCCCGGTGATCGTGGCCCTCGACGGCCCCCGCCCCGCGACGCGTGCTTCCAGCCATTATGCGGCATCCGCCGTCGCATACGTCCGGAATCGACACTACATTGGCGGAATGTCCGAACCTCGCTCCGTCCGCTGCCTGATCGTGGGCTCCGGCCCCGCCGGCTACACCGCCGCCATCTACGCCGCGCGCGCCCTGCTGAAGCCTGTCCTCATTCAGGGCATCCAACCCGGAGGGCAGCTGACCATCACCACCGACGTCGAGAACTATCCTGGCTTCGCCGACGTGATACAGGGTCCCTGGCTGATGGAGCAGATGCAGGCCCAGGCCGAGCATGTCGGCACGGAGATCGTCACCGACATCGTACTGAAGGCGGACCTCAGCCAACGCCCGTTCCGGCTGGAGACCGATAGCGGCCAAGTCTGGCTGGCCGAGACTCTGATCATCGCCACGGGCGCCCAGGCCAAATGGCTGGGTCTGCCCAGCGAGCAGAAATTCCAGGGGTTCGGCGTCTCGGCCTGCGCCACCTGCGACGGCTTCTTCTATCGCGGCAAGAACGTGATCGTGGTCGGCGGCGGCAACACGGCGGTGGAGGAGGCCCTGTTCCTCACCAACTTCGCCGCCAAGGTCACGGTGGTGCACCGCAAGGACGAGTTCCGCGCGGAGCGTATCCTCCAGGAGCGCCTGTTCAACCACCCCAAGATCGAGGTCGTCTGGGAACACGTGCTGGACGAGGTGACCGGCGACACCGAGCCGCTCGGCGTCACGGGCGTGAAGCTGAAGAACGTCACGACCGGCGCCGTGCAGACCCTGCAGGCGGACGGTGTGTTCATCGCCATCGGCCACGCGCCGGCCTCCGAACTGTTCCGCGGCCAGCTGGAAATGGACGCCTCGGGCTATCTGAAGGTGAAGCCAGGCACGGCGGCCACCGCCGTCCAGGGGGTCTATGCCGCGGGCGACGTCACCGACGACGTCTATCGCCAAGCCGTGACCGCCGCCGGCATGGGCTGCATGGCCGCGCTGGAGGCCGTGCGCTTCCTGGCCGAGGAAGATCACAAGGCCGCCCAGCACCCCATCAGCCACGACGAGGCGCAGAAGATCGGCGCCTGGTGAGCCGGGCCCGATGATCCGCTTCGCCCGCGCCGGCGATCGCGCCGCCATCGCCACCGTGGTGGAGCACGCCTTCGGTCAGCCGGACGAGGCACGCCTCGTCGAACGTCTCCGCGACAGTGGGGATCTGATGTTCGAGCTGGTGGCGGACCATGACGGCGAGATTGCAGGCCACCTCGTCTTCAGCCGCCTTTGGGCCGACAGCCAGAACCTCTACGCCGCCCTGGCGCCCGTGGCGGTGTCCCCGGCCGTTCAGCGCAACGGCGTCGGCTCCGCCCTGATCCGCGCCAGCCTCGCCCAGGCGCGGGAGTTCGGTGTCCATGGCGTGCTGGTGCTGGGCGACCCCGGTTACTATCCGCGCTTCGGCTTCTCGACCGCGGATGCGGCGAACGTGCGATCCACTTACGCCGGACGCCCGAGCTACATGGCCCTGGCGCTGGAGCCCGGCGCCTTCGAGGCGCCGATCACGGTCAGCTATTCCGACGCATTCGAGATCGAGCGATAGTCCAAGGCGCCGTCCGGCGCGTATGATCGCCAGCATCCAGAGAAGGATCGCCCATGAAGGTCGCGCTGATCGCTCTCGCCACACTGGCCGCCAGCGCCGCCCAGGCGCAGACGGCGGACGCTCTGATGAAGGCGCCGTTGAAGACCAGCAACGCCGGCGTCGCCATAGACCTCACGCAGCCCGCCGCGCCGTTCACCCCCCGCTACAGCCACGCGCCGGAACCCCGGATCCCGGGCGTGGCGAAGACCGCCATTGATCACCGCTACGATGAGGACGTGGTGGGGTCGCTCGGCTTCCTCTGCGGCTTGGACCAGGGCGCCGAGCGGAAGGGGGCCGCCGGCGCCCGCGGCACAGACCAGACGGGCCGCTTCGTCGGCGCCAAACTCCGGCTCGCGTTCCGCTAGCGCGCTACGCCGGCGCCGCAGGCGACGCCGCCGAAGGGGCCGGCGCCATCGCGGCCGGCTTCTGGTCCATGGCGCGTTCCATGGCTTCCAGGCTTTGGTTGATGCGCTTGACCTCGTCGGGCGTGGGCGCGCGGCGCGTGGACATCAGGACGCCCATCACCCGGGTGCGCTCGCCGCTAGGCATGGTGGGGTCGACGACGCTGTAGGTGCGGACCTCGCCGGCCACGGCCAGGGTGATCTTACGCTCGGCGGGTACGCCCTGCGCCTCAGGCGAGAACAGGCCACCCTGGGTGCGTGCATCGATACTGCCCAGAACGGCGGGGCTGAGGTAGGCCTCGCCGCCGGCGTAGCGGCCCGTGAACGCGGGCGGCTCCCCCCAAGGTCCCGTCCACCGATAGAAGATGTGCTGACCCACTTGGGTCATCTTCACCAGGGTCGGAGCCCAATAGGGCGAGACGTACTGGGCGTGATAGTGGGTCGCGGAGCCCACCGTCTTGTCGACATAGCCGTTCAAGGCGCGCTCGGCGACCGCGCGAGCCCGGTTCCACAACGCGGGCTGGGGCGCGTAGCGCAGCGAGCCGTCGCAGGTGAAGGTGAATTGGCAACCGGTCGCACGGGCCGAGCCCTGGTAGACCACGCCGCAGACCGACTTCGGATAGGCGGGGTGTCGCATGCGGTTAAGCACCACCTGCGCCACCGCTTCCTGGCCGACCTCGGGCTCGCGGGCGGCTTCGTAGTAGACCGCCTCACTAAGGCACTGGATCGCACGCGCCCGGTCCGCGCCCGAGGCCTGGAGCACGAAGGGCTTCATCGGCCGGATCGGCAGTTTGGCGAAAGGCCGCAGGTCGTTCAGCTGCTCGGCGGTGGCCGCGTCGGTCTGGGTCGCCAGGCCGAGGTCCGGGATATTGGCCATGTCCAGGCTGCCCCATCCCTGGGGCCGCGCCCACAGATCGGGGGCCCGCGACGCCGGATCGTGCCGTAGCGCGAGCGCCCGCATGGCGGGATCCATCGTTGACGCCAGCTTGAACAGATCCGCGTTCGACAGGCTGCGCGAGACGAACTCGGCATTCCGAACCGGCGGCTGCGGCGCGCAGGTGGATCCCGCGATCAGCCCGGTCAGGGCCAGACCGACCGCCACCTTCGCCCTTGAGGGCCGAAGCCTATGCCAACGCGATATCAGAACCACATCCCCTCATCCGCTCGGAGCCGTCGCATATAGGCGCAAACCGGCGATATTTAGACCCGTCACTCGCAAAATTCGTGCAACATCCGCCGCCGACTCTATCTCGCCACCGAGGGCGGCGTCCGGTTGCATGGCCCGGGGGCGCGTCCCATGCTGGTCGACGCCGAGTACGGGCGGGGGGTTCGATGCGACATCCATGAGGCCGGCGCTCTTTCCGCTACGGCTCATTCCGAGACGGTCACCGCCCTTCCTGATGGGTCTGGCGATCAGCGCCGCGTCGCTGGCGGGCGCGATTGGGCTGCGGGTCCTGCTGCTGGGACCGGAGCTGGCCACCTCCCTGTCGGCGACGACGTTCCCAGCCCTGATCGTCGCGACCCTCTACGCCGGCGCGCGCTGGGGCTGGGCGACCCTGGCCACCTCGCTGTTCATCAGCGTCTGGGCGCCCTTGATCACCGCCGTCGGCGTCTCGAATGGCTCCGTGGTCGCGATGTTCACCGTCTCGGCGGCGCTGACCGTGATGGTCTCCGCCAGCCTGCGCGGCGCCCTGTTGCGCCTGGATGAGGCCAATGCCGCCCAGACCTTGGCGCGGCGGGAGCTCGCGGCGACGGAAGCGCGCTTCCGGGCCCTGGCCGACAGCGCGCCCATCCTGATGTGGGTCACCCGCGTGAACGGCAAGCGCGAATTCGCCAACGCCACCTACGTCGATTACCTGGGCCCGGGCCATGACCCGTTGGATTTCGACTGGCGGTTGGTCCTGCACCCCGACGACCTCCAGCGTATTCTGCAGGAGCAGATCGCGGGCGAGGCGTCGCGCAAGCTGTTCACGCTCGAAGCCCGCTTCCAACGCCACGATGGCGAATACCGCTGGATCCGCTCGGTGTCGCAGCCCCGCTGGGCCGCCGACGGGACGTTCGATGGCTTCATCGGCGTCGGCTACGACATCACCGACGCCAAGCGTGCGGAAGACGACCTGAAGCGGATCAACGACTTGCTGGCCGAGCGCGTCCAGGCGGCCCTGGCCGAGCGCGACGAGGCGGAAGCGGCGCTGCAGCGGGCGCAGAAGCTGGAGGCGGTGGGCCAGCTCACCGGCGGCGTCGCCCACGACTTCAACAACCTGCTCACCGTCGTCATCGGCGCGCTGGATATGATGCAGCGCCATCCGAACGACGCCGCCCGCCGCGAACGCATGATCGACGCGGCCCAGGGCGCCGCCCGTCGCGGAGAACGGCTGACCCAACAGCTGCTGGCCTTCTCGCGCCGCCAGGCGCTGAAGCCTGAACCGCTCGAGGTGGACGTCCTGATCAAGGACGCCGAAAGCCTGTTGCGCCGCGCGGTCGGAGAGGCCGTCACCTTGGTCGTCGCGCCGACGGCGCCGGGCGCGGTGGTCAACATCGATCCCAGCCAGTTCGAGGCGGCGGTCATGAACCTGGTGGTCAACGCCCGCGATGCGACGCCGCCCGGCGGCATGATCCGGATCGAAACCCTCCCGGTTCGCCTCAGCGCGCGCCAGATCGAGGAGCTGGCGGAGGGTGACTACCTCTGCGTCGCCGTGCATGACACGGGCGTGGGCATGGACGCCGCGACCATCGCGCGCGCCTTCGAGCCGTTCTTCACCACCAAGGACCCCGGCCGGGGCACGGGTCTGGGCTTGAGCCAAGTGTATGGCTTCACGCGCCAGAGCGGAGGCGCGGCCACGGTCGACAGCGCCCCCGGCAAGGGCGCCAGCGTCTGTCTCTATCTCCCGCAACTGGTAAGCCGCCCGGCCCAACTTTCCGAGGCCGCCCAACCGTCGCGCACGGACCAGGGGCCCCGCCTGCGCGTCCTGTTGGTCGAGGACGATGGACAGGTGGCCGAGCTGGTCGAGGCGATGTTGAGCGACCTGGGCCATGACGTGCAGGTGGCCGAGCAGGCGGAGCAGGCGTTGGCGATCCTGCGCAACGACGCCGCGATCGACCTGCTGCTCACCGACGTGATCATGCCCGGTGACAAAAGTGGCGTGGATCTGGCGCGCGAGGCGGTCGCGATGCGGGCCGAACTTCCGGTGATCCTTTCCTCTGGCTACACCGGCGATGTGCTCATGGCGGCGGAGGCGGCCCCATGGCCGCTGCTGCGAAAGCCCTACGGCGCCGAACAGCTCGCCCGGATGATCACCGAGGTAACGACACCGCGCTGACGATGTGATCGATGACAGCGCGCAAAGCCTCTTGCGCCCCGTCACGTCAGCCCTATATGCTCGCTTATGCTCCAAGTGAGCAAAAGGGAGTAGCGCCGAGCCTCGACGCCCGGCGCATTTTATAGGCCTAAGTAATGCTCACTTTGAGCATAAGGAGGGATCCCATGGCCGCCGACGGTTTCCAGTTTCCGTTCACCCCCGCGGTGCAAGCCGAGACCGCTCCGGCCTGGGAGAAGGTGAAGCATCACGTCACGCCCATGGAATGGCAGACGCAGGCTCCGCTGATCGCCGAGATCAACCGGCTGAAGCGGGACAAGAACGCAGTCATCCTCGCCCACAACTACATGACCCCCGAAATCTTCCATGGGGTGGGCGACTACGTGGGCGACAGCCTGGGTCTGGCCAAGGAAGCCGCGCGTTCGGACGCCGCGGTGATCGTGCAGGCCGGCGTGCACTTCATGGCCGAGACCTCGAAGATCCTGTCACCGGACAAGCGCGTCCTGATCCCGGACCTGCGCGCCGGCTGCTCGCTGGCCAGTTCGATCACCGGGGCCGACGTCCGCCTGATCAAGCAACGCTACCCGGGCCTGCCGGTGGTCACCTATGTGAACACCACCGCCGACGTGAAGGCGGAGACGGACATCTGCTGCACCAGCGCCAACGCTGTGCAGGTGGTCGAACAGGCCGCCGCCCAATGGGGCGTGGACAGCGTCATCCTGATCCCCGACGAGTTCCTCGCCCGGAATGTGGCGCGCCAGACCGACATCAAGATCATCGCCTGGAAGGGCCGTTGCGAGGTTCACGAACGCTTCACCGCCGCCGACATCCTCGAGATGAAGGACGCCTATCCGGATGCCGAGATCCTGGCCCACCCCGAATGCCCGGCCGAGGTTCTGGAAGTTTCCGACTTCGCCGGCTCGACCGCGGCGATGAACGACTATGTGATCCAGCGCCGGCCCAAGCGGGTGGTGCTGATCACCGAGTGCTCGATGGCCGACAATGTGGCCGCCGATGCGCCGTTCACCGAGTTCGTGCGGCCCTGCAATCTGTGCCCGCACATGAAGATGATCACGCTGGAGAACATCTACGAGGCGCTGTTGAACGATCGCTACGAGGTGACCGTGGATCCGGCGATCGCCGACCGCGCGCGCCTGGCCGTCCAGCGGATGATCGACCTGCCGCCGCCGGCGGTCCCGGCCCGCTATGATTTGGTCAAGGCCCGCCACCACGTCGACGTGGAGCTGATCTGATGACTCGGCTGCGTCACGACGGCGTGGTCGTCGTCGGCGCCGGTCTCGCGGGGCTCACCGCGGCCCTGGCCGCCGCCCCGGCGAAGGTTCTGGTGCTGACCGAGGCTGCGTTGAACCGCGGCTGCTCATCGGCTTGGGCGCAGGGCGGCGTCGCCGCCGCCCTCTCCGCCGACGATGCGCCCGCCCTGCACGCCGCCGATACGGTAAGCGCAGGCGCCGGACTGGTCGATCTCGACGTCGCGCGCCTCCTTGCCGAAGAAGGCCCGGACGCTGTGCGCCGGCTGGCGGCCCTTGGCGCGCCCTTCGACCGCAAGGCCGACGGCAGCTTCGCCCAAAGCCTGGAGGCCGCCCACTCCCGCGCCCGCGTGGCGCGGGTGAAGGGTGACCAGGCGGGTCGCGCGATCATGGAGGCGGTTGCGGTCGCCGCCCTGGCCGCGCCGCACATCAAGGTAAGGACCGGCGCGAAGCTGGCCGGCCTGTTGCAGGACGCCGAAGGCCGCGTTCGCGGCGTGCTGGCCCGGATCGAGGGCCAGCTTGTCGAGATCACAGCCCGCGCCGTCATCCTGGCCACGGGTGGGATCGGCGGCCTCTACGCCGTCACAACGACGCCCGCCGAGTTGCAAGGCGACGGTCTGGGCCTGGCCGCTCTGGCCGGAGCGGTGATCGCCGACCCCGAGTTCGTGCAGTTTCACCCGACCGCCATCGACATCGGTCGCGATCCGGCCCCGCTGGCCACCGAAGCCTTACGAGGCGAAGGCGCCAAGCTAGTGGACGCGGCTGGCCAGCCGTTCATGGCCCGCTATCATCCGGACGCTGAACTTGCGCCGCGCGACGTTGTGGCCCGCGCCATCCACGCCGAACGGGCCGCGGGGCGCGGGGCTTTCCTCGACGCCCGCGCCGCTGTCGGCGATCACTTCCCCGAGGAGTTCCCCGCCGTCTTCGCAGCCTGCATGTCCGGCGGTGTCGATCCACGCGTCCAACCGATCCCGGTGGCGCCGGCCTGCCACTACCACATGGGCGGGATCGCCACGGATGCGAACGGCCGCACCAGCCTGCCCGGCCTCTACGCCGCCGGCGAGTGCGCCTCGACGGGCGTCCACGGCGCGAACCGACTGGCGTCGAACTCGCTGCTCGAAGCGGCTGTGTTCGGACATCGGGCCGGACGCGCCGCGGCCGCCGAACATCCGCGGCCTGCGCCGCACGCGGTCGTCACCGCCGCCCAGCTCCCGGACAACGCCCTGTCCCAGCTGCGTCTGGCGATGAGCGTCGAGGCGGGGGTCATCCGGGACGCCGAGGGCCTTGGACGCCTGCTGACGCTGATCGACAGCCTCGAAGCCCAGCACGGCCGGAGCGCGCCGCTGGTCGCCGCGCGGCTGGTCGCCGCTTGCGCCCTCGCGCGCCGCGAAAGCCGTGGCGGTCACTTCCGCACCGACGCCCCCGAAGCGATCGCTCCCCAACGTACGTTTGTCACGCTCGGCGCTGTCGAGCCCACTGGCCTGAGGTTCGCCGCCGAATGATCGAGCCCCTCCCCGACCTGCTTGTCGCCCCCATCGTGCGCGCCACCCTGGCGGAAGACCTCGGCCGCGCCGGGGACGTAACGGCCCAGGCCTGCGTCCCGGCCGATACTGTGCTGACGGCGGATTTCGTGGCGCGGCGCGGCGGCGTGGTCGCGGGCCTGTCCTGCATCCGCCTCGCCCTGGCCGAGCTCGATCCGTCCACCACTGTCCACGCGCTGACCGAGGATGGCCAGGCCGTGCCCGCCGGCACGACCCTGGCCCGGGTCAGCGGCAACGCGCGTGCGATCCTGACGGCCGAGCGAACGGCGCTGAACCTGGTCGGCCGCCTCTGCGGCATCGCCACCCTAACGCAAGACTTCGTCGACGCGGTCGCCGGCACTCACGCCAGGATCACCGACACCCGCAAGACCACCCCGGGCCTGCGCGCGCTGGAGAAGTATGCGGTGCGATGCGGCGGCGGCGTCAACCATCGCTTCGGCCTGGATGACGCCATCCTCATCAAGGACAACCACGTGGCCGCCTGCGGCTCGGTCGGCGAGGCCGTTCGGCGCGCCAAGGCCTTCGCCGGCCACCTGATGAAGGTCGAGGTCGAGGTCGACAGCCTGCTTCAGCTTCAGGAGGCGCTGGGGAACGATCCCGACGTCATCATGCTCGACAACTTCACCCTCGACGACATGCGCGAGGCGGTGAAGCTGGTGGGCGGCCGGGTGGTTCTTGAGGCGTCGGGCGGCATCACCCTCGACACGGTGCGGGGAGTCGCGGAGACCGGCGTCGACGTGATCAGCGTGGGCGCCCTCACCCATTCGGCCAAGGTCCTGGACATCGGCCTGGACGCGGTCGACGCCTAGCTCGCGAGCCTCATCGGGGCGTCTTCGGCGTCCACCGGACGCGTGGCTGCGCCGGAGTGAACCTTGAACGCGGAGACCAGCTGGCTCAGGTCGCGCGCCTGGCGCGACAGGGTGTGGCTGGCGGCCGTGCTCTGCTCCACCATGGCGGCGTTCTGTTGGGTGGTGTGGTCCATCTGATTGATGGCCGTGTTGACCTGACCCAGCGCCGAGGACTGTTCGCGAGCGGACGCCGCGATCTGGGTCACGACGACGGCGATCTCGTTGAACTGGTCGAAGATCTGGCGAAGCGCCTTGCCGGTCTGATCGACAAGATCGACGCCCGCGCCGACCTGGCGGCTGGAGGCGGAGATCAGCGTCTTGATCTCCTTGGCCGCATCGGCGGAGCGCTGGGCCAGTTGGCGGACTTCCGACGCCACGACCGCAAAGCCGCGGCCGGCCTCGCCGGCCCGGGCCGCCTCGACGCCGGCGTTGAGCGCCAACAGGTTCGTCTGGAATGCGATCTCATCGATCACGCCGATGATCTGGCCGATCTGGTTGGACGAGGTGGAGATTTCGTCCATGGCCGCAACCGCCCGGTCGACGACGCCACTGCTGGCCTCGGCGCTGGAACGGGCCTCGGCGACGACCGTATCAGCCTGCTGCGCGCCCTCGGCGGTCTTGCGGACGGTCGCGGTGATCTCGTCCAGCGCGGCGGCCGTCTCCTCAAGGTTCGCGGCCTGGGCTTCGGTGCGACGCGCCATGTCGTCGGCGGCCTGACTGATCTCCGCGGCGCCCGAGGACATATGGTTGGACCCGTCCTGGATCTTGGCCAGGGTCCGTTCCAGGTTTGACACCGCGCCGTTGAAGTCGTTGCGCAACTGCTCGTACGAGCCGTTGAAGGCGGTATCGATCCGATAGGTCAGATCGCCGGCCGACAGGCGCGACAGACCCCTGGCCAGGGCGTCGACCACCGCCGTCTGTTCGGCCTGCACGCGCGCCCGTTCCGCTTCCGCGGAGGCCCGCTCACGGGTGGCTGCGGCGGTCGACTGCTCGGCCTCACCTTCCAGTCTCAGTCGCGCGAGAGCGCCTTCCTTGAAGCTCAACACGGCCTGGGCCATCTCGCCCAGCTCGTCCCTGCGCTCCGTGGCCGGCACGCTGACGTCGTTGTCGCCCGAGGCCAGCTTGCGCATGACCTGGGTCATCGACCGCACCGGTGCGCCGATCGAGCGGGCCAGGATCACACCGCAGACCAAGGCCAGCAGCGCGAGCAGGACCACCCCGCCGACCACGCCCAGCGTGACCCGCTGAAGGGCCGCCGCCTGTTGGGCCGTCTCGTACTCCTGCGTCGCGGTGGCGGCCTTGTCGATGGCCTCGAGGGCGTCCTCGACAGGCCCGATCGCCGCGTCGGCCACCCCGTCGTGGCTGACCAGCTGGACGCCCTGCGCCCGCGTGGCCGGATCAGAACCCAGGGCCACGCCGACGTTCAGCGCCACTTTCTCATAGTTCGCAAACGCGGCCTCAGCCTTCTGCACGCGCGCCATGGCGACGGAGTCGCCGGCGGCCAGAGCGCGGAGCTCCTTGAGCGCCCCGAAGAACTTCGGCTTGTGAGCCTCGTTGATCCGCTTCACGTAGTAGAGGTCGCCGGACAGCAGGAACCCGCGCAGCGAATTCTCCTGACGCGCCAGGCGGAAGGTCGCGTCTCGCGCCGCCGACAGCGCCTGACGGGCATGCTCGGTCCGGGCCACGGACGCCACAAGCGATGCATTGTTCAGGTAGAGCGCGATACCTCCCGCCGCAATCGTGGCGAGCATCGCGGAGAAAACCAAGACAAGCTTCGTTGTGATCGATACGTTGCTGAACTTCACGGCATGACCTGGGGCATACAAACAATGTTGGCCCACACCTACAACTAGAGTCCTACCCAGCCCTTAAAGTCGCATTTCCGACACTGGGTCAACGTGCCGCACATTCCCATTATACGAGACACATTCCCACTGGAGGATTGAATATCGACGTCCCGTTGACCGTCAGTTCATCTCTCTGGACTTAACGCCTGAAGACGATTTGCAGGCCAAGAAGAGAGCCCCCATGACCAAGTTGCTGCGGACGTCGCTCCTCGCCGTGCTGATGGCGAGCGCCTCAGCGCATGCCATGGCGCAGACGGCCGATGAACGCATCGCCGCCCTGGAAGCCAAGATCGCGGCGCTGACGGGGGAGCTTTCCGATCTCAAGACCGAGACGAAGAAGGCCAACCAGGACATCAACAAGAAGCTTGCGGCGACCGCGACCCTCTCCAATGGCCGGCCAACCATCGCCAGCAGCGACGGCGCCAACAAGTTCGCCATCCGCGCCGTCGCGCAATTCGACGCCGCGGCCTACGACGCGCGCAACAATGTCCCTGGGCGTAACGACTTCAATTCGGGGACGAACTTCCGACGCGCGCGCATCGGGATCGAAGGCACGGTCGCCAAGGACTGGAACTACGCCCTCACCACCGAGTTCGGCGGCGGCGGCGGAACGGAGTCCGTCCAGCTTAACGCGGCCTATGTGGAGTACGCCGGATGGCGTCCCGCCCCCGATGTGACCGCGCGCTTCCGGATCGGGGCTTGGGCCACGCCGACCGGTCTCGAGGACGCGACGTCCAATACTGAGGGCCTTTTCCTGGAGCGGGCCGCGGTCGCCGAGATGGTGCGCAACCTGGCCGGCGGCGACGCCCGCTCGGGCGTCGGCATCCTGGCCAATGGCGAGCGGTGGACGGCCACGGCCGTCTTCACCGGCGGCCTGGTCGGCAATACGAGCGAGTTTGACGAGCAGACGGGCTTCCTGACCCGCGTCGCGTTCAGCCCCGTCTCGGGCAAGGACTATGCGCTGCACGTCGGCGCCAACATCCAGGGCGTCCTCAGTCCCGCCGATACCGGCGCGGGCGTCACCAAGGTCACCCAGATTCGGCTGCGAGAACGGCCTGAGTTGCGGGTGGACGGAACACGTCTGGTCGATACCGGCGCGCTCAACGCCAATGGCGTCACCGCCTATGGCGCCGAACTGGGCGCCTACTACAAGAACCTGCAAGTCTCGGCCGAAGCCTTCCGCATCGACGTCGACCGCATCGGCGTCCGCGACCCCAGCTTCGGCGGCTGGTACATCCAGGGCGCCTGGACCCTCACCGGCGAGCGCCATGTGTGGTCCGGCGGCTCGGGCGGCTTCAAGGGCATCAAGCCCGCCAAGAATTTCAACCCGGCAGATCGGACCTGGGGCGCCTGGGAGATCGCGGCGCGCTACAGCGTCCTCGACCTCAATGACAACGCCGGCGTGCGCGGCGCGGCCACGCCGGTCGGTGGCGTTCGCGGCGGCGAACAGACCGTCGCGACCCTGGGCCTGAACTGGTACCCGAACCCGGTCTACCGCTTCCAGGCCCAGTACCAGCGCGTGAACATCGACCGGCTGAGCGCCACCGGCGTGCAGGTCGGCGAGGACGTGGACATCGTCTCCCTGCGTAGCCAGGTGGCCTTCTAGGTCGACGGCATCCGGCTTGCCGCCTCGGCCGCCGCCGCAGCGCGGCCGTCGGTGGCGGCGGCCATCCGGGCCTTCACCTGCGCCAGCACCTCGGAGCGCGCCAGCTCCGGCCGACCGCGCTCGAAGGGCGGCGCTGGCGCATACTCCAGGCCTAACTGGATCGACTCGGCGACGTCGCGGCCGGCCAGTTCCTCCAGCATCACCAGGGCGAAATCGATCCCCGCGGTCACCCCGCCGCCGGTGACGACGTCCCCGTCGCGCGCCACCCGCTCGTCCGACACGGTCGCCCCGAAGGCGGGCAAGAGGTCACGCCAAGCCCAATGCGTCGCCGCACGCCGCCCTTTCAGGAACCCGGCCGCGCCCAGGATCAGCGAACCGGTGCACACCGACGTCCGGTAGCGCGCCATCTCCCCCAACCGGCGAACCTCCGCCATGAAGGCGTCGTCCAGCATGGCGTCCGTCGTTCCGAATCCGCCCGGGATACAAAGGACGTCGCAGCGTCCAACGTCCTCCAGTGGGGTCAGGTTGGTGAAGGTCAGCCCCTCCGCCCCGATGTCCTGGCCGCCCAGCGAGGCCACGATGACGTCAGCGTTAGGCGTCCGCACCAGGAACTGATGCGGGCCGGTGAAGTCCAGGTGGGTCACACCCGGATAGAGCACAAAGACGATCTGTAGCTTAGCCATCGGCGCCTCCCGCGTTGATTCGCTCAAGCTAGGCTTGGCGCCGACTGGCTGAAATGACATTGTTCCCATGTTTTCTGCCATAGGGCACCGCGTCATGCTTCGTCGCCTCGCCATGGTGATCTTTCCGGGCTTCCAGCTGCTGGATGCAGCAGGGCCCATCGCCGCTTTCGAGATCGCCGAGCGTTTTCGGCCGGGCAGCTACGACCTCGCCGTGTTGGCGCCCGGCGGCGGACAGGTCGCCAGCTCCTCCGGCGTGCCGTTCGCCGCCGCGCCGCTGGCCGACGGGCCGTTCGACACGATCCTGATCTCAGGCGGCGACGGCACGCGCACGATCGAGGCGCTTGGCCACATCGTCCGCTGGCTGACGACAGCCGACGCGCGACGACGCGCCAGCGTCTGCTCGGGCGCCTATCTCCTGGCCGAGGCGGGTCTGCTGGACGGGCGGCGCTGCACCACGCACTGGAGCCGCACCGACGACTTCGTGCGCCGCTATCCCAAGGCAAAACTAGACGCCGACCGGATCTTCATCCGCGACGGCGATATCTGGACCTCCGCGGGGATCACGGCCGGCATCGACCTTGCCCTCGCGCTGATCGAGGACGACCTCGGGGCGGATGTGGCCCGGCGTGTGGCCCAGCAACTCGTCGTCCATCAACGCCGGCCCGGCGGACAGTCGCAGTTTTCGGCGCTGATCGATCTTGGCGGCCGTTCAGGCCGGTTCGCCGATCTCATGGATTGGATGCGGGCGCGGCTGAGCGAACCCCTGGCCGTCGAGCGGCTCGCGGCGCAGGCGGCCATGAGCCCACGCAATTTCGCACGCGCCTTCGCCGCGGAGACCGGAGTGACCCCCGCGAAAGCTGTCGAGCGCCTGCGGCTGGAAGCGGCGCGCACGGCTGTCGAGACCAGTCATGCCACCATCGAGCAGGTTGCGGACGCCACGGGCTTCGGCGATCCGGAGCGAATGCGCCGCGCCTTCCTGAGAGCGTTCGGCCAACCGCCGCAAGCCTTGCGGCGGACCGCCCGCGGCTAGGACGTACGCTCGGCCTCGGCCCGACGATCCACCGGTTCCAGGAAGTAGGACAGCGGCGCATCCAGGCAGAGGGACAGCTGCACCAGCATTGGCACGGACAACGGGGTCTGACCCGTCTCGTACTTGTGAACCTGCTGCAGGCTGACGCCACAGCGGGCCGAGACCTGGGCGAGTGACAAGCGCAGCTCCCGACGACGATCGGCCAGGCGCTTGCCCACGGCGGAACTGATGGCTTCGGGTGTCACGCAGGCGAGTCCGGGAGAACTTTCTGATGAACGGGAGGCGCCGATGGTGCGCAGCCGCGTTCCGCAGTCCTACCGCGCTCAACCTGACCAACAGGTGAACCCGTGTGCTTTCAAATTAGGCGCACAACCCCTCGATACGCGCGGAACTAACCATGTTTTCGCGCGCTGGTTGAAAGCTGGAAAGGGCCAGGAACCACCCCCGACGCCCATGGTTGTGCGGTTGGGACGGCTGCTCACGGCGGTCGGCTGGCTCAATTCAGGAATCCATCGATGAAATCTACGACCCTCACCGCGCTTGTCGGCGCCACGGCGCTCTGCCTCACCGCCGGGACTGCGCAAGCCGCCGTGACCTTCATCGGCTATCAGACCGGGCTCAGCGCTGGCGAAAGCCTCGTCACCGGGTTTGAAGGCGGCCCGACGCTCGCCGACGTCTCGTTCCTGGAGTCGGGATACAGCCTGGCCGGAACGGCGACGCTCTTCACCGGGACCACGCGCCTCAGCGCCGCACCCGCCACCTCGCCGGGCACGCGCGACACCACCCAGTACCTGAGCGTCCAGAAGGGCAAGTCGGCGACGCTCGACACCCCGCTGTTGAGCTCGATCAGCTTCTACATCGGGTCGCTCGACAGCTGGAACAGCTTCACCTTCAACCTCGCCAACGGCACGACCCAGGTCGTCACCGGTGCGGCGCTCGGCAGCCTGCCGGGCATGAGCGCGAACGGCAGCCAGACCTCGTTCACCACCAACGGGCGCCTGACCTTCAGCTTCGACAGCGCCATCGACAGCGTGATCTTCGCCTCCAGCGGCAATGCGCTCGAAATCGGCGACATCGCTGCGATCACCGCGTCCGGAGCCATTCCCGAGCCGGCGGCGTGGACGATGATGATCATGGGCTTCGGCGGCATGGGCAGCCTGCTCCGCCGGCGCCAGCTGCCCCTGGCGCGCGCTTAGCGTCCCTGCCCGGCCGCAAGGCCGGGCTTCGTCCTCTTGAGCCCCGCGGGAGGATCTGACGTGACCATGTTGGCCCCCATCGTCGCTGCGCCAGATCCGACCGCGGCGCATCCCGCGGCCGCCCGGGTGGCGACCAGCCGCCGCAAGCGGGCGTTCGATGTCGCAGCCGCCAGCCTGGCCCTGCTTGTGTTCCTGCCGCTGCTGTTGCTCATCGCCATTGCGATCCGGCTGCAGGGCGGCGGACCGGTGTTGTTCCGACAGCAGCGGACCGGGCTGAACGGCCGACCGTTCCGCATCTACAAGTTTCGCACCATGCGCGTGATGGAGGATGGCGACGTCGTCGCCCAAGCCTCGCGCGGCGACGTGCGCGTGACGCCTCTGGGCGCGGTGCTCCGAAAGCTCAGCCTGGACGAACTGCCGCAGCTTCTGAACATCCTGGCGGGCGACATGTCGATTGTGGGCCCACGACCGCACGCCCTCAGCCACGATCAGGCGTGGGCCTGCGCTATCCCCGGCTATGCCGGACGCTTCCGAACCCGCCCGGGGCTGACGGGCGAAGCCCAGGTGCTGGGCCATCGCGGCGAGATCACGTCGCCCGAGGCGCTCGCGGCGCGCATTGCAGCCGACAATGCCTACATCGACAGCTGGTCGTTCCGCCGCGACCTGATACTCGTCTTGCGAACAGCACCTCTGGTTTTCGGCGACCCCAGGGCCTTCTAGTCCGGCTTCCGGGGGCGATGCCGGGGCGTATCGCCATACACGTTGCGGATCGCCCGCAGCGCTTCGTTTTGCCGCTTGATAATGCCCAGCAGTTCTCGCCTGCGCACGCCGTCGATCTTGTCGTGCAGGTGCATGATCTCCAGCTCGGCGCGCAGGTTCACGATGTAGTCGTGCTCCGCCGCCTTGCGATCGCGCTGCGCCGCACGGTTCTGACTCATCATGATCACCGGCGCCTGGATCGCGGCCAACATGGACAGCATCAGGTTCAGGAAAATGAAGGGGTAAGGGTCGAAATCCAGGTGGAACTGCCGCGTCGCGACGTTCCACGTCATCCACAGAGCCAGCGCCAGGGCGAAGCCGATGATGAACCCCCAGGAGCCGCCAATCTCCGCGACCCGGTCGGCCAGGCGTTGGCCCGGCGTGCGGTCGTCGTGCTTCAACTTGTCATCCAGATCGGTCGGCGCCTCGGTGGCGATCAAATCAATGACGCTCCGCTGAACTGGCGTCAGGGTCTCATAGGGACTGCCCAGCAGATCCATCGAAAGCTGCTGGCGGGCGTCGAGGCTCATCGCGTTTTCCTTCCGCATCCGATGCGGTGTCGTTCGCGGGAGCTTCAGGGGGACTCAGGCATGGCTGCAAGCGGCAAGGCGCAAGCCCCGCCTGCATCATCCCGTGGGCGGCGAGGCGCGGGTCGCGGGCTGGTTGAGCCGACTGATACCCGGGTTGGTCAGGTCCCGCCTGTCACGGCAGGCTGCGGCGATGTGAGCATCGCCGAGTCCGCAGGCTTGGGAGCCGGGACCACGACCGCAGGCGCGGTCTTGGCCGGTTGGACGGTCGGGGCCGACACAGGTTCCAGCGAGTCCGCCACGGCGCGCTCGGTGACGATCGCCGACATCAGCCGCAGCTCGGGGAGATGGCCGGCCTGGCCCGCCGTCATCACCGCATGCTCGACCATCGGCCGCGCCGCTGGCGCCGTCCGGATCCGATAGGGCGAGAAGCGGTAGAAGACGTGGGCGCCGACGTTGGCGACCCGCAGCATCTGGGGCGCCCACGCGGGCGACACCGCCGTCGTGTGGAAATGCGTCGCCGATCCGATTTCCGCGCGCAGAGCCCCCGAAAGGGCCCGGACCGCAATATCACGGGCCCGGTTCCAGGCGATGGTCTCCCGACGCCGGTTCATCGAACCGTCGCAGGCAAAGCTGAACTGGCAGGTCCGGCCGACGCCCTGGAACACCACGGCGCAGACACTTTTCGGGAACGCCGGGTGCTTGACCCGGTTCATCACGACCTGCGCCACGGCGGCCTGGCCGCGGGGGCTTTCGCCCCGCGCCTCATAGTAGACGGCCTCGGTCAGGCACTCGAGATCGGCGCGGCGGCGGGCCTGGGCCGCACCGCGATCGTTCGCGAAACGCGCGGCGACGGCCTCCGCATCCGCCCCCGGCCGCAATGCATAGCGCTGCAGTCCGAACCGCAGTCCCTCGCCTTCGTCTTCAAGATGGGAGCCGGCATAGCCGACGACGGCAGCGTGAGCCATGCGCTGCGCATGGGCGTGGTCGGCGGCTTGGTTGGCCATGCCTGAACCGAGAAAGAGCGCGCCCAGGCCCAGGCCAAAGCCTGCGCCCGTCAAAACGGCGCCGAGCGGCGCACGCCACGCGGCGCGCACCTTGGTGCTTGAAATCAAAACGGAACGGTCCTCAGCGGCGAGGGCCGATCGCCCCCCAACTCATTGACGCCGCGGTCGCCCCTGCTCGTGCTGGTAGCGTCCGCCGGCAGGCCTGACCCGAGATCCGTTATGGGTGAGGCGACGGCAAATGATGAAGGGTGTATGAATGCCGAACGGGTCGCTGGCAAGGTTTTTTTGCGCCGCAGCATTAACCGTGGGTCACCAGCAAGCGCCGCGCCAGATCCATTCTCCCCGGCAGAAGACTGAAAACACCTGGCTTTTGGGCTTGGTTCCCAAGCTGCTCAACCTAGTCTTCCGCTCACCCTGAATTGACCTTTAACCAACCCCATTCACCTTACTCGCCCCTGAGGCGAGCCTCATCGGAACCTTGTGGCGGCTTGACTGTTCTGAAGCCGCAACAATGGAGATCCGTATGCGCATTCCTCTCACCATGCTCTCTGCGATCGCCCTTCTGTCCCTCGGCGCGTGCGGTCACAATGTTGAGCAGCGCGCGGCGACAGGCGCGGTGGCCGGAGCCGTTGTTGGCGGCCCGGTGGGCGCAGCCGCCGGCGCTGCGGTTGGAACGGCCGTCAGCAAGACCACCGACAGGTAGGGGACAGCATCCGACGTCGGCGCACTGGCCCGCCTCTTGCTCCGTGCGCATCTCGAGGCACGGGGCGGATGCAAATGCGACACCTACTCTTGGCGACGGCGGCCCTGGTGGGCGTTCTGATGATCGCCGGGGACGCCATCCACGCGTTCTAGGCGGCGTCGCCAATGCCGACGTCGTCTCGCCGCAAACGCCACGCCTCCATGGCCACACGCGCCATAAACGCGCCGATGGCCACGTAGAGACCGACCTTGACCCATAGGTTCAGCACGTCCGCGGCGACACTGGTCGAGCCGGTGACACGCACTAGCTCGCCCGCCTGAATGACGGCCAGGAGGATGCCGACGCCCAGCAGGCTGCGCCACACGACCATCCATCGCACCAGCTGCACCTGATCCGGACGCGCCAGCGCCACCACGTTCGCACCGACGTCGATCACGGCGTAGCCCAGGATCCACCAGAAGTATCGGTCCCACACCGGACCCAGCTCGACGCCGACGCCCGTTCCGGGGAACACGTTGCTGAACTGGATGACCCCCACCCACCAGAGGATAAAGACGACCCCCACGCCGACTTCCGTCAGCAGGTCGAAGCGGGACGGCGACACACCGTTCACCGGCGGCAGACGGGCCGGTCGCCAGCGCGACACCTTGGTCGGGTCGCCATAGCGCTCGATCAGCGCGAACACCCCAGTCACCGCGCCGAACGCCAATCCCGCCAACATCAGCGGCTCAGGCAGATCCAGACCGTGCACGCCCCCGCGCGCGATGGACCCGATGACGAACAGCACCAGATAGACGACCAGGATCACCATCAGGGTCGATCTCACCGTGGTTCGCCAGAACGGGTAGAGGTCGGGACCGATCAGGTGCTGGACCGGGCGATAGCGCCCCGCGACCACGAGCGGATGCCCGAAGGCGATCAACTCGGCCTCCACCTCGTGCGTTGCGATCGGCCGCCCGAGTTGCGACTCGCGGATTTCGACCTGCGTGAGCAGCTCGTCGCGCAGCTCCGCGGCAATGTCCGCGCGCTGGTTCTCTGGAAGCTCGCGGGCGACCGCCGCCAGATAGCGTTCGATCAGATCTCTCATGACGATGTCCCCAGGATCGCTGCGACCGAGGCGTTGAGCCCGGTCCACTCCTCCACCAGGCGGTCCAGCACGACCTCGCCCTCGGGAGAGAGGCGGTAGAAGCGCTTGTTGCGACGCGCCTCCTCCCGCCACTCGCTCGTAAGCAGCCCCTGGGACTCCAGTCGGCGGAGCATCGGGTAGAGCGCGCCCTCGTCGATCTCCACCCCGGCGTCGGCCAGCGCTTTGCGCAGGGTGTAGCCGTAGTGTTCGGCGCGGAGCTGGCCCAGGACCGCCAGGATCAGCGATCCGCGCCGCAGCTCCAGCCGAAGCGTCTCGAAGATGTCGGCCTCACCCGCCATGGTGTGCGACATACACTGTGCGATACACAGTGTCTAGCAATACGATGCGCCACACAGTATGTGCGGGCCGCCGCCCACCGTAGCCTGCCGCCAAACACGGGGAGGCGACAATGTTCCGCACGATAGCCGCGCTCGCGCTCGCACTGACCTTGTCGACGGCGGCCCACGCGGCACCCCAGGACCGAACCGCCGCCAACGGTTCCGTGAAGATTCACTACGTTGTGGACGGCCAGGGTCCGCTGGTGGTGATGATCCACGGCTTTCCTGACTACTGGGCCACCTGGAAGCCGCTGATGGCGGAGTTGAACAAGGCCGGGTATCGCACCGCCGCCCTCGACCTGCGCGGCTACAACCTGTCGGACAAGCCGGCCGGCGTGGCCGCCTACGCCATGCCGAACCTGATCGGCGACGTCGCCGCGGTGCTCGCCGCCGAGGGCCAGACGAAAGCGATCGTGATCGGCCACGACTGGGGCGCCGCCATTTCCTGGCAAGTGGCCTTCAACCGCCCGGACCTTGTCGACAAGCTGGTGATCATGAGTGTCCCCCATCCGGCCGGCATGGCCCGCGAGTTGGCGACAAACCCCGCCCAGAGAGCCGGCTCGGACTACGCCCGCAACTTTCAGAAGGAGGGCTCGGAGAAGATGCTGACGGCCGAGGGGCTGGCCGGCTGGGTCAAGGACCCGACCGTGAAGGCGGGGTACATCGAGGCGCTGAAGCGCTCCGACTTCGCCGCCATGATGAACTACTACCGCGCCAACTACCCACGAGGGTCAGGCGCCGAGACCGAGACGCCCGCGACGATGACTGGCCCGAACCAACGGGTGAAGGTCCCCGTCCTGGTTATCCACGGCATGAAGGACACCGCCCTGAACGCGGCCGGTCATGCGGGCGCCTGGAATTACGTCGACGCCGACAGCACCATCGTCATGGCGCCCAACGCCGGCCATTTCGTGCAACACGACGCCGAAGGGCTTGTGAACACGACGGTCCGGGACTGGTTGAACGCCCGGCGTTAGCCCACGATGGCGCGTCGCGCGCCCAGCTAGGCAAGAAATCGGCTCTGCTCGGCATAAGCTCGGTCGGGCTTGCCGACGACCTGGGCTATCCGTCGCGCCGGTATGAACCGTCTGGCGTATGAGACGATGAGTGACGATGTTGATCTTCTGGTGGGCCGGCAGCTGCGGCGTCGTCGCCGCCTACTGGGCCTGACCCAGCAGCAGCTTGCGGACGCGATCGGCGTCCGCTTCCAGCAAATCCAGAAGTACGAATGCGCCAGCAACCGTCTCTCGGTAGCGCTGCTCTGGAAGCTCGCCTGCGCCCTCGACGTCGACGTCGCGTATTTCTTTGCCTCCGCGCCGCGGCCCGCCGCGCCACGTCCGGCAAACCAAGCTGGGTCGGAGGGCCAGATGGGACTTCAGGACCGCGCCGCCTGAGACGCCGAGCGCCATGCTGACAGTCTCCTGTCAGCAGGCCCCTGCGCAGATGTGGCGAACCTGCTCCGGAGCGCCTACCTTGGACGCCATGCCCGCCCCCTCAGCGCCGTCCGGCGTGGCCGACATGTCGGCCGCCTTCGACTACGACGAAAACACCATGCCCATGCTCTGGAAGCCGCACCGCCCCGTGCGGCCGGACAAGAGCGAGGGCGGCCGGAAGTTCAAGCTGTCGAGCGCCTACCAGCCGGCCGGCGACCAGCCGACGGCCATCCGCGAACTTGTGGGTGGCATCGGCGCGGGAGACCGCGACCAGGTGCTGCTGGGGGTCACCGGGTCCGGCAAGACCTTCACCATGGCCAAGATCATTGAGGAGACCCAGCGTCCCGCCCTGATCCTCGCGCCGAACAAGACCCTGGCGGCGCAGCTTTACAGTGAATTCAAGAGCTTCTTCCCCGACAATGCGGTGGAGTTCTTCGTCAGCTACTACGACTACTATCAGCCCGAGGCCTACGTCCCGCGGACCGACACCTACATCGAGAAGGACAGCTCGATTAACGAGCAGATCGACCGGATGCGCCACTCGGCCACCCGCGCGATCCTGGAACGCGACGATGTGATCGTCGTGGCCTCGGTCTCCTGCATCTACGGCATCGGCTCGGTCGAGACCTATTCGGCGATGACCTTCTCGCTTCAACCGGGCGACCGGATCGACGAGAAGAAGCTGATGGGGGACCTGGTCGCCCTCCAGTACAAGCGCAACGACGCGGCGTTCGAGCGGGGTACGTTCCGGCGGCGCGGCGACACCCTTGAGATCTTCCCGGCGCACTATGAGGACCGCGCATGGCGCATCAGCCTCTTCGGCGACGAGATCGAGAGCATCACGGAGTTCGATCCGCTCACCGGCCGCAAGACCAACGACCTGCAGGGCGTAAAGATCTACGCCAACAGCCACTATGTGACGCCGCGCCCGACGCTCCGGCAGGCGATCAACCAGATCAAGGTCGAGCTGAAGGACCGGCTGGACTGGATGGTCGCTAACGGGAAGCTGCTGGAGGCCCAGCGCCTGGAACAGCGAACGACCTTCGACATCGAGATGATCGAGGCCACCGGGTCCTGCGCCGGCATTGAGAACTACAGCCGCTATCTCACTGGCCGCCGGCCGGGAGAGCCGCCGCCCACCTTCTTCGAATACATCCCGGACAACGCCCTGCTCTTCGTGGACGAGAGCCACCAGACCGTCCCGCAGATCGGCGGCATGTACCGCGGCGACTACCGTCGAAAGTTCACCCTGGCCGAGTATGGCTTCCGCCTGCCGTCGTGCATCGACAACCGTCCGCTCAAGTTCGAGGAGTGGGACGCGATGCGGCCGGACAGCGTCTTCGTGTCGGCGACGCCAGGCGGCTGGGAGATGGAGCGCACCGGCGGCGTCTTCGCCGAACAGGTGATCCGCCCCACGGGCCTGATCGACCCGCCGGTCGAGGTGCGCCCGGTCAGCAAGAATGGCTTCAGCCAGGTTGACGACGTGATCGCCGAGGTGCGCGAGACGGCGGCAAAGGGCTACCGCAGCCTCGTCACCGTCCTCACTAAGAAAATGGCCGAGGACCTGACCGAATACATGCACGAACAGGGCCTGAGGGTCCGGTACATGCACTCCGACGTCGATACCCTGGAACGGATCGAGATCATCCGCGACCTACGCCTGGGCGCCTTCGACACCCTGATCGGGATCAACCTGCTCCGGGAAGGCCTCGACATCCCCGAGTGCGGCTTGGTCGCCATCCTGGACGCCGACAAGGAAGGCTTCCTGCGTTCCGAAACCTCGCTGATCCAGACCATCGGCCGCGCGGCGCGCAACGTCGACGGGCGCGTGATCCTCTATGCCGACAGCGTGACGGGCTCGATGGAACGGGCAATGGCCGAGACCGGTCGCCGGCGTGAAAAGCAGGAGGCCTATAACCTCGAACACGGCATCACGCCGGAGAGCGTGAAGAGCCAGATCAAGGACATCCTCGCCAGCCACTACGAGAGCGACCGGGTCACCGTGCCGGTCGGCATCGCCGAGGACGGCAAGCCCTTCATGGGCGACAACTTCAAGACGACGCTCAAGGACCTGGAGGCCCGCATGCGCGAGGCCGCCGCCAACCTGGAGTTTGAGACCGCCGCTCGACTGCGTGACGAGATCAAGCGCCTGAAAATGCTCGACCTGGAGTTCGCCAACGAAATGCTGACCCCCGAGGGCGAAACAGCCGACAAGGGTGCGGTGAAGAAGGTGAAGGCCGAGGCTCGCGCGGAGGCCGCGGAGCGCTTCCGCAAGGGCCGGCTCTAGGCAGGCGGCTGCACGACGACCACCGCCGTCGGCCGGACGATCACCGGACTATCAGGTCTCCGGGGGCTCCGCCTTAACGATACAATGTGGCCCGAAGTCCTCACGTGGCAAGACGACAGAGTTAACTGGCGCCGTTCATGCTGCCGACAGGGAACCTCTGCTGTGTTCGGAACGTAGCTTCCCACAGCAAGGTTGGCTTTAGCTGATCCAATTCGGGCCAGCGGCCGTCACGACCTTGAGGATCCCATTGAGGTACATAAAGATGTCGCCCTCTCTCGCGGTTGTCGCCGATAACGACTTGAAAGCCCCGCCGGCCAAAGCCGAGACGGTGGCGGAACGTGTACGGCGGCTGCAGGCCGAAGCTCGACAGCTCGCCAAGGATCACGTGAAGTCGCTGAGCGCGGCCATGATCGATCTGGAACAACTGGCGGCTGAGATTGCGGACGGCGGCGACGCCTATGCGCCGGGCATCCGTGAGGTGGCGCGCCAACTCGTGGACGATCTCGACAGCCGCGTGCAGACCCTGGAAGCCATCGCCTCGCGCACCTGACCAGGGCGCCGCAACGGACGGCCGCGCGAGACCCGCCCTACGTCGCAAACTCGACCCGGAATACAACCGCAAGGCTGCATACTCCCCATTCAGGAGAATTATGAACGAAAACCGGGAGATAGCCGTCAAGATTCTCGACTGAACACGGAACAATCCGCGTGGCTGCAGCTTCTTCCGCAGCCTGCATGACGGCTCGAGCTGTTTCGAGCGCGGACCAGGCCGTGGACATGCACAAGATGAGACTTCGACTTCTGGGGGCCGCGATGGCGGCGCCGCTTCTGTTCTCCGCTGCGCCGGCGGGAGCGGTGGTGTTGTTTTCCTTCTCGCCCGGCGAGGCGTCGCCGGCGACGGGCTATTCGGTCGTCAACACCTTCGACACCGCCGCGGGCATCACCGGTTCGGGCTTCCTGATCAAGACGCCGCCGTCGGACAGCCAGGGTGCGCCGCCGGCCAACTCGGATCCCTCGGGAACGCCGTATCTGTCCGTCCTGGGCGGCGGCTCGGCGACTATCGCCTTTGACGGTCCGGTGAGCCGCTTCCAGTTCGACTGGGGCTCGATCGACCGCTTCAACACCCTGATCATCGACGCCACCGGCGTGGACAAGATCGTCATTCCGGGCGCGAACTTCATCAACGCCGCCAATGGCAACCAGGTGTCGCCTGGCACCAACGGCCTGTTCACGGTCTGGGGCACCGCGGGCGAGACCTTCAATTCCATCACGCTGGAGTCCGGCCGCAATTCGTTTGAGATCGACAACCTCGCGATCGGAACCGCCGCCGTGCCGGAGCCGGCCGCGTGGGCGATGATGATCCTGGGCTTTGGGGGCGTCGGTGCGATGGTCCGTCGTCGTCGCGCGACCCCGTTGGCCGTCTAATTGGCTCTAGCCCTCGGCGTCCGCGCCGAGGGCGATCGCCTCCGCTATCCGATCAGGTCCCTGTACTCCGCACTCCGTCGCAGCCAAGCCGCCGCATAGCCGCAGATCGGGGTGATCTTGAGGTTCTGCGCTCGAGCGTCCGCCGCCAAGGCCGCCATCAATCGGCCCGACGCCCCCGATCCCCGCAAGGCGACAGGGCTGAACACATAGTCGATGTAGAGACGATCCGCCGTCTTCCGATAGTCGGCGTATGACGTCTCGCCGACCTCATCCATCTCGTAGCGTTCGCCCGTATCGCGCAGTTCGGACATTGATCCGACTCCTGAGACCGTTACCTTCGAAGCCTGGGGAACGCTTTGGGAGAGATCAAGATGCGTGTCTATGCCGTGCTGGGTCTGAGCTTGCTAGCGCTGACAGCCTGTTCGAAAAAAGACGACAAGGTCGCGGCGGCGACCGGCGACGCCGCGCCCGCCGCCGGCAATGTGGCCGCGCCCGGCCCCATGGCGGCGCCCAAGCGTAAGCCCGGCCTGTGGAGCCAGACGGTGTCCAGCGACGGCAGCAGCCAGACCATCAAGCTCTGCATCGATACGGCGACCGAGGCCAAGCTCAGCGTCTGGGGCGCGCAGGCGGGGTCCGAAGCCTGCTCGCAGAACACCTTCATGCGAACCCCGAACGGCTTCAGCTTCGATAGCGCCTGCGACATGGGCCCCGCCGGGAAGATCACGACCAAGGGCGTCGGGACCGGGAACTTCGACACCCGCTACGAGATCAAGGCCACGAGCGTGACGACCGGCTCCGGCATGGCCCAGGCCAACGGCACGCATGAGATGACCATCACCGGAACCTGGGATGGCCCCTGCCCGGCTGGCATGAAGCCCGGCGACATGAACCTTCCCGGCGGCGTGACCATGAACATCAACGACATCCCGGCGATGAAGAAATAGTCGGCGTCCTGTCGGACGGCGGCGGGGGCCGCCGTCCTTGGGCCAAAGGAGGACCACACCGCATGGCCACGCAGGTCGACATCGCCCCAAACCACCCCAGCGAGCTGGTTCTGGCCCGTCTGATGGACGCGACGCCGGAGCAGCTCTACCGCGTCTGGACCACACCGGAGCGCTACCCGGAGTGGTTCTGTCCCAAGCCGTGGCGGGCCGAGGTGACGAAGATGGACCTGAGGCCGGGCGGTGCGGCGGACAATATTATGTACGGGCCGGACGGCGAGGTCGTCCCCAACCGCGGCGTCTATCTGGAAATCATTCCGAACGCGAAGATCGTGTTCACGGACGCCTTCACCGAAGGCTGGGTCCCGGCGGCCGACGGAGGCATGATGACCTGCGTCCTGACCTTCGAGGCCCAGCCCGACGGGCGGACCCTCTACCTCGCCCGCTGCGGCCATCCTTCGGCGGAGAAGGCGGCGCAGCACGCGCAGATGGGATTCCATGAAGGCTGGGGCGTCTGCGCCGAGCAGTGCGAGGCGCTTGCTAAGACCCTCTGATCGAACGCGGCCGGCGTCGGATCAGGCCAGTTCGACCGCCATCGCCGTCGCCTCGCCACCGCCGATGCACAGCGAGGCGACGCCCTTGCGGCCGCCACGGGCCTCAAGGGCGGACAGCAGCGTCGCCAGGATGCGGGCGCCGGACGCTCCGATGGGATGGCCCAGCGCACAGGCGCCACCATTCACGTTGAGCTTGGCCGGGTCGATCTCAAGATCGCGCTGGGCGACCATGGCGACGACGGCGAACGCTTCGTTGATCTCGAACAGGTCGACGTCCTCGACGCTCCAGCCGGCGCGCGCCAGCGCCTTGCGCACGGCGGGAACCGGCGCCGTCGTGAACTGACCTGGCGCGTGCGCATGGGCCGCGTGGCCTGCGACGCGCGCGACGACCGTCATGCCGAGCCGGCGCGCCACGCTCTCCCGGGTCATGACCAGCGCAGCCGCCCCATCGCTGATCGACGAAGCGTTGGCGGCGGTGATCGTCCCGTCCTTGGCGAACGCCGGCTTCAGCGTCGGAATCTTGGCCGGATCGGCCTTCAGCGGCTGCTCGTCAGTGTCGACGACCGTGTCGCCCTTTCGGCCCGCAACCGTGACCGCGACGATCTCCCGGGCGAATGCGCCGGACTCGACGGCCGCCTTGGCCTTGGTCAGCGAGCCGATGGCATAGGCGTCCTGGGCGTCGCGGGTGAATTGATAGGCCTTGGCCGTTTCCTCGGCAAAACTGCCCATCAAGCGTCCCGGCTCATAGGCATCTTCCAGGCCATCCAGGTACATGTGGTCGTACATCGTGTCGTGGCCGATCCGCGCCCCGCCGCGATGCTTGGTCATCAGGTACGGCGCATTGGTCATGCTCTCCATCCCGCCCGCGATGATGATGTCCGCCGAACCCGCCGCCAGTGCATCATGCGCCAGGATGGCCGCCTGCATGCCCGAGCCGCACATCTTGTTGACCGTTGTGGCCTCGACCGAGGTCGGCAGGCCGGCGCCGAGGGCGGCTTGCCGCGCAGGCGCCTGGCCCAGCCCGGCAGGCAGGACGCAGCCCATGATGATCTGCTCGATCGCCTCGGCCGGCGCGCCCGCGCGCTCCACCGCGGCGCGAACGGCGGTCGCGCCAAGCGCCGTGGCCTTCACGCCGGTAAGCGCGCCCTGAAATCCACCCATCGGTGTGCGGGCATAGGACGCGATGACGACGGGATCGGAGGTCTGGCTCATGGGATATTCAGCTCACTGGTTGCGGACGGCGCTGGCGATGAAGCCACCGCCCAGAACGCGCGACGGCTCGTCGGGCGCATAGAGGACGCAGGCCTGGCCCGGCGCCACGCCCTCTTCGGGGACGCCGAAGACGACGCCCGGCAGCCCCTCGACCCACCCGAGACGACCCAGGATCGGCTCACGCGTGGAACGGACGCGGGCGAGGACCGGCAGCGCCTCGGCGCAAGCGGCGTCGATCGATGGCCCGGCGCCGATCCAGTTGGTTTCCTTTAGGGACAGAGCACGGGTCAGCAAGGCCTCGCGCGGCCCCACGATCACCTGGCGCGCGTCGGCGTCGATCCGCACGACGAACAGCGGATCGCCCACGGCCACGTTGAGCCCACGGCGCTGCCCGATGGTGTAGCGGGTGACGCCCTCGTGGCGGCCCAGCACGCGGCCGTCCATGTGCACGATATCGCCAGGCTCGGCGCCGTGCGGCCGCAGACGGTCGATCACGGTGGTGTAGCGGCCTTCCGGCACGAAGCAGATGTCCTGGCTGTCGGGCTTGTCCGCCACAGCCAAACCCAGCTCCAGCGCCGCCGCCCGCACCGCGGGCTTGGGCAAGCCGCCGAGCGGGAAGCGCAGATAGGCCAGTTGCTCCGCCGTCGTGGCGAACAGGAAGTAAGACTGGTCCCGCGCCGCATCGGCGGCCCGATGGAGCTCCGGGCCAGCGGATCCGACCTCACGGCGCACATAGTGTCCCGTCGCCATCGCTTCGGCGCCGAGATCCCGGGCCACGTCCAGAAGATCGCGGAACTTCACGGTCTGATTGCAGCGGATGCAGGGGATGGGAGTCTCGCCGCGCAGGTAGCTGTCGGCGAAATCCTCGATCACCTGCTGCTTGAAGCGGCTTTCGTAATCGAGGACGTAGTGGGGAATGCCGATGGCGTCCGCGGCGGTCCGCGCGTCGTGGATATCCTGCCCGGCGCAGCACGCGCCCTTCTTCTGGATCGCCGCGCCATGGTCGTAGAGCTGTAGCGTCACGCCAACGACATCGTAGCCGGCCCGCGCCAGCAGCGCGGCGGTTACGGTGGAGTCGACGCCACCAGACATCGCCGCGACGATCCGGGCGCCAACCGGCAGGCGCACAGCCTCGCGCGCAGCCTCAACGAGGCCTTCGCTGAGGCGGTCGGGAGCGAGGACCGGAGCGTTCATGGCCGCCTATGTAGCGGTTACGGCGGCGATTTTCGAGGCCGGCGCGGGAACAGGTCGCCTGGCGGCGGCTGAACGCCGCCACGCCGCTAGCGCAAGAGGTTGATCAGCGACGATTCCTGAAGCGATTGGAACACATAGGCGGCGGACTGCACCGACAGCTGCGCTTGCTGTAGCTGGGCGGCGGCCTCGGCCATGTCGGCGTCGGTGATGTCGCCGATCATGCCTGCCAGCGAGTTCTGACGGCTGGTCAGATCGGAGGCGATCGTCTCCAGACGCTTCTGATTCACGCCGTTGTAGGCGGCGATATTGGTGATGTCCGAGCGAACGGTGTCCCAATTCGCCAGTTGGCCTTCCAGGAAGGTCTTCTGCGCCTGCGTCAGCGCGCCCGTGAACGGGCCTTGAGCACCCTGGTTGAACGTCTGAAAATCCTTGAACGCGTTCAGCAGGTCCGTGCCGATATCCTCGGCGAGGGAGCCGGTGGTGATCGTCGTCGCCTCGTCCAGCTTGGCTGTGACCTTGAAATCGTCGTTCTGGAAGAAGCTCGAGATCGGAGGACCGGCCGTCAGGTCGGAGAGCGTGGTGACGGTTACAGGCCGGGTGTCCACCTGCCCGCCCGCGAAGAGGTACTTCCCCGCGTACCGGCCATTCATGCCTTCGACGGCGTTCCGCAGTTCGGCCTCGACGTCTTCCACCAGCGTGTCCGCGCGACCCGATGCAAGGGCCTCCGCGAAGATCTGGCGCACCGACTGGGCCGCGTCCGCCGTTCGGGTCAGCGAGGTGTTTTGGGTCGCCAGCTTGTCGCTCAGAAGCTTGTTCTGATCCTCGAAAACCCCCAGGCGCGTCTGCACCGAGCGCATGGCCGTCAGGAGTTCGGACGACTTGGCGTAGTCCTTCAGGTTCTGACCGTTCTTCTGGGTCGAAACCTTGTCGCCCGCCTCCATCTGGTTCCGCTGGGCGACCAGCAGATTGGCGAGAACGGCGGAGTAGTTTCCGGGGGTCGTGACGCGGGTGACCATGTCGTGAGTCCTCAGACAATACCGAGCAGGACGTCGTAGAGATCGCCGACGGCCTGGATCATGCGGGCGGAAGCGTTAAACGCTTGCTGATAGGTGGTCAGGTTCACCAGTTCCTCGTCGAGGTTCACACCTTCGACCGACTGGCGACGGTTCGTGGCCTCGGTGGCGACGGATGCGGCGCTGCTTTTGCGGGTTTCAGCCGCCTCGGCGCCCCTGCCGATCGCGCCGCCGAACTCCGAGGCGTAGCGCGATAGCGTCATGGTCACCTGACCCAGCGACCCCGCCGCCTGGAACAGGGTGTTCACCTCGCCCGAGCCCGAAATGGCCAGCGCCCCTTGCCCGTCGCCCGGCCGCACCGCGACCTGACCGACGGCCGCGGTCGTGTCCAGCTTGCCCATCGCCATCTTGGTGGGATCGGAGTTGAAGATCGTCGAGACCTGGAAGCGGCTGGCGCGCGTGGAGCGCTCCTGCACGCCCAGGCCAAACAGCTGGCTTATGGACGGGCCGCCTGCCCCCCGTTGGGTGTTGTCGGTGACCACCGAGACCTTGGCGTCGGCGGTGGCGTTGGGCGTGAAGCTGAGCACGCCGTTGGCGTCCAGGCCGAACGCCCCGTAAAGGCCCACGCCGGTGGTGTTGTTGTTCAGCGACGCAAGAAGGTCGCTCATATTGGCCGCCGCCGGCACCGTCACAGCCGCTGTCGAGATCGGCCGGCCGTCCGGATAGGACAGTTGAAGGGTGATCTGGTCGCCCGCCGTGAAGCCATGCGGGCTCGTGGTGGTCAGGCCCGTGGCGTAGTTGGTTTGCCCCGTGCCCTTGATCAGGTCGTTGAGGCCGAAGAAGTGCGAAAAGCCGCGCCCGGTCTTCTGCGAGGTGCCCTCGTCCAGCGCGAGCCCATTGCCGCCCGCCGCGGCAAGCGTCAGAGCGCCGGCCGAGAACGACGCCGTCCCCGTGCCGCCCAGCGCCGTGTTGAGGTCCGCCAGGAAGGTGGCGGGCGTGAACGCCGTACCGGCCGCGCCGTTCACCGAGATGGTGCCCGCGGTGAAGTTGATGTCGACCTTCCGCTGCATGACTCCCTGCGGATTGACGATCGCGATGGTCGACGTTCCGGTGAAGCCCGTGACCGCGGAGGTCAGGTCTAGGCCGGTGTTGCGCCCGGTCAGCGACGTCGGTGGCGGATAGGCGGCCGCGTCGTTGTTGGCCGCGTTCAACTGATCGGCGGCCTTGCTGACGAATTCGCCCAGCTGGTCGTAGATTTTCGGCAGCTCGATATCGCGGACCTCGAGAAGACCCTTGAGCTCGCCACTGGTGATGTTGATCGCCGGGGTCGACGTGCTGCCGGCGGGCTGGGCGGTGATGTAGCCCGGGGTCGTCTTGGTGGAGTGGTAGACGAGCTTCGCCGGTTCGTCGCCGGCGAGCAGAACGCCTTCGGCCGAACGGACATCGACGCCGCCGCCTTCGCGCCGAGCCGTGCGGACGTTCATGAGGCCGGCCAGTTCATCCAGAAGCTGGCTCTGGATGTTCTCCGAACCCGAAGCGTCGGCGCCGACGAGTGTAGCGCGATTGATGTCGGTGTTCAGCTTGCTGATCTGTTCGAGCAAGCTGTTGGCGCGATCGACATCGGCGCCGATCCGGGTCTCCACCGTATCGCCGAGCGCCACGACCTGGCCGTTGATCCGGTCGGCCTCACTGAGAAAGTCTTCGACGCTCGCCAGCACCTGACTGCGCAACAGCGTCGAGGACGGATCGTCGGCGGCGGTGGCGAAGGCGGCGAAGATCTTGTCGAGGCGATTGAAGAAGAAGCCGTCCTTGCCCGGGTCGCCGAACAGGCTCTGCGCATTGTCGAGATACTGCGAGACCGCATCCCAGCGCTGGGAATCCGAGGACGCGGTGAGCGAGGCCATCTGTAGGTACTGGTCGGTGATGCGTTTGACGCCATCGACCTTGACCCCCATGCCGGCGCCGTCGACGACGAGCGAACTCTGGTTCACCGCCTTGCGGACGTACCCCGGCGTATTGACGTTGGCGATGTTGTCCGAGACGGCGCGCAGGGACGCCTGCGCGGCGTTGAGCCCCGAAGAGGCGGTTCGAAGGGTGGCGGTCAGCGACATTGACTACGGCTCCGCCCGGCAAAGGCTGACGCACCGCTCGGCGGATTCTGCCGAGGCATTGGTGAACGCGTGGGCGTCAGGCCGGAATTTGTTCAACATTTTCAACACGGCCCCTCTTAGGACCTGATGGGTTCGAAACTTGAAGCGCAAGTCTGGCGCCAATTGGAACAGCGCGGGCCGAACGCCAGCTTGAGGGATGACGGTTAGGGTTTTGGTAAGGCGGCAGGGAACGCCCCATGGCCCCCGGACGGCCCGGCAAATTCCTCCCCAAACCGCTTGGGCGAGCACGGTTTTTCAACGTATTTTCTTGCAAAATCAAATACCTACGAAACTGGCCCGGCGGTTGCTCAGGAGGACATCGAATGAGCCCGGCGCAGGACGCGCTTTCCTCACACCGAAGCCAGCCCGCCGATCATGACCGTGACCGCGCTCAACATCGCATCGCCCCAGCCCGCCGGTCAGACCGGCGTCGGCGGCGGCGCCAACGCGGGCGACGCCGGGCCCCTCGCGGGCTTCGAGGCGCTGCTTTCGGCCCTTTTCCCGCAGGTCGATCCTACCGGCGCCACCGCCGTCGCGGCGGCGAACGCCAATCCCCTTTCCGCGGATGGCGAAGCCGCGGTCGATGGCGACGCGACCGCCGACGACGCAGAGGTTACGGCCGATCTCGCGGCGCCGACGACGGGGGATGCGGCCGTGGCGCTGGCGGCCAGCCTGATGGTGGCCCAACCGGCGACGCCCGCGCCCGTCACGACCGGCAAGGCGCCCGACACGCCGCCGGCGTTCGGCCGGGACAAGACAAAGGGGACGCCCGCGTTCCCGGCCCTGCAAGCCGCCAACCCACGGGCGAACCTGACCGAGAAGACCGGGCTTGCGACAGAAGCCGCGGACGCTGGCGTAGATGCCGCCGCCGGCGCAGAGGCGTCCGCTGAACCGATGACATCGCCGCTCGGCGGCGCGACGGAAACCCGCGCTCAAGCGGCGCCGCAACAGGCGCGGAACCCGGCTGCCCCGCCCACGCTTGCCGGCCCGCCAGTCGCACAGCCCGTGCCGAGTCCGACGGCCGTCGTCGACGCACCGGTCGAGCCGGCCCCGCTGGCCTCGGAAGCTCCGGTCGAGGCCGCCGTCCCGGCGGATGCGCCGCCGCGCACGGAGGGCCTGCCTGCGCCGGCGCCCGCCGCCACGACGAACCGAACAGCGAAGTCCGAGCGCACGAAGGCCACGGATGACGCCTCCGCGGCGTCCGATGAGGCGCCCGCGCTGAACGATGCCGATAAGCCGTTCGCCGCCAAGTCCGCCTCGAGCGCCGCGACGCGTGCGACGGGGAATGTCGAGGAGCGGGACGTCGCGCCCCAAGACCCCAAGGCGACGGTGGACGAGGCGGAGGCCTCGGACACCCTAGTTCAGGGGGAAACGCGTGCGGCCGGGCAGGCCGCGACCCCGACGGCCCATGCAGCGTCCAGCGTCCGGGGCGGGGCTGAGACCGTCGCGAACTTGGCCGCCCAGGTGGTCAAGAAGCTCGGCGAGAAGACCACCCGCTTCGACGTGCAGCTCGACCCCCACGGTCTCGGCAAGGTCGATGTGCGTATCGAGATCGGCGCCCATGGGCGGATCACGGCGGGGATGACGTTCGAGAATCCCCAAGCCGCCGCTGACGTGAAGGCCCGCGCCAGCGAACTGCAGAAAGCGCTCGAGCAGGCCGGCTTCGATCTGTCGGGCGGGATCTCCTTCGATGTCGCTCAGGACCAGGGTCAGCGACAGCAACAGAACAGCGCCTGGCAGGACCAGGGCGACGCGGGTCGGGCCTTCCAGGGCCGGGCTTTCCGTGCGGCGCTCGAAACCGCGGGCGATGCGGCCGACGCCGCCAACCAAGGCGCACTGCGCCTGCGCCGGGGCGTGAACGCCGGCGTCGATGTGAGGATCTGACGACATGGCCGTCGACTCGACAACCGCCGCCACGGCCTCCGCGGCCGCCAGCACCGCGGGCCGCACCCGGCTTGCAGAGAACTTCGACACCTTCCTGTCGCTGCTCACCACGCAGCTGAAGAACCAGGATCCGTTGTCGCCGATGGATTCGACCCAGTTCACTCAGCAACTGGTGCAGATGACCGGGGTCGAGCAGCAGCTGCTCACCAATGATCTGCTCGAGAAGCTGGTTTCGAACAGCGGGACCGGGGTCGCCACCGCCGTCAGCCTGATCGGCAAGGAAGTTCGCGCCTCGTCCGACGCTGCGGCCCTGAAGGGCGGCAAGGCGGAATGGTCCTACAACCTCGACCGCGCCGCGACGGACGTGAAGCTGGAGATCCTCGACGCCAACGGGCGGGTCATCCGCACGATCGCGCCGACCGACAACAAGGCGGGCGAGCACACGCTCACCTGGGACGGCAAGGCCACCGGCGGCGCCGAAGTCGCCGACGGCACATACACGCTCAAGGTCACCGCCAAGGACAGCGCCGGTTCCACGGTTCCCGCGAACGTCTTCAAGGACGGCCTTGTCACCGGTGTCGAGCAGAAGGACGGCTCGACCTACCTCACCATCAACGGCGTGCAGATCCCATGGGACGAGCTCGTCAGCATCCGCCAGCCGGAAGAGACCGCCACGACGGCGGACGCCGGTTCCAATGACAACTCGGACGGCAAAACGTCGTCTCCAGCGGCGGCCTAGCCGGCCGATGACGCAGCACGCGTAACCGCATCAGGAGATTTAAGACATGTCCATCAATTCAGCTCTGCTCGCCGGCGTTTCCGGGTTGGTCGCCAACTCGTCCGCCCTGGCGGCGATCTCGGACAACATCGCCAACGTCAACACGGTCGCCTACAAGCGCAACCAGGTGAACTTCGCCAACGTCGTCACCGCGCAGGCGGTGAAGGGCAAGTACTCCGCCGGCGGGGTCCAGGGCGTGACGCGCCAGTTCGTCAGCACCCAGGGCCTGATCCAGTCGTCGGGTTCGTCGACCGACCTCGCCATCTCTGGCGACGGCTTCTTCGTAGTGTCCGACAAGGGCACTGGCCTGACCGCCAACGATCCCCGCTCGTTCACCCGCCAGGGCTCGTTCAGCGTCGATCCCCAGGGCTACCTGCGCAACGACTCCGGTCTCTTCCTGCAGGGCTGGCCGGTGCAGTCGGACGGCACGTTCGTCGTCAATCCATCCGACCTGACGGCGATGAACTCGATCAACGTGAAGAACCTCGGCGCGGCCGTTTCGCCGACATCGACGATCAGCCTTACGGCCAACCTCGACAAGGTCGATACGGTCCAACCCTCGCCGATCGACATCAACATCGTCGACGCGGCAGGCGGTCGCCATACCCTTCGGGCGACCTTCACGCGGACGGCCACGGTCAACAGCTGGACGATGGCGCTTGCAACGGTGCCCGCCGCGGACGCCACCATGACCCCGGCGGCCACGGCGATCCCCGTGACCTTCAATACGGACGGTACGATCAATCAGGTGAACGGCGCCTCGGCTAGCGCCTTCTCGTTGAACGTCGGTTGGGCCGCCACCCTGGGTCTCCCGGCGCAAGACATCACCATGGATTTCAGCAAGGTCACCCAATACGACGAGCCGACCGCGGTCGGCTCCATCAGCCAGAACGGCGCGGGGGCGGGTAACGTCGTCGCCATCGAGGTCAACGAGGATGGCGTCGTCTCAGCGATCTACGACAACAACCAGATCCGCAAGATCGCCAAGATCGGCATCGCCACCTTCCCCAACGCCGACGGCTTGGCCCAGGTCAGCGGCAACGCCTACCGGCCGACGTTGAACGCCGGTGAGATGGTGATCAAGGCCGCCGGGACCGGCGGCGCAGGCAACATTTCACCCTCCAGCCTCGAAGCCTCGACGGTCGACTTGTCCGCAGAGTTCACAGGCTTGATCCAGACACAGAAAGCTTACTCAGCTTCCTCAAAGATTATTACCACCGCGGACCAGATGCTCGAAGAACTCATCAACATCAAGCGCTAGTACTAGCCATTAACTGCAGCGGAAACTTCTGACTGAACTCAATTGTATTAAAATGGTACACGGGGGAGCCCATGGTTAGTTGTTTCTTTACTAAGGCGATTCAGCGGCTGTTAGGGGCCGCTGGGTATGCTTCACATCGAACAGTGATGGTGAGGCGCTAGAAAGCCCATGCTTCAACAACAACAGACGCGCACGAACAGCCGCGGCGAGGCCTATGTGATTGGGCCCACGGGTGCGCCGTTGACCAAGAACGACCTGCCGCCGCCGAACACCGGCCGGTGGGTGATCCGCCGCAAGGCCGAGGTGGTGGCCGCCGTTCGTGGCGGGCTGATCACCCTGGAGGAAGCGCTGGAACGCTACTCTCTGACGAACGATGAGTTCATCTCCTGGCAGCGCTCGATCGAGCGTCACGGGATGGCCGGCCTGCGGACCACCCGGCTGCAGCAATACCGCTAGCCGCGATCGCACGATCTGGCGTCGAAGCCGGCCGCGCCCTCGGGCGCGGCCGGTTTCGTTTTGCGGCCTAGAGTTTCCGCACCCGCACGATGATGCGCTCCCGCTCGCCCGGCCGACGCTCGACCAGCAGCCGCGCCACCTGGGCGTCGTCGTGGAAGGCGTACCCCTTGATGGCGTCAAGAATAGCCTTGGCCAAGTTGTCCAGATCCATCCACGGCGCCTCGCCGACGAACTCCATCCCGATCTCCACCGAGAAGTCGCCCCAGGCCGGCCGCGAGCCCCGCCAGGCCTTGCGGAAGAACTCGTAGATCAGCGGCTTGTAGTACTTCCCCTGGGTGGTCAGGCCATCGACGGTCAGCTCCAGAACGCCCTCGGCCTCGCGCGCGCGCACCTTCCCGTGCTGGGTCCAACTGTCGTCCATCAAGGCCTCATAGCTGTCCGGCGGCTTGCAGTCTCCCACCGTGGCGGTAAACGGGGGGCGCTTGAGACCAGGGGATTTCCAATGAGCGCCACCCGCACCGAGACCGACACCTTCGGCCCGATCGAGGTCGCGTCCGACCGCTACTGGGGCGCCCAGACGCAGCGGTCGCTGGGCAACTTCAAGATCGGCTGGGAAAAACAACCCAAGCCGGTGATCCGCGCCTTGGGCATCGTCAAGCGCGCCGCCGCCGAAGCGAACATGGAGCTGGGTAAGCTCGACCCCGAGATCGGCAAGTACATCATCGCCGCCGCGCAGGAGGTCATCGACGGCAAGCTCGACGACCACTTCCCGCTGGTGGTCTGGCAGACCGGGTCCGGCACCCAGTCCAACATGAACGCCAACGAGGTGATCTCGAACCGCGCCATCGAGATGATGGGCGGCCAGATGGGGTCGAAGAAGCCCGTCCACCCCAACGACCACGTCAACATGAGCCAGTCGTCGAACGACACCTATCCGACCGCCATGCACATCGCCGCGGCCGAGGAAGTGGCGCGGTCGGTCGTGCCGGGGCTGGAGCACCTGCACGCGGCGCTGGCGAAGAAGTCGGACGAGTTCGCCCACATCATCAAGATCGGCCGCACCCATACCCAGGACGCCACCCCGCTGACGCTGGGCCAGGAGTTCGGTGGCTATGCCCACCAGGTCGCCATGTCGGTGCGGCGCATCAAGGAAACGCTCTACGGCCTGTACGAACTAGCCCAGGGCGGCACCGCCGTCGGCACCGGGCTGAACGCGCCGATCGGCTTCGCCGAACTGGTCGCCCAGAAGATCGCCGACATCACCCACCTGCCCTTCGTCACGGCGCCGAACAAGTTCGAAGCCCTGGCCGCGCATGACGCCATGGTCTTCAGCCACGGGGCGCTGACCGCCGCGGCCGGCGCCCTGTTCAAGATCGCCAACGATCTACGGTTCCTGGGCTCCGGCCCCCGCGCCGGCCTGGGCGAACTGGCCCTGCCCGAGAACGAGCCCGGCTCGTCGATCATGCCCGGCAAGGTCAACCCCACCCAGGCCGAGGCCCTGACCATGGTCTGCGCCCACATCATGGGCAATCAGACGGCGATGGCGTTCGCCGGCAGCCAGGGTCACTTCGAGCTGAACGTCTTCAACCCGGTGATGGCCTACAACTTCCTGCAATCGTGCCGTCTGCTGGCGGACGGCGCGGTTAGCTTCACCGACAATATGGTGGCGGGCACCGAGGCGCGCGAAGACAACATCAAGGCCAACCTTGAGCGCTCGCTGATGCTGGTCACGGCGCTGAACGGCAAGTTGGGCTACGATAACTGCGCCAAGATCGCCAAGGCGGCCCACAAGAACGGCACTACACTCCGCGAGGAGGCCGTGGGCGGCGGCTATCTCACCAACGAAGAGTTCGACGAGTGGGTGCGTCCGGAAAAGATGATCAGCCCCGGCTGATCTTCGGACGTTGACCCCGCCGCCGAACCGGCGCGTCTGGCAGTATGGCCAAGGAAACCGTCTACATCATCCAGTCCTACGTCGCCGGACGCGGGAAATCGCTTAAGGCTGAGCAACAGGTCGGCTGCAAGACGGCCGAGGAGGCGCGGCGCAAGGCCGAGCGCCTGGGTCCGCTGCGGCCAGCCGTCGTCGCGTTCTCCGCCACGGCCGACACCGAGCTGGGCGACTACGACGAAAACCCGGTGATCCTGTTCAAGTCCGGGCCGGTCCCCTACCCGTTCAATGACGCCTGACCTACTCGGCCGCGTAGACGACCGGGTGAGCGTGGGCCCAGAGGTGGGCGCGATAGGCTTCGAAGCATTGCTCGCCGCAGATCAGGCGCATCATGGCCCCTTCGGCGATGTGGCGTGCGCAGGCCGGGTCGGCCTCGACCAGCGGGATCAACGCCTCCGCGTTCCAGGCTCGCGAGTGCTCGATGTCCAACTGGGCGTGCAGCGCGAAGTACTTCCGCTGCTCAGGCGAAACGCCGAGGCGCTTGAGGCCCTCATCGACGCAGGCCACGCGGGTCGGCGCCGTGAGCTCCACGACGCCCAAGGCGCCGATCGACTGGTAGACATATCGTCGCGTCGTAGCGAATGCCGTCATGGTGTTGGCGAGCGCCAGCGACTGCCAAAGCGTGCCGTCGATGCTGGGGGTCAGACCAAGACCCTCGACCGTCCGATCCAGCATCGGGCCGTGCATCCCGCTCTCGCGACCGCGGCCCATCTCGTCCCAATAGTTGCGCGCGAGTTCCAGCTTCGGCCGCGCCGGCAGCTTGACCTGGGTCATGGCGACCAGATCGTCGAAGCCAGCCTCGCCGGCGGCCTCCTGGGTCAGGAACCATTTGATCTGTTCGAGGCTGGCCTCGCTCTCCAGCCACGAGAACAGCGGATCGTACTGGCCGGGCCCCGATTGCTTCAGCGTCTCGAACCAGTGGATGAACCGCTCCGGGCTGGTCGGCACGTCGGCCACTAGCGGCGCAACGTCCATCCGGAACGCCTCGATGAAAGCGCCCTCGATGCGCATCATGCGCACATCGTTGTTGAGGTCGATCGACCAGTCCGGGCTCGGGGTCTGAACGGCCAGCCGCCGATGATTCCAGTGGGCCAACCCCGTGTGCACCGCTTCGGCGTCGGGGAATTCAGGTGAAAAGAGGCCCACGCGGGCCAGACGCTGCGCAGCTAACATACCGTCCTCCGAGCCGGTTAGAACCGGTCGGAGCGCGTTCGGTTCCTATGTCGGCTCTTGAGCCTAAGCCCGGCGCTTCACTGCGAAATCGGCGAGATCCTGCAACGCAGGTCGCCAAGCATTGGCGCCATGGTCGGCGATGGCCGCCTTGGCGCTGTCGGCATATCGGGCGGCCAGGGCCAGCGTGTCGTCCAACGCGCGTGTCTCGACCATCAGCTTGCGGGCGTGCTCAAGGTCGCCGTCGTTCTGCTCGCGGCGATCGACGGTCCGCACCCAGAAATCGCGCTCGGACGCGGCGGTCCGGGCCATGGCCAGCAAGAGCGGCAGCGTGACCTTCCCTTCGCGGAAATCGTCGCCGGGGTTCTTGCCCAGGGTGTCGGCGTCGCCCGAATAATCCAGGGCGTCGTCGATCAGCTGGAACGCCAAGCCCAGGTCCTGGCCGAACTTGCGAAGGTTGCGGCAGCGTTCGGGGGACGCCCCAGCGGCGACGGCCCCAGCTTCCGCGGCGGCGGCGAACAGCTCGGCCGTCTTGGCCTTGATGATCTCGATATAGACCTCCTGGCTCAGATCCAGGTCGTGGCTGCGGGTGAGCTGCAGCACCTCGCCTTCGGAGATCACGCGACTGGCCCGCGCCAGGATCTCCAGGGCGGACATGGACCCCGCGCCCACCATGAGCTCAAAGGCGCGCGCAAACAGGAAATCGCCGACGAGCACGCTGGCCGGCGCGCCCCAGATCAGGTGGGCCGCGACCCGGCCACGCCGCAGCTCGGAGCTATCCACCACATCGTCGTGCAGCAGGGTGGCGGTGTGGATGAACTCCACGGCCGCTGCCAGCTTCAGGCAACTGTCGTCCTGGGCGCCGCACAGACGCGCCGCGGCGATGGTCAGCAGCGGGCGCAACCGCTTGGCGGAGCCGGCGATCAGGTGATCGGCCAGGGCCGGGATCACCGGCACCGGGCTGTCCATGTGTTCCCGGATGAGCGCGTCGACCGCACGCATGTCCGGTCCCGCCAGCTTCAGCAGCAGGTCCAGCGACGGAGGGGCGGCGATAGCCTGAGCGGCTTCCAAGACTCGTTCGTTCCTATAGCGGCCAAAGCGCCCGGGGCCCGACCGGTCGCCATTCGCCGGGACAATGGTGACGCGACAGGGCATGGTCAAGCGACCAGCGCGCGACGCGCTTGCTCCCTTCTACACCAAGGTTGGCCCGATGGATGCAATCACCGAAGACGGGCTATTGAACGGGCGCATCCGCCTGCGGCAACCCGAGCGGGGCTACCGCGCCGGTCTCGACGCGGCGTTGCTGGCCGCCGCCTGCGATGCGCGCCCCGGCCAGCGGGTGATCGAGGCCGGTTGCGGCGGCGGCGGCGCGCTGCTGGCGGCGGCGGCTCGCCGTCGCGGCGCGAGCTTTATCGGCGTCGAACGCGATCCGAAAGCCGCGCGGCTGGCGCGTGAGAACATCGCGCTGAACGGACTTGAGGCGCACGTGGCCGTGGTCGAGGGCGATGTGGCGGTCCGCTTCTCGGTCCTGGAGCTGGACCCGTTCGACGCGGCCTTCGCCAACCCCCCGTTCTTCGACGATCCGGACAGCCTGCGCGGGCCGGCGCCCGAGCGCCGCGCCGCCTGGATGGCCGACGATGGCCTGGAGGCCTGGGTCGGCTTCCTGTCCAAGGCGGTGAAGGAAGGGGGCTCGATCACCATCATCCACCGCGCCGACCGGCTCGCCGACCTTCTGGCGCTGCTGGGCGCCAAGGCGGGGTCAATCCAGATCCGCCCCATCCAGCCGTTCGCCGACGCACCGGCCAAGCGGGTCCTGGTGCGCGCGATCAAGACCGGCAAGGCGCCGCTCAAGCTTCTTCCCGCCTTGGTCGTGCACGACCGCGGCGGCGAGAAGCACCGCCCGGAGGTCGAGGCGATCCTGCGCGGCGAAGCGGATCTGGCCTGGAGCTAAATCCCCAGGGCTTCCTTACAGCTCGGGTCGACGACGTCGTTCTGCTCCGGATGCTTCTTCACCCAGGCTGACATGAAGGGGCACGTCGGCACGACCTTCAGACCCGCCGTCCGGGCGTAGTCGAAGGCATAGCGCGCCAGCGCGCCCGCCACGCCTTTGCCCTCGAACGCCGGCGGCACCACCGTGTGCGGCAGGACGATCTGACCCGGCTTCAGACGGTACTCGGCGAAGGCTGTCTCGTCCCCGAGCTTCACCTCGAAGCGATGAGCTTCGGCATTTTTGATGACGTCGACGTCGGCCATATCGGTCCCCTTTCACACCGTCTTGACGCAGGATCGACCGCCCGCCAAGGTCCGCCGGCCTGATCGAGGCTGGCAGCAGAGGAGAGGTCCACATGTCGCCCATTGTCCGCGCAGCCCTCCGCTGCGTCGTCCCGTCGGCGGCTGCCTGACAGCCCACCGTCCCCAGCCGGGGATGATCCGCGGTCGACGCCCTCCTGGCTCTCGACATCAAGGACATCTCCGTTGCTGATCTCAGCACTGACCGACTACGGCTGGACCGACGCGTTCCAGACCGCTTTTGAACCCCATGCCGCGCAGGGCCTGATCCCCGGCCGCATCGTCGTGCAGCAGCGCGGCGGCTATCGCCTCGTGACCGCCGGCGGCGAGATCGACGCCCGCGCGTCCGGCGCGCTCATGAAGGCGACCGCCGAAGATGGCCGCCCCACCGCCGGCGACTGGGTCGCTGTGGAAGCGCGCCCCGGAGAGACCACAGCCCTCGTCCACCATATCGTCCCGCGCCGCACGGCGTTCATCCGCAAGGCGTCCGGGCCTCGCGGCGGCGCTCAGGTGGTGGCGGCGAACGTGGATGTGGCCTTGCTGGTCGCCTCGTTGAACGCCGACCTCAACCTGCGGCGTCTGGAGCGCTATCTGGCCACGACCTACGAAAGCGGCGCCGCGCCGGTGATCGTGCTCACAAAGTCCGACCTGGCGGGCGACTACGCCGCGCGGTTGGCCGAGGTCGAGGCGATCGCACTGGGCGCGCCGGTGCTGGCGCTGTCATCGAAGACCCTCGTGGGGCTGGATGCGCTGACCGCCCAACTGGCGCCCGGCCGAACCGCGGTGCTGCTTGGCTCGTCGGGGGCGGGCAAGTCGACCCTGCTGAATGCCCTGGCCGGCGAGCACAGGATGGACACCGGCGCGATCCGTGAGGCCGACGAGCGTGGCCGGCACACCACGACCCATCGCGAGCTCGTGCGCCTGGCGTCGGGCGCCCTGATCCTGGATACGCCCGGGATGCGCGAACTGGGCCTCTGGGAGGCCGAGGCCGGCGTGGCGCAGACCTTCGCCGATATCGAGGCGCTTGCCGAGCAGTGCCGATTCGCCGACTGCGCTCATGACAAGGAGCCGGGCTGCGCGGTGCGGGCCGCCGTCGAGGCGGGCGAACTGGATTCCGACCGGCTCCGGAGCTTCGAAAAGCTACACGCCGAACTGGCGTTCGAGCGGCGCAAGGAAGATCCGCGCGCCGCCGTCGAGAACAAGAAACTGTGGATCAGCCGTCACAAGGCCGGCCGCGCGCAAACCAAGGCCAAGCGCGGCGGCTACGAGGACAGCTAGCGCGCCAGCCAGCGGGCGGGCACACGGTACTCGGCGCGGCTTGGGCGCAGAAGGTCCAAGCCGACGAGCAGCCCGAGCCCCATGAACTTCAACAGTGTGCGCGCAACGGTCATGTGGCCCTCCCGATTGTGACAGCAACGGCCAGTCGCGGCGGAAGTTGCACGGAGTCGATGACGTGGGTGTGTCGGCGAGTCAGAAACGGCCCGGGGTCACCCCCGGGCCGTCCCATTTCATCAAACCGGATGGCGCCCGTTAGTTTCGGGCGGTGTCGACCAGCTTGTTCTTCGTGATCCAGGGCATCATGGCGCGCAGGCGCTGACCGACCTCCTCGATCTGGTGCTCGGCGCCGCGGCGGCGGGTCGCCTTGAAGGAGGGGGCGCCGACGGCGTTCTCCTGCATGAAGTCGCGCACGAAGCGGCCGGACTGGATGTCCTCCAGCACGCGCTTCATCTCGGCCTTGGTGTCGGCTGTGACGATGCGAGGGCCGGTCACGTACTCGCCGTACTCCGCCGTGTTGGAGATCGAGTAGTTCATGTTGGCGATGCCGCCTTCGTAGATCAGGTCCACGATCAGCTTCACCTCGTGCAGGCACTCGAAATAGGCCATTTCCGGCGCGTAGCCCGCCTCGACCAGGGTCTCGAAGCCCGCGCGGATCAGCTCCACCAGGCCGCCGCAGAGCACGGCCTGCTCGCCGAACAGGTCGGTTTCGCATTCCTCGCGGAAGTTGGTCTCGATGATGCCCGAACGGCCGCCGCCGATGGCCGACGCATAGGCCAGGCCGAGGTCCATGGCGCCGCCGGTGGCGTCTTGGTGGACGGCGATCAGGCAGGGCACGCCGCCGCCCTTCTGATACTCGCCCCGCACGGTGTGGCCGGGGCCCTTCGGCGCGACCATCAGCACGTCGATGCCGGCCGCCGGCTCGATCAGGTTGAAGTGCACGTTCAAGCCATGGGCGAACAGCAGGGCCGCGCCGTCGCGGATGTTGGGGGCGATTTCGGCATTGTAGATGCCGCGTTGCAGCTCGTCGGGCGCCAGCACCATGAGCACATCGGCCCACTTGGCGGCGTCGGCGACGCTCATGACCTTCAGGCCATCGGCTTCAACCTTCTTGGCGGTCGCCGAGCCAGGCTTCAGCGCCACGGCCACGTTCTTCGCGCCGGAGTCGTGAAGGTTCAGCGCGTGGGCCCGGCCCTGGGAGCCGTAGCCTACGATGGCGATCTTCTTGTCCAGGATGCGGGAAATGTCGGCGTCGCGGTCATAGTAGACGCGCATGATTGTTCTCCTGAGACAATGAAACCGTGCTGACGCGCGCAACGCAGGCGGAGCAAAGCCGGGGGTGTGAAGCGTTTTTTTGCGAGAAGGTCAAGGGAAGCGAGGGAAGACGCCGCGTCACAGCCGCACCCTCGCCATGGCCAAGCTGTCCACATAGGCCCCGTCGCGCCACGCATAGGCGCGCATCAGGCCCTCCCGCTCGAAGCCGAAGCGCTCATAAAGTGCAATGGCTCGGATGTTGTCGGCGTAGACGTTGAGCTCGAGCCGGCGGATGTTCCACCAGCGTTCGGCTAGGTCGACGACCGCAGCCATCAGCGCCGTTCCGACCCCACGGCCGGCCCAGGCGTCGTGGACGGCCATGCCAACGCCGGCGGCATGATGGCGCCGATGCCAGGGCTCGCGGCTGAGGCCGATTGACCCCACCACTCTACCGTCCAATTCAGCGACGAGTTGCCGGTTGTTGAGGTCCGTGGCGTCGAAGCGCTGTGCGCGCATCGCGACGGAGGTGAGGGGCGTCTGAAGCGTACCCCAGACGGCGCGCGGCTGGTTCAGCACTTCGGTCAACTGAAGCATGTCGGCCGGCTCTGCGGCGCGCACGAGAATATCGGGCGGCGGGTCCAACGGGTCGTCTCCATCTGGCGGGGATGGACGGGCCAAGAAAAAGCCCCGTCCGGATCCCGGCGGGGCTGGTGTGGCGGTCGTCTGCGGCGGTTCGATCTAGCGCGCGACATCCCTCACCGGCCCGCCGGAGGCGGTCGGAAGACGGGTTACGAGCTGGAGCGCTTCACGACGCATGCGGGCGGCTTAGCACGAGAGCGCCCTCGTCCGCCAGACCGAACCGTGGCATGCGGGGCGGATGCCGATCGAGGTGACCCAAAGCCTGTGGCTGGACGACGACGAGGTCCAGATCCGCGCGGTCCGCGCATCCGGACCGGGCGGACAGCACGTCAACAAGGTCTCGACGGCGATCGAGTTGCGCTTCGACGTCCGCGGCTCGCCATCGCTGCCCGAGCCGGTTCGCGCACGGCTCTACAAGCTGTCCGGGAACCGATTGACCATGGACGGCGTCGTCGTGCTCGTCGCCCAGGAGCACCGCAGTCAAGAGATGAACCGGCAGGCCGCGGTCGCACGCCTGCTGGACCTGATCCGCGAGGCCGCCAAGCCGCCGCCTCCGCCGCGCAAGAAGACCAAGCCGACCTACGCCTCGAAGCTGCGGCGGCTTGACGGCAAGACCAAGCGCGCGAGCGTCAAGGTCCTGCGTGGGCGGCCGAAAGGGGACGATTAGTCCGTGGTGTCGTCGATCTCGGCGCCGGGGGCGTTCTTCTTGACGCTCTCAATGGCGGCCTTGGCCGACGCCTTCGAGGCGTAGCCCTCGGAGGACAACATGGTCTCGGAATTGTACTTGAACCGCACCCGGAACTCGCCGGCCTTGTCCTTGTAGATCTCGAACTTGTGGGCCATCGGAGGTCTCCTCTGTCTCGTTGACGGTGGAGGTTAGGCCGCCAAACGCGACCGCGCTATGGCAAGCTTTGGACGCTTTCGCCTATAAGATGGTCATCATGCTCGCCCCACGCTTTCAGATCCTGGGCGCCCTCACCGGCGCCGTCCTCGTCTCAGCCTGCACGCCCAGCCTGGGTCCGCCGCCGCCCGGGGGGCCCGTGTCGCAGCTCCCGCCGCCGCCAATGTCCGGAAGCGCGGCGTTTTCCGCGAAGGACTTCGCCTGGTCGCAACGGCCGGGCGCCAATGTGATTGCGGGCCGGGTGACCTACCGCCAGGGCGGCACGCGCTTCACCTGCGCCGGTTCGGCGGTGGTGCTGACGCCTGAGACCGCCTGGTCCACCCGCCGGATGGCGGCGCTCTATGGGTCAAGCGAACGCGCGGCGCTGCCCACCGACGAGGTGCGGGCGCGGACACCCAGCGCGCCGGCGGGCGACGCGGGTCCCTTCGTCAAGCGCACGAACTGCGACGACGCGGATCAGTTCGCGTTCGGCGGCCTGCCGGACGGGGCCTGGTACGCCATCACCGTGGCCCGCCCCTTTGGCGCGCCCAATGCGCCCACGGTGGCGCTGATGAAGCGGATCGTCGTCCGCGGCGGCCGGACGGTCTCCCTCACCCTGTAACAACAACGCCCGCCGGTCTCCCGGCGGGCGTCATCAGCCTCAGTGGACCTGAGCGCGGCCGATCTCCAGGCCGCCGTCGCCGGCGTGGACCTGGATCACCGCCCCGTCCGCCAGATCGCCCGCCAGCAGCTTGCGCGCGATCGGATCGATCAGCTCCTTCTGGATCACCCGCTTCAGCGGCCGGGCCCCATAGACGGGGTCGTAGCCGCGGTCGCCCAGCCAGTGCAGAGCGCCATCATCCAGCGCGATCGACATGCGCCGATCGGCCAGCAGCTTCTCGACCCGCTGCAGCTGGATGCGGACGATGTTGTCCATCTCCGAACGTCCCAGCCGCTTGAACAGGATGATCTCGTCCAGGCGGTTCAGGAACTCAGGCCGGAAGTTGGCGCGCACGACGTCCATCACCGCGGGCCGCGCCTTTTCCACATCGTCGCCATCCGCCAGGGCGGCCAGATAGTCGGCCCCCATGTTGGAGGTCATGATGATCAGCACGTTGCGGAAGTCGACCGTCCGCCCCTGGCCGTCCGTCAGTCGCCCGTCGTCCAGCACCTGCAGCAGCACATTGAAGACGTCCGGGTGGGCCTTCTCGACCTCGTCGAAGAGCACGACCTGATAGGGCCGACGCCGCACGCTCTCCGTCAGGGCGCCGCCTTCGTCGTAGCCGACGTAGCCGGGAGGCGCCCCGATCATCCGGCTGACCGAGTGCTTCTCCATGTACTCGCTCATGTCGAGGCGGGTGATCGCCTGCTCGTCGTCGAACATGAACTCGGCCAGGGCCTTGGTCAGCTCGGTCTTGCCCACGCCCGTGGGGCCCAGGAACAGGAACGAGCCGATGGGCCGGTTGGGGTCCTTCAGGCCCGCCCGCGCCCGTCGCACGGCGTCGGAGACGGCGACCAGCGCTTCTTCCTGGCCGACCACCCGCTTGCGCAGACCGTCCTCCATGGCCAACAGCTTCTCGCGCTCGCCCTCCAGCATTTTCTCGACCGGGACCCCGGTCCAGCGGGAGACCACCGCGGCGATCTGCTCGGCGTCGACCACTTCGGGGCTCATGGCGTCGGCGCTGCCCTCGGCCGCTTCGGCCGCGGCAAGGCGCTTTTCAAGCTGCGGAATCTCGCCATAGGCGATCTCGGAGGCCCGCTGCAGGTCGCCCTGCCGCTGGGCCGCCACCAGCTCGGCGCGCAGCCGGTCCAGCGCCTCGCGCGATTGCGCGGCCGACGAGACCTTGGCCTTCTCCGCCTTCCAGCGCGCGCTCATTTCCGCGGACTCGGCTTCGAGTTCGCCGAGCTCTTCCTCAAGCTTCTCCAGGCGCGCCTTGGATGCGGCGTCCGGCTCCTTGGCCAAGGCCTCGCGCTCGATCTTCAGCTGGACGACGCGGCGGTCGATCTCGTCCAGCTCCTCCGGCTTGCTGTCGACGGCCATCCGCACCCGGCTGCCGGCCTCGTCCATCAGGTCGATGGCCTTGTCCGGCAGGAAGCGGTCGGTGATGTAGCGGTGCGAGAGGGTGGCGGCGGCCACGATGGCGCTGTCCGAGATGCGCACCCCGTGGTGGACCTCGTACTTTTCCTTCAAGCCGCGCAGGATCGAGACGGTGTCCTCGACCGTCGGCTCGTCGACCATGACCGGCTGGAAGCGCCGCGCCAGGGCGGCGTCCTTCTCCACGTGCTTCCGGTACTCGTCGAGGGTGGTCGCGCCGACGCAGTGCAGCTCGCCGCGCGCCAAGGCGGGCTTAAGCAGATTGGAGGCGTCCATCGCCCCGTCCGACTTGCCCGCGCCAACCAGGGTGTGCATCTCGTCGATGAACAGGATGATCGAGCCTTCGGCGGCCGTGACTTCGTTGAGCACGGCCTTCAGCCGCTCCTCGAACTCGCCGCGATACTTCGCCCCGGCGATCAGGGCGCCCATGTCCAGGCTGAGCAGCTTGCGGTCCTTCAGACCCTCCGGCACGTCACCGTTGACGATCCGCTGGGCCAGACCCTCGACCACGGCGGTCTTGCCGACGCCGGGCTCACCGATCAGGACGGGATTGTTCTTGGTCCGGCGCTGCAGGACCTGGATAGTTCGGCGGATTTCCTCGTCGCGGCCGATCACCGGGTCCAGCTTGCCGTCGCGGGCGGCCTGGGTCAGGTCGCGAGCATAGCGCTTCAGGGCGTCATAGCCGTCCTCAGCCGAGGCGGAGTCGGCGGTGCGACCCTTGCGAACCGCCACAGCGGCGTCTTCCAGGCCCTTGGGCGTAACGCCGGCGTCCTTCAGCACCTTGCCAGCCTCGCCGCCGTCCTTGGCCAGGGCGATCAACAGTCGCTCCGTCGTCACGAAGGCGTCGCCCGCGGCCTTGGCGCCGGCCTCCGCTTCCGCCAGCACGCGCGCGGTCTCGGGCTTCATATAGAGCTGGCCCGAGCCGCCCTCGACCTTGGGCGTGCGCGCCAGCGCCGCCTCGACGGCCTTGTCGACCTCGGCCGGCCGGCCGCCGGCGCTCTGAATCAGCGACGCGGTCAGGCCGTCACGCTCTTCGAGCAGCACCTTGAGGATGTGTTCGGGCGCGAGCTGCTGGTGACTGCGGGCCAGGGCGAGGCTCTGGGCGGATTGGATCGCCTGCTTGGCGCGGTCGGAATAGATATCGATGTTCATGGTGTCCCCTACCTAGGCGGAACGCCAGCCGACGCCTCCTGAGAGCACGCCAGCCGGACCCGCCAGAGATAGTGTGGCATGTAGGCCACACAAGGGACTTGCGCCGGATCAATCCGCTCAGTTCGGCGGGTTGTGCCTCTCGACGAAGGCCATGGTGGCGGTGACGGTCTGCAGGCGCGTATCGCCGAGCGACAGCCAGTGGTCGGCGCCCTTCTGGATCACCAGTTCGTAGGGCTTGCCGGCCTTGGACAGCGCGTCGGCCATCATCCGGCTCTGCTCAAGGGGAACCACGGTGTCGTCCTGGCCGTGGATCAACAGGATCGGGATGTCGGCCGCGGCGGCCTGCCGGGCCGGCGAATAGGTCGTCAGCACGTCATCGTTTCGGCCTTCGGCGCCCATGAACCGGTTCCAGTAGCGTTCGGTTGGCAGACCGCCCCGCCGCTTCGAATACGCAACCTGGCTGCGGAGGTCGGCCACGCCCGCCACGGACACCGCGCAGCGATAGACACCCTTGTCGAGGGTGGCGCCGGCCAGAGCGGCGTAGCCTCCGTAGCTGGCCCCGACGATGCACGCGCGCTTGGGATCGATCACCCCGGCCTTGGCCAGCGCGCGCACCCCGTCCGAGAGGTCGGTCTGCATCTTGCGGCCCCATTCGCCATAGCCGGCTTCCAGCAGCCTGGACCCCAAGCCGTCGGACCCACGGAAATTGATCTGCAGCACCGCATATCCGCGCGACGCCATCGCCTGCGCCCACCAATCGAACCCGGGCGTATCGCGTGACGCCGGTCCGCCATGTGCAAAGACGATGACCGGAAGGTTTTTCGCGGGCTTGCCGCGGGGGCGGGTCAGGTAGCCGCTGAGGTCGAGACCGTCCTGCGCCTTGAACCGGACCCGCTCCTGGATGGCGATGTCCTCGGCCTTGAGGCCGTTGTATTCGACGCCCAGCCAGGTGGCCTGGCGCGTATTCATGTCCACGACCGCGTAGGCGGGCCCCTCCGTGGGAGAATCCACCCGCACGACGATCTTCTTGCGATCCGCCGACCAGGAGGCGAGCGCGACACGGTCGCCGGGATAGGCCGCCGCCACGGCGTTCCAGACCTTGGCGTCATTTGGATCGAAAAACGTGTAACGGGCCTCGTCGCCCACCAGCACATAATAGCCGATGAGCCGCCCGTCCTGCGGATCGCGAATGGGGACCTGATCGTCGAGTATGCCTATGAAATCGTCCTGCTGCGGGCCATTCAGGCGCGCCTCGCGCCAGACCCAGCCTCGCTCCGGCGCGTTCATCGCGTAGAGGATCGACGCGCCGTCGCGCCCCAGGCCCAGCATATAGGGTCGGTCCAGCTTTGCTGTCGCGCTCGCGACGTCTCGCCAACCGCCGCCCTGACGCATCTTCAGCGTCCAGCGCCCCGAGTCGCCATCGTAGACTTCCTGGGCCAGCGCCTCGCCCGCGGGACCCACGACCCAGTCCTGCGTATGCTGCAACCCTTGCTCAACCAGCCGGCTCTTCGACGTGTCGAGGTCGATCCGGAACAGGGAAAGCAGGCCGCGCTGACTCTCGAACTTGACCCCTTGCACAAAGACCGTCGGCTCGCCGTTGAACGTACGAACCACCGGCATGTCGAATATGGTGTTCATGCCGTAGTCGACATCACCCAAAAGCGGCCGGACCTTGCCCTTCTTCAGGTCGTACGAGAACGCCATCATCCACTCGCGGCGGGCCGTCAGGATGTCCATTGGCGAGGCCGTGACCGACTTCACGATCAGCAGGTGGTTGTCGCCCGCCCACTGGACCTGACGCACCTTCACCGTTCCGGTTTGGGCGCGCGTGGTGATCTTTCCGGTCGTGAGGTCCTTCACGGCGATCATGCGCTCTTCGCCATTGGTGACCACCAGGGCGACCGCCTTACCGCTCGGCGAAACCGCGGCGGCCTCGATGCTCGGCAGCTTGCCATAGGCCTCAAGAGGCGCGGCGAAGCTCGGACCAGCGAAGATGCCCGCCAGCACTAGCACCGGCATTGCGTACGCAAACTTCATCCCGACGTCCCTCAATTGGGCGGATTGTGTTTCTCGACGAACGCCATCGTGGCGGCGAGCATTTCGCGCCGGGTCTCCCCGCGCGACAGCCAGTGGTCCTCGCCCTTCTGGACCACCAATTCGACCGGCTTGCCGGCTTTCCCAAGCGCTGCAGCCATCAGTCGGCTCTGTTCGAGCGGCACCACAGTGTCATCCTGCCCGTGGACCAGTAGTACGGGGATCGAGATGCGATCGACGTGCGTGATCGGCGAGACGTTCGCTAGGGCGTCGTCGCCACCCATGAACCGCTTCCAGTAGCGCTGGGCGTCCACGCCGTTTCTCAGGCGGGACCAGTCGACGAACCGGCGTAGGTCAGACAGTCCTGCAACTGAGGCGGCGCAGCGGTAGACCCCTGTATCGATGGCGGCGCCCGCCAGCGCCGCATAGCCGCCGTAGCTGGCGCCGACGATGCACACCCGCTTCGGGTCAACGAGGCCGTTGCCGACGAGGAAGCGGACGCCGTCCGACAGGTCGGTCTGCATTTTGCGACCCCATTCGCCAAAGCCGGCGCGCGTGAAACCCCAGCCAAAGCCATCTGAGCCCCGGAAGTTGACCTGTAGGACCGCGTAACCCCGCGAGGCGATCGCCTGTGCCCACCAATCAAAGCCCGGTGTGTCCCGTGAGGCAGGCCCGCCATGGGGGAGGACGACAAGAGGAAGGTTTTTCGGGTCGCGTCCCGGTGGAAGGGTCACATAGCCGGTGAGGTCCAGGCCGTCCTTCGCCTTGAAGCGCAACGCCTGAACCTTGCCGATGTCCTCTGGAAACAGCTGCTGATAGCGGGCGCCCAGCCATTCGGCCTTCCGCGTCGCAAGATCGACGAGTGCGTAGCCAGCGCCCTCGGTCGCGGAGTCGACCAGCACGACAATCTTCTGGCGATCGCGCGTCCACGACTCCAGTCGGACCCGATCACCCTTGAATGCCGCGCGGACGGCGTCCCAGACCCTCTGATCCCCGGGAGCGAAGAAGGTGTAGCGCTCGTCGTCCCCCGACAGAATGTAGAGGCCGATCATGCGATGGGTGTCAGGGTCGAAAAGAATCCCGTCCGCATCCCGGGCATCCAGCGGTGACCCGGCGGAGCCATCGAGAGAAATCTCTCGAATTTGATATCCGCTCTCCCCTTGCTCGGCGAGCACCACAGATTGACCGTCGCGGCCGAGACCCAGCATTTGGGGCTCCTCCGTCTTCGCGCTTGCGACGTAGGCCTCGTTCCATCCGCTTCCGCGGCGAAGCTTCAGCGCCCACCGGCCGGTGTCTGCCTCGTAGCTGGTCTTGGCTAAGGGTACGCCATCGGCCCCAAGCAGTATGGCGTTGGTGTCCGGCTCGCCCAGTTCAACGACTTTTTGGGCTCCGGTCTTCAGATCGCTGCGGATGATCGTGAGAACGGCGCTAGAGTTTGCGAAGGTTATCCCGGTCAGGAACAGGGTCGGAACGCCGTTGATCGTACGAACTTTCGGCGAGTCGGCCAGGATGTTGGCCGTCGCCCAAATTGCGGCGGTGGCATTATCGCGGATGTGCGTTCCGGTCTGCTGACGCGCCGGCGATTTGTCCAGCAGCGGAACAAGCTTGCCTGTCGTAAGATTGAGGTCGAAGCCACGCCAGTATTCGCGCCGCGGGCCGATAAGGAATGCAATGGCCGCCGTTTGTGACGTGCTAATAATGAGGTGATCAGACCCTACCCAGTCCAGCGCACGGACTTTCGCTGCGCCCAGCGCGTAGGATTTGCTTTCGCCGCCGCCCACCGGCGCGATCATCAAAATGGAATTGACGCCATCGGAAGTGATCGTCGCTAACGCACTCCCGTCCGGTGAAATCTCAACGGAGTCGATGCTCGGCAGTCCGCCGTATGCCGACAGAGGCGCGGCGGAGGCCGGCTCGGAAAAACAGGCTGCGAGACAGGCGACCAGAACGCTTAGGATACGCATACGGAAAACAGGCCCCCACCTGATGCAATCCGAGATTGCCGTGGGAGCGGGCGCGCCGCAAGCGCGCGTCTAGTTCACGTCAGACTTCTTGAGGGGCTCCGGCGGGAGGGGCGCGACCGGCACCCCGTCTTCCACCAGGTCGCGGACTTCCTTGGCCGTGGCTTGGCCATAGATACCCCGGTCCTCCGCCTTACCCTCATGGATCGCGCGGGCCTCGCTGGCGAAGGCGTCGCCGACATCGTCGAAATTCTCTTCCACATGGGCGCGGATACGGCCGGCGGCCTCCATCATCATCGCCTGGGCCTTGGGCGGCAGCACGTCGGGCAGGCTCCGCTTGGTGCCTGTGACCGCGGGCGCCATGATCTGTTTGCGCACCATCTTGGAGGCGCACATCGGACACTCGATCAGGCCGCGGCCCTGCTGGTCGTCGAAGTCGTTGGAGGAGCCGAACCAACCCTCGAACTCGTGCTCGTGGTCGCAGGTAAGCGCGTAGCGGATCATCGACGTCTATGGACCTGTGAACGCCCGGGCGTTGGTCAGCACGGGGATGGCCGCCCGCGCCTTGGCGGGCGCGGCGGAATCGAGGTCGGCCCAGAGCACACCCGGCTCGTCATGGTCAAGTTTTGCAATGACTTGCCCCCAAGGTTCCACCACCAGCGAATGGCCCCAGGTGCCCCGCCCGTCCTCATGAAAACCGCCCTGGGCAGGGGCCAGCACATAGCTAGCGGTCTCGATGGCCCGGGCGCGCATCAGCACCTCCCAATGCGCCTCGCCCGTGGGGCGGGTGAAGGCGGCGGGGATGGTCAGGACCGTGGCGCCGGCCATGGCCAGCGCCCGGTGCAGCGCCGGGAAGCGCAGGTCGTAGCAGATGGTCAGCCCCAGCTTCATGTCGTCCACATCGGCGACGACGGCGCGATCGCCGGGCTCATATGTCGCGGATTCCCGGGCGGTCTCGCCGGTCGGCAGGTCCACGTCGAACATGTGCAGCTTGTCGTAGGTGGCGGCGATGGCGCCATCCGGGCGGATCAGGACCTGGCGGTTGGCCGCCTTCCCGTCCTCGCGCTTGACCAGGGCGGAGCCGACATCGATCCAGACACCGAGTTCCTTCGCCGCCTCGCGCAGGCCGTTCACCACCGGATCGTCGGCTAGCAAGGTGAGCTGCGGCAGCAGGGTCTCGCGATCCTTCTGCAGGATGTTGGTCCCCTCCGGCGTCACGATCAGGCGCGCACCGCCAGCCGCCGCCTCCCGCACCAGCGGCAGGACATGCGCCCGCGCCGCGGCGTGGGTCGCGGGCGTTCGTGTCTGGATCAGGCCGACCTTCATGGCCGCCCTATACCCCGATCACGCGGCCTGGAGCAGCGGGTCCAGTTCGCCGGACCGCTCCAGCGCCATCATGTCGTCGCAGCCGCCGATGTGGCGCTCGCCGATGAAGATCTGCGGGAAGGTCGCGCGACCGCCCGCGCGCTGGATCATCTCCTGGCGCTTGTCGGGATCGAAGGCCGCCTCGATCTCGGTAAATTCCACGCCCTTTTTCTCCAACAGCGACACGGCGCGGATGCAGTAGGGGCAGAAGGGCTTGGTGTAGATGGTGATGGGTTGGGTCATGGCGCTCTAACGACGGACGTCCTTGTTCAGCTTCATATGGTGAGTCCGGCCGCTGCCTGCACCCGGGCGACGACGGCCAGATCGACGCGGGCGGCCCCGGCGGCCTTGAGCGCCCGCGCACAGCCCTCTGCGGTGGCGCCCGTGGTCAAAACATCATCGATCAGCAGGATGCGCAGACCCTCCACGCGGCGTGGATCGGGCACGTCGAAGGCGCCGGCCACGTTGCGCTTGCGACCCGACCCGGATTTACCGCCCTGGGTGGCCGTCGCACGTCGGCGGACCAGGGCGTCCGGCAGGTAGGGCGTACCGGTCATCGCCGCCAGCGGCCGGGCGATCTCGGCCGCCTGGTTGTAACGCCGGCGGAGCAGGCGCAGCGGATGCAGCGGCACGGGCGCGATGGCGTCGGCGCCCTCGATGAGGGCCGCAGCGCTGCGCGAGACCCAGCGCGCGAACATCGGCGCCAAGTCCAGCCGATCGGCGTGCTTGAGCTGCAGGATCGGGCCCCGCGAGCTCTCGTCGTAGAGACAGGCGGCACGCGCCGCGTCGAACGCCCGGGGCGTCTTCAGGCAGGCCGCGCAACGCGCGCCGGGATCGAACTCGAACGGCTGCCCGCAACCATCGCAGACCGGACCGTCGAGGAAGCGGATCTTGCTCCAGCCTTCGGGTGAAAACCCGCCCGCCAGCGGCCGCGGCCCGCCGTCCAGCGACTGCGGCGGAAACAGCATGTCGAGCGCCACGCGCCACGCCATCTGCACGCGGGGCTTCCAACTGGCGGCGAATTCGCCATGTTCCCGGCTCAATGCCTGCGCCCCCGCTCCTCTTCGACCGCACCCTGCATCGCAAGCGCCTGGACCGTGCAGCCCCGGCTTACGCGAACGCGGACTTCCTGCAGCGACGAGCCGCCTATGACGTGGCCGGACGCCTGGATCCGATACTGCGCAGCTTTCCGCTGGCCGTCGACCTCTCCGCGCGCGCGGGCGCCTTCGCCGAGGCCCTGGCCGAGGAGGCGCCCGGCAAGGTCGAGCTCCTGATTGAGGCGGACCTATCGCACCGCATGCTGTCCGGCCGGGGCGGCCCGCGCCTCGTCGCGGACGAGGAACGCCTGCCTTTCGCCGACGCCTGCCTGGATCTGGCGGTCTCGACCCTGGGTCTGCATTGGACCAACGACGTGGTCGGCGCCCTGATCCAGATCCGCCGGGCCCTGAAGCCGGACGGCCTGTTCATCGGCGCCTTCCTGGGCGGAACGACCCTGACCGAACTGCGCCAATCGCTGGTGGCCGCCGAAAGCGAGATCCTGGGCGGCGCCGGCAGCCGCGTCTCGCCCTTCGCCGACGCGCAGGACGCCGCGAACCTGCTGCAGCGGGCTGGCTTCGTGCAGGCGGTCAGCGACGTGGACACGGTCACCGTCCGCTACGAACACCCCCTGAAGCTGATCGCAGATCTGCGCCAGATGGGCGAGACCAATGCCCTTGCCGACCGCCACCCCAAGCCCCTCACCCGCACGCTGCTGACGCGGACCTTCGAGCTGTACGCCGAGCGCTTCGGCGGCGACGACGGACGCATTCCCGCGACATTCGAAATCCTGACCGTGACCGGCTGGGCGCCGGCGATCCCGTCGGCCGGGTAAGAACCTGTAAACCATCCGGACCGGACATTGGCGGCGGGGGGCTCCTCACGGCGGGGTCCGGATGAAGATCAGCAAACTCAAGCTTCTGGTTATGGCCGCCACGGTGGCGCTGGCCGGTTGCGCCACCAGCTCCGCGCCGCAGAAGCCGGAGAAGAAGGGCCCCTACATCGGCGTGGGAGCCGCTCTGGCCAGTCGGGCTAGCGCCTTCGAGGCCTACACGCGCAAGGCCGGCGCCATCGATGCGTCCTTTTCTGGCCCGGCCGAGATCGGCGAGCGGCTGCGTACGGCGGCAGGCTACGACCCGAAGGAGCTGGAGGCCGGCATGATCGCCTACGCCGCCCTGGCCGCCATGCAGGAGCCGGCGTTCGTCGCGGGCGTGAAGGCCAAGGGCCGGACGGTGTCGCGCCAGCTCGCGGCCGATCCTGCCGCCGCTTTGGACCTGCCAGGAGCCTACGCGGCGTCGCAGCGGGCCAACGCCGCCCTGGCGCGACGCGGCGAGGCCCTGGCCGGCGCGGGCGCGCGGGTGAAGAAGGCGTCCTACAGCGTGCAGCACCAGGCCTGGTCCCGCGCCCGCCTCACCAATGGCCCGCAACGCCTAGCCGCGGTGAAACAGGCGGCCGGCTATCGGCCTGAGCCGGCGGATCGCGCCCAGTTGACGGCCGCGATCGCCGAAGGGGGCCGCAAGGGCGGCGCCAGTCCCGTGGTGGCCCGTGGCGTGGCGCTGGCGGCGCTCACCCTGCTGGGTCAGGAGGCGGCGGGGCGGTCGCTCTTGAGCGAGCCCAAGGCCGGCCAATGCCTGCGCCTTGCGAAACTGAACTACCACCAGTGCCTGGCGGCGGCGGGAACGCACTACGAGGACATCTACTGCCTGGGCGTCCACGCGATGACCGACCCCGGCCAATGCGTGGTCGATGCGACCAAGCCCGCCCGGTCGATGCGCCGGGCCAGCCTGGACTAGGGCTTAACCCACAGGCCGACCTGCCCCTTGCCGCCGGCGGCGACGCAGTTCCCGGTGCGGCAGGCGATGGCGTGGAAGGCGGCCTGATCGATCTCGCGCCACGTCAGGCCGTTGTCGACGCTGTGCGACGTGCCGCGCGGGCCGACCGCCAGCAGGGTCCGACCATCCACGCGGGCGACACCTTCCAGAAGCCGGGGCGTTCCCCGATGCAGGGGCAGACGCCATCCCGCCGCGCCGCCGACCGCGATGGAGGGGCCGCTCGCGAGCTCGTCCTTGTAGTCGCCGCCGACCACCACAGCCCGCCCGCCGCCCAGCGCCAGCCCGCCGAACAGGCCCGCCGTCGGTCCGGCGCGAAGGTCGACCTCATCGACCGCCCAGGTCTTCCCGTCGTCAGCCGATCGATGGACCCGCCCCTTGGTCAGGCCGCCCGAGACGATCCAGATGTCCCGATCCGGTCCCAGAAACAGAGCCGAGTTGCTGGCGGCGAAGGCGGCCTCTCCCGGCTCCACCTGCGGCCCCTCCATGCGGGTCCAGGACCTGCCGCCGTCGGCCGTGCGCAGCAGGAACCAGCGGCCGTCGATCGGATCGCCCAGCACGAACCCGCGCCGGCGGTCTCGGAAGGCGACGCCGTCTAGAAAGCTGCCGGGCAGCCGGGTTTCATAGACCTGGGTCCAGGTCCGCCCCGCATCCGCTGTCCGGAATATCTTCGCCTGCCCGGCTGGTCCGTCGCCGGCGCTCATCAGGATGGCGGTCTGCGCGTCCAGCGCCGCGAGCCCACGGAAGTCCAGCGCCTCTCCCCCGGGCGGCGTCGCCATCCGCCACGTCGCACCGCCGTCGTCCGACAGGGCGAACGTCCCCTTCGAGCCGGAGACCCGGAACTGTCCGGGCCCGACCACCGCCGCGGCCCGCAGCGTGGCCTCGGGGTTCGGTGTGGGCAGCGTACGCCAGGCCGCCTGGGCGGCGCCTGGCAGGACCAGCGCCATGGCGGCAAGCAGCACCCGCCACATCAAATCAGGTCCCGAAGCCAGGCCACTAGCGGTGCGTCGGCCGGGGGCATGGGATAGGTGTCCATGTCGATCGGCCGGACCCAGGCCATGGCCTTGTGCTCGCGGTTCAAAACCGTCCCCTCCCAGCGGCGCACCAGGTAGAGCGGCATCAGCAGGTGGAAATCCTCGTAGTCGTGGCTGGCGAACACGAACGGCGCCAGGCAGGCATGGCTGACCCGGATCCCCAGCTCCTCGTCCAGTTCGCGGATCAGGCAGGCCTCCGGCGTCTCGCCCGCCTCGACCTTGCCGCCCGGAAACTCCCAGAGCCCAGCCAGTTGCTTGCCCTCCGGCCGCTGGCAGATCAGCACCCGCCCATCCACGTCCACCAGGGCCGCCGCGGCGACCAGAAGCATGCGCTTTTCCGTCATGGCGTTTGCTTCCCATGGCCTGCGGCCAAAAGGCAACTGCCGGAGGTATTCGTCCCCTTTGGGTTGACTTCCTGACCCAAAACCCCGATGTGCAGCCTGCGTTCTTCGGAGCGCTATCTGCGTTCCAGCCGCGTGGGGCCTCCTTGGGGGCTCAGCCTGTCGAGCGCCGTGAGGCTTTCTCACCCGATGCGCCCATCACGCGGGGCGTCTCTCCAAAGACCGGCGCCAGTCGACCCGCGGAAGCCCCGCGACGGTCGCGTTCGGCGCATACGCGAAAGACTATCCTTTGACTCAATTTACCGACCTTGGCCTGGCCAAGCCCCTGCTCAAGGCGCTGGCCGACGAGGGTTACACCAACCCGACCCCGATCCAGGCGCAGGCTATCCCGGGCGTCATGACCGGCCGCGACCTGCTGGGCATCGCCCAGACCGGCACCGGCAAGACCGCCGCCTTCGCCCTGCCGATCCTTCATCGCCTGGCTGAAAACAAGGTCACCCTCACCCGTCGCAGCGCCCGGGTCCTGGTCCTGGCGCCGACCCGCGAACTGGCCACCCAGATCGGCGAGAGCTTCAAGTCCTATGGCCGGCACATGGGCGTCTCGGTCGCCGTCGTCTTCGGCGGCGTGAAGTATGGCGGGCAGATGCGCGCCATGGCCGGCGGCGTCGACATCCTGGTGGCCACCCCGGGGCGCCTGCTGGATCACCTCGGCGAGAAGTCGATCACCCTGGACGGCGTCGAGATCCTGGTTCTCGACGAAGCCGACCAGATGCTGGACATGGGCTTCATCGTTCCGATCCGGAAGATCGTGAAGTTCCTGCCCAAGAAGCCGCGCCAGAACCTGTTTTTCTCGGCGACCATGCCCGGCGAGATCGAAAAGCTGTCGAGCGAGATCCTCAACCCCAACCCGTTGAAGGTGTCGGTGACCCCGCAGGCCACCACGGTCGAGCGGATCAACCAGCGCGTCCTGTTTGTCGAGCAGTCGCGCAAGCGCGCCCTGCTGGCCGAGCTGTTCGATGACGGCGGCTTTAAGCGGGTCATCGTCTTCACCCGCACCAAGCGCGGCGCCGACCGCGTCGCCCGCGGCCTGGAACAGGGCGGCGTCGAAGCCGTCTCGATCCACGGTGACAAGAGCCAAGGTCAGCGCGAGCGCGCCCTCGCGGAGTTCAAGGCCGGCAAGGTCCGCGCCCTGGTCGCCACAGACATCGCCGCCCGCGGCATCGACATCGACGCCGTCAGCCACGTCGTGCAGTACGAACTGCCCAACGTGCCGGAAAGCTACGTCCACCGCATCGGCCGGACGGCCCGCGCCGGCGCGGACGGTTCGGCCGTGGCGTTCTGCGCCGACGACGAGCGGAACCTGCTGAAGGACATCGAGAAGGTGACCCGCCAGCGGATCCCCTCCTTCGATCGCCGCAACGACAAGCACCTGGGCGCGGCCACCGCGGCCATGCCCGATCCGGGCGGCAAGCCCGAGCGTCCCGACACCCGCGGTTCGCAAGGCGGGCGTGGCCAGCACGCGCCGAAGCGCAACCGTGGCGGTGGTGGCCGTGACGGCGGTCGCAGCGAGGGCGCCCCCGCCCGCGCCGCCGGCGACAAGCCCGCGTTCAAGGGCCCGAGCCGCGGCGGCAATCGTAGCCGTGGCGGCGGCGCCGGGGCCGGCGCCGGTCGCAGCGGCGGCAGCGCTGCCCCACGCCCCACCGGCGTCTGGTCGAACCGCTAGCATCTGACGTCAGGATCGGGCGGCCAAGGCCGCCCTTTCCCATCCTGGGAAAGCCGGCTAACCCTGGCTCAAACCCATGCCACCTCTCGTCAACGTCTTGGCCGCCGGCGTACTCGGCGTGGTCCGCCGCTTTCCCGCGGCGCACGCCTTGATCCACAAGGCGGCCCTGCGCCTGGAAAGCCATCCGCTGGGCGCGCGCTTCATCCGCGGCGTGCTGGAGGAGGGACCGGGCGAGACCATCGGCTACGGCGGCTGGGTCCGCCGCTACGATACCCTCACGCCCAAAGACCGCAGGGCCATCGCCAACCACATTGTCCGCTTCGCGCGCAGGCCGACAATCTCGGTGGTGATGCCGGTCTACGCCGCCGCACCGGACCTGCTGTCAGCCGCAATCGACTCTGTTCGCGCCCAGCTCTATCCCGACTGGGAGCTCTGCATCGCCGACGACGCCTCGCCCGGCGAGGCGGTCTGGGCGACTCTGACCCGATACGCCGCCCTGGACTCCCGAATCCGCATCGTCCGGCGCCCTGTTAACGGCAACATCTGCGCCGCCACCAACTCGGCCCTGGCCCTGGCCACGGGCGAGTTCGTGGCCCTCATGGACCACGATGACCTGCTGCCCGCGCGCGCGCTCTACGAGGTCGCCGCTTGCCTCCAGGACAATCCCGACGCCGATCTGATCTACTCCGACGAGGACAAGATTGATGAGCGCGGCGTCAGATATGGCCCGCACATCAAGACCGACTGGAACCCGGAGCTGATGCTGGGCCAGAACATGGTCAGCCACCTGGGCGTCTATCGACGCGCCCTGATCGATGCCGTCGGCGGTCTACGCGAAGGGTTCGAGGGCAGTCAGGACTACGACCTGGCCCTCCGCGTCGCCGAACTCACCACGCCCAACCGCATCCACCACATTCCCTGGGTCCTCTACCATTGGCGCCAGCAGGGCGGCCCCGCGACCTTCTCCCAGGCGCAGATGGACCGCTGCGCCGACGCCGCCGTCCGCGCCGTGACCGAGCACCTCGAGCGCACCCGGCAGCCTGTGACGGCGGTGACACGCATGGCCGGCACGCCCGGCTGGGTCACCGTGCGCCGCGCCGCGCCCGAGCCACGACCGTTGGTCTCGGTGATCGTCCCCACCCGCGACCGGGCCGACCTGCTGGCCCAGTGCGCCGACGGCCTGCTCGGCGGGACGGACTATGCGCCGCTGGAGATGCTGATCGTCGATAACGGCAGCGTCGAGCCCGCCACCGCCGCCCTGTTCGCACGCCTTTCGAAGGATCCACGCGTTCGCATCCTGGCCGCGCCTGGCCCCTTTAACTACTCCGCGCTGAACAACCTTGCGGTCGCCGAAGCGCGCGGCGAGATTGTCTTGCTGCTGAACAACGACATCTCGATGCCCCACCGAGACTGGCTCGGCGCGCTGGTCGCCCAGGCTGCCCGGCCCGAAGTCGGCGCCGTTGGCGCTCGCCTGCTCTACCCGGACGGAACCTTGCAGCACGCCGGGGTGGCGATCGGCCTGGGCGGTGTCGCGGGGCATCTGGGCCATGGCGCCCCGGGCGACAATGCCGGCTACTTCGGTCACTTCCAGTCGCCGCGAAACCTCAGTGCGGTCACGGCGGCTTGCCTGGCCCTGCGAAAGTCCGTCTTCGACGAGGTCGGCGGCCTGGATGCCGAGAACCTGGCCGTCGCGTTCAACGACATCGACCTGTGCCTGAAGGTGCGCGCCGCCGGCTACCAGGTGATCTGGACCCCGCACGCCGAGCTGATCCACCACGAATCCGCGTCGCGCGGCGCCGACCTGGCCGGCGAGGCGCAGGTCCGCTTCCGCAACGAGGTGCTTCACATGCGCCGCCGCTGGGGCGACACCCTCAAGCGCGACCCCTACTTCAGCCCGCTCTTCAGCCTGGACCACCCCGACTACCAGCTGGCCAGCCCGCCCCGGCGGCCGCCGCCCTGGGTGCAACCGAAGGCCTGACTAGCTCCGGTAGTCGCCGTTGATCTCGACGTACCGCTTGGTGAGATCGCAGGTCCAGACGGTGGAACTGGCGCGACCCACGCCGACGTCGACGCTGACCTCGAGCTCCGGCTTCTTCATGTAGGCGCTCATCTTGGCCTCGTCGTAGCTGCCGGCGATCAGCCCGTCCTGCGCGGCCCAGTAGGGGCCGAACTTCACGCTCATGCTGTCGCGGTCCACCGGCTCGTCGGCCTTGCCCACGGCCATCACGATGCGACCCCAGTTGGCGTCCTCGCCGGCGAAGGCGGTCTTCACCAGCGGGCTGTCGGCGATGGACTTGGCGATCTTGCGCGCGGACGCCGCGCTCTCGGCGCCCGTCACCGTGATCTTGATGAACTTGGTCGCGCCCTCGCCGTCCCGGACGAGTTGGTGCGCCAGGTCCAGCAGCACCCCTTCCAGCTTGTCTCTGAAGTCGGCCAGCCGCCGGTCGCCCGCCCGGCTGATCTTCGGCGCGCCGGACTGCCCCGTCGCGAACAGCAGCAGGGTGTCGTTGGTCGAGCGATCCCCGTCCACCGTCACCGCGTTGAACGTGTTGCGGGTGTAGAGATTGCAAAGGTTTTGCAGCGCGCCCGGCGCGATGTCGGCGTCGGTGACGACGAAAGCCAGCATCGTCGCCATGTCCGGGGCGATCATGCCCGAGCCCTTGCAGATGCCCCCGATCCGCACGGTCACGCCGTCGATCTCCGCCTCCGCATAGGCGCCCTTCGGGAAGGTGTCGGTGGTCATGATGGCCCGGGCCGCGCCGCCCCAGCCATCGGCCTCCAGCTTATGCTCCAGGTCGGGCAGGCGAGCGGTGATCTTGGCGTCATCCAGCAGCACGCCGATCACGCCGGTGGACGCCACCATCACATCGCGCTGGCGACAGTCGAAGCGCTTGCCAACCGTGGCCGCGACCCGCCGCACGGCGTCCGCGCCGGGACGGCCGGTGAAGGAGTTGGCGCAGCCCGCGTTGACCACCAGCGCGCGGACGCCCTCGCCCTTGGTGGCCTCCAGGTGGCGCTTGCACCAATCGACAGGCGCTGAGCCCACGCCATGGCGGGTGAAGACACCGGCGCAGCTGGCCCCGTCCGGGAAGCTGAACACCAGGAGATCGTCGCGCTCGTGCTTGTAGAAGCCCGCCCGGCCCGTCGCCATGGTCAGGCCCCGGATCGGCTCCATCCGCGGGAAAGGCACGGCCAGGGGCGAGACCGGCATCGCGGACTTGTCCACCTTGCCCGTTGGCGGCGACGCGGCCGGCGCGGTCCGGTCGTCGAAGGCGCTGGCCGCCTTGTCGACGCGCTTCAGCGCCGCACGTTTCAGGGCGCTGGTCAGCGGGTCCAGCGCCCGCTCGACGGCATGTCCCACCACATCGACGGGTTTGGAGGCCGCTTTGGCGGCGGTCGTCTTGGGGGCGTCGGTCTTGGGCTTGCGGCTCATTTGGCAGGCGCCTTCTGGGCTGGGGCGACGGGCGCGGGGGCGGTCTTCGGCGCGTCGGCCGGCGGAACCGGCTTCGGCGCGCCCGCTTCGGGCTTGATCAGGGTCTCGACCTTGGCCTTGGCCCGCAGCTTCTCCAGCAGGTCGCGGATCCGATCGTAGGTGAGAAAGCGAACGATCTGCGGTCGCGCGGCGTCCAGCGCGATCGGCTGCTCCTGGCGCACATCCTCGATCTTGAGCAGTGCGAAGCCGCCTTGCGCGGGCACGGGGCCGATCAATTGGCCCGCCTTCGCGCCCTTCAGCGCCGCCTCGTAGGCCTCAGGCATCACATCTGTGGTGAAATAGCCCAGGTCGCCGCCGTTGAAACGGGTCGCCGCGTCCCGCGACCGTTCCATGGCCAGGGCTTCGAAATTGGCGCCGGCCGCGATCAACTTGCGGACCTGTTCCACCTCGGCGGCGGTGGCGAGCACGATCTGCCGCGCGCGAATTTCCTCCGAGCGGCGGGCCAGCTTTTGCTGTTCTTCGTAGAGGCCGCGGATGTTGTCCTCGGTGACAGCGTCGGCGACGGTCGTCTCGATCAACATGTCGCCCATCACCCGATCCTGCGCGGCGATCAGCCGGCGCTGGGCGAGCGGGTCCTTGTCCAGTTTCCGTCGCTGTGCCTCGGCCGCCAGCAGCTTCTGGTCGACCACCTGGTCCATCATCTGGCGGAACATCTCGGACGAGGTGTCCAACGGCTCGCCTTCGCCGATCAGCCCCTGGGCGATGGCCTCGCGCTTCACGTCCGACGCCCAGACCGTCTTGCCGTCCACACGGGCCACGGCCTTGTCGCCGCGCTCGGGCGGATTGGCGCTGTCGCCGCCGCGATCGCAGGCCCCCACGCTCAGAGCGAGCGCGACGGCGACACCGGCGATACGGAAGCGGCTCGCGGCCATGCGGTCATCCCTTGCACGTCGGGGAACAGCGCCCGAGGGCGCGCCCGCCGTCCCCTAGAGCGGGGGCCGGAAAAGGGGAAGCCCTTTCACCTGTAACCAAAACCGGCGGGCTCTGCCGGCTAGCCATTTCGCCGACGCGGTGTAAAGGTCGCCGCCGATTAATCCGGAGTCCCGACCGAGGGCTCAAAATCCATTCGTTGGGAGGATCATTGTCCATATGCGCGAAGCCGTAATCGTTTCCTACGCCCGTACCGGCCTGGCTAAGTCCGGCCGCGGCGGTTTCAACATGACCCCGACCGTGACCATCGGCGCCCACGCTGTGAAGCACGCCGTGGCCAAGGCCGGCATCGACGGCGCCGACGTCGAGGACGTGTTCATGGGCAACGTCGCCCACGGCGGCGGCAACCTCGCCCGCCAGGCGGGCCTCCTCGGCGGCCTGCCGGTCAGCGCCTCGGGCGTGACGGTGAACCGCTTCTGCTCGTCGGGCCTGCAGACCATCGCCATGGCGGCGAACCACATCCGCAACGACGGCGCGCCGGTCGTGGTCGCCGGCGGCGTCGAGTCGATCTCGATGCCGAACCCCGGCATGGGCAGCAAGGAGAACTTCGACCCTGAGCTGGTCGCCAAGTATCCGGCCATCTACATGCCGATGATCGAGACCGCCGACATCGTGGCCGCCCGCTACAACGTCAGCCGCGAATCTCAGGACGAGTACTCGCTGGAAAGCCAGCGCCGCATGGCGGCCGCCCAGCAGGCCAACAAGTTCGCCGACGAAATCGTGCCGATGAAGACCAAGATGAAGGTGGTCGATAAGGCGACGAAGGAAGAGTCCATCGTCGACTACGTGGTCGACAAGGACGAGTGCAACCGTCCGGACACCACTCTGGAAGGCCTTCAGAAGCTCCAGCCCGTCATGGGCGAAGGCAAGTTCATCACCGCCGGCAACGCCAGCCAGCTGTCGGACGGCGCCGCCGCCGTGGTGATGATGGAAGCCCAGGAAGCCGCCCGCCGCGGTCTGTCGCCGCTGGGCGTGTTCAAGGGCTGGGCCGTCGCCGGTTGTGAGCCTGACGAAATGGGCATCGGCCCGGTGTTCGCGATCCCGCGCCTGCTCGAACGTCACGGCCTGAAGGTCGACGACATCGACCTGTGGGAACTGAACGAAGCCTTCGCCTCGCAGTGCCTCTACAGCCGCGACAAGCTGGGCATCGACCCCGAGAAGTACAACGTCAACGGCGGCTCCATCGCCATCGGCCACCCCTTCGGCATGACCGGCGCGCGCCTCGCGGGCCACGTGCTGCAGGAAGGCAAGCGCCGCGGCGCCAAGCACGTGGTGGTCTCCATGTGCATCGGCGGCGG
>CAZNPJ010000007.1:0-264394 GCA_964575195.1 uncultured Phenylobacterium sp.
CCCCCGCCCCCGCCGCCGCCTCCTCCGCCCCCGCCGCCTCCGCCGGCGCCGGCCTATGAGGCCAAGCAATTCATCGTCTACTTCCCGTTTGATCAGTACGTGATCACGCCGGAAGCCCAGGCGGTGATCGGCGATGCGGCCAACTACGCGAAGAGCGGCAACGCCACCCGCGTCGTGGTCGTGGGCCACACCGACAGCTCCGGTTCGCCGGCGTACAACGTCCGTCTGTCCGAGCGCCGCGCCAAGGCCGTCGCTGACGCCCTGGTGGGCTCGGGCGTGAACCAGACGACCCTCTCGGTCGACTGGAAGGGCGAAACCCAACTCGCGGTCGCCACCGGCGACGGCGTGAAGGAACCGCTGAACCGCCGCTCGACGATCGACATCAACTTCTAAGTCGATCCAAGACAGCGATGAATGATTGGGGCCCGGCGGCGACGCCGGGCCCTTTTCTTTTGCGCTCAGATCGGCAGCTGGGTGGTGGACTTCACCTCTTCCAGCACGGCGTAGGTGCGGGTTTCGCGGACGCCGGGGATGCGCACCAGGACCTCCTCCAGGAAGGTTCGCCAGGCGGCCAGGTCGCGGACGCGGGCCTTGATCAGGTAGTCGAAGCCGCCGGCGACCATGTGGCACTCCAGGATGTCCGGGGACCGGCGGGCGGCGGCGGCGAAGTTGTCGAAGACTTCCGGGGTCGTCCGGTCCAGCACGACTTCGACGAAGATCAGGACGCCGCGCTCGACCAGCTGGGGATCCACGAGGGCGGCGAAGCCGGTAATGTAGCCGCTGTCGCGCAGGCGACGGACCCGGTCGGAGCAGGCCGAGGGGGAGAGGTTGCAGCGCTCGGCCAGGTCGGCGTTGCTGATCCGGCCGTCGGCCTGCAGGGTGCGGAGGAGGCGGCGGTCGGTGTCGTCGAGCCGTAGGATATTCGACATTGGGTGTCCGGGACCGGGGTTCGTGGGCCAAAGGGGCTAGATGCCGTAGCACATTCGGCGAGACAGACGTTACGCCGTAGATCATCAGCGATGGAGAGGCAGATGGCGTTCGATCACCTGGATACGGCGAAGTTCGCCGACGAACGTACGACGCTGGCGGCCATCCTGGCGGCCAAGCCGCTGAGCCAACAGGACCGCGACGCGGTGCAGCTGGAGGCCGAGGCCCTGGTCCGCGCCGCGCGCAAGAGCGCCGACCGCCAGGGCGTGGTCGAGAGCTTCCTGCAGGAGTTCAGCCTGTCCACCCGCGAGGGCCTGGCGCTGATGTGCCTGGCCGAGGCCCTGCTGCGGACGCCCGACGAACAGACCCGCGACAAGCTGATCGCCGAGAAGATCGCCTCGGCCGACTGGGCCAGCCACGCCGGGCAGTCGGACTCCATGCTGGTCAACGCCTCGACCTGGAGCCTGATGCTCACGGGCAAGATCATCGACCCCGACCAGGAGGCCCGCGACGACCTGTCGGGCTTCATCAAGCGCCTGGCCGGGCGGCTGGGCGAGCCGGTGATCCGCCGCGCCGTGGGCGCCGCCGTGCGGATCATGGGCGAGCAGTTCGTCCTGGGCGCCACCATCGAAAAGGCGATCAAGCGCGCCGCCGCCGACGGCTTCGTCTGTTCCTTCGACATGCTGGGCGAGGGCGCCCGCACCGACGCCGACGCCGACCGCTACGAAAAGGCCTACGCCGACGCCATCCGCACGGTCGCCAAGCACGCCAAGGGCCAGGGGCCGGAACGGGGCCACGGCGTCTCGGTCAAGCTCTCGGCCCTGTCCCCCCGCTACGAGGCCCGCCAGGCCGAGCGGGTGTTCGCCGACCTCTACCCGCGGATCGTGCGGTTGGCGCAGATCGCCGCCCAGGCCGACATCAACTTCACCCTCGACGCCGAGGAGGCCGACCGCCTGGCCATCTCGCTGGACCTGCTGGACCGTCTGGCCCGCGAGCCGTCCTTGAGCGACTGGCGCGGCCTGGGCCTGGCGGTGCAGGCCTACCAGAAGCGCGGGCCCCAGACGGTCGAGGCCGTCGCCGGTATCGCGCGCGCCACCGGCCGGCGGCTGATGGTCCGCCTGGTCAAGGGCGCCTACTGGGACAGCGAGATCAAGCGCGCCCAGGTCGCCGGCCTGGACGGCTATCCGGTCTATACGACCAAGGCGGCGACGGACGTCTCGTACCTGGTCTGCGCCAAGGCCATGCTGGCCGCCGCCCCGCACATCTACGGCCAGTTCGCGACGCACAACGCCCACACCCTGGCGGCCGTGCGGCTGATGGCCAGCCAGATGGGCCTGAGCCCGGAATTCCAGCGCCTGCACGGCATGGGCGAGGCGCTCTATGCCGCCGCCACGGACCGGTACGGCGCCTTTCCGCTGCGGGTCTATGCCCCGGTGGGCAGCCACGAGGACCTGCTGCCCTATCTGGTCCGCCGCCTGCTGGAGAACGGCGCCAACACCTCCTTCGTCCACGCGCTGCTGGACGAGAAGACCCCGGTGGCCAAGGTGGTGGTCGACCCGATCACGGCGGTGGAGGCGGCCGGCGCCGGGCCGCACCCGCGCATCCCCCTGCCGCGCGACCTCTACGGCCCCAGCCGCCGCAACGCGGGCGGCCTGGACCTGTCCGTCGCCGCGGTCCGCGACCGCCTGAGCCACGCGGTCATCCGCCTGGACCACGAGATGCTGGAGGGCGCGCCCATCGTCGGCGGCCAGCTGGTCAAGACCGGCGAGGGCCAGGCCGCCGTCTCGCCCACCGTCCTGTCCCACAAGATCGGCCAGGTCTGGTCGGCCTCCACCGCCGACGTGGACCAGGCCTTCGCCGCGGCCCGCGCCGCCCAGCCCGCCTGGGACCGCCGGGGCGGCGAGGGCCGCGCCAAGGTGCTGCGCGCCATGGCCGACGCGCTGGAGACCGAGCGCGACCGCCTGATCGCGATCTGCGTGCGCGAGGCCGGCAAGACGCTCAGCGACGCCATCGCCGAGGTCCGCGAGGCCGTGGACTTCTGCCGCTACTACGCCCACCTGGCCGAGCGGCAGTTCGCGACGCCGGAGACGATGCGCGGGCCGGTGGGCGAGACCAACCAGCTCAGCCTGCACGGCCGGGGCGTCTTCGTCTGCATCAGCCCCTGGAACTTCCCGCTGGCCATCTTCACCGGCCAGATCGCCGCGGCGCTGGCCGCCGGCAACGGCGTGCTGGCCAAGCCCGCCGAACAGACCCCGATCATCGCCACCGAGGCGGTGAAGCTGTTCCACGCCGCCGGCGCGCCGGCCGACCTGCTCCACCTCCTGCCGGGGGAGGGTGCCACGGTGGGCGCGGCGCTGACCGCCCACCCCGGCTGCGACGGGGTGGCCTTCACCGGCGGCACCGACACCGCCTGGGCCATCAACCGCACGCTGGCGGCACGCCAAGGGCCGATCGTGCCGTTCATCGCCGAGACCGGCGGCCTCAACGCCATGTTCGTCGACACCACGGCGCTGCGCGAACAGGTGCTGGACGACGTGCTGGTCTCGGGCTTCGGCTCGGCCGGCCAGCGCTGCTCGGCGCTCAGGCTGCTGTTCGTGCCGCACGAGACGGCCGACCTGCTGATCGCGGGGCTGACGGGCGCCATGCAGACCCTGGTGGTGGGCGACCCCGCCGACCCGCGCACCGACATCGGCCCGGTGATCGACGCCGACGCCAAGGCCGCGCTGGAGGCCCACGTGGCGCGGCTGGGCCGCGAGGCCAAGATCCTGGGCCGCCTGCCCACGCCCGACGGTGGCCACTTCGTCAGCCCCACCCTGGCCGAGATCCCCGACGCCAGCTTCCTGACCAAGGAGGTGTTCGGCCCGATCCTGCACGTGGTGCGCTACGACCCCGCCAAGCTGGCGGAAGCGGCCGCCCCGCTGGTCCAGGCCCGCTATGGCCTGACCCTGGGCGTCCACAGCCGCATCGAAGCCTTCGCCGCCGAGGTCCAGCGCACCGTCCCGGCGGGCAACGCCTATGTGAACCGCTCGATGATCGGGGCCGTGGTGGGCGTCCAGCCCTTCGGCGGCGAGGGGCTATCTGGCACGGGCCCGAAGGCCGGCGGGCCGCACGCGCTGCTGCGCTATGCGGTGGAGCGGGCGGTGAGCGTGAACATCACCGCCCAGGGGGGCGACCCGGCGTTGCTGAATTTGGATTAGGGGGGGTGGGGACTGGCTGACGGCCTAGCTTCGCTCAGAAGGCGGGCTGGGGCTGAGGTCCGGAAGAGGGTGCCTACACAGCCAGTTGTTCGGCCTGTTCTATCGCGACACTCATAATGTGAGTAGCGCTAAATCTGATACTCAGATAGTGAGTGACAGATGATTGATTTTCGTTCCGCCAAGCCTGGCTTCGGTTCGTTTCTCGCGACCCTTCGAGAGCGTGCAGGCATTCAGAGTCAGGGCGAGTTGGCGGGCTTGCTCGGCAAGTCACAGCAAACCGTCAGTCGTTGGGAGTCAGGGAAATACCGTCCCAGCGTAGAGGAGGTGGTTGCGCTGGCCGCCATCCTGAACGGTGATGTGGATGAGATGATGGAGACGGCTGGCTACGCCGTCCGCCGGTCCAGCTCGGGCATCGTGACCTTCGACAAGCCGCTACCCGTTGAGAACCTATCGCCGGCATCGTTCGAGCGGCTGGTCGCTGACTTAGTCCAAGCGTCCCAACCGACAGCACGCGTGAATCGGGAAGGCGAGAGCGGTCATAAGCAAGATGGGATCGATGTTATCGCGCGCGCGGGCGGTCAGACTATGGTCTTTCAGTGCAAGCGGGTCGAGAGTTTCGGTCCGGCCGACGTCCTCCGAGCGGTTCGCGCGTACACCGGCCAAGCCGACCGCAGAGTAATCGTGCTGAGCCGCGTCGCGAGTCCGAAAGCCAACGCTGAGGTCCGTAGTCACCCCGGATGGGAAATCTGGGACAAGGAAGACCTCTCTCGGCGATTTAGAGAACTGCCTCACGAAGCGCAGGACCGTCTCATCGATACCTATTTCCCTGGCCGACGGTTCGAGCTTGTTGGTCGTGCAGAGGCTGGTCCCTGGCTTGAAGTTGACCGATTCTTTGAGCCGTTCGGGGCGCGGGACGCGGCGTTCAGCCATAACTGGAACCTGAAAGGCCGCGGCGCGGACATGGCCGCGTTCATTGGCGCGCTAGAGGACAGCTCGCGCGCGGCCGTCTTGCTGAGCGCACCGGGTGGTTTCGGCAAGTCACGGCTGCTCAAGGAGGGGCTAGCGGCTTTTCAGGCGGCCAATCCGGCAGTGCTTATCCGTATCCTGTCGGCCACGAGTTCGCCGTCGCCGAAAGACCTGGAAGGCCTAGGCTCGCGCGACAAGATCATCGTCGTTGATGATGCCCATGATCGCGAGGATTTGGCGGCGGTCTTCGACTACTGCGCTCGCCCGACAAATCGCGCCCGCCTTGTGCTGGCATCGCGCCCCTACGGCGCCGAACGCGTTAAGACGCAGGCCGCCGTGTTCGGAATTTCGAGTGTGCGCACCATCGAGGTAACACGCTTGGCGAAAGACGAACTGATCGCGCTGGCCGGCGAGGTGCTGACAGAGTTCAGGGCCAGCCCTGCGTGGGCCGATCACGTTGTCGCGGTCGCGGGCGGCAGCCCGTTGGTTGCTGTGATGGCCGCCCGGGTCATGGCGAAGGAGAAGCTTCCGCCCGGCTTGGCCGCAACCAGCGAGGAGTTACGCAATCTCGTCTTGGGCAAGTTTTCCAAGGTGATTGTCGGCGACATCGGTTCGCCGTCTGATCAGGAGCCGCTCGCCCGATTGCTTCCGGTGTTGGCGCTCATCCAGCCCTTCGATCCACAAGATCCGGCGTTCGCGGCGCTAGCGCTAGCGGTTCTGGGGTTCGACGACACTGTCACGACAAGGCTTGTGCGCCTCCTGACCGACGGCGGGGTCATCTACAAGCGCGGGCGCAATTTCCGCCTCATGCCGGATGTCCTCGGAGACTTCCTGATCGAACGCGAAGCGTTGACCTTCGACCGTCGCCTCTCGCCGTTTGTCGATCGCGTATTCAGCGCGGCCGGAGACCTGCAGATTGGCCGCGTAATTTTAAACCTCGGGCGCCTCGACTGGCGGCTCAACGAAGGCGACCCATCGAACAGCACGCTGCTTGAGGGCATTTGGCGCAAGCTAGACGCCATCGACAGTGAGTGGGATCGGCGATTGGATGCCGTCGATGAAGTTGCTGCCTACCAACCCAGGCAAGCGCTGGAATTTGTGGAGCGCAAGCTTCGAGCCGGCAAGTCGTTTGGCCAGTTTCCGCGGATTCTACGGCGCATCGCGTACAGCGGAACTCACTTCAACGAGGCCATCGAACTGCTTTGGGAGTTGGCGCGAAACGACACGCGCGAAACGGGTCCGCTACCCGAGCACCCAGCTCGCGTTCTCAGCGATCTGACGAGCGTCGAACAACATAAGCCGTTCGAGATCAGCGCGGCTGCGTTTGAGTTCGGCATGAAGCTCATGAGCCGCCCTGGCGTGTGGCGCGGTCCCTACACGCCTCTCAACGTCGTGACCCCGATGTTCAGCGCAGAAGGTACGACAACGACGTCCAACTTGACGTCCTTCACCGTCTCATCGTTTCTCGTGAACTATAAATTGGTCGCGCCATATCGCGCCCGCTTGGTTGACCGGATGATCGAGCTGTTGGTCGGCGACAACGTGGTTGCGGCCCAACTAGCTGCGCAAACATTCGAGAAGGCGCTGCGCGGGCCGATGGGGCTCATGAACCACAGTGTGCCCAGCGAGCTGGCGGCAACGTACGAAGCAGAATTCTTGGCCACCCTGAAGAAGCTCCACGCGACGGTAGCTACGAAGACCATCCACCCCGCCGCCTTGATGAATCTCGCGAAGGCCATTTCGTGGCACGCTCAACACGGCGGTGAAGAAACAAGCACCGCAGCGCATGCGATCATGGATCGCCTGCCCAATGACCTTAATTTTCGCACCTGGGCGGCCTTATCGGATGGCTTCGGTCAGGTGTTCTTGGGGCCTTGGAATCCAGACACATACGAGAGCGATATTGATCGATGGGTTGGTTCCCTAGTCGCCGACCTGACAGCGGCTTTCGGCAACGGCGAGGCGCTTCGCGCAGAGATCGACCGGGTGCTGAAGGGGCTGTCGGAGGCAGGTATCGACGGCAATTCGACCCATGTCCTCATCTATAAGCTGCTCTTCAACAACACGCCGCTCGCGCGAGTCTTCATTGAGAACGCGCAGCGCGATCCAGAAAGCGCGACGGCGCGCTTCGCGGGCATCGCGCTGTCGCAGATCCTTTCGAGCGAGCCTACCGAAGGGCGCAGACTCGTACGAACGTTGCTGTCATCTTCAATCGGCCACCTACGCTTTGCGGCGGCAGGCGCCATGTCCGGTCTCCGGCGCGCCGTGGATGATGACGACGCTTCACTCGTGCTGGAAATTGCCGCGAACTCCGATGTTCACGTGGTGGCTTGCGTTGTGCGATCAATCTTCGGCTGGTCGCGCTCAAACCCGGGCTTCGTGCTGAGGCTGATTCATCACGTCAACATGGGTGGATCACAACGGATCGCTGACGACCTATCGATGTTGCTCCGAGGGGCCGAAGACGCCCTCCTCAAGTCGATGTCGGTCAGCGACGTCGATGCGCTTCTGGGCAACTTCCTCGTCATACCCACGCTTGATGGCCACTGGATCAATGAGGTGCTGGCCTACCTGTCAGAGCATCATGCATTGGCAGTCGCTCGCTTCTTTTTCGACCGCGTTGACATGTATTCCGTCAAAGGCAAATTCAACGAGTCGCGCCCGGTCAATTACGGTCCGTGGACCCAGAAGAAACTCAGATTTTCCGACAGCCCGGATGCGGACGAAGTGCTTCGTTCGACATGGACCTGGCTAAAGGCCAACGCCGACCGAGACTTCTATTTCCAAGAGAACGCCGCTCACCTCTTCGAGGCGATGTTCGATCCATCAAGCGAAGCTGTACTTTCTTTGCTTAAGGATCGCGCGGAGCGAGGCGCGCCAGATGACTTGCTGTTGATCACGAAGCTGCTGCGCAACGTCTATCCCGGCTTCGTCTTCCGCGAACGGGACTTCGTAGTGTCGCTACTGGATCGCTGCAAGGCCACCGACAGCGGCCTGCTCGAGCGTGCGAAGGATAGTCTCTTTTGCAGCGCTATCTCCGGGGTCCGAAGCGGGACAGTCGGCCAACCGACGCGGGCTGATTTGACGATGAAGGATCGCGCCGACGAGGCGATGAGTGCGGTCTCACGACTGTCGCCCGCCTTCGATGTCTACAAGGACCTTTCGGAACACGCACAATGGTCAATCAACCGCAGCATTGCCGATGGCATGCGGGATGACGACGAATGACCGCTAGGCCTCCAACGACCGATGGCCGACTACGAGTGCGCGTTCCGCTGCTATTCGAGGCGGAAGGCGAAGGTCGTAGCGCTATTATCTGTGTGGCGCTGATTGCGGGCGCTCTGGTGAGCTTGTTGATCTACCTGTCGGTGATCGCAGACTTCCGGCGTACTGATGCGTCTCTGGCTGTGCCAGCAAGGTCCGAGCGCGGAAATGAGCGGACACCGGCAACGCCCCACCGCCGATGATCACCCTACCTAATGACAGCGGACTCTCCGTCTTTCGCCTCCAAGTCGTTACAACAAGCTGGATCGCAACAACCAATTCCGAAAATTCTTGAGGGCCGGTCGCCACCCACACCCAGCCACCAATCCCCACACGCCCGGTCTGCCAGCCACGCAAAGGCCCTCAAGGTTCGACCTGGCGGTCGACCGCGGGGCGGCGCGCCGGGGGCGCGACCTTGACCGCCTTTGCGCGGCAGGCTTGGGGGCTGCCGTGGGAATTATGGGTTGGAGTCGCCTGGCGGCGGCCTCCTGAGCTGGCGGGGCGCGCTTTTGCGGTGGCGTCCCGGTTTGGCGTCGCGCGGGACCGCGATGTGATGCCGGCCCGTGGTTCGCGGGGCGGTGGGGCCGAGCGTGGCCTTTGACGCAACAGATCGGGGTCCCGGTCTTCGCGCTGGGCGCGAAGCCGGGATGACACGGTTGGGGTGGGCGCGGCGGGCTCGTCGGGCGGCCGCCGGGCGGTCAGGCGGTGGTGGCGGTGGCCGGGGCGGCCTGGCGGCGGCGGAGGGTGGCGCCGGTGAGGCCGAAGCCGGCGATCATCAGGGCCCAGGTGGTGGGCTCGGGCACGCCCGCGGGGGGTGGGCGGTCGTCCATGACGAGGCGCAGGGTGACGGGCTCTTGGCGGGCGAGGTCGGCGAGCTGGATCCCCAGCGGCCGCGCCAGACGGAAGGCGGGGATGTTGACGATCTGGCTGACCCCGCCGAGGTTCGCGACGCCGTTCGGGTTCGGTATGTTTTCGACGATCAGGACGCCCACGGCGCCGGCGGCCTGGGCCAGCTCGACCTTCATGACCAAGGTGCACAGGCCCCGGCTGACGAGGGCGATCTTGCCTTCGGTTCCGCGGTAGTCGCTCGCGTAGCAGCCCAGGGCGAGCCCGCCCACGAAGGAGTCTCCGCTGGTGGCGAACAGGTCGGCGGTCACGTCGGCGCTCCGGGGACCGAAGTCGGCGATGCCGAAGTCGACGACCTGGGCGTAGGCCGTCGGGTTCGGCGAGATCTGCTCGATCAGGCTCGCGGCCTGGGCCGGTGCGGTTGTGACGATGGCGGCAAGGCCCGCCAGGATCTTCAAGTGTGACATCGAACGCTCCCCAGGACGAAACCAAGGTAGAACGCCGTTTCGCGGAATGCATCCGCGGTTCGGTGGCGGCGGGCGGTTTTTAGCGGGCGGCGCCTGCAACTTGGGCGCGCTGCGGATGGAGGCGCGCAGCGAATAGCTCAGCTCGGCGTTATGGGGTGTGGGCCTGGGGCCCGGGACGGGGCGAGGGGCTTCATGACGCTGCAGCAAGGGCTGGCCTTTGGGCTGATGGGGGTGACCATCATCGGCTTCATCTGGGGCCGGTGGCGCTATGACGTGATCGCGGTGCTGGCGCTGCTGGTCGGCGTCACGCTGAACATCGTGCCGGCCAAGGAAGCCTTCGACGGGTTCAAGAACGACATCACCGTCATCATCGCCTGCGCGCTGATCGTCAGCGCGGCCTTCGCCAAGTCGGGGGTGGTGGAGATGGTGCTGCGGCCGCTGTTGCCCCACCTGAAGAGCCAGGCGTCGCAGGTGATGCTGTTCGCGGGCGCGGTGACGATCCTGTCGATGGTGACCAAGAACGTCGGCGCGCTGGCGATCATGATGCCCATCGCGCTGACCGTGGCGAAGCGGACCGGCACGCCGCCGTCGCGCCTGTTGATGCCGATGTCGTTCGGGGCGCTGCTGGGCGGGACCGTGACGATGGTGGGGACGTCGCCCAACATCATCGTGAGCCAGGTGCGGCAGGACATCCTGGGCAAGCCGTTCGAGATGTACGACTACGCGCCGGTGGGCCTGGGCGTGACCGCGGTGGGGCTGGTGTTCCTGGCGTTCGCGTTCCGGCTGTTGCCGGCGCACCGGCCGGTTCCCGAGGCGATGGACGCGGCCCTGTCGGCCAACCCCTATGTCACCGAGGTGGAGGTGCCGGGCGCCTGGGAGGCGGGGCGCACGACGGTGGGCAAGCTGGGGCGGCTGGCCAACGGCGAGGTGACGGTGATGGCGTTGTTGCGGGACGGCCGCCGGCTGGCCGCGCCGCACGCCAACACCCACGTGCGGCCGGGCGACGTGCTGTTGCTGGAGGGCGAGCACCAGGCGCTGGACGACCTGATCGCGCGGCTGAAACTGCGGCTGACCCGCGCGGACCGGCCGATCGCCATGGGGGAACCCACGGAGGAGGTGCGGATCGTCGAGGCGGTGGTGGGGGCGGACTCCATCCTGGTGGGGCGGTCGGCGCGGCAGGAGGACCTGCATACGACGCACGGGGTGAACCTGTTGGCGGTGAGCCGCAGCGGATATCGGATTTCCAGCGCGCTGCGCACGCTGAAGCTGCGGGCCGGGGACATGGTGGTGCTGCAGGGGGCGGAGCGGGCGCTGCCGGGGGTGTTGAAGACCTTGGGCCTGTTGCCGCTGGCCGAGCGGGAGCTGCGGCTGGGGGGGATCCGGCACGCGGTGGCGCCGACGGTGATCCTGGGCGTGGCGATGGTGCTGGTGGCGCTGAAGATCGCGCCGGTGGCGATCGCCTTCTTCGGGGCGGCGGCGCTGATGGTGGCGGTGGGGGCGATCCGGATGCGGGAGGCGTATTCGGCGCTGGACGGGCCGCTGCTGGTGCTGATCGCCTGCCTGATCCCGGTGAGCGACGCGATCCGGGCGACGGGGGGCGCGGACCTGATCGCCCAGGGGCTGGCGGACGTGTTCCAGGGCCAGGCGCCGATCCTGGCGCTGGGGGCGGTGATGGCGGTGGCGATGGCGGCGACGCCGTTCCTGAACAATGCGGCGACGGTGCTGATCGTGGCGCCGATCGGGGCCAGCCTGGCCAAGCTGCTGGGGCTGCAGCCGGATCCGTTCCTGATGGCGGTGGCGCTGGGCGCGGCCTGCGACTTCCTGACGCCCATCGGGCACCAGTGCAACACGCTGGTCATGGCGCCGGGGGGCTATCGGTTCATCGACTACCCCCGGTTGGGGGCGCCGTTGACGCTGATCGTGCTGGTCGTCGGGACGGGGCTGATCGCCATGGTCTGGCCGCTGACGGCGTAGCGTTCACAGTCTCGTGAGCGGCGGAATCGGGGACCGGACCTTACCGAGAGGGACCCCCTGCGCGTTAACGTCTCATTAGCGAAAAAGTCTGTGTGCGGTCAGTCCGCCTCATTGACGAGTCGAGCGGACAAGTGCCCCATATGTGGGTTGGTTCGGGGGCTGGACCACAACATATAGGGCGGAGGGCGAGGGCGCCCTCCTTCGAGGGGCTGAGGCAGAGACATGAGCGAAGCGGCGCAGGTTGGGATTGCCGAGACTTCTGAACGGGTTGCCGCAACGGCGGCGCGCCCGCAGCTGCAGCTGGTCCGCAAGGTCGAGGTGGACCGCGCGCGCGACGCCCTGCTGACCGACTTCGGCAAGACCACGCTGGAGGATCGCTACCTCCTGCCGGGCGAAAGCTATCAGGACATGTTCGCGCGGGTGGCCACGGCCTATGCCGACGACGCCGAGCACGCCCAGCGGATCTACGACTACATCTCGCGCCTGTGGTTCATGCCGGCGACGCCGGTGCTGTCGAACGGCGGGGCCAGCCGGGGCCTGCCGATCAGCTGCTTCCTGAACGCGGTGCCGGACAACCTGGAAGGCATCCAGGGCGTGTGGAACGAGAACGTGGCCCTGGCGTCCAACGGCGGCGGCATCGGCACCTACTGGGGCGGCGTGCGCTCCATCGGCGAGAAGGTGAAGGGCGCGGGCCAGACCAGCGGGATCATCCCCTTCATCCGCGTGATGGACTCGCTCACGCTGGCGATCAGCCAGGGCTCGCTGCGCCGCGGGTCGGCGGCGGTGTACCTGGACGTCCACCACCCGGAGATCGAGGAGTTCCTGGAGATCCGGAAGCCCTCGGGCGACTTCAACCGCAAGTCCCTGAACCTGCACCACGGCATCTCGATCAGCGACGAGTTCATGGAGGCCGTGCGCGACGGCGCCATGTTCGGCCTGCGCTCGCCCAAGACCAATGAGGTGATCCGCGAGGTGGACGCCCGCTCGCTGTGGCAGAAGATCCTCGAGATCCGGCTGCAGACCGGCGAGCCCTACCTGATCTTCTCCGACACGGTGAACCGCGCCATGCCGCAGCACCAGCGCGAGCTGGGCCTGAGCGTGCGCCAGTCGAACCTGTGCTCCGAGATCATGCTGCACACGGGCAAGGACCACCTGGGCCTGGAGCGGACGGCGGTGTGCTGCCTGTCGTCGGTGAACGCCGAGACCTTCCTGGAGTGGCGCGACCACCCGACGTTCATCGAGGACGTCATGCGCTTCCTGGACAATGTGCTGGAAGACTTCATCGTCCGCGCGCCGCCCGAGATGAAGCACGCGGTCTATGCGGCCAAGCGCGAGCGGTCGGTGGGCCTGGGCCTGATGGGCTTCCACTCGTTCCTGCAGAGCCAGAACGTGCCCTTCGAGAGCGCGATGGCCAAGAGCTGGAACATGCGCCTGTTCAAGACGCTCCGCCGCCAGTGCGACGCCGCGTCCCGCAAGCTGGCCGCCGAGCGCGGTCCGTGCCCGGACGCCGCCGACCGCGGCGTGATGGAGCGGTTCAGCCACAAGCTGGCGATCGCGCCGACGGCCTCGATCTCGATCATCTGCGGCGGCACCTCGGCCGGCATCGAGCCGATCCCGGCCAACATCTACAGCCACAAGACCCTGTCGGGCACTTTCGCGGTGAAGAACCCCTACCTGGAGCGGCTGCTGGAGCAGACGGGCCACAACACCGCCGAGGTCTGGGACTCCATCCTGCAGAACGAAGGCTCGGTGCAGCACCTCGATTTCCTCAGCCAGGACGACAAGGACGTCTACAAGACCGCCTTCGAGATCGACCAGCGCTGGGTGGTGGAGCTGTCGGCCGACCGGACGCCGGACATCTGCCAGTCGCAGTCGGTGAACCTGTTCCTGCCCGGCGACGTGGATAAGTGGGACCTGCACATGCTGCACTGGCAGGCCTGGGAGCGCGGCTGCAAGTCGCTGTACTACCTGCGCTCCAAGTCGGTGCAGCGCGCCAGCCATGCCGGCGGCGAGGAGCTGGCCGCGGTGATCCACGCCGAGGGCAAGACCGACTACGAAGAGTGCCTGGCCTGCCAGTAAACGGGCGTTAAGGCTGCCATAGTTCGCCTGAGACGCTTTTGCGCTTGCGGGCGCGGATAGGCCGGCGAACTATGGTCCGGGGACCCGTGGTGCACGGACCAGGGTCGGGAGATCGCAGATGCGTTATGGGGCGCATTTTGCTGTCGTTCTGGGGTTGGCGTGCGCCGATGGCGCCGCGGCGCAGACCGTTGCGCCCGACATCACGGACGATCTCTCCTCGGTCATCCTGACACGCGCCGCCTTCGTCGAGCGACATGACACGGACCGGTACGCGTTGGACGGTGTGCGCGCCTGGCCTCAGGCCGTGCGGTTCCGGTCGGAGGGGCTGGATGTCGACATCGCCCCGCATGCGGCTTTCCGGGTCGCCGGCTTCGGGGCCCAGGCCGTGGGCGGGGCCACGGTCACGGTGTCCAAGTCCCGGGGCGAACGCGCGCTGGAGCAACTCCGTGACATGGGCGTCAAGGACGGCGCCCGCTTCGGCGACAAGGGCCGGTGGTACCTGTTCGCCGCCGCCAGCGGCCAGGCCGTGGGGCTGAACATGCTGCCTGGCGAAGGCGGCTGGGACCGGGCGGGCTGGAGCACGGATGTCGCCAGCGCGCTGGTCGGCGACGCCCAGGTGGGGGTCGGCTTCCGCAAGGGCGACATGCAGTCCTCGTTCGGCGTCATCCATCGCGAGGTGAAGGGCCGCCACATGGTCTGGGGCCAGCAGACCCGCGATGACACGGTCGCCGCCTTTACCTTCTCGCTCCGGCCGCAGCGCTAGAGGCGGTCCCAGCCCGGCTCGAAGGAATAGCGGTCGGCCCACAGCGCCGCCAGGCGCGGGTCGGCATCCACCCGGCGCACCGCCTCGCCGAGCCGTGGCGCCGCCGCATAGAACCGCTGCCGCCGCGGCCGGAACCGCGAGACCACGGCCACGTAGAGATCCAGCACGCCCATCGTGTCGCCCAGGATGTAGGGCGCCGGCGTGGTCGCGGCCTCCATCACCGCCCAGCAGGCGGAGATCCGATCCTGAATCCGGGCGTCCACCTCAGGATGCAGGTCCGGGTCGCTGACCAGGCGGAACGGATCGTCCTTGAGCCAGTAGTGGGCGTAGATGGCCGAGGAGACGAAGCTCATCCAGCGCAGGAACGCCGGTCGGTCCGGATGGCCGGGGGCGGGGGCGAGGCGCGCGTCGGGGTGCTGTTCGGCCAGCCAGATGAGGATCGCGGCGCTCTCGGTCATCACCGCGCCGTCGGGGGTGACCAGGGCCGGCGCCTGGCGCAGCGGATTGACCGCCAGGATGCGGTCGCCCAGCGCCGGCTGGGCCGGGTCGAAGGTCGGCGCCTCGACGATCTCGAAGGGGCAGCCGATCAGCGTCAGCGCCGCCTCGACGGCCACCGAGCCCGACCCGCGGGCGCCATAGACGACATATCCACCGCTCATCACCGTCTCCGTGGAAAACCGCTACATGCGGCGTCAGCGCGCCTTGCCGACCACTAGATGTTGATACACTCTGCTACCGACTCCAGACCCCTGCAGGCGACTCCGATGTCCTTGATCACCGATCCGCATGTCCGCCAGCTTCCCGGGCTGCTCACGCCCTCCCACGCCTACAAGCCGTTCCGCTATCCGTGGGCCCACGACTTCTGGAAGAAGCAGCAGCAGGTCCACTGGATGCCCGAGGAAATCCCGCTGGGCGAGGACCTCAAGGACTGGGCGACCAACCTCAACGACAAGGAGCGCAATCTGCTGACGCAGATCTTCCGCTTCTTCACTCAGTCGGACGTCGAGGTGAACGACAATTACATGGAGCGGTACGCCCGCGTCTTCAAACCCACCGAGGTGAAGATGATGCTGGCGGCGTTCTCCAACATGGAGACGATCCACATCGCCGCCTACGCCCTGCTGCTCGAGACCATCGGCATGCCGGACGCGGAGTTCACCGCCTTCCTCGACTACCAGGCGATGCGCGACAAGCATGACTACATGCAGAAGTTCGGCGTCGACACGGAGGCCGATATCGCCAGAACGCTGGCCATGTTCGGCGGATTTACCGAGGGTCTTCAGCTCTTCGCCAGCTTCGCCATGCTGCTGAACTTCCCGCGACACAACAAGATGAAGGGCATGGGCCAGATCGTCAGCTGGTCGGTGCGCGACGAGAGCCTGCACTGCGAAGGCGTGATCAAGCTGTACCACGCGTTCAACGCCGAGACCGGCTGCGTCACCAAGAGCGTGGCGGACGACATCGTCGATTGTTGCAAGACCGTCGTCGGTCTGGAGGACAAGTTCATCGATCTGGCGTTCGAGGCCGGCGAAATCCAGGGCATGACCCCGGACGACATCAAGGCCTACATCCGCTTCATCGCCGACTGGCGCCTGCGCCAGCTGCACCTGCCCGAGGTGTTCGGCGGCAAGAAGGAAAACCCGCTTCCCTGGCTGCAGAGCATGCTGTCGGGCGTCGAACACGCCAACTTCTTCGAGGCCCGCAGCACGGAGTACTCGAAGGCCGCGACCCGCGGGCAGTGGCACGGGGACGCCGGCGTGTGGGCCGAATTCGAGCGGATGCAGGCGAAGCGCGGGACGGAGAACGTGCTGCCCGCAGAGTAAGGAGCGTTCCGATGACTCGAGGTCTTGCGACTGTGCTGGCCGTCGTTTGCGCAATCGCGCCCATGAGCGCCGCCCGGGGCCAGGACGCCGCGACCCCCGCGCCAGTGAAGCCCGCGACCCCGGCGCAGATTCGCGCCCTGAAATCGCTGTTCCCCAAGCCGATGGCGGCGGTGGGAACCGACCAGATCGCGCCCGCCGACGCGGCTTACTACGACTGCGTGGCCAAGCGCCTCTACATGCCGCTGAGCCGCATGATCGACCGGCCGACGCCGCCGACCAAGGAGCGCGTCTCCGCGCTGATCGCCAACCGCGCGCAGGAATCGAGCTGCGGTGTCGGAGACGATGAGCGGGACTACGTGGGGGTCAAACCCACTCTGATGTTGGAAGCCACGGCGCTGTACGCGGCGCGGCGGGCGTCGGGGATGTAGGCGGGCGAGCGACGCTTTGGGAATTCGGGGACAGGATACCCATTCATCAAGCTGCCGGGCGCCTAGCGACGCGGCCACCCCAACGCGTGGTTCGCCAGCTGTAACGGCTTCGACGCCACGCTGAGCCATTCAATCCATGGACGGAGTTTGCCTTGGGGTCCGGCGATCTCAAGGACGGGCCGGAGGCCCGCCGCGGGGCGGCGACGCCGGAGGCGTCGTCCTTGACATCGCCGGACCCCAAGGCTCGCATCAACCATGGATTTCAGGGCGGGGTTTATCCCCCTCGGGGATTCAGGGCGGAAGGGTTCGCGCCGGTGGGCTCGCGGGGACTTAGGGCGATGTCGGGCCTCGCCAGTGCTGTCCCTTAGGCGCGCGTCAGGTTTCGGTGCGGCTGTCGCATGCAGTAGCGGTCGGCGCCGTTGAACCGTCGGCCGTTCGAGGCGACGAACCGGATCTGCGTCCAATCCGTCGCTTCGAGGTCGCCGTAGATATCGAACGCCCAGTGGAATTCGGTTCTGTGCCGGGGTTTTCCGGGTCGGCTCTCGTATTCCGACCAACCCCAGAGGTGCAGCCGGCGGCCTTCGCTCTGCGCGGTCCGCAGGTCGGCGATCGGGATGAAGGTCGAGACCGCGAATGTCGCGCCGGGGGCGCATGACCCCAGATAGTTGTTCGGCGTCAGGTCGGGGTAGTCGAAGTCGTCCGGCAATTCACGGTCGGCGACGCGAAACGAGATCTGGTCGGTGACGTCCTCGCCCGGCGTGGTCCCGAAGTTCTTCCACATCACCGACAGTCGGAAGCCATCGACCTCTTCGTTGGCGGCGCCCTTGGTCATGCGGAGCCAGTTGAAGTCGTAGGCGAACAGGTAGGGTCGGAGCGTGCGGTCGGCGTTGTCGCGCTCCAACTCGACGGCGGCGGCCGCGACCATGGCGTTCTCCGTCGACGCCTTTGTCGCCTGCGCCGTGAAGACCAGGGTTATGACCAGCAACACGGTGCCGACGGCGCCGCCCACCGCGCCGACCTTGGTCCAGATGAGGGCTTCTTCCGCGGCCTTGGCGGCGCGGGTGTTGAGGTTGACGTCCGCCGCCTCGTAGGTGGTCAGGGCGGTGGTGCGGACTTCCAGCTGGCGCGGCAGCTGCGGCAGACTCAAGCCCGGCGTTGTCGCCGGCATGGCCAGTCCGATAACGATGCCGATGGCGACCAACAGGCCGGCGAGCGCCGACCAACCCAGAACCTTCAGCATCGCCCACGCCCCCTGGTACAAGCGGTTACTGCGCCTGGGCGTCAGCCTGTCGTCAAGAGATGGGGCGCCAGCGTGCTGGAAATGCGGATTCTAGACAGCCGCCTCAAGCCGCAGGCGCCTGCGAGGTTCAAGGTGCGGTGTGCCTCGATGCCGTGCGGGGGGATCGCGCGGAGCGCCGAACAGTCCGCCCGGAGCTCGCAACCCAAACACGCGGCCGCGAGAGCATCAACCTTGACGGCGCGACCTCTCCGGTGACACCGTGGAGGTTGTTGAGGCCGCGCGCGCGGCCATGGGGGGTGTTTTGTATAGCTTCAAAGTTCCCGCGCTGGCGCTTGCCTGCGCGCTGTTCGCGACGACGGCGTCTGCGTCGATCCAGCTGGACCAGTCGGACATTCCGCTGTCGGGTCCCGTCCCGATCTATAGCATTCAGGGGACAGGCCTGACGCCCGATGGCGCGGGGTTTGGGCAATCCGTCACGGCAGGCCTGACCGGCGTTCTCGCTCGGATCGACCTCCTGGTGTTCGCCTCCATGTACGGGTCAGACCGAGGCGGTTTCACGGTCGCGGTCGAAAAGACGCCCGGCGTCACGCTCGCGACGCGGCACATGGATTTCAGCGCGCTTCCCAACTTCGATCTCAGTTCCAATTACAGCATCATCCCGCAGTTCGACTTCAGAAGTGAGGGAATACAGCTGGTAACGGGCGAAACGTTCAATATCGTCGTGACCGCTGATGCGGGCTCGATTTGGTCAGACGCTGCATATTTCTATTTCATCGGGGCCTACGATGGCGGAAAAGGCTTCCTCCGCAACCAGAATGGCGACTTCCAATACTTTGGAGACTTGGACCAGGGGTTCCGTACCTATGTGGATGTTGGCGGGAACGTGGGCGGGGAGGGGAATGGGGTCCCTGAGCCGAGCCTTTGGGCGACGCTGATCCTGGGTTTCGGCCTTACCGGAGCGACGTTGCGTCGGAGGCAGTCTTCGGCCTGCTAAGGCCAAGCGTCCGCCGCCGCGTCAGAGCATGCGGCGGAGGACGTCGGTTTCGCCGCCGCGGTCGAGCAGGCGGTGCTTGAGGGCGCCCAGGATGTGCAGGAGCGCCAGGCCCAGGAGCGTGTAGGCGAGCACCTTGTGCAGCGTGTCGAACACGTCGGAGGCGGCCGCGCTCTTGGGCAGCAGGTTCGGCAGGGTCATGAACAGGAACGGCACGCCGGCGCTGTCGGGATAGGTGCTGGACATCGCATAGCCCATCAGCGGCACGACCACGGCCAGCACGAGCAGGGCGCGCTGGGTTACCTGCGACAGGGTGGCCTCCCAGCGCGCGAGGCCGGGGGGCTCGGTCGGGCGGGTCGACCGGTTGCGTACGATCAGGGCGACGATGGCGACGATGAAGGCGGCGACGCCGAACTGCTTGTGCACGGGATAGAGCGCGAACTTGTTCGCGTCGGTGTCCGGCAGGCTGGTCATGCACCAGCCCAGGGCGACGAGCCCGAGGAGCAGGGCGGCGCGCGTCCAATGCAGCGCGCGCATCGGGGCGGGATAGCGGACTGGCGGCGCGGGAGATGTGCGCGGGGGCGCGCCGCTGTCGTCGCTGGGGGCTGGCGCCACGGAACCCGATCCTTTCCCGTCGGCGCCGCAGCGGGCGACGCCAGATCGGTCCGGTGACACAGGCCGTCACGATCGGTCAATTCCCAGCGCCGGGGGCGCCGCAGGATAGCCGCCGCCGCCTACGGGATCGGCAGGGTCGCGCTGTCTATCGATGCAATCCGCGTCAGGACGGCGACGCGGCGTCGAGCAGGATGGGACCGACCGTCCAGCGGGTGGAGAGGGCGAAGTCCCGTTTCAGCATCGACCAGATCGCGGTGAGGTCCTGGAGGGTCTGCGGCTCTGGAGTGAGGCGAATGGCGGCGGACTGGGCGTCGAGGGTGGCGGCCTGGAGGTCGGGGCGTGCGGCCTTGGCGGCGGCGATCAGGGCCGGGTCCAGCACGGGATGGGCCGACATCGCCAGGATCGCGGCGGCCAGCAGGCGCTCGGGGTCGCCGGCCGGGGCGTCGCCGTGGGCGGTGATGAGGTAGTGCAGTTCGAACGCCTGTCCCGGGGACGGGCCGCGGCGGAAGGCCGGGCCGGGCGCGACGTTGAAGAGGATGACGTTGAGGCCGCGCCAACCGGCGGGCGGGTTGGCGGACCCGCTGGTCATCACCGCCGCGCCCGCGACATCGGCCTTTGCGAGGCCGTCCTCGAGGAGGCGCACCAGGGTCGCGGTGGCGGCCGCGAGGGCCAGGGCATGGGTCATCTGGGGTCCTTGCCCGCCCTAGCTCGTGGCGTCGGCGGTGTGCTGGGCGATGCGGAAGATCAGGAACTCGGCCGGACGGAGGGGCGCGACCCCGATCAGACAGACCAGGCGGCCGGCGTCGAGATCGTCCTGGGTCATGGTCGAGGCGTCGCAGCGGACGAAGAAGGCCTCGTCGGGCGTGGCCGTCATCAGGCCGCCGTTGCGCCAGAGGGCGTGGAGGAATTCGTTGGCCCCCTGGGCGACCTGGGCCCACAGCCTGGGCGCATTGGGCTCGAACACCACCCATTGCAGGCCCCGGTCCAGGGACGCCTCGAGGTAGGTCATGAGCCGACGGACGTTGACGTAGGTCCACTCGGGTTCGGCGCTGAGGGTCCGCGCGCCCCACAGGCGGAGGCCCCGGCCGGTCAGGACGCGGAGGCAATTCATGCCCTTGGGGTTCAGCTCGGTCTGCATCTGGGCGGTGATCTCGCGCTCCAGGCCGACGGCGCCGGTGACGACCTCATTGGCCGGCGCCTTCCAGACGCCGCGGTCGAGATCGGTGCGGGCGAAGATCGCGCAGACGAAACCGGACGGCGGCCGGGCGATCGGCGCGCCGCCAAGTGGGTCGGGGGTCAGCACCCACGGATAGTAGAGCGCGGCATGTCGGCTGTCGTAGGCGGCGCGGAAGGCCGCGACCTCGGCGACCGTCGCGCCTTGCGGCGGGTCAAGCACTGCGAAACGGTATCGGCCCGGCATGCCGACGTGATCCAGCAGCAAGCGGGTGACGGCGTCGGTCGCGACGCCGGGGGCGGCCAGCACCGCGATCTCCGGAATGTCGTCCAGGCCGGTCAGGGCGACGGCGAAATCGTCCGGCGATCCGTCCGGCGGGGTGGGCGCCACGTACAGCCGCTGGCCGCCGCCCGCAAAGAACGCCCACGCCGCGTGGGCCAGATGGTTCGGCGCCGCGCCGCCGTCCGCCCGCGTCAGGTCGTCCAGGCCGCCGTAGATCGCCGCGAAGTCGGCGAAGGCGGTCAGAGGCGGGTGGTCGCCGTTGCGGATCGGCGTCGCCACGGTCGGGCCGATGAAGGCGGTCACCGACGTCGGCGCGCCCTCGACCGACCTGGCGCGGAAGCTGGTCTCTTCCAGATAGACGCTGGGGGCGGAATAGGTCGGCATGAGCCCATGTTGCGGGCGCCCCGGCGCGACGGCAAGGCGCGGCGTGGCTTGCGTTTCTGGTGGCGAGGCGCCGGCGCTGGCATTACTGCCCATCGCATGACTGAATCCCATCCCTCCGGCGGCTACATCCTGGACGAGCTTTCCGTCGGCATGACCGCCGAAAAGCGGATCACCGTGACCGAGCAGCGTATCCAGCAGTTCGCCGAGGCCTCGGACGATTTCAACCCGGTGCACGTGGACGAGGCGTTCGCCGCGAAGACCGCCTATCGCGGCCGGATCGCGCACGGCCTGCTGTCGGCGTCGTTCGGCTCGGCGGTGGTGGGTACGATCCTGCCGGGGGCCGGGGCGATCTACCTGGGTCAGACCCTGAACTTCCACAAGCCGGTGCGGATCGGCGACGTGGTGACGGCGCGGGTGACGGTGGCGTCGATCGACGAGGCCGCCGCGCGGGTCGTCCTGCGTTGCGACGTCCACGTCGACGGCGAACTGGTCATGGACGGCGAGGCGACGGTCCGGGTGCCGCGCCGCCGGCGTCCGCCGAAGGCCGCGTAGCGGGCCGCGCGCGAGGTTTCTCGCCGGGCGGTGGCCCGCTTTCCGGCGCGTCTGCGCATCTCCCCTTGAAGGCCGGATCCCGAGGTGGGGTCGGCGGATCAAGAGGGGTGCATTTCATGTTCGGATCGAAGACTTCTGCCCGCGCGGTGGCCGCCGGGTTCGCCCTGGCCGCGGCGATGGTCGCGGGCGGCGCGCAGGCGGCGACCCACATGCTGACCCTGACGGGCAGCGCGCTCGACATCACCACCAACACCTTCACCTTCGACGGCGTGACCTATGAGACGGGCGCGCTGGAGCTGAGCGGGTTCACGCCGTTCATCCTGGCGGATGGCGACACTATCGAGGCGACCGTCAGCATCACGTCCGGGCCGCTGTTCCCGTTCGTCGTGCCGTCGCGCGACCAGATGTTCTTCGGCCTGAACTTCTCCGACATCTCGGGCGGCGCGCAGCCCACCACCTCGACCGCGAACGGGACCTTTGCGTTCGACGGGGCCCCGTCGGTCGGCGCAGGCTGCGGGAACTGCACGAGCCTGATCTACGGCCAGAACGGGGGCACGCTGTTCTTCACCAGCCTGGCGGCGTCGGGGGTGTTCACCATGGACAGCCCGTATGAGATCAACAGCATCACCGTGAGCTATCAGGTGAACAACACCGGCGTCGCCGCGGTGCCGGAGCCGGCCAGCTGGGCCCTGATGATCAGCGGGTTTGGCGGGGCGGGCCTGATGCTGCGTCGGAGCCGGCGGCCGCTGGCCCGCACCAGCGGGCCTGCGACTGGCGCAGCAGCTTAAGCGCGGCGGCGTCGTCCAGAGCGGCATAGCGACCGCCGCGCCGGAGGTCGTCGAAGACGGTCTCGGCGGCGGCATAGCGACCGCAGGCCTGGCGCACCTGCCCCGCCGACGCCTCGACGTCGCCCAGGGCGGCCAGCGCCACCGCGTAGTCGCGGGCGTACATGACGATATCGGGGCGCGCCGCCATGCGCTGGCGACGCGCCTCGGCCGCCTGGATCAGGATCGGCGCGGCCTGGTCCGGCCGGCCCATGGCGGCGAGCGCCTGCGCGTAGGCGGTTTGCGACAGGTCGGCGGCGCGGATGGCGTCGGCGTCGGCCGGATCGAAGGCGACCACGGCGCGGGCTTCGGTGTCGCCCTGTCTGAGGATGGCGGCGGCCTCCGCGACCGCGCCGGCGTCGACCAGGGTCGTGCCCAGCGCCCAGCGTGAGCGGGGCAACTGACGGCGCAGGATCGGATCGTCCGGCCAGCGGCGCGACGCCGCCTCCAGCAGCGCCATCGCGGCGCGGTAGGCGGGGACCGCCGCCCTGGCGCCGTCGGCGTAGTAGGCGCTCTCGCCCAGCGCGTCCTGGAGCACCGCCTCGCTCAGCATCGCCCGGCGAGGATCGGTCGGCGGCGGGGCGGCGAGGCCGGCGCGGGCGGCCGCCGCGGCTTCGCGGTAGCGTCCCTGCCAAATGCGCAGGGCGGACATCTCGGTCTGCCAGTCGCGCTGCAGGTCGGCGATGGGCGCTGAGGGGTCGAAGATCAGGCTCCGGGCTTCGTCCAGGTAGCGCGCGGTCGTCGGAAAATCGTTGTCGATCATCACCACGATGTGGGCCTGTGCCAGCCGCGTTTCGGCGCGAAGGCGTCGGCCTACATCGCCGGGGATGGCGGCCGCCAGGGCATAGGCGGTGGCCAGGTTGCGCTTGGCGCGTTCGGGTTGGGCCAGGTTGGGGCGGCCGGGGCGACCCTGGACCTCGGCGAGCCGCAGCAGGCCGCGGACGGACTCGGCCCTGACCTCCAGCGGGGCGTCGGGGCTGCGCGCCAGGCGGTCGAGGTAGGCTTGCGACACCTGGGCGGCCTCGTTGCGCAGGGCCAGCGAGCGGGGTTGGCGGTCCAGACGCTCGCCCAGATCGAACAGCAGGTAGCGGGCGGCGCCGCGGGCCTGTTCGAACCGGGCGCGGGCCTCGCCCTCGGCCTGTTCGGCCCGCAGGTAACTTACGGTGGAGACGACGGTGGCGGCCGACAGCGCGACGATCGCGCCGGCCACCAGGCCCACGCCCCACCGGTGGCGGGCCACGAACTTCGCCGCGCGATAGGGCGCGCCGTCGGCGGCGCGGGCCGCCACCGCCCGGCCGTCCCGCCAGCGGGCGAGATCGGCGATCAGCTCCGCGACGCTGCCGTAGCGGTCCGCGGCCTCGGGCGCGCGGGCGTTGGCGGCGATGGCGATGAGGTCGGCGTCACGCGCGGTCCCGATCAGGTCGTGCAGCAGCATGCCCAGCGCATAGACGTCGTCGGCGACGACGGGGGCGGCGCCGGCGATCCGCGCCGGGCTCGCGAACGCCGGCGTCATGGGCGAGTGGCCGTCGACCTCTTCGTCCAGGAGCCGGGCGATGCCGAAGTCGAGCAGGCGCACCCGGCCGTCGTCATCGACCAGGATGTTCGAGGGCTTGAGGTCGGCGTGGACGATCAGATGGGCGTGGGCGAACTGAACGGCGTCGGCGGCCTGGACAAGGCGGTCGACGGTCTCGCGCAACGGCCGGCCGGCGCAGGCCACATCGATGGGGCGACCCGCCACGTGCTCCATGACCAGCCAGGGCGTGCCGTCATCCAGAACGCCGCCGTCCAGCAGACGGGCGATGTTGGGGTGTTCCAGTCGCGCCAGGATCCGGCGCTCCTCGGCGAATCGACCGGCGGCCAGGGGCGCGAGGTGGCTCCAGAGCAGCTTGATGGCGACAGTCTGGTCGAACAGGCCGTCATTGCGGACGGCGCGCCAGACCTGGCCCATACCGCCCTCGCCGATCCGCTCGACCAGGCGGAACGGGCCGATCCGGTCGGGGGGCGGCCCCAGCGGGGGCCGCACGGCGGGGAAGGCGGTGGGCATGGCGCGACCGGCGTCGGCGGCGCTGCGCTCGAGGGCCTCGACGCGCGCGACGACCGCCGTGTCCGCGCGGCTGAGGACGCGCTGGCGAAACCGGCTGTCGCCGGGCCGGTCGCTCAGCCGCTCGAAGAGCGCCAGGGCCTGGCGTTCGCCCTCAGGCGTCTGCGGGGGCAAGGTAGTCGATGAGCCAGGCGCGGGCCGCCTGCCAACGGCGCTTGACGGTACGCTCGGGCAGGCCGGTCGCGCGGGCGGTCTCCTCGACCGTCAGGCCAAGGGTGAAGCGCAGCTCCACGACGCGGGAATGTTCGGCCGAGAAGGTCTCAAGGGCGGCCAGCGCGCGGTCGAGATCCTCGACATCGACCACGTGGTCCTGCTGGCCGCCGGGAAACTGGGTGAGGATGGGCGGCGCCATCCGCTTTGCCGCCCGGAAGCGGCGGGCCTCGTCGATGAGCACGCGGCGCATGGTCCGGCCGGCGACCGCCAGCATGTGACCCTCGTCGTTGATCTGGCCCGGCATGGACTGGATCAGCCGCAGCGAGGCCTCGTTGACCAGGTCGGTGGGCTGGAGCTTCAGGCGCATGCCGTCGCCGACCATGATGGCGCGGGCCATGCGGCGCATATCCTCGTAGCAGGCGGCCAGCAGGCGCTCGTACGGAACGGGCCGAGCGTTCGCGATCTCTGCGTCTGGACTGGTCACACGCCCCATGCGGGCCATTGTTCATCGAACGTGAGATTTCACAAGGCGACGCTATCGTGGCGCGAGGCCAACTCGCGTGATGCGCACACTGCGGGCAGGCTTCGGCGCTCTTGCCATCCCGCGAGAGCACCCCCACGGACCCAAACCGCGAATTGTTGCGAGTGGAACCAAAGTTGCGCTAGGTCCTGACATTCGGTGGGGCATCGACGCGGTGGCAACCGTGTGACGACCGCCAGCAACAGGAACTCCGGGACCATGGCGGCGGACGTCAGCGACAGCGCCCACCCTGAGATCGACCGCGGCTCCATCGAGCTGCAAGTCCGCCGTTACCGCACGCTAATCGAGCACATGGACACCGGCCTGTGCGTCATCGAAATGATCTTCGATGCGGCGGGCGCGCCGGTGGATTATCGGTTCATCGAGACCAATGCGGCCTTCGAGCGCGAGGCCGGGTTCGCCGTCCGGCCGGGCATGAGAATGCGCGAGATCGTTCCGGACCATGAACAGCATTGGTTCGACGCCTACGGTCGGGTTGCGACCACGCGACAGCCGGCGCGCTTCACGGCCGGTTCCGCGGCGCTGGGTCGGTGGTGGGATGTGCAGGCTCTTCCCGCAGACGAGCCATCTCAAGGGCGGGTCGCCGTCCTGTTCCACGACATTTCGCAGCAACGCCTCGCGGAAGCCCAGGTGCGGGAGGCCTTGGAGCGCGTGCAGCTCGCGTTGGACGCGGGTGCGATCGTGGGGACGTGGATCTGGGAGGTTCCAGCCGACCGGGTTACGGCGGACGAGCGGTTCGCCCAGTACTTCGATCTCGATCCGGTGGAATGCACGACGGGCCTGCCCCTGAGCCGGGTGACAAGCTCCATTCACCCGGACGATCAGGAGCGCATTGCGAGCGCGATCTCGGAAGCCCTCGGCCGCGGTGGTCCCTTTCGCGCGCGATACCGCGTGCGCCAGCGCGACGGCGCCTACTGCTGGGTGGAAGCCAACGGGCGTGCCGAACTGGACGACAACGGGGCGCCCCTCCGCTTTCCCGGGGTTCTGATCGACATCAGCTCACAGCTCGCCCTGGAGGCGGAACGTGACCGGGCTGTCGAGATTCTTCGCGGGTTCGTCGAGGCCGTGCCCGGGGTGGTCTACGCGAAGGATCTGGAGGGCCGGTTCCTGATGGCCAACCGCGGCACTACCGCGCTGCTCGGCACGGAGCCGGAACACTATCTTGGCCTTACCGATCTGGACGTCCTGGCGGACAAGGCCGAAGCCGCCAAGATCATGGAGACCGACCGGCGGGTCATGACGACCGGCGTCGAGGAGCAGGTCGAGGAAGACGTGCGGCTGGCGGACGGTACGCCGGCCGTCTGGTTGTCCACCAAGGCCCCCCTTCGCAATGCCGATGGCGCCGTGATCGGCCTGATCGGATCCTCCGTCGACATCACCGACCGCCGGATGGCCGAGGAACGAGAGCGGATGCTCGCGCGGGAGGTGGACCACCGGGGCAAGAACCTTCTCGCCGTTGTGCAGTCGATCGTGCAGCTCACGCGCGCGGCCACCATTGAGGATTTCATCGCCACGATCAGTGGCCGGATTGCTGCGCTGTCCCGGAGTCACACCCTGCTGGCGGCGTCCCGCTGGCATGGCGCGGAGCTGCGGGCCATCGTTCAGGAAGAGCTGGCCCCCTTCGCCAATGCGCGGGCCGGGCGGGTGACGATCGACGGCGCGCCGCTGAACCTGCGGCCCGACGCGGCCCAGACCCTTGCGCTGGTCTTCCACGAATTGGCGACCAATGCGGCGAAGTACGGCGCGCTCTCGACGGAGAGCGGCCAGTTGGAGATTCGATGGGCGGTGGACGCCGTCGATCCGGACACGGCGCAGTTGAACATCGCCTGGACGGAAGCTGGCGGGCCGTCCGTGGCCGCGCCAACCGCGATGGGGTTCGGATCGACCATCATCCGGGCCGGGATCGAGCGCCAACTTCGCGGGCGTGTGGTCAAGACATGGCGGCCAGAAGGGCTGCTCTGCCAGGTGAATGTGCCCATGGCGGAACTGGTCGCGACCTGAGTTCGGTCTGAGGCCGCCGCAAGGGCGATCACGCCCCGCCCCGGTCCGGGGTTCACACAGGCTCGGCCTCTCCCGCGGCGCGCCGCCGGAGAGGCCGGTCTGGCGCGATCAGGCGAAGGTCGCGCGGCGACGGCGCAGAGCCGTGCCGAGAAGTCCGAAGCCAGCGATCATCAGGCTCCACGTGCCCGGTTCCGGCACGGCGCCCACGCCCGGCCCGACGGGGGCGGTCATGGCGCGGTAGATCTCGGCGGTGGTCTGGCGATAGGTCGCGACATCGACGTTGATGTCGTAGCCGATGACGTCCATCGCGGCGAGGTCGAGGCCGGTGACGAAGAACTCTTGCCCCTCGCAGAGGACTGGAATCATCAACCCCGGCCCCGTTGCGCAGGGCTCGCTGTTGGGAGCCCAATGGCCCGGCTCGAAGGCGAGCCCGGGCTGGTTGGCGAACTGGGCCCCCTGGAAGGCGGTCTGCCCGCCATCAAGGGAGAAGTAGGCCGGTTCGCGGGCCAAGCTCCGCACACCGGGCGCTGAATAGCGGAACAGGTCCAGGGGCGCGGCAAAGCCGAAATCCACGCCCGTCTGGAAGCCCAAGGCGTGGGCCATCTCATGCAGGACAACGCCAAGGAAATCGTGGCTCCCGCTCGTGATCCCGTCGGTCGGGTCGAAGTCCCACACGGCCTCGCTGTTGAAGACGAGTTCGCCATCCTTGCTGATGTCGCCGGTCGGGCCACCGTCTGGGCCGCCAAGAGCGTAGAATACGGGCAGAGGGACCATCATCGCATCGCTGCTCCCAGCCAGCGACGCCAGGCTGGCGACCGCCGCAGCGTCGAGCGCGCTTGTTTGGGATTGGTCAAGCGCGTCATAGACGCTGCCCTTCGCCATGGCCACGCTGGTCGTTCCGCCCGACCCGAAGCCATTGGACAAGGGCTCATAGCTGACGTGGAGCGTAACGGTCCTGTTGTCCGTCAGCATCGATCCCCAGTACTTTGCCGCCATGTTGAAGCCGGCCTCGGCCGGGCTCCCGGTCAGTCCGCCAATGTCGACGAAGACGATCTGCAGCGCGGAGGCCGGTTGGGCGACGCACGCCATCCCGACGGCGGCCGCAGCGAGAAACAATCTGGACTTGAACATGTGACGCCCCCAAGCGGGCCCGCCCCACGCGCAGCTCGCTGGCGACTCGATAGACGACTCGTGTCTGTCGCGTATACGACTCTCCCGTCAGGCGCGAAGTCGTGCAAATCCGACCACCGGCGGTGTTCCCGCGCGACGAACCGACGTCATTTACGTGACGTGAGCCTGCGGGATGAGGCTGGCGCCGAGGCTTTCACAGCTCTACCGTGCGCGCCGCGAGGCGGCCGGGGTCGCAGCCTCGTTGTCGTGAGGACGCGTCCTCGCCACGGGAGTTTGGGCTTAATGCCGAACATCGCCTTCATCAGCCCCAAGGGGGGCGCGGGCAAGACAACGGCGGCGCTGCTGCTGGCGCTGGGCCTCGCCGAACGCGGTGCGCGGGTGGCCCTGATCGATTCCGATCCGAACAAGCCGCTGGTGCGGTGGGGCGCGCTGCCGGGCCGGCCTGAGGCGATCACCGTCCACGCCGCGCCGACGGTGCAGGATATCCGCGATGCGGCCCAGGAGGCGCGGCGGCGCGATCCCGACTGGGTGATCGTCGACACCGAGGGCTCGGTGCGCGGCGCGATGGTCTTCGCCGCCATGCGGTTCGACCTGGTGGTGACGCCGCTGAACGGCTCGCCGATGGACGCCATCGAGGCGATCAAGGCCGCGGAGCTGGTGGCCTCGTTCGGCAAGCGGGCGGGCTCGGGCCTGATGCACCAGTGCCTGGTGTCGCGGGCGCCGCCGGCGCTGAAGCCGCGGTCCCTGGCCAGGGTGGTGGCCATGCTGCGCGAGCAGGAGATCGACATTCTGCCGACCGCCCTGGTGGAGAAGGACGCGTTTCGGGCGCTATTCGAGATCGGCGGCGGCCTGAAGGCGCTGGAGGCGGCCGGCGTCAGCGGCGTGCCCGCGGCGCGGCGGAACATCGAAGCCTATGTGGATGCGGTGCTGGAGCGGCTGGGCTGTCCGGCCGTCGCGGACCGGCCGGCGTACTGCCGGGCCGGCTGAGCGGGCCTCAACCCCGCAGGAAGGGGCCGATCGTCGGGATCGCCATCACGACGAGAAAGCCGAACGACATCAGGGACAGGGCGAGTTTCATCGGGGTTTCCTTTGGTCCCCCGACACGTATGTCCTCAGGCCCCGCGAGACATCTCCCCGTTTTCGCAGAACAGTTCTGCCGGAATGGCGCCAGTGGCGCGCCGGCCGCTAGGCGGCGTTCGCCGCGTAGAGGCGGGCAGGCCGGTGGGCGCCGTGGGCGAACTCCTCCGTTTCGCGCACGCATCCCAGGGCGGCCACGGTCTTGCGGAAGTTGCGCTTCTCGGCGTCCTCGCCGGTGACGGCCTCATAGGCGCTCTGCAGCTGGCTGAGGGTGAAGCGCGCCGGCAACAGGGCGAAGAGGGGCCGGATGCCCCGCGCGGTTTCGCCCAGCACCTGAAGCGCGCGCGCCAGGATCGCGGCGTGGTCGAAGGCCAGGGCCGGCAGGTCGCCCACCGGGAACCAACGCGCCTGGGCCGCGTCGGTGCTGGCCTCGAGCCGCAGTTCGTCGGAGGCCATGAGGGCGAGATAGGCCACGGAGATCACCCGTTCGCGGGGGTCGCGGTCGGGCGCGCTGAAGGTTCCGAAAGGCTGTAGCAGGTCGGCGTCGACACCGGTCTCCTCGCGCAGTTCGCGGCGCGCGCACTGATCCAGCTCCTCGTCCGGCTGCAGGAAGCCACCGGGCAGCGCCCAGGCGCCGCGGAAGGGATCGGCCCCCCGTTCGATCAGCAGCACATGCAGCGCCCCGCGACGCAGGGTGAAAACCGCGATGTCCGTGGCGACGGCGGGGTGCGGATATTCGTAGGTGAACGGCATGTTCGTGTATTGACGACACTAAGTAAGGGGATGTAAGTGTTAATCGCACACTAAGTCAGTTTGCGCCTGTGTCAATCAAGGGGCCCCCCGCTTATGAGTCTCGCCTGCGCGACGCCGTCGTACCGAATCGATGCGATCGCCTGCGGCCGGGCGGTCCTGGGCGTGGCCGCGTGCCCGGGCGGCGGCGGCGCCAGCCTGGCCAGCGATCTGGAGGCGGTGGCGGCTTTCCGTCCGGACGCCATCGTCACCCTGATGTCGGCGCATGAGCTGCGGCTGCTGGGATGCGAGGCGTTGCTCGAGGCGCTGCCGACCCTGTCGGCCGAATGGCACCACATGCCGCTCCGGGCCGGGGCTGCGCCCGACGCGCGGTTCAAACGCCTGTGGACCTATGCGGGGCACCGTCTGCGCCAGATCCTGCAGCGCGGCGGGCGGGTCCTGATCCATTGTGACGTCGGCGGTTTGCGGGCGCGCTGGCTGGCGTCGCGGCTGCTGGTGGAGATGGGGGCGGGCGCCCATGACGCGGGGGCTCGGGCCCGGCTGCCGCGCGCCGAGGCCATGCCGCAGCTGGTGAGCGGCGCGGCGCCGCTGCCGCGGGCGGCGACGAAGATCCTGGGCTGTCTGTTCGGCGGAGCCCTGGGCGACGCCCTGGGCTATCCGATCGAGTTCCGGTCCTGGTCGCAGATTCGCGACCGGTTCGGGGAGGCGGGCCTGGCGGCGCCGCTGAGCCCGGGCGGCCGGATCGTGGTCAGCGACGACACCCAGATGACCCTGTTCACGGCCGAGGGCCTGCTGGATGCGGTGGCGGCGGGCTACCCCGACGAACCCGCGCAGATCCTGGCGCGGGTCCGCAAAGCCTATCTGGCCTGGTTCCGCACCCAGCGGGAGGAATGGTCGCCGGGCGCCCGGGGGCTCAGCCAGTATCGCGAGCTCTGGGCGGTGCGCGCGCCGGGGAGCACCTGCCTTTCGGCGCTGCACGCCGGCGGTCGCGGGACGCCGACGGCGCCGCTGAACGACTCGAAGGGCAGCGGGGCGCTGGTGCGGGTTGCGCCCCTGGGCCTGGTGTCGTCGCTCGGCGCCGACGCCGCCTTCGACCTGGCCCATGGCGCGGCGGCCCTTACCCATGGCCATCCCGCGGGACGGCTGAGCGGCGCGGCGCTGGCCAGCCTGATCCATGACCTGGTGGCCGATCTGCCGATGGCCGCGGCGCTGGGGCGGATGGAGATCCGCCTGGAGCGGATGGATGGCGGGCCCGGCGTCCTGCGTGCAGTGAAGGCCGCCCGGTCGATGGCGCACAGCGACACGCCGGCGCGGGAGGCGATCGCCACCCTGGGACAGGGCTGGTCCGGCGACGAGGCGCTGGCGATCGGACTCTACGCCGTGCTCCGCGCCCGGAGCTTCGAGGAGGCCGTCCGGATCGCGGCCAACCACGACGGTGACAGCGATACGACCGCGGCAGTCGCGGGCCAGATCTGGGGGGCGGCGCACGGCGTGGACGCCTTGCCGGCCGACTGGATTCGCCGGCTCGACGTGTTGGAGCCGCTTTGCGATATCGCCGGCCGCCTCATCGCCTGCGGGGCGCCGACCGCCGAGCGGGCGCCGACGGCGATGCTGCAATATCGGCCGACCGCGGTGGCCAAGCGGGTCGGCGCCCAGATCGCGGCGACGGCCGGGTCGACCTAGTCGGTCCCCGGCGCAGGGGGATCGACGCGCACGATGAGGTCGCCCAAGGCGATCTCCCCCGCCTGGACGATCCGGGCGGTGAGGCCGCCGCGGCCGCGCAGGGCGTTGTAGCCACCGACGCCCAGCACCTCTTCCATCCGCGAGCAGGGGTGGCATTCGCCGGTGATCTCCAGGATCGCCTCGCCGATGGCGATGCGGCGTCCCTTGAGCGCCAGCAGGTTGAGCCCTTCGGTCATCAGGTTCCGGCGCAAAACCCGGGGTGAGAGGTTCGCCAGGCCGAGGAAGCCCGCCACCGCGGACACATCCTCGCGGGCGATCAGGGTGACCTGGCGCTTGCCCCCGCTGCGACCGCCGTACCGGTCGCCGATCAGCCCTTGGTCCGGCGACAGGCGCGCGGACGGAACCTCGTCCACCGGGCCGCGCCGCGCGGTGCGCAGGCCGATCCACGCCAGGCGGCCGGGATGGACCGGCGCGTCCAGCAGGCGCTGCAGGGCGGAGGACGGGTTCAGGGACGCGGTCATGGCGCTCGTTAGATGGGACGCGCGCCCGGAATGCAACGCGCACGCCGGGCGCTTGTCGGGCGGATCAGGCGACCCGTCGCAGCGTCGGCGTGGCGACGCCGGAGGGCGGCGGCGCGTGCGGACGGTCCAGCGAGACCTGCGGGCGCGGGATCACCGGATAGCCGATGATGCTGGGCAAGGCAGGCGCGCCGGACAGCGCGTGGGACGCCAGCTTGCCGCCCATGGTCGCGCCCTCGAACGAGCCGACGTTGAGGCCGGTGTAGATCCAGTCCCCGGCCAGGACGAGGTTCTCGAAGCCTGAGCCCCAGGCCTCCATCCGGCAATCGGTGCTGCCGGGCGGCGAGGCGACGTAGCGCTCGGTGGGGTCGATGTTGGCGCGCCAGAACTGGCTGTCGAAACGCTGAACGCCCTGGGCCGCGGTGTTCTGGGTGTCGACCAGCAGGTCGAAGTCCAGGCCGTTGGGGTCGCCGGCGGGATTGTTGGCGCGGACCGTCGCGTTCGGCAGCATCGTGCCGATGGAGGTCTGGAGGTACTGGATGCACTGGGTCTTCACGCGCTCGGACTGGCGGCGCGGATAGTCAGTGTCGCTGAACGGCGGCGGCGCCTCGTAGTCCGGCATCAGCCCGCAGAAGTACCAGAGCGCCTTGGGCTGGTTGTCCTTGGGCCAGCACTCCCACTTCAGGAGATCGTGGAACTCGGCGTTGCCGTTGGGCGGGCAGAAGTAGGTGGCGCTCAGCGCCAGCTCGTTCTCGGCCGGATTGAGCGGTTCGGACCAGCCCAGCTCGTACATGTCCTTGTAGAACCAGAGCTGCATGGCCTGGGTCTGGAGCGTCGGAATGGTCGCGACCATGTCGCGCCAGGCGGCCTTCTCGGCCAGCAGTTCCTTGCAGAGGTAGGGGACCGCCCCGAGGGAGATGGCGAAGACGATCTGATCGAAGTCTTGGCCTTCCCGCAGGACATGGGGAGTCTGCAGGTGCGGGAAGGCGGCGTTGGGCCAGCCGTTCCAGTAGGATTCCAGGTCGATCTGCGTGGCCCGGAGATACTCGCCCTCCACCAGTTGATCGTAGTGCGGGTTGGCGGGCCAGGAGGGCAGGCCCTTCACGTCGATCAGCGGATGGTAGCCCGCCTCCGGGTCCTTGAGGGTGGCCTGAATCGTCATCTCGATGGCGGCGATGCGCTTGCGGTCGTCCGAGAGGCGGAGGTTATCAACCTTGCGGAAGAACTCGAACTTCACGCCCCGGCGCTTGAGCACCTCGTACATGGGCGCGACCACCGTCTCGCCGGTGCCGGCGGCGAAGCTCCAGATCAGGGAACCCATGTAGGCGCAGGACCGCAGGGTCCAGTTCAGGAAGCAGCCCGCGGCCATGCGGGCGGCCCGGCTCGTGTCGCCGTTCGGGCTCTGGTAGCAGATGTTGACGGTGGTCATGACCACCGGCGACTGCAGGGTGGCGGCATGGATGCCGTGACGGGTGAGCCAGTCGCTCCAGTTCTCGGGATCGAGAACGTCGAAGCCGCGCACCTCGACGTTGTCGCAAAGCGTGCCGACGATGAGCGCCGCATAGAAATCGAGGGTCAGCAGGGCGTGGCGCAGGGCGTCGGCCGGCGCACCCTGGGCGGGAGCGGGGGGAACGAAGGTGCGCACGATATCGTAGATGAAGGCTCGCGCCGCTTCGATCTCGGCGACCAGCGGGTGGTTAGGGCCTTCCGACAGCGGAATGGTCTCGACCTGGTTCCGGGCCTTTTCGATCAGCGCCGAGAGGAACAGGTCGACCACCTTGGGCACCCCGGGCGTCATGGTCAGCATCGCCTCAATCTCGCTGAGGATCGCCAGGATCGCGGTCGGAACGCCCTTGTAGTAGCTGCCGTCGGTGGGGGGCAGGTCGTTGCTGGGCGCGCGCACCGGCCACGGCTGCAGCCCGCCGTTCTGCCATTCCCAGAGCATGGTGAAGTTGGAGCCGAGGAAGGCCTGCTCGAAGGTTGCGAGCGGCTGGTCCGGCGCGCGGTTTAGCTCAGCATAGACATCGGACATCATCGGCAGGGCGTTGAAGTAGCTGCCCATGAAGCCGTGGATGCCGTGTTCCTCAATCCGCTCGTTGGGGCCCCGCGAGGAGGCGCACTTGCCGCCGAGCCGCCAGCCGAGCTGGTACACGGTGATGTCGAAGCGCTTCTGCCAGTCGGGCTGGCTGGTCAATTCGAAGGCCGTGGCGAGACCACCCATGCCGCCGCCAAGAATCGCCACCTTTTGCGGCGCTTTCACACTAGACATGTCGTGTATTCGGGGCTTCTGCCCCGCCCCTGGATAGTTTCCTATCTAGGCACCTTGCCATCCAGACTTTTGCAGAGCCTTAACGAGCTTTGCCAGGTCAGAAGACCGGGTGAACGGATGCCCGGTTTTCAGGGCGTCCAGAGAATAGGCTGTGGCGTTGCTGCGGCCAGGACCCGCGCGCCCGCGTGCGAGACGCTCGCCGTCCTCCAGCGCGCGTTGCGCCTGCTCCATCTGGTCGGCGCCGGCGTAACAGGCGGACAGCAGAAAGTGGAGGGGAAAGCGCTCCGGCCCGCGCGCGCAGGCGTCGGCGGCGTCGCGCGCCGCAGCCTCGAAGTCGCCGGCGATGAAGCGGGCGATGGCCTTGCTGCGGAACCAAAGCCAGGCGTGCGGATCGTTCGGGCTGGCCGCGATCGCGCGCTCGGAATAGTCGATGGCCTCCTGCGACTTGCCGTCGAAGGCCAGTAGACGGCCCATCTCCCCGGAGGCCGCGGCCAGGTAGGGGTTGAGCTCCAGGGCGCGACGCTGTTCGGCCTGGGCCTCGACCCCGCGACCCATCATCGAAAGCACCACGCCCAGGGTATAATGGGCGAAGGCGTCCGAGGCGCCGGACGACAGCGCCTGCAGGGCCAGGTCGTGCGCCTCGGCGATCGCGGCGCGCGGGTTGTCGGATGTCCCGACCCAGACGCTGAACAGCTTGCAGTGCGCCAGGATGGAGAGGGCCGAGACGTCGTCGGGCTCGATCGCCAGGGCCTGGAGCAGATACTGCTCGGCCAGCCGCACATCCGAAGCCGTCGAGCGCCAGAAGTGCCGGCGGCCCTGGACGAACAACCGCCAGAACTGAAGGCTGTGGGCCGGCCCCTGCAGGGCGCGAGCCTCTTCCTGCTCCAGCACCGCCGGCTCAACCGTGCCGATGATCGAATGGGTGATCTCGCTCACCATGGCGAAGAGATCGGCCATGGGCCGATCGTAGCGGGCCGACCAGGCGCTGGTCTCATCCGCGCCCTGGATGAGGTCGACGGAGACCCGGACAATTCCGCCGATGGTGCGGATCTTGCCATCGATCACATAGTCGACGCCCAGACGCGCGCAGATCGCGCCCGGCGGATGGCCGGCGACGTCGGAATGCAGCAGCGCCTGGCGTGGCATGACGGCGAGCAAGGGCGATTTCGACAGGCCGGCGGTCAGCTCATCGGCCAGCGCCTCGGCGAACCACGCTTGGTCCTCGTCGCCGAGCGCGTGGGTGAACTCCAGCACCAAAAGGCGAGGCCGCGCCTTGCCGGCCTGCTTCGGCTCCGCAACCAGCGCCGGGCCGGTGCTGGCGGCGAGGCGGTACCCCACCCGCGGGATCGTCTCGATCGCGAAGGCGCCGCCGCTGCGGCTGGCCAGCTTGCGCAGCTTCATCATCACGAGGGTGATGGCGTCCTCGCCGACCACGCGGCCGCCCCAACAGGTCTCGATCAGATCGTCACGCGTGACCACGCCGCCGTCCGCCTGGGACAGCCTGACCAGCACTTGCATGACGCGCGGTTGCAGCACTTCGCGGCCGAGGGGCGACACGACCTCGCAGGTCGGTGGCCGCACCTCTAGCATACCTAGCGAAAACGCAGCCTGGTGAGCCAGCTGCATCAAACCCCCGCTTCCAGTGATCGTCGCGAACGGACCCGATAGCCCAGCCACACACACACCTGCCATCGGGCCTTAGCACAACCAATGGGCGTCGCCAGCGTCAACTGGAGCCGAATTTGGGGGAAAGATCGGGTTCCGCTCGGGAAAAGATCGGCTCGCGGGCCTGTCCGGTTGCAGCGGACCCTGGTCTTTATGGCGACGGATTTAGACCCCCTCTCCCGAAGCGCGGCGGACCCGACTTAAACCCCACCGCGTCCCTCGGGACCCCCGACGTCGCCGCCTGCCCCTGCGGGTGCGGCGCCGGGGCTGCGATCGTCATGTCGCGGACCGAGGTGTCGATATCCGCATCTGGACCTGCTCCTGGCAGGCCCAGCGCGAGAGGTGCGGATCGCTGCGGCGCCCTGGGGAGGACGTCGGAGATGATCAGCGCCTTCTGCGAGAGCTTGAGGGTCCTCCAAGGCCCGCACGCCTCTTATGAGGCCCCCGATCACGGCCGGGATCGGGGGCCTTTCTTTCATCCGCAGCGCGACCCGCCCGGCCCCGGCCCAACCTCGGTCATCCACAAGTCGGTGCGGGTCAAAGTCGTGCCGAGCGTCACCTGGGCATAGGAAACTGCCGCCAGCGCGCGCATAAGGGCGGGCGATGAACGACTTTCTCGACCTCAAGGGCGCCTCGGGCGCCCGCTACCGCTTCCGCCATTGGCCGGAGGGCTCGGCGCTGCTGCCCGCGGCCGGCAACTACGCCTACGTCCGCGAAGAGCCCGCGGGTCACACCGTGCTGTGGGTCGGCGAGACGAACGACCTGTCCAAGGCGCGGCCCGACTGGACTGAAGGCCGCCGCCGGGGCGCGACCCATGTGTTCACGCGCCTGAACGTCGCCCGCGCCGTGCGGATCGCCGAGCACGAGGATCTGGCGCAGCACTACAAGACCGCCCAGGCGCCGGCGGCGGACTGACCTGGCGAGCCGGCGCGCGGAACATAACCGGCCGCGAACGCCTATATGAAGCTTGGCCATCCGCGGAGCTTCACCGATGCGACTGTTGCTGAATGTCCTCTGGTTCGTCCTGGGCGGCTGGATTTCGGGAACGCTCTGGCTGCTGGCCGGGGTGGTCCTGGCGATCACCGTGATCGGTTTGCCTTGGACGCCCGCGGCGTTCCGCATCGCGGGCTTCAGCTACTGGCCGTTCGGTCGGGCTGTGGTCGAGCGAGACACCGGTGTCGGCAGCGGCTGTCTGAACATTCTGTGGCTGGTGTTGGCGGGCTGGTGGCTGGCGCTGCATCACATCGTGCTGGCCGCGGCGCTGGCTGTGACGATCATCGGGATCCCGTTCGCCTGGCAGCACGTTAAGCTGGCGCTGCTCTCGCTCACCCCCGTGGGCAAGAGCGTGGTCGACGTCTAATCGCTACAGGCCAGGAGCCCTCCGATGACTCAAGTCACGTATCACGTCGTCGAGCATGACGGCGGTTGGGCCTATCAGGTCGACGGCACCTATTCCGAGACCTTCCCGACCCATGAGGCGGCGCATGCGGCCGCGGCGCGCGCAGCGGCCGAACAGCAGGTGGCCGGCCCGACGGAAGGCATCGTCTATGAAGACGCCTCGGGCCGCTGGCGCGAGGAACTCTCGGCGGGCGACGACCGGCCAGAGACGCGGGTCGAGGACTGACTGATCACGGCGGCGGTCGGACTCGCGCCTCCCCGCTAGCGTAGACCGTGAATCTGCGCCGACTCTTCGGCCAGGCTCTTGATCTCTCGGATCGCCTCGTCGGTCTGGCGCTCCAGCGCGTCGAGGTCATCCTGCGAGAGCGGACCGGTGGTGACGTTAAGCCAGGTCCGGTTTTCCTTAGCGATGATCTCGAAGGTGTCGGAGAAGGCGCCCCGGTCGCCAGCATAGTCGAACTTCAACAGCCGTTCCGGCTTGAACGCCGCCACGCGACCCTCGGACCGGGTGTCGCCGGTCGCCGTCTTCCACGCCACAGGTTCGCCCTCGCGCCACGAGGTGCGGATGAAGAGTCCGTCCTGGTAGGCGGCGGCCCATTCACGGACCAGGTCGGGGGTCGTCAGCACACGCCAGACCTCCGTGGCCGGCGCGTCGATTTCCAGGGAGCGTGTCAGGATCGGCATGTTTGGCATGGGCTCAATGACAACCTCGGTGGGCAAGACGATGTTCCCGCGACCCCCAGGCGGCCTGGACAGTCGCAAAGGTTGAGTCGTCCCGCTGACGTGACAGGGGAATTCCCCGACCTCCTGCTGGCATGACTCAACTGTCAGGGATGTCAGGTCGGAACAAGGCGTGAGTGCGGCGGGAGCCGCAGGTGCGACACAATGCCACCAATTAAGATTGATTCTAAGAATCATTCGCAATAAGGCGGGGTCAGCTTGGCTTTTGGAGATCCCCCTCATGCGTCTGCGGCTGTTCGGCGTCGCCTCCCTGCTTGTGCTCGCAGCGTCACCGGCCTTGGCTGACGACGGCGCCGCCGTCACGGTCGATCCCGTGACGGTTCTGGGGTCGCGGACCGAAATGGCGGCCAGCGAGACGCCCGTGACCGTGAGCATCGTCACGGCCGCAGACCTGGAGGACCGACTGGCCGCCACGATCGCGGACGTCGTGAAGACCGAGCCCGGCGTATCGGTTCGCGCGGCCCCGGCTCGCTTCGGCGCAGCCCTGGGGACCACGGGCCGGGACGGCAATGCCGGGTTCAATATCCGCGGCCTGGAGGGCGACCGGGTGCTGATCCAGGTGGACGGCGTCCGCGTACCCGATGGCTTCACCTTCGGCGCACAGTCGGTGGGTCGCGGCGACTATCAGGATCTGGACCTGATGAAGTCGGTGGAAATCCTGCGCGGACCGGCGTCGGCGCTCTATGGGTCGGACGGGGTGGCGGGCGCGGTCAGCTTCACGACCAAGGACCCGGCGGATTTCCTGCGCGACGGCCAGCGCTTCGGCGGGCGCGTGCGCGGCTTTTATGGCTCGGCGGACGACAGCGTTGGCGCGACAGGCGTCGCGGTCGGGCGGCGGGGCCGGATATCCGCCATGGTCGCCTACACCTATCGCTATGGTCACGAGACGGAGACCCAAGGCGCCAACGACGCCGCCAATACCGACAGGACGGCAGCCAACCCGCAGGACATCCTGACCCGATCGGTGCTGGGCAAGCTGGTGTTCGATGCGTCGGACTCGAACCGCATCCGGCTGACCGCCGAGCACTATGACCGGGACATCAAGGCCAATGTCCTGAGCGGTATCGCCAAGCCGCCGCTGGCGGCGACGAGCGTCATCGGCCTGCGGGCGGCCGACGACATCCAGCGCGACCGCGTGATGGTGGACCAGCGTCTCGCCCTGGAGGACGGACCGATCGATCGGATCCTGTGGTCGGCCTATTGGCAGGACAGCACGACGGTCCAATACACTGCGGAGGATCGCAACACCGCCGCCGACCGCACACGGCTGAACACCTTCGACAATCGGGTCTACGGGGTCTCCGCGCAGCTCGAGAGCCTGTTTAGCCTGGGGGGTGTGGAGCACGGGCTGATCTACGGCTTCGACGGATCGCGCACCCGCCAGACCGGCGTTCGCGACGGGACCACGCCGCCGGCTGGCGAGGCGTTCCCGATGCGGGCGTTTCCGACGACGAACTACACCCTGCTGGGCGCTTTCGTGCAGGATCAGATCGCGCTGCTCAAGGGCCGGCTCACGGTGTCTCCGGCGCTTCGGATCGATCACTACAAGCTGTCGCCCAAGGCGGATGCGCTGCTGGGGGCCTTCACGCCGTCGGGGTCGGACGACACCCGCGTGTCCCCAAAATTCGGCCTGGTGTTCAAGCCGGCCGAACAGGCGCGGTTGTTCTTCAACTATTCCCAAGGCTTCAAGGCGCCGTCGCCAAGCCAAGTGAACAACGCCTTCGCGAACCCGATCCAGAACTATCGTTCGATCTCCAACCCCGACCTGAAAGCCGAGACCAGCGAGGCCTTCGAAGCTGGCGCGCGGTGGGTGACGCCGGTGTGGTCGGCCGAGCTGGCGGCGTTCTCCGGCGAATACCGGAACTTCATCGAGCAGGTGCAGGTGTCCGGGACATTCACCCCGACGGATCCGGGCGTTTTCCAGTACGTGAACCTGACCAAGGCCAAGATCCGCGGGGTTGAGGCGCGCGCCCGCCTGCGGCTGGACAATGGCCTGGGGGGCTTCCTGACGGCCGCCTATGCCCGCGGCGACAGCTATTCGCCCGCCAAGGCGCCGCTGGACAGCATCGATCCGGTCAAGGTGTCGGTTGGCGTCAGCTACCGCGATCCGCAAGGCCGCTTTGGCGGCGAACTCACCGCGGTGCACGCCGAGCGGAAGGCGGCCAGCCGGGTGGCCGTGGCCTGCTCGCCCGCCTGCTTCCGACCCAGCGCGTCCACCGTCCTGGACCTGACCGCGTTCTGGCGCGTGGCCGACGGCCTGACGGCGCGGGCGGGTGTGTTCAACCTGACCGATGAGACGTACGCTTACTGGCGCGACGTGCGGGGGCTCTCTTCCACCGCCGTCAGCCGCGACGCCTATACCCAGCCCGGACGCAACGTCTCGCTTTCGCTGACCTACGACTTCTGACGGAGAGGATGATGATCACGCGCCGCAACTGCCTCGCAATCGCACTGGTCTCCAGCCTGGCCGCCCCCGTGTTAGCCGTGGCGGCCGACGGGCCGCCCGCGCGGGACCGGGCGTCCATCCTGGCCATGGCCGGGGACTACCGCGTTCATTTCGACATGCGCGAAACCGTGCCCTTCGTGGCGGGCTACAAGCCGCTGGAGGAGAAGCACAGCGGCGGCTACGAGGCCGTCCGCGTCGTCGAGGATCGCGGCGACTTCATCAGCCTGCAGCACCTGCTGGTGGTGGAAGACGACGGCAAGCCGATGATCGTCAAGCACTGGCGGCAGGACTGGACCTATGAGCCGGCCAACGTGCTGGCCTACGAGACGGCGAACACCTGGACGCTAAAGCCCGTGCCCGCGTCGGCGCGCCAGGGCGCCTGGTCGCAGACCGTCTGGCAGACCGACGACAGCCCCCGCTACGGCGGCGTGGGCAAGTGGACCTACGAAGGCGGCGTCGCCAGCTGGCAGAGCGACCGGACACTGCGGCCGTTGGCGCGGCGCGATGCAGTGCGCAAGCCGGTCTATGGCTGGTACGCGGGCGTCAATCGCCACGCCCTGACCCCCGACGGCTGGGTGCATGAACAGGACAACGCCAAGCTGGGGCTGAAGGACGGCAAGCCGGTCACCTACGTCCACGAGGTGGTGCTCAATACCTATACCCGATCGGATCAGTTCCAGGTGAAGGCGGCCGACGACTACTGGAACGCCACCCGGGGCTACTGGGCCGAGGTGCGCAAAGCGTGGGACCGGGCGATCGCCAAGGACCGGGGCGTGGTCGTGACGGAGGAGGCCCAGAACGGCTCGATCGTCGGACCGACGCTGATGGACCTGGCCGACCAGGTGGCCGAGGGCAAGACGAGCGCCGAGGCCGCCGTCGCCGAGGCTTCGGCCCTGATCGGCGGACCCGCGAAGTCACGTCCGCTGGCCATCCTCAAGTAGCGGTCAGGACCAGGGTCCGGTCCGGCGGGGCGGGGTCACGGGCACGGACGTTCCGCGGGGCGGGGCGGCCGCGACGCGTGCGCCGCCCGCCATTCCCAGCAGGGCCTCGATCCGGTTGTGCGTCGCCGGGTGGGTCGAGAACAGGCTGTCGCCCTTGCCGCCCGCCAGCGGGTTGATGATGAACATGTGGGCCGTGGCCGGATTGCGTTCGGCGTCGGGGTTGAAGTAGCCGCCCTTGGCGTAGGCCTCGATCTTCCGCAGGGCCGAGGCGAGCGCTTCGGGGTCGCCGGAGATTTCGGCGCCGGCACGGTCGGCTTCGTACTCGCGGCTCCGGCTGATCGCCATCTGCACCAGGCCTGCGGCGATGGGGCCGACGATGGCGATGACGATGGCGCCGAAGATCCCCGTGGCCCGACCCTCGCCGTCACGCCCGCCGAACAGGAAGGCGAAGTTGGCCAGGGCCCCGATCGCGCCAGCGATGGTGGCCGTGATCGTCATAGTCAGGGTGTCGCGGTTCTTCACGTGGGCCAGTTCGTGGGCCATCACGCCGCGGATCTCGCGCCGGTCGAGCATGCTGAGCAGGCCCCGGGTGGCGGCGACCGCCGCATGCTGCGGGTCGCGGCCGGTGGCGAAGGCGTTCGGCTGGTCCTGATCGATCACATAGATGCGCGGCGGGGGCATGTCGGCCCGCTGGGCCAGGGCTAGGACGTCGGCGGCGTAGTTGCGGATCAGCGGCTCAGGATGGTCGGCGCCGACCTCGACCGCGCGGTACATCCTGAGCACGATCTTGTCGGCGTTCCAGTAGCTGACCAGGTTCATCGCGCCGGCGAACAGCAGGGCGACGAGCATGCCCGTCGGGCCGCCGATCAGATAGCCCGCGCCCATGAAGAGCGCCGTCAGAACCGCGAGAAGCGTGAAGGTGCGGAGGTGGTTGCGCATGGTCCTCTATGATCAGGTCTGCGGGTCGTTCAACCCTTGCCGCCCGATATGGGGATTTCGTACGCGTATGGAAGATCAGCCGACGGCGGCGAGGCGCGGCGCGGGGGTTTCCTGCTCGCGCAGCATCGCCTCCATGGCGTCGGCCGGCATGGGGCGGGCAAAGAAGTAGCCCTGCATCCGCTCGCAGCCCGCCGAACGCAGGAACAGCGCCTGGCCCTCGGTCTCGACGCCTTCGGCGACGATGCGGACGCCCAGGGACCGGGCGGCCTGCAGCATCGAGGCCACCAGGCGGGACACCCGGCTGTCGCGGCCGACGTCGTCGATCAGCGAGCGGTCCAGCTTCACCGTCTGGATCGGCAGGTGCATGAGGGCGCGCAGGTTCGAGTAGCCCGTGCCGAAGTCGTCGAGGGCGACGTTCACGCCCTTGGCGGCCAGGCGTTCGATATGCCGGCGCGACAGGGCCAGGTCCTTCAGCAGAAAGGTCTCGGTGATCTCGACCGTCAGGGCCGTGGCGGGCAGGTCGGTCTTGGCGAGCCGGCCGATCAGCTTGCGCGAGAAGGCCGGGTCGAGCAGGTCGTGCGGGGACACGTTGCAGGCGACCGACTCGATCAGGCCCTCCGCGACCCATGGCGCGGTGCGGGCGCAGGCGGCTTCGAAGACGGCCTCGTCGATCTCGCGGATCAGACCCAGTTCCTCGGCCATGGGCACGAAGGCGGCCGGGGCCAGCAGGCCCTTGGCGGGGTGACGCCAGCGCGCCAGCACCTCCACGCCGACCATGCGGCCGGTCATGGATTCGATGATCGGCTGGAACCAGGGTTCGATCTCGCCGGCAGGGATGGCGCGGCGGAGTTCGTCCTCCAGCGTGCGGCGGCGTTCGCTTTCCTCGCGCAGCGCCGCGTCGAAGCGCGACCAGCGCCGGCCGCCGGACGATTTCGCCCGATAGAGCGCCATGTCGGCGAAGTGCTGCAGGTCGGCCGCGTTCTGAGCGTCGTCTGGGAACACCGCCACCCCGACGGAGCCGCCGGGGGATACGGTGCGACCATAGATGACGTGCTGCTGGCTCAGCACCGCCACCAGTCGCTCGGCGCGGGCCGCCACATCGGGGTCGTGGGAGACCAGGGCGAATTCGTCGCCCCCCAGGCGGGCGATCATCTCGCCGGGGCCGGCGTCGGCGCGCAGGCGCTGGCCCAATTCGGCCAGCAGCAGGTCGCCCGCATGGTGACCCAGGCTGTCGTTCAGGCTCTTGAAGCGGTCCAGGTCGATGATGAAGAGGGCCGTATGTCCGTCGCCGGCGGGCGCGTCGAGGCGCTCGCACAGGCCGGAACTGAACGCCCCGCGGTTCACCAGGCCGGTCAGGGAGTCGGTCTGTGCAAGCCGCAGCGTCATGGCCCGCTCGGCTTCGAGCTCGGCCACCCGCGCGGAAAGTTCGGCGAGGCGTAACGAGGATTGCGGCACGGGCGGGCTACGTGGGTCCTGTTGGGACCTCACCTTTCTCCACACGAGGCCAACGCCGCGTTAAGCGATAAGGTTAGCCGGCGTTAGGCACGCCGGCTCAGGCCTTGGCGGCGGCCTGGGCGGCCGGGTCCTCGATCTGGTTCTCCCACTTGGCGACCACGGCGGAGGCCACGGTGTTGCCGACCACGTTGGTGGCGGAGCGGCCCATGTCGAGCAGGTGATCGACCGCCAGGATCAGCAGCAGGCCGGCTTCGGGCAGCTTGAAGTAGGCGAGGGTGGCGGCGATCACCACCAGCGAGGCGCGCGGCACCCCGGCGATGCCCTTCGAGGTGACCATCAGCAGCAGCAGCATGGTGATCTGCTGGCCGATGCTGAGATCGACGCCATAGGCTTGGGCGATGAAGAGGGTGGCGAAGGTGCAGTACATCATCGACCCGTCCAGATTGAACGAGTAGCCGAGCGGCAGCACGAAGCTGGCCACCTTGCGCGAGACGCCCCACTTCTGAAGTTCCTCCAGAGTGCGCGGATAGGCCGCCTCCGAGGAGGCGGTGGAGAACGCCAGCAGCGCCGGTTGGCGAACGGCGGCCATCAGGGCCAGCGCGCGGCGGCCCACGATGAGCACCACCGCGGCAACCAGCAGGCCCCAGAGGATGGCCAGTGACAGATAGAAGCCGCCGACGAACTTGGCGTAGGTGCCCAGGACCTCGATTCCCTGGGTGGCGATGGTGGAGGCCAGGGCCGCGAAGATCGCCAGCGGGGCGGTCTTCATGACGTAGCCGGTCACCTTCAGCATGATCTGCGCGACCTGCTCGACCAGGGCCAGGACGGCCGGGGCCTTGTCGTCGATGGCGGCGACGGCGGTGCCGACGAACACCGAGAAGACGACGATCTGCAGGATCTCGTTCTTGGCCATCGCCTCGACGATCGAGGCGGGGACGATGTGGGTGACGAAGGACTTCAGCGTGAACTTCGACGTGTCGACCGCGGCGCCGGCGGTCCCGGGCTCCGGCAGCGCCAGGTTCATGCCCACGCCGGGCTGCAGGATGTGGACCATGATCAGGCCGATCAGCAGCGACACGATCGAGGCGGTGATGAACCAGCCCATGGTCTTGGCGCCGACGCGCCCGACCGCCGAGGCGTCCTCCATGTGCGCGATACCGGCCACCAGGGTCGCGAAGACCAGCGGCGCGATGATCATCTTGATCAGCCGCAGGAAGACGTCGGTGATGATCGAGAGGTTATCCGCGACGACCGCCGCGTCCGCCGCCGGCAGGGCCTGGTTCACCGCCCAGCCCACCAGCACGCCCAGCACCATGGCGCCCACGATGAAGTACGTAAAAAGGCGATTCATGCGGCCCCCAGAGACAATCGAGGGCCTTTGTCGCCGGGAAGGCCCGGTTCGTCCAGCACACGAGATTCGCAACAGTCATGGAGCGGCGCTATAAAGCGCCCGATGAAGAACCAGAACGCAGCCGACATCGTCGATCGGCTTGAGACCGAATACCGCCAAAGCGTCGAGTCTCTCCGCACCGCCCTCAAATCCTTTCTGTCCGGCGGCCCGCCGCCCGATCCCGCCGCGCGGCGGGCCGGCGCCTATGTCTATCCCGAACTGCGGCTGACCTGGCCCGAGGGCCTGCCGTTTCCGCGCACCAGCCGCGCCTTCGCGCGCATTCCTGCCCCGGGCAGCTACGCGATCACCGTCACCCGGCCCGAGCTGTATCGCGACTATCTGGTCGAGCAGCTAACCCTGCTGCAGGAAGACTTCGATCTGACCCTCGAGGTCGGGCGGTCGAGCCAGGAGATCCCATTCCCCTATGTGCTGGATCCCGCCGACATGGCGATGGCCGATGTCAGCTCTGTGGAGATCGCGCGCCACTTCCCGACGACGGAGCTAGCCCACATCGGCGACGAGATCGCCGACGGGTCCTGGGTCGGGCTGGAGGATGAGCCCCGGCCGTTGGCGCTGTTCGACGGCCTGCGGACGGACTTCTCGCTGGCGCGGCTCGCGCACTACACCGGCGCGCCGGCCGAGCACACTCAGCAGTACATCCTGTTCACCAACTACCACCGCTATGTGGACGAGTTCGTGGCCTGGGGCTGCCAGCAGCTGAAGGCGGGCGGCCCCTACACGGCGCTGTCGGCGGCGGGTCAGGTGATGGTGACCGCCGACACGCCCAACCCCGAGGCCGCGGTCGCCGCCGGGACGTGGCGCAAGCACCAGATGCCGGCCTACCACCTGATGGCGCCCGGCCGCGCCGGGATCACCCTGGTCAACATCGGCGTCGGACCGTCCAACGCCAAGACCGTCTGCGACCACCTGGCGGTGCTGCGGCCCCAGGCGTGGCTGATGATCGGCCACTGCGGCGGCCTGCGCGGCAGTCAGAAGATCGGCGACTATGTCCTGGCCCACGCCTACCTGCGCGACGACCATGTGTTGGACAAGGTGCTCCCGCCCGAGATCCCGATCCCGCCGCTGGCGGAAATCCAGCTGGCGCTGAACGGCGCCGCCGAACAGGTGACCGGCGAAACCGGCGAGGTCCTGAAGCGGCGGCTTCGCACAGGCACGGTGGTGTCCACCGACGACCGGAACTGGGAGCTGAAGTATTCGTCCAGCGCGCTGCGGTTCAACCAGAGCCGGGCCGTGGCGATCGACATGGAAAGCGCCACGATCGCCGCCCAGGGCTATCGCTTCCGCGTGCCGTACGGGACGCTGCTCTGCGTGTCGGACAAGCCGTTGCACGGCGAGATCAAGCTGCCGGGTCAGGCCAACGCCTTCTACGACCGCGCTATCGCCCAGCACCTGCAGATCGGCCTGGCGACCATCGATCTGCTCAAGCAGGAGGGCAACCGCCTCCACTCCCGCAAGCTGCGCAGCTTCGACGAGCCGCCGTTCCGGTGAGCCTGGGCTCCTCGCGCACCGGCGCCGTCGGGGTGGTGCGCGAGAACCTGCCGCCGGAATGATCCCGTCCGCAGCCGTCGAGGGGTTGACCCCGCGTTATGGGAACGCCTGGAAGCGCGGGTCCTGGGCTGACGCTGTCACACAAGCCGGCTAGAAAGCCCGCCATGACCCGGCACATCCCCTTCGACGCCATCGAGAACTTCCGCGACTTCGGCGACTACGCCGCGGGCCAGCGACGGTTGAAGCGGGGGTTGCTGTATCGTGCGGCGGGTCAGTCGCGGGCGACCGATGCCGACCTCGAGAAGATGGCCGCCCTGGGCCTGTCGGTGATCGTCGACCTGCGCCGCGCCAACGAACGTGAGCGCGAGCCGTCACGCCGCTGGAACGGATTCGCCGCTCGGGTGATCGAGAACGACATCGGCCAGGACACCGCCGACGAGTGGTCGACCTTCATCGCCACCTCGGACCTGACCGTCGAGTCGTTCCGGGCCTACATGCTGGAGTACTACCGCCAGCTGCCGTTCCAGTGTCGGCATATCGACCTCTACCGCCGTTACTTCGAGGCGCTGGCCGAGACCGAAGGGCCGATCCTGGTGCACTGCGCGGCGGGGAAGGATCGCACGGGGATCATCTGCGCCCTGACCCACCATATGGCCGGCGTCCACGACGACGATATCCGCGCGGACTACCTGCTGACCAACAACCATGAGCGGATGGTCGCGCGCCTGCCGACGATGCGCGAGCATGTGGCCGAGGTCGCGGGCGGACGCGTGCCCACCGATGAGGCGCTGATCACCGCCATGCGGGTCGAGGCGGAATATCTGGACATGGCCTTCAAGGTGATGACCGACGCCCACGGTTCGCTCGACGGCTACCTCGACGATGTCCTGGGCCTTGATCCCGATCTCCGCGGCCGCATTCACGACCGCCTGCTGGCGTAAGAGACTCCCATGCAAAGCTTCCAACCGCCCCGCCGGATCCTGATGGGTCCGGGCCCCTCCGACGTGAGCCCCCGGGTTCTGTCCGCCTTGGCGCGGCCCACCGTCGGGCACCTCGATCCGGTCTTCCAGGCCTTGATGGAGGAGATCAAGGCGGCGCTGCAGCGGCTGTTCAACGCCCCGGACCATGCGTGCGTCCCGCTGCCGGCTCCCGGCACGGCCGGCATGGAAGCGGCGATGATGAACCTGCTGGAGCCCGGCGACCGCTGCGTCGTGGCGGTGAACGGCGCATTCGGCGGGCGGATGGCGGACATGGCCGACCGCGCCGGCGCGACGGTGGTGACGGTCGAGCACGACTGGGGCGCGGCGATCGACGTCGCGCGGGTCGAGGCGGCGCTGGCCGAGGCGCCGACCAAGGTGCTGGCGTTCGTTCACGCCGAGACCTCGACCGGGGTCCGCAGCGACGCGGCGACGCTGTGCGGCCTGGCCCGCAAGGCTGGCGCCCTGTCCGTCGTGGACTGCGTGACCTCGCTGGGCGGCATCGTCGTCGACGCGGCCGCGTGGGACGCCGACGTGCTCTATTCTGGCACCCAGAAGTGCCTCTCGGCGCCCCCCGGCCTGTCGCCCATCGCCATCAGCAAGCGGGCGCAGGCGGCGATCCAGGGCCGCAAGACCAAGGTCCGCAACTGGCTGCTCGATTTCAACCTGCTCATGTCCTACTGGGGCGGTGAGGGCGGCCGGACCTATCACCACACGGCGCCGATCAATGCGCTCTACGGCCTGCACGAGAGCTTGGTGATCCTGTTCGAAGAGGGCGTTCAGGCCGCGACTGTGCGGCATGCGCGCCTGCACGAGGCGCTGGTGGCGGGGCTCGAGGCGGCGGGTCTGGAAATGCTGGTCGACGCCAGGGATCGCCTGCCGCAGCTCAACACCGTGCGCGTTCCGGACGGCGTCGATGAAGCGGCGGTGCGGGCCCACGTGCTGAAGGCCTGGGATCTGGAGATCGGCGCGGGCCTGGGGCCGCTCAAGGGCAAGGTCTGGCGGATCGGGTTGATGGGCGCCTCCGCGACCCCGTGGCACGTCCGCCTGTGCTTGACGGCGCTCAGCGAGGCGCTGGCCGCCCAAGGGTTCGCCGTCGACTCCGCCAAGGCGCTGTCTGCGGCGGACGCCAAGCTCCAGTAACCGCCAGCTCAAGTAACCATCGACAACCCATCTCCGGGGTCTAGGGTGCGGCCACGGCCGTCCCCTGCGGATCGGCGCTGCCGGGAACGCCAAGAGTGACAGACGCCAGCCTCGACGTTCGCGGGTCCGCCGACGATGGTCGGCTCAATCGCGGGGGGCTGGCGTGGTCGATCTTCGAAGGGGGACGCGACCCCTTCGTCATCCTGATCACCATCTACATCTTCATGCCCTACGTCGCCGGCACGATGGTCGGCGACCCGGTGCGCGGCCAGGCGGTGATCAGCCATGCCCAGCAGCTGGCGGGCTGGACCGTGATGGCCACCGCGCCGTTCATCGGCGCCTCGATCGACAAGCTGGGGCGGCGCAAGGGCTGGCTGGGCCTGATCGTCGGCCTGATGATCCCCCTGTGCGCCGCGCTTTGGTGGGCCAAGCCGGACGGCTCCGGGCTGTCGGTCGGCATGACCATGCTGTTCGCCATGACCGTGCAGGTGCTGTTCGCCTACAACGAGATCTTCCACAATTCGCTGCTGGTCCGCGCGGCGGGCCTACAGGGCGCGCATAAGGCCTCGGGCCTGGCGCTGTCCCTGGGCAACCTGTTCTCCGTGCTGGCCCTGGTGTTCACCGCCTGGGCCTTCGCCTTGCCAGGCAAGGTCGACTGGAGCTGGGTGCCGGCCGCACCGCTGTTCGGGCTGGACCCGGCGACGCACGAGCCGGAACGCGTCGTGGCGTTCCTGGCCGCCGGCCTCCTGTTCTTCGGCTCAATCCCGCTGTTCCTCTGGACCCCGGATGCGCCACGGACCGGCACGCCGGTTATTCGCGCCTTCGCCGAGGGCGCGGCCGAGCTTTGGCGGATGCTGAAGACCATCAGCCGCTTCAAGGATGCGGCGGTCTATATCGGCTCGCGGATGTTCTTCGTCGACGGGATGAACGGCGTGCTGGTCTACGCGGGCATCTATGCGGTCGGTGTGATGAAGTGGGGCGCGCTGGAGATGCTGGCCTACGGGATCGCCCTGTCCATGGTCGCCGTCCTGGGCGGGTTCGTGGGTCGCTGGCTGGACGCCGGGGTCGGGCCGAAGATGGCGCTGCGGATCGAGATCGTGATGACCATGGTGGCGATGACCGGCTTCCTGGGGATGCGGCCGGACCTGATCCTGTTCTTCTGGCCCTACGACGCGGCGACCGCGGCGCCGATCTGGAACGGGCCGGTCTTCACCCATCTGCCGGACGTGGTTTTCGTGCTGGTGGGCTTCATCAGCGCCATTTTCATCACCGCCCAGTACGCCTCCAGCCGGACCCTGCTGACCCGCATCACGCCGTCAGCGCAGACGGGGGCGTTCTTCGGCGTCTATGCCCTGTCGGGCGTGGCGACGGCCTGGCTGGCGCCGACCCTGGTGAACATCGGGACGCGGGCGACGGGGACGCAGCAGGGGGGCTTCGCGACCCTGCTGCTCCTGCTGGCCATCGGCCTGGTCGGGCTGGCGTTCGTGCGGGGCGGCGGTCGGGGCGCGGCCTACGCGGACTGACCGGCTGCTTGATTCCAACAAGGAATTCAAAGCTTCGCCATGAAGTCGAGGCCGTTCGAAAACCTTAACGGCCGCTAATCATGTACTTTTATTAGGCATCCGGATTCATGCGCTCTTAAACGCGGCGAGCGAATTTGATCGTGTTCTTCGGGGCGAGCAGGCGAGAGCTTGGAGCCCCTCCACAGTCTGCTCGCTGACATCTAGGAGAGATCCAAATGACCAAGTTCGTGACCCGTTTCCTGAAAGACGAATCCGGCGCGACCGCCATCGAATACGGCCTGATCGCCGCCCTGATCTCGGTCGTCATCGTGGGCGCCGTGGGCGCCATCGGCACGAAGCTGAATACGGCTTTTGAGACGATCAGCAACGAACTGGACGGCGCTTCCGCCCCGTAATCGGGCGCGCCTAGCGTCTCAGGGCCCTCGGCGGAAACGCCGGGGGCCTTTTGCATTTAAGCTTCGCTGCAACGCTCCGTTCATTTGCCGGAAGGCATAAGGACGATCAGAGAGGTTATGCCCCGATGCTCGCGCTGATCGCCGCCGCCCTAGTGCTCTGTTTCCTGGCGCTCGTTCTGAGCGCGGCGTTCAGCGACGCCGTGACCTTCACCATCCCCAACTGGATCCCGCTGGCGCTGCTGGTTCTGTTCCCGGTGGCCGGCCTGGCCGCGAGCCTGCCCCTGCAGACGCTCGGCCTGCACCTGGCCCTGGGCTTCGGCGCCCTGGTCGTCGGCGCCGGGATGTTCGCCATGCGCTGGGTGGGGGGCGGCGACGCCAAGCTGATCGCCGCCGTGCTTCTGTGGCTGGGGCTGCCGGCCATGCCGCAATTCCTGGTCGCCACCGCCATGACGGGCGGCAGCCTGGCGATAACCCTTCTGATGCTACGCTCGGTTCACTTCCGCCCGCTGGTGGCCCTGGGCCCGCGCTGGGTGAACCGCCTGGCCGATTCCAACGAGGGCATCCCCTACGGTGTGGCCATCGCCGTCGGCGCGCTGTTCGCCATATCCGCCTCACCCTTCGGCGCGGTCGTGGGGCTGTAGCGCATGTCCGAGATCATCCTCGACGCCTGGGACGGATCGGCGACGCCGATCCACGCGCTGACCGAGGCGGCCGTCGCCGCCGTGCTGGCCGCCGATCCCTTCCTCGCCGCCCTGGCCCACACCGCCGAATTCAAGGGCAAGGCCAGCCAGCTCCTGCTGGTCCCGGGCGCGGATGGCGCGCTGAGCCGGGTGTTGTTCGGGGCCGGCGACAGCTGGACCGTCTTCCGCGCCCTGGCCGCCAAGCTGCCCGCCGGGGTCTATCGCATCGCCGAGGCGCCGGAGACGGTGAGCGCGGACCAGACCGCCCTGGCCTTCGCCCTCGGAAGCTACCGCTTCGATCGCTACAAGCGCCGCGACGCCGAGCGCCCCCGCCTGCTGGCCGAAGGCGCCGACGTGGCCGAGGTTCGCCAGGTCGCGCACGCCTGCGCCCTGGCGCGCGACATGATCAACACGCCGGCCAACGATATGGGCCCGCTGCAGATCGAGACCATCGCCCGCGAGATCGCCGAACAGTACGGCGCGCGGATCACGGTGATCGCGGGCGAAGGCCTGCTGGAAGCCAACTATCCCGCCATCCATGCGGTGGGCCGCGCCGCCGACCCGGCGCGCGCGCCGCGGTTCATCGAGATGAGCTGGGGTGAGGGCGACCAGCCGCTCGTCTGCATCGTCGGCAAGGGCGTGGTGTTCGACACCGGCGGCCTGGACATCAAGCCCTCGGCGGGCATGCGGCTGATGAAAAAGGACATGGGCGGCGCCGCCCACGCCCTGGCGCTGGGCCGGATGATCATGGCGGCCAAGCTGCCGGTTCGGCTGTCCGTCCTCGTGCCGGTGGTCGAGAACGCGATTTCCGGCGACGCCATGCGGCCTGGCGACGTGCTGGCCTCGCGCAAGGGCGTCAGCATCGAGGTCGGCAACACCGACGCCGAGGGCCGGCTCATCCTGGCCGACGCCCTGACCCGGGCCTGCGAGCTGGAGCCGGCGCTGACCATCGACATGGCCACGCTGACCGGCGCCGCCCGCGTGGCGCTGGGGCCGCAGCTTCCGCCGTTCTTCACAGACGATGATGCGCTAGCCGCACAGATCGACTCGGCGGCGGCGGTGGAATCGGATCCTCTGTGGCGGATGCCGCTCTGGAAGCCCTACGCCGACGCGCTGGACAGCGACGTGGCCGAGATCAAGAACGACCCGGACGGCTGGGCCCAGGCCGGCGCGGTGACCGCCGCCTTGTTCCTGCAGCGGTTCGCGCCCCCGGGGCCCTGGGTGCATCTGGATATCTTCGCGTGGAACCCTCGCGCCCGTCCCGGATTCCCCGGTGGCGGTGAAGCCCAGGCCATTCGTGGCCTCTACCGCATGATCCGCGAGCGTTTCGCATGAAGCACGATCCGCGCATCACGCCCTGGCGCGACGGCATCGCCGCCCGCAGCCTGGAAGGCGTGCTGGAAGCCGAGGTCTACCTCGATCCGAAAGCCATGGGCTGCATGGCCCCCGCGACCGCCATCCGCGCCGCCGCCGACGCGGCGTCCGAGCAGATGGACCAGCTGTTGTTCGGCGAGCGGTTCGAGGTGCTGGAGGAAGAGGGCGCGTGGGTGTTCGGCCAGGCGGCCCGCGACGGCTATGTGGGCTTTGTCGAGGCGGCGGCCCTCGCGCCGGCCGGCGCCATGCCCACCCACCGTGTCGCCGCGCTTCGCACCTATGCCTTCTCCGAGGCCAGCATCAAGTCGCGGGCATTGGGTCCCTATTCGCTGAACAGCCTGGTCACGGTCGAGCAGGTCGACGGCAAGCTGGCCAAGGTGACCGGCGCCGGGTGGATGACCGCGGCGCACTTGAGCCCCATCGGTGTGTTCGACGATGACTGGGCGGCGGTGGCCGAAAGGTTCGTGGGCGCGCCCTATCTCTGGGGCGGGCGCGAGAGCCTGGGACTGGATTGTTCGGGGCTGACGCAACAGGCGCTGTTCGCCTGCGGTCGGGCCTGCCCTCGCGACACCGACCAGCAGCAGGCGCTGGGCCTGGAAATCCCCGCCGCAGACTTCGGGCGTGGCGATCTGGTGTTCTGGAAGGGTCATGTGGCCATGGGCCTGGGCGACGGACGCATCGTCCACGCCAACGGCCATCACATGGCCACCGTGGTGGAGCCCCTGGCCGAGGCCATCGCCCGCATCGACGCGGCCGGGTCCGGCCAGCCTACCAGCTATCGGCGGATCTGAGCCGATACGAAAATGGCCGGGACTGAGCCCGGCCATCGCGTCTTACAGATTTTATTCGTCGCCTATTTCTTGGCAGGCGCTGCGGCCGGAGCCGCAGCCGCAGCGGGAGCCGCCGGAGCCGCGCCAGCCACCGGAGCCGCGCCTTCGGCCGCAGGGGCCGCCGCGCCGTCCGCCGCCGGAGCCGCACCGGCCGCCGGAGCCGCGGCAGCCGCCGCAGCGCCGGGCGCGCGCGACGGGTCGGGCGCGGGAACGGGCAGCGTGCCGCCCTGGGCCTTGAGGTAGGCGATGACCGCGACGCGATCTTCCGACTTCTTGAGACCCACGAAGGTCATCTTGGTGCCAGGGATGTACTTCTGCGGGGCCTTCAGGAACTCGTACAGGTGGTCGTAATCCCAGACGGGCTGCTTGCCAGCGAACTCGGTCATGCCCGCCGAGTAGGCGAAGCCCGGGTGCGCGCCGGGCTTGCGTCCGACGACGGCGTGCAGGCCGGGGCCCGTGCCGTTGGCGTTGCTTGCGTCCGCAACGTGGCAGGACTTGCACTTGGCGAACACCGCTTCGCCGGCGGCGACGTCGGCGGTCGGCAGGACCGTGCCCCAGTCAGGCAGGGTGTCGGCGGCGGCGGCGCCATCGCCGCCTTCCTCCGCGACTTCCACCACATAGCCCGCCTTGGCAGGATGCTCCGGGGTGAAGACACCCGCCGAGAGCTCACGAAGGCCGACAATGGCCAGACCCGTCGCCAGGACGGCGCCGGCGATCTTGTTGAACGTAAGGTCGCTCATAATCCCCTAGTCACGCCTCTATTCGGCCGTGGAGCCAGGCTCCCGGACGCGCGGGAATCCCGCCCCTTATTGCGTGCGGCTCTCTTACACGCTACCGGCGCTCGCGCAACCGCCCAAGACGTCCCACCCCCAACGGCATGAACCCGATCATACTCATCCCCGCGCGCATGGCCGCGACACGCCTGCCGGGGAAACCGCTGGCGGACATCGGCGGCCTGCCCATGATCGTGCGGGTTCTGCGCCAGGCTCAGGCGGCGAACGCCGGGCCTGTTGCGGTGGCGGCGGGGGACGCGGAGATCGTCGAGGCGGTTCGCGCCGCCGGGGGGCGCGCCGTGCTCACCGATCCAGAATTGCCCTCCGGCTCCGATCGCATCCTCGCCGCCCTGGCCGAGCTGGACCCGGCCGGCCGCCACGACGTGGTGATCAATCTGCAAGGCGACATGCCGTTCGTGGCGCCCGAGGTGCTGGCCGCCTGCGCCGACCTGCTGGCCCGCGAGCCGGCGTGCGACATTTCGACCGTCGTGGCGCCGGAGGCCTCGGTCGCCGACCGCAGCAATCCCGACGTGGTGAAGGCGGTGCTGGCCCTGCAGGCCGATGGGCGCAGCGGCCGGGCGCTCTACTTCACCCGCTCGACCCTGTATGGCGACCAGCCCATCTGGCGCCACGTGGGCATCTACGGCTATCGCCGCGCCGCGCTGAACGCCTTCAACGCCGCGCCACCGTCGCCGCTGGAGCGCCGCGAGAAGCTGGAGCAGCTCCGCGCGATGGAGCTGGGACTTTCGATCTGGGCCGCCGTGGCCGAGGACGCGCCGATCTCGGTGGACAATCCGTCCGACCTGGACCGCGCGCGCGAATATGCAAGGACACACCATGACTAGTGGACGGATCGCCTTCCAGGGCGAACTCGGCGCCAACAGCCATGAGGCCTGCATGGCGGCGTTCCCCGAGATGGAGCCCGTGCCCAACGCCACGTTCGAGGAGGCGTTCGAAGCGGTTCGCTCCGGCGATTGCCAGCTGGGCATGATCCCGGTGGAGAATTCCATCGCCGGCCGGGTGGCCGACGTGCACCACCTGCTGCCGTCGTCGGGGCTGAAGATCATCGGCGAGCGGTTCAAGCCGATCCACTTTCAGCTGATGGCCAACCCCGGCGTAACGTTGGGCGAGGTCACCACGGCCGTTTCCATGCCGATCGCGCTGGGCCAGTGCCGCAAGACGCTCCGGCGGATGGGCCTGAAGACGGAAGCGGCGGGCGACACCGCCGGCGCGGCCAAGGCGCTCGCCGAGAATCCCGACCGGACCAAGGCGGCGGTCTCGCCGGCCCTCGCCGCGGAGATCTACGGTCTCGAGATCCTGGCCCGCGATATCGAGGACGAATACACTAACACCACCCGGTTCCTGGTCATGACGGCGGACGCCAATCCGCCGGCGCCCGCGTTCACCGAGCCCTGCGTGACCAGCTTCATCTTCCGGGTCCGGAACATTCCGGCGGCGCTCTACAAGGCGTTGGGCGGGTTCGCGACGAACGGCGTCAACATGACCAAGCTCGAGAGCTACATGGAGAACGGCGCCTTCACGGCCACGTTCTTCTATGCCGAGGTCGACGGCCGGCCCGAGGACCAGGATCTGGCCCGGGCGTTCGACGAGCTGCGGTTCTTCTCCGAACGTTTCGAGATCCTCGGCGTCTATCCGGCGGACCCGTTCCGCAACCGCTAGGAACAATTAACCACCACTCAAGGTTGGTGGTGCGTGGTGGGGGCTCCAAAGGCCGCGACCTCGGGCTGACCCCGGCGGTCCCCAACCCGACGGTGTCAGCCCCTCGCGGAAGCTGGCCTAGGCCTCTTCGGCCCAGGCCTTGATCAGCTGGTGGGCGATGGCCAGCGGCGGGGGCGCGAAGGTCCCCTCGATCTCACCCTTCAGCAGCAGCCTGGCCTCCTGGCGGGTGAACCAGCGGACTTCGGAGAGCTCGGTCTGGTCCGGGGTGCCCTCGTCGTCCTCGACCTCGGCGATGAGGCCGATCATCAGCGAGGACGGATAGGGCCAGGGCTGGGTCGAGTGATAGCGGACCTGGCGGGTGCGCAGGCCAGCCTCCTCGGCCAGTTCGCGGGCGCAGGCCTCCTCGATGCTTTCCCCGGGCTCCAGGAAGCCGGCGAGGGCCGAGAACATGCCGGCAGGCCAGATCTCCTGACGGCCCAGCATGCAGCGCTCGCCATGGTAGGCCAGCATGATCACCACGGGATCGGTGCGCGGGAAGTGCTCCGCCTCGCAGGACGGGCACTGGCGCTTCCAGCCGCCTTCCTTGGGGACCGAGGGCTGACCGCACACCGAGCAATACTGGTGACGACGGCGCCACTCGAACATGGACTTGGCGGTCGCCAGGATGCCGGCGTCGGCGGTGGGAAGGCGCAGGGCCACTTGCCGAAGATCCATGAACTCGCCCAGGCCCTGCAACGGACCCTGGGCCGGATCGTTCGGCCCCTCCATATCCAGGGCGAAGATCGCCGTGTCCTTCCAGAGGCCCATGAACAGTAGGCGCTCGGGCCCGCCGGCCAGTTCCTCGACCATCTTGGCCGGCAAGTAGGCGATCTGGATCCCGCCGTCCTTGGCCTTCTCCACGAACGGCTTGCCGTTCCAGATCGCGATGCCGAGCGACTCCGGCGAGCTGAGCTGTTCGGCGAGCCAAGCGGTGTCCCCCCGCCGTTCGCTGGCGCGATCCAAGGGGTTTCCGGCGAAGGTGTTCACGAAGGACTGGAGCGGCATGGCCCCTTTCTTAAGGGGTCCGCGCCGCCACGTCAGCCCAGCTTTGCAACACGCCGCCCGCGTGAATAGCGCCGCGCGCGAGCGATCTGCCCGTCCCGAATGTGGCGTGCGGGGCCAGAAAGCGCGAAGGTGGAGGTGCGTTTCGCGCGGATCGCGCCCACATCAAGGGCGCGGCGGCGTCGCACGCGCGCACCTGGGGAAACTGGAGCTTTCCGAATGTCCGAGACACCGCCTCCCAATCAGCCCGCCGGCTATGTCCCAGCCAAGGTCTGGCAGTGGAACAAGGAGAGCGGCGGCCGGTTCGCCGCCATCAACCGTCCGATCGCGGGGCCGACCCACGAGAAGGAACTGCCGGTCGGCAAGCATCCGATGCAGCTTTATTCGCTGGGCACGCCCAACGGTGTGAAGGTGACCGTGATGCTGGAGGAGCTGCTGGCGCTCGGCCACACGGGTGCGGAGTACGACGCCTGGCTGATCAACATTGGCAAGGGCGACCAGTTCGGCTCGGGCTTCGTCGAGGTGAACCCGAACTCGAAGATCCCGGCTTTGATGGACCGCAGCGGGCCGACGCCCATCCGGGTCTTCGAGAGCGGCGCGATCCTGATCCATCTGGCCGAGAAGTTTGGCGAATTCCTGCCCACCGATCCGGCCAAGCGCGCCGAGGTGATGTCCTGGCTGATGTGGCTGATGGGCAGCGCGCCGTTCCTGGGCGGCGGCTTCGGCCACTTCTACGCCTACGCGCCGTTCAAGATCGAATACGCCATCGACCGCTACGCCATGGAGGTGAAGCGCCAATTGGACGTGCTGGATCGCCGGCTGGCCGAGAGCGAGTACCTGGGCGGCTCCGAGTATTCGATCGCCGACATGGCCACCTGGCCCTGGTACGGTCTTGTCGCCAAGGGCGGCGCCTATGAGGCGGGCGAATTCCTCGACGTGCAGAGTTACAAGCACTTGCAGCGCTGGACCGACCAGATCGCGCAACGACCGGCTGTGAAGCGCGGACGACTGGTCAACAAGGCCCAGGGCGAACCGGCGCTGCCGGAACGTCACGATGCGGCGGAACTCGACGCGCTGCTGGCGGGCAAATAAGGGCGGGGCGGGCCGGATAACTTGCTTTTTGCCGCTTAAGAGCTCATCTAGCGCGCTCAAAATCGGTATTGGCTCGACCCTCGTCCCAGCGGATCTTCAGATTCGTCGGACGAGCCGGCCCGCATCGCGTCTTCCGCAAATAGGACCGCCCATTGGCTAAAGAAGATCTTGTCGAGTTCGAAGGTGAAGTCACCGAGCTGCTGCCCGAGGGCCGCTTCCGGGTGCGCCTCGAGAACGACCACGAAGTGCTGGCCTACACCGCTGGCAAGATGAAGAAGCACCGCATCCGCTCGATGGTGGGCGACAAGGTGACGGTCGAGATGACCCCGTACGACATGGATCGCGCGCGGATCATCTTCCGTCACCGCGACACCGGCCCGCGGGTCGGCGGCGGCCCTGCGCGGCCGCAGTTCCGCAAGCGCTAGACCGCGAACGGCGCGGGGTCGCATGGACCCCGCGATCTATCCCACGGTGATCCAGTTCCCCGTGAGGGAACTCATGGAAACGCCGACCAGGATCATCTGGGCGCCGCCCGTCATGCTGATGACCACGTCACCACCGGAGTCGGCGACGCTGTAGGTCGTGCCGGCGTCCAGCAGCACGCGATCACCCTCGGCGCGATTGAAGTCGGTGACCCGGTCGAGGCCGGCGTCGCCGAAGCTATGGAAGATGTCGGCGCCGGCGCCGCCGGTGAGGGTGTCATTGTCCTTGTCGCCGGACATGTAGTCGTCGCCGTCGCCGCCGAAGAGGCGGTCGTCCTGCTGGCCACCGCGAACGATGTCGTTCCCGGCCCCGCCATCGCAGGTGTCGTTCCCCAGATTGCCGTAGACCAGGTCATAGGCCTCACCGCCGGACAGGCTGTCATTGTCCTTACCGCCGACCACCCAATCCTCGCCGAGGCCCCCCGACGCTGTGTCATTGCCGACGTTGCCGTTGATGTCGTCGAAGCCCGCGCCGCCAACGATGCTGTCGTCGCCCTCGTCGCCGCGTAGATAGTTGGAGCCGCCGGCGTCCACGATCGTGTCGGCGCCCAGGCCGCCGAAGGCGCGATCGTCTCCGGCCTCGCCGTCAAGACCATCGTCGCCTGAGCCGCCGAACAGCTCATCGGCCCCGGCTCCGCCCCTCAGTGTGTTGGCGAGTTCGTTGCCGATCAGCAGGTCCGCGCCGCCGCCACCGGTGGCGTTCTCAATCCGCGCGCCGTTGGCGATGGTGAAGCCGCCGACTTCCCGCTCGCCGCCGGACAACAGCGAAGAGAAGAAGCCGCCCGCGCTGGCGACCGGGTCGGCGATCTCGGCCTGGGTCCGCATACCCAACGCCGAATAGAGCCGCGACGCGGCGGCAACGTCGCCGATCACGTCGGCTAGGTCGGCTGACCGGACGTTCGGAGTCAGGGTGGCGGCGTTGAGATTGATGAGGGCGCTGGTCGCCCCGCCGTAGGCCAGGGTGTCGACGCCCCCGGTGTCCCAGATGCAAATGTACCCGCGACCGTTCGTGACCAGGCCGTCGGCGCCATCCGTATCGGGCAGGAATCGGCTCAGTACATATCGAGTGTCGGTGATGTTCGCGGCGGCGGCGCCGTACCGGGCCTGAAGCAGGGCGATGTCGAGGGCCATTGGCGTCAGCGGCAGGCCTTCGCCCAGGTCCTGGTCGCCCAGCGTGTACCAGTCGTAGGACATCATCGTGTACTGCGCTCGCGCCAGCGCGGCGGGCAGGTCTGCGGGGTGGCGCTCGCCCAGCGTGTGCAGCAGTTCGTGCATCACGATGTAGGTCTGCTGCTGGTCCGAATAGGAATCCCAGGTGTTTCTGTTGAACGCCAGTACCGGAGTGTTTCCCGGCGGCGCCGCAATCCCCGCATTGTCGCGGTTGTTCGGGTTAGTGAAGTCGCTGGCGAAGTAGTTGGCGTCGAGACTGTCATCGATGACGTACGAGACGGCGGCGTAGCCTCGCAGTACGCTCAACGCGTGCTCGACCACTGTCCAGATGCCGTCGGTCAGCCCCAGGCCGGCGGTCTGGTATGGCGACGGCAGAGCCCCGGCGAAGGCGCCTGTCTCGGCGGGCGACATCGGATCGACGCGATTGTAGGTGATGATGCCCGACCACTGCGTCGCGGTATCGATGGCGTCGAGGATCGGGTTTCCGGTCGAGGGGGCCGAAACTGGTGACGCAGACATGACGCGGCCCTTCGCCTGACAGGCGGTTGCGGTTCGAACGACGGAATCCCACGCCGACGCTCGCGGCCAGTCCCCCGATCAACGCTGCCGCGAAGACGCGCCGCGTGCAAGTCCGGCGATCAGGTGGCGCGCCGCCCCTTGCCCCGGCCGGTGCGATCCGCCATATGCCGCGGCGGAGATCGGCGGCGGACGGGCGCCCCGCCAACCTGGTCAGGTCCGGAAGGAAGCAGCCACAACGGGTCACGTCCCGGGTCGTCGTTCGGTCTCCACCTAATCCCCTTGAAAATCCGGCTTTCCGCTTCCCCGGGGTAGGGCCGTCCCGTTAGATGGCGTCATGGGCGACGACGACCTGCCGCACGACGATTCCCCGCCCTGGCGGGAGACGGACACCGAGGACATGTTCGGTGCGCCGGCGGCTGAGCCCGCCCCGCCGCCCACGGAGGATTCCGGCGCGGCCTATACCGTCATCGCCCGGAAGTACCGGCCCCGGTCGTTCGAAGACCTCTATGGTCAGGAGGCCATGGTCCGGACGCTGCGGAATGCGTTCGCGACCGGGCGTATCGCCCACGCCTTCATGCTCACGGGCGTCCGAGGCGTGGGGAAGACCACGACGGCGCGCCTGCTCGCCCGGGCGCTGAACTACGAGACCGACACGGTCCATGCCCCGTCCCTCGATCTCGCCATCGAGGGCGTCCACTGCCGCTCGATCATCGAGGGCCGGCACATGGATGTGCTGGAACTGGACGCCGCCTCGCGCACCGGCGTGGGCGACATCCGCGAGCTGCTGGAGGGCGTGCGCTATGCGCCGGTGGAGGCCCGCTACAAGGTCTACATCATCGATGAAGTGCACATGCTGTCGACGGGGGCGTTCAACGCGCTCCTGAAGACGCTGGAAGAGCCGCCGCCCCACGCCAAGTTCATCTTCGCCACGACCGAGATCCGCAAGGTCCCGGTGACCATCCTGTCACGCACCCAGCGGTTCGACCTGCGCCGGGTGGAGCCCGAGGTGCTGGTCAAGAACCTGGAGATGATCTGCCAGAACGAGGGCGCGCGGGTCGAAGCCGAGGGTCTGATGCTGATCGCCCGCGCCGCCGAGGGGTCGGTCCGGGACGGCCAGTCGATGCTGGATCAGGCCATCGTCCAGGCCGAGCCCGGGCAGACGGTCAGCGCCGCCTCTATCCGCGACATGCTGGGTCTGGCCGACCGAGCCCAGACCATCACCCTGTTCGAACAGATCATGCGCGGCGAGGCTGGCCCGGCGATCGAGACCTTCCGCCAGCTCTATGGTTATGGCGCCGGGCCCGATCAGGTGATCATGGACCTGCTGGATCACACCCATGCCGCCTCGGTGGCCAAGGCGATCGGCCCGCAGGCCCTGGTGATGCCCAAAGAGCAGGCCCAGCGGCTGGCGGCGGTGGGCGCGGCGGTCTCGGCCGGCGTTCTGTCGCGGATCTGGCAGCTGACGCTCAAGGCCTACGAGGAGGTTCGGCGCGCGCCCGACGCGGCGGCGGCGGTGGACATGGCCCTCGTGCGGCTGGCCTACGCCGCGGATCTGCCAGGGCCGGAAGAAGCGCTGAAGCGTCTGCAGTCGGGCGAGAACCCGGCTGGCGGCGCGGGACCGATGGGGGGGCCGTCAGGCGGCGGAGGGGGCGGCAGTGCGCCGCGCGCCGGGCTGGCGACCCAGGCCGTGGCCCGCCAGCAGACCGCGCCCGGCTTGCCGGCGACAGAGCCGGTGGCCAGCCTCCAGACGTTCGAAGACATGCTGGCGCTGATCGATCGGCGGCGGGATATCCGCCTGAAGCTGGACGTGGAGCGGTTCATCCGCCCGATCAGTTTCCGCCCCGGCGCGATCACCTACGAACCCGGCCCCGGCGCCCCGAGCGACCTGGCGCAGCGGCTGGTGATGCGGCTCAAGGAATGGACCGGCGAACGCTGGTTGATCGCCGCCGAGGGCGGGGGCGGCGCCGAGAGCCTGTGGGAAAAACAGAAGCGCGAGGAACGCGAGGTTCGGGCGGAAATCGAACAGCATCCGTTCGTTCAGGGCGTGATGCAGGCCTTTCCGGGGACCGAGATCGTCGGCATACGCCACCTCACGCAACCCGAGCCGGCGGACGCGCCGCCTCCCGAAGACGACGGTGACGAGGATTAAGCCATGAAAGACCTCGGTTCGATCATGAAGCAGGCCCAGGCCATGCAGCAACGCATGGGCGAGGCGCAGGAACGGATCGCCGCCCTGGAGGTGGAAGGCACCTCCGGCGGCGGCATGGTCAAGCTGGTGCTGAAGGGTACCGGCGAGCTGGCGCGGGTCGACCTCGATCCTAGCCTGATGGCGCCCGGCGAGGGCGAGGTCGTCTCGGACCTGGTCGTGGCGGCCCATGCGGACGCCAAGCGCAAGCTGGACGAGAAGCAGGCCGAGATCATGCGCGACGCGGCCGGGCCGCTGGCGGGTCTCAACATCCCGGGCATGCCGAAATTCTGATGGGCAGCGCCGACGCGCGGACGGTGTTGACCTAGGTGGCCGCCTCCGCCGGACCCGAGATCGAGCGCTTGATCGGCCTGTTGTCGAAGCTGCCGGGGCTTGGGCCACGGTCGGCCCGACGCGCGGCGCTGGCGCTGCTGAAACGGCGGGAGCAGTTGCTGCTGCCGCTGTCCGACGCCCTGTCGGAGGCCGCGGCCCGGGTGAAGACCTGCCAGGTCTGCGGCTCGCTGGACACCCAGGACCCCTGCGCCATCTGCGCGGACCAGAGCCGCGACCCGGCGCTGGTCTGTGTTGTGGAGGAGGTCGGGGCCCTCTGGGCCATGGAACGGGCCAGCGCTTTCCGCGGGCGCTATCACGTGCTGGGCGGGCTGCTGTCGGCCCTGGACGGCGTCGGCCCCGACGCCCTGCGCATCGGCCCCCTGGTGGCCCGCGCGGCGGGCGAGGGTGTTCGCGAGGTGATCCTGGCCCTGCCGGCGACGGTCGATGGCCAGACCACCGCCCACTATCTGGCCGAGCGGCTGGCGGGGGCGAACGTCAGCGTGACCATGCTGGCCCGCGGCGTGCCCGTGGGCGGCGAGCTTGACTGGCTGGACGACGGCACCATCGCCCAGGCGATGCGGGCGCGCCGGCCGGCCTGACCGGCGCCGAGGCCGTTATCGAGCGAGGACGACCTTGCGGCGGCGCTGCAGTGCGCCGATCGCGCCGAACCCGAGCAGCATCATTGCCCAGACCCCCGGCTCTGGAATCGCGCCACCATCGCCGCCCCCGCCGTTACGGACGGAGTCATACTCGAACGCGCGTACGGAACGCGTGGCGCCGATGTACGCCGGGAGCAAGACCGTCGAGCCGGAGCTGTTGGTTTTGAAGTCACCTAAGCTGTTGTAGCTCAACAGGAACAGCTGTGGCCCGCTACCCACGTCGACATCGGACTCTAAGAGCAGCCTGTAGGCGCCGCCGTCATACCCAAGGCCTGCGACGGAAAGCGTCGAGGCGATGTCGGTCTGGAGGAATAGGCTTGAACTGACGTTGTTGACCTTCAGATCGGCGAAGCTGTTGTAGCTGAAAAGGCGCAGTTCGGCGCCGCCGGCTGCGTCAGTATCTGACTCGAGCAGCAGGTGATAAGCGTCGTCACCGTAGGTGAAACCCCGGACCGAAAAGCCCTCCGCGATGTCCATGGGGAGGAAGGTGGTTCCGGCGTTGGTGTCAGATTTCAGGTCGGCGTAGCTTGCGTAGTCAACCATGAGTAGCTCTAAACCGCCGGGGGCATCGGCGTTGGACTCGAGCAGCAGATGGTAGGCCCCGTTCTGGCTGGCCATATCGGCGATCGAAAAAGACGGCGAGATACCCGTCGGAAGAAACGTCGCGTTGCTGAAGTTGTTGGCCAGAAGGTCGGCCTGCGTGGCGAAATCGACGCTTAGGACCTCGGCGCCGCTCGGCGCATCGGCGCGGGATTCCAACAGAAAATGCGAGGCCGCTTGGCTGGAATGCGGGGCAAGAAGCGCGCAGGTGGCTGCGACGAGGGCAAGGCTTTTCACTGGAAGTGCCCCTCGGAGGCGACGGCCCGAAGATCCGCGCGCCTGATCGGTTAGCTCAAGAGGAGACTGAAGGCGACGCAACGCGATTCTCCTCTGGCGTGTGGGACACGTGGTCCTGGTCACGACTCAGTATTTTGCGTTAGGAACGCAGCATGAACATCATGATGCTCTTCGCGATCTGTTGCGCGCTTGCGGCGGCGCTCGCCATTGTCTGGGCGCTGCGGGAGCGGGTGCGGTCTGCGACCGCCGAGGCGAAGCTGAGCGCGCTGCAGGAAAGCAGCGAGGCGGTTCGAGCTCAGGTGACGCAGTCGGCGGCCAGCGTGGCCGAGGAAATCCTGCGCAAGAACGAGGATGCGGTCCGCAACCGCGAGCAGTTGGCCCAGGCGCGCCTCGAGGCGCAGCTGAAACCCGTCGCCGAGAGCCTGCAGAAGTTCCAGGAGCAGGTGACCGCCGTCGAAAAACAGCGCGCCGAGGAGCAGGGCGGACTGAAGGAACAGATCGCCCAGATGCTGGCCGCCTCGATCGCTACCCAGGACGAGGCCCGCAAGCTGTCGGCGGCGCTGCGGCGCGGCGCGGGCGTGCAGGGGCGCTGGGGGGAACAGACGTTGCGCAACGTCCTCGAAGCCGCCGGCCTGTCGGGTCGCTTCGACTTCGACGAGCAGACCTCGACCGACACCGAGGAGGGGCGCCGCCGGCCCGACGTCACGATCCGGCTGCCGGGCGGCGGCCTGTTCGTCATCGACGCCAAATGCTCGCTGAACGCTTTCCTCGAACTGCAGGACGCGACCGATGAGTTCGGCCGCGACGCCGCGGGACTGCGCCACGTGCAGAGCGTGCGGGGTCACATCCAGGGCCTATCGGCCAAGGCCTACTGGGATCAGTTCGAGAATTCGCCGGACTTCGTGGCGATGTTCGTGCCGCTGGATTCCGCGCTCGCCGCGGCGCTGGACCGCGCGCCGGAGCTGATGAACGATGCGATGGATCGCCGGGTGGTGATCGTCACCCCGACCACCCTCTTCGCCCTATGCAAGGCTGTGGTTTACGGGTGGCGGGTCGAGGAGCAGGCGGCCAACGCCCAGAAGATCGCCGACCTGGGCAAGGAGCTCTACAAGCGGATCTCGGTCATGGGCGCGCATGCCGGATCGGTGGGCAAGGCGCTGGAAGCGGCCGTCAGCCGCTACAACCAGTTCGTGGGCTCGCTGGAGACCCAGGTTCTGACCCAGGCCCGCCGTTTCGAGGATCTGAAGGTCGACCATCAGGGCAAGCAGGTGGTCGAGTTGCAGCCGGTCGAGGTGGCCGTGCGGCCGCTGGCCAAACTGACCACGGACGAGACGCCGCCGGTGCGACTGGCCTCATCGGGCGAGCTCTGAGGTCGCGCAGGGCTTCTCCTACCTTGACGCTCAACTACCGGACGCTTACCTGCGCGCCATGGCCATCCGAGAGATCCTCACCGTCCCGCACCCGGTTCTGAAACAGGTGTCCGTCAACGTGGACGCCGTCGACGACGACCTGCGCGCGCTGATGGACGATATGCTGGAGACCATGTACGCGGCGCCCGGCATCGGCCTGGCGGCCGTGCAGATTGGCGTGCCCAAGCGGGTGATCGTGATGGACCTGGCCCGCGAAGGCGAGCCGCCGCAGCCGCGCTACTATGTGAATCCTGAAATCCTCTGGGCCTCGGATGACACCGCGCCGTACGAGGAAGGCTGCCTGTCGGTGCCCGAGATCTTCGATGAGGTCGAACGGCCCTCGCGCGTGAAGCTGCGCTATCTCAACTACCAGGGCGAGCAAGTCGAGGAAGACGCCGAGGGCCTGTTCGCGGTGTGCATCCAGCACGAGATGGACCACCTGAACGGCGTCCTGTTCATCGACCACCTATCGCGCCTCAAGCGCGAGCAGGCGGTGAAGAAGGTCAAGAAGCTGGTCAGAGCCGCCTGACGCGGCCTGCCGTCATCTAGTGACCGCCCCCCTCAGTGGGCGGGGTCGTGTTCGGCGTGCTTGCCCTCGGCCTTGGCCATGCCTTCGCGGGCGCCGCTGACGGCGCCCTTGGCCGTGTCCTTCAGCACCGTGCCGGTATCCTTCGCGGCTTCTTTCAGGCTGTCGCCGGCCCGTTCGACGGCGGGGCTGTTGGCGACGTCCTGAGCGGCGTCAGCGACCTTGCCCCCGACCTCCTTGGCCGAGGCCGAGACGTCCGCGGCGGCGGCGGCGGCGTTGTCCTCCGTGCGGGCCTGTTCGGCCTTGGTGCAGGCGCTCAGGGTCATGGCGGCGGCGCTCGCGGCGACAACCAGGATCAGTTTGTTCATGGGTGAAGGCTCCGATGCTCGTTCACCCCTCAACGGCCACGCTTGCAGGCAAGTTCCCTTCTGAGGCCCTGGACGCTAAGACCCGGCCATGCGCCTCGCCTTTCTCGGCACCCCGGACTTCGCTGTCGCCGCCCTCGCCGCCATCGTCGCGGCGGGGCATGAGGTGGCCTGCGTCTATTCGCAACCGCCCGCGCCGCGCGGGCGGGGACATGATCTGAAGCCCTCGCCGGTCCAGGCCTTCGCCGAGGCGCATGGGCTGATGGTGCGCACGCCAGTGTCGATGCGCGATCCGGCGGAGATCGCCGCCTTCGCCGCGCTGGCGCTGGACGCCGCCGTCGTGGTGGCCTTCGGTCAGATCCTGCCGGCCGCCGTGCTGGAAGCGCCTCGGCTAGGCTCTTACAACGTCCACGGCTCGCTGCTGCCGCGCTGGCGTGGCGCAGCCCCGATCCAGCGGGCGATCATGGCGGGCGACGCGATCACCGGCGTACAGGTCATGCGGATGACCGAAGGCCTGGACGAGGGGCCTGTATTGTCCACCACCCGCGTGCCGATCGCCGCGGACGAGACGGCGGCCACGTTGCACGACCGAATGGCGGCCGCCGGGGCGGCGCTGATCGTCGAGACGCTGAGCCAGATCGCGGCCGGGACAGCCGTGGCCGTGCCGCAGGCCGAGGACGGCGTCACCTACGCCAAGAAGATCAGCACGAAGTTCGCCCGCCTGGATTGGACGAAGCCGGGACCGGTGCTGGACGGCAAGATCCGGGGCATGTCGCCGTTCCCGGGCGCCTGGTTCGAGCTGCCGACAGAGAAGGGGCCGGTGCGCGTAAAGGCGCTGCTGTCGCGCTTCGAGCCGGGGGTGGGCGCGCCGGGCGTCACGCTGGACGACCGGCTGCTGGTGGCGACGGGCGAGGGCGCCGTGCGCCTGCTGAAGGTCCAGCGCGAGGGCAAGGGACCGCAGGACGCGGAGGTGTTTCTGCGGGGCAATCCCGTGCCCGCTGGGACAACGTTGGCCTGATGCCCCGCTACCGCCTCCTCGTCGAGTACGACGGCCGCCCCTATCGCGGGTTTCAGGCGCAGGCCGTCCTGCCGTCGGTGCAGGGCGCGCTGGAGCGGGCGGTGAAGGCCTTCAGCGGCGAGGAGATCCGCGTCGGCGCGGCGGGACGGACGGACACCGGCGTCCACGCCACCGGCCAGGTGGTCCACGTCGATCTTGTCCGGGCGTGGCCGGCGGAGACCGTGCGCAATGCGATGAATGCGCATCTCCGGCCTGAGCCGATCTCGATCCTGTCGGCAGAGGTCGCGGTGGGGGACTGGCACAGCCGGTTCTCGGCCATCGGGCGCCGCTACCGCTATCGCATCCTGAACCGCGAGGGGCCCCCGGCGCTGGATCAGGGCCGCGTGTGGCATGTGAAGAAGCCGCTGGACGCCGCCGCCATGCACGACGCGGCGCAGGTCCTGGTCGGCCTGCACGACTTCACCACCTTCCGCGACATGGCCTGCCAGGCGAAGTCGCCGGTGAAGAGCCTGGACCTGGCGACCGTGACCCGCGAGGGGCCGGAGGTGATCCTGGAGTTCGCCGCCCGCTCGTTCCTGCACCGACAGGTTCGCTCGATGACCGGCACGATCGCGGAGGTCGGCGTGGGTCGCTGGACGAAGGCCGATGTGCAGGCGGCGCTGGAGGCCCGCAACCGCCAGGCCTGTGGCCCGGTGGCCCCGGCCGAAGGGCTTTATCTGACCGGCGTCACCTACCCCTGAGCCGGACCAAATCCTAGATATCACGTCGTCGAGGAGGAATTCGCACATGTCCCAAGGGCCCTGGAGCCACCACAGCCGCAACGCCAATGTCGCGGACGACATCGACTTCGAGATCAAGGGGCAGGAACTGCAGTTCCTGGAGATCGAGCTGGACCCGGGCGAGAGCGCTGTGGCCGAGGCCGGCGCCCTTGTGTGGAAGGACGCGTCGGTCGAGATGACCACCGTCTTCGGCGACGGGTCCGGTGGCACCGGCGGCGGGTTCATGGGCAAGCTGCTGGGCGCGGGCAAGCGCCTGGTCACCGGCGAGAGCCTGTTCACCACCGTCTTCACCCACAATGGGACTGGCAAGGCGCGGGTAGCTTTCGCCTCGCCCACGCCGGGCGCCATCCTGCCGCTGAAGCTGAGCGACCTGGGCGGCACCCTGATCTGCCAGAAGGACAGCTTCCTGGCCGCCGCCCGCGGGGTCACCATGGGCATCGCCTTCCAGCGCCGGGTGATGACTGGCCTGTTCGGCGGCGAAGGCTTCATCATGCAGAAGCTGGACGGCGACGGCTGGGTGTTCGTCCAGATGGGCGGCACGGTGGTCGAGCGCGAGCTGGCGCCGGGCGAAGAGCTTCACGTCGATACGGGCTGCCTCGCGGCCTATACCCCCAGCGTCGACTTCGACCTGGTCATGGCCGGCGGCGTGAAGACCGCGCTGTTCGGCGGCGAGGGCCTGTTCTTCGCCCGCCTGCGTGGGCCGGGGAAGGTCTGGATCCAGTCGTTGCCCTTCTCGCGCTTGGCCGGCCGGATGATGGCGGCCGCGGGCGGTGCGGGTCAGAACAGCGGCGAGGGCTCGGTCCTGGGCGGCCTCGGGGATCTGATCGGCGGCAATCGCTAGGCGAAATAGCGGTCGAGGATCCGGGCGTAGACGCGCTGCAGCGTCCGGATCTCTTCCACCGGGGCGCGTTCGTCCACCTGGTGCATGGTCTTCCCCACCAGCCCCACCTCGATCACCGGGCAGAGCGCGCGGATGAAGCGCGCGTCGGAGGTGCCGCCTGACGTGGAAAGCTCGGGCGGAGCGCCGGTGACATCGGCCACGGCCGCCGCGACCAGATCGGTAAAGGCCCCACGCTCGGTCAGGAACGCCTCGCCGCTGATCTGCGGAGTGACGGTGACCGTGCCCTTGAAGCCCTCTGCCGCCTTTGATGCTTCAATATTGAACCAATCAGCCAGCGACTGGCCGGTGTGGTTCGGGTTGAAGCGGATGTTCAGGCGGGCGCGGGCGACGCCTGGGATGACGTTGGTGGCGGTGTTGGGGACGTCGATCCAGGTTACTTCAAGATTGGACGGTTGGAATTCGGCATAGCCGTCATCCAGCCGGCGCGACTGCAGAGCCGCCAGCAGCCTGATCAGCACAGGCGCCGGATTGGCGGCACGGTGGGGATAGGCGACGTGGCCCTGGATTCCTTCCACCACGATCTCGGCGTTGATCGACCCGCGGCGGCCGACCTTGACCATATCCCCGAAGGTCTCGGCCGAAGTGGGTTCGCCCACCACGCAGTGGTCGATGATCTCGCCCTCAGCCGCCAGGGCTTCGACGACAAGCTTGGTGCCGTGGGTGGCCACGCCCTCCTCGTCGCCGGTGATCAGGAACGAGATGGAGCCGGTGACCTTGCCCGCCGCGATGGCCTCGGCGCTGGCGGCGGCGAAGGCGGCGATCGCGCTCTTCATGTCCACGGCGCCCCGGCCGATGAGCACGCCGTCGACCACCTCGGCCCCAAAGGCGTCCTTGGTCCAGGCGGCGGCGTCGCCCACCGGCACCACGTCGGTGTGGCCGGCGAAACAGAGGTTGGGCCGGGCTGTTCCGTAGCGGGCGTAGAGGTTCTCGATCTCGCCGAACTTCATCCGCCGGCAGACGAAGCCGAGGCTGGACAGCATCTCCTCGACAATCGCCATGGCGCCTGCATCGGCAGGGGTCACCGAAGGGCGGCGGATCAGGTCGCGGGTGAGTTCGACGGCGTCTATGGCGCCAAGCGTTTCGGACGGCATACCGTGGCCATACCTAGCAATGGCGAGAGACGCGAGGGGGAAGCCGTGCCCAAGATCGATATCGACAAGGCGCCGACGCGGTTCGGCAGCGCCTATCCGCCGCCGTTCGACGCGCCGTGCCGGGATCGGCGGCGCTGGAAGCTGGGCGACGCGGCGGGCCTGACAGACTTCGGGGTGAACCTGATCCGCCTCGCGCCAGGGGTCTGGAGCGCCCAGCGGCACTGGCACACCGTGGAGGACGAGTTCGTCTGGGTGGTATCCGGCGAGGTGGTCCTGGTGGATGACGTCGGCGAGACCATCCTGCGCGCCGGTGACTGCGCCGGCTTCAAGGCGGGAGTCGCGAACGGTCACTGCATCCAGAACCGGTCCGACGCCGAGGCCGTCCTGCTGGAGGTCGGGTCGCGGCGTCCAGGCGTGGACGCCTGCGACTATCCCGATATCGACCTCATCGTCGGACCTGACGATGTTTATCGTCGTCGGGATGGGACGCCCTACGACACCGAGGACGCGCGTAAGCGCTGAGCAGCCTACTCGCGCAGCAGTTCGTTGATCGACGTCTTGGACCGGGTGCGTTCGTCGACGGTCTTCATGATCACCGCGCAGTAGGTGCTGGGCAGGGACGGATCGACCGGGTTCGGGCGGTTGCCGGAGACCACCACCGAATAGGGCGGAACCTCGCCGGTGAAGGTCTGGCCGGTCTTGCGGTCGATGATCGGGGTCGTGGAGGTGATGAAGGTGCCCATCGACAGCACCGAGCCCTCGCGGACGATCACGCCCTCAGCCACCTCGGCCCGGGCGCCGATGAAGCAGTTGTCTTCGATGATGGTCGGATTGGCCTGCAGCGGCTCCAGCACGCCGCCGATGCCCGCGCCGCCGGAGATGTGCACGTTCTTGCCGATCTGGGCGCAGGAGCCGACGGTGGCCCAGGTGTCGACCATGGTGCCCTCGTCGACATAGGCCCCGATGTTCACGAAGGACGGCGTCATCACCACGTTGCGGGCCACATAGGCGCCCTTGCGGACAATGCAGCCGGGCACGGCGCGGAAGCCGGCGGCCTCGAAGCGGGCGGCGTCCCAGCCGGTGAACTTCAGGGGCACCTTGTCCCAGTAGGGGTGGGGCGCGTCGGCGTCGATGAGGCGGTTGGCGGTGAGGCGGAAGAACAGCAGGATCGCCTGCTTGGCCCACTGGTGCGTGACCCAGGCGCCGTCGGCCTGGCGCTCGGCCACCCGCAGCTTGCCGGCGTCGAGCAGTTCGATGGTCTCGCTGACCGCGTCGCGCACCTGACCGGTGGTGGCGGTGTTGATGCCGTCGCGCGCCGCCCAGGCGGCTTCGATCACGGACTTCAGGTCGTCAAAGGCAGGCGAGGGAGCGGTCATCTTCAGGCGGCCTCTTTCAGTCTCGCGTCCATCAGGAACGGCGCGAGTTTGTCGGTGCGGTGATGGATGAAGGGCGCGGTGGATTGCGCCGCATAGGCGCCCACCAGCACGGTGGTCATGCCAAGATCGGCGGCCGGCGCGAGGTTGCGCTCGGAGTCCTCGAAGAACGCGGTTGATTGGGGATCGATGGCGTGGGCCGCGCCGATCTTCTCGAATGCGCCGACGGTGGGCTTGGGCTCGTAGCCGGCGGACCCGATGTGGAAGACGTCGTCGAACAGGTGGCTCAGACCCAGGCGCGCAAGCACACGCTCGGCATGGACGTCGTCGGCGTTGGTGAAGATCAGCCGGCGGCCGGGGAGGCGTTCCAGGGCCGCCAGCAGCTCGGGGTCGTGGGCCAGGGCCTCCAGCGACATGTCGTGGAAGATGGCGTGGAATTCCTGCGGGTCGACGCCGTGGTTCAGCATCATGCCCTTCAGGGTCAGACCGTGTTCGCTGAGATAGGTTTTCTGCAGCTTGAAGGCCTCGTCGCGGGGCAGGCCGGTGACCTTCTCCACGAAGTCGGTCATCCGGTCGACAATGGCGGCCATGAAGCCGGATTCCGCCGGGTAAAGCGTGTTGTCCAGGTCGAACAGCCAGGTGTCGATGTGGCGCAGATCGGCGCGGAACAGGTTCGCGCTCATCGGCAGACCAGCGTGCCGGACCCGTGCTCGGTGAACAGTTCGACCAGCATGGCGTGCGGCCGCCGGCCGTCCAGGATTACCACGGCCTCGACCCCGGACTCGACGGCGTCGATGGCGGTCTCGAGCTTGGGGATCATGCCGCCGGTGGCGACGCCGTCGGCGATGGCCGCCCGGGCCTCGGCCACGGTGAGCTGGCGGATCAGCTGGCCATTCTTGTCCAGCACGCCGGCCACGTCGGTCAGCAGCAGCATGCGCTTGGCGTCCAGCGCCCCGGCCATGGCGCCCGCCACCGTGTCGGCGTTGATGTTGTAGGTCTGGCCTTCCTCGGACACGCCGATAGGGGCGATCACCGGGATGTAGTCGTCCTCGGCGCCGATCAGGGCCTCGATCAGCGTGGTGTCGATGGCCTTGGGTTCGCCGACGAAGCCCAGGTCCACGATCTGCTCGATCATGCTGTCCGGGTCCCGGCGGGTCTTCTTGGCCTTTTCCACGGTGATCAGGCGGGCGTCCTTGCCGGACAGGCCGACGCCGCGGACCTTGGCCTCGGACCCGGCCAGGGTGATCCAGTTGGCGATTTCCTTATTGATCGCGCCCGACAGGACCATCTCGGCCACTTCCATGGTGGCCGCGTCAGTGACGCGCAGGCCGTCCACGAAGGTCGACTTCACGCCGGCGCGTTCCAGCATGGCCGAGATCTGCGGTCCGCCGCCGTGCACCACGACCGGATGCAGGCCCAGCATCTTGAGCAGCACGACGTCGGCGGCGAACAGCTTCGCCACCGATTCCTCGCCCATGGCGTGGCCGCCGTATTTGATGACGACCGTTTCGCGGTCGTAGATCTGGATGTAGGGCAGCGCCTCGGCCAACGTCTTGGCGGTCGCCCAGCCCTGCTCTTCCGTATCCTGGCTCAAATGATCGTCCTCGAAACTCGGGCGTCCCGATAGCGGACGGGGGCGCCCCTGTCATCAAGCCAGCAGTGTGTTCGTCAAAGCGGCGCCACCGAAGCGGGGGTGACGAGGGCGATGTCAGGCCGGCGGCGAAGGGGTTCCGGGCGGATTCGTTGCTGCGAAGACCTAGACGTCGACCTCGGGCAGCAGCCGGGTGAAGTGGTCCTCGACCGCGCGGTAGCACTCGCAGGCTGCGCGTTCGAGACCCGGCCGATCCAGCACCTCCACCCGACCGCGGTGGGTGCGGATCAGGCCGCGGTCCTGGAGCATGCCGGTCACCGCGGTGACGGTGGTGCGCTGGACCCCCAGCATCTCGGCGAGCGACTCCTGGGTCAGGTGGATCATCTTGTCGCCGGCCCGGTCGTGGGTGGCCAGAAGCCAGCGCGCGCAGCGCTCCTCGGTCCGATGGAGCGCGTTGCAGGCCACCGACTGCATCATTTGGGCGAGCAGGGCGTCGGCATAGCGCGAGAACAGGTCTCCGAACCGGGTCGAGCCGGTCTTGGCCGCCTCCAGATGGCTGGTGTGGATCGCCAGGGCGTCGCCGCCGACCTGCACCACGGCCCGCCCAAAAGCGGGCTTATGGCCTTCGCTGACGATGCCGCCGACCGCCCCTTCGCGCCCGATGGTCGCCGCCTCGACCTCGCGGCCGTCACGGGTGACGATGAGCAGCGAGGCCATGGTGCGATGACACGGGAAATAGGTGGTGGTGACCTCGTCGCCGGGCTCGAACAGCACCTTGCCGCGGGGGAGTGCGACCGGCTCGAGGTGGGGCTCAAGGATTGCGAAATCGCGCGCCGACAGCGCCGCCAGCAGACGGTTGGCGCGGCGGATTTGCGGGCTCGACACGGTCGCCCGCGCAGGGGCGATGCTGGACGCAATCATGATCGCGACTCCTGACTTTGACAGGGAGCAGAACGCTGAACGGCTCCGCTTGTTGCGTCAGTTCCACGACATAGGGCGCGGCTAGATCGTGCGCGCGACCACTTCCTTCATGATCTCGCTGGTGCCGCCATAGATCCGCTGGACGCGGGCGTCGCGCCAGAGCCGGGCGATCGGATACTCGTTCATATAGCCGGCGCCGCCATGCAATTGCAGCGCGGCGTCGCAGACTTCCCACTGCAGTTCGGTGTGGAACAGCTTGGCGGCAGAGCCCTCGGCCGCGGTCAGGCGGCCTTCGAGGTGGCGGGCGATGCACCAGTCGAGGTGAGCCCAGCCGGCCTGCATTTTGGCCTTGAGCCCGGCCAGGGTGAAGCGTGTGTTCTGGAAGTCGAAGACGGTCTGACCGAAGGCCTTGCGCTCCTTGGTGAACTTCACACCCTCGTCGAAGGCGCGCTGGGCGGCGGCCTGGGCCTGGACGGCGATGCCCAGGCGCTCCTGCGGCAACTGGGTCATGAGATAGGCAAAGCCCTTGCCCTCCTCGCCCAGGCAGTTGGCGAGGGGCACGCGCACATCCTCGAAAAACAGCTCCGAGGTGTCGGCGGAATGCTGGCCGATCTTGTCCAGGTTCCGGCCGCGCTTGAAGCCCTCGCGGGTGGCCTCGACCAGAATCAGGGAGATACCCTTGGAGCGGGCGTTCGGATCGGTCTTGGCGACGACGATCACCAAGTCGGCGTTCTGCCCATTGGTGATGTAGGTCTTCGAGCCGTTGACCACGTAGTGGTCGCCGTCCCTGGTCGCGGTGGTGCGGACGCCCTGGAGGTCCGAGCCGGCGCCGGGCTCCGTCATGGCGATGGCGGTGATCGCCTCGCCCGAAACCATCTTTGGCAACCACTGCTGCTTCTGGGCTTCGGAGCCGTAGTTGACGATGTAGTCGGCGACGATGTCGGACTGCAGGGTGATGCCGGACGTGGACCCGGCGTAGAACAGCTCTTCGGAGATGACCACGTTGTAGCGGAAGTCGAGGCCCAGGCCGCCGTACTCGGTCGGCACGGTGGGGCAGAGGATCCCCGCCTCGCCGCAGGCCAGCCAGAAGTCGCGGTCGATGATGCCCGCGGCTTCCCAGCGGTCCAGGTTGGGTGTGAGGGCGCGGTCGTAGAACTTCCGGACCTGGTCGCGGAACAGGTTCAGCTCTTCGTCGAAGACGGTGCGGCTGTCGGTCTGGATCATCGTGGGCGCCTCGCGGTTCGGCCGCCAGTTAGCCGCATGACGCTGGGGAGGGCTAGGGCGCGCAGGCCGCCAGGATCTCGGCCCGAAGCTCGGGGATGCCCGTTCCCTTTTCGGACGAGGTGGCGAGCACGCGGGGAAAGGCGGCGGGTCGCTTGGCGATCTTGCGCACGGTCTCGGCGCTGATCTGGGCGATATCGCGCGGCTTCAGCTTGTCGGCCTTGGTCAGCACGATCTGATAGCTGACGGCCGCCAGGTCGAAGGCCTCCATGGCCTCCAGGTCCACGTCCTTGAGGCCGTGACGGCTGTCGATCAGCAGATACGCGCGCTTCAGGTTGGGGCGCCCGCGCAGGTAGGCGCGTCCCAGGTTCTGGAACTTGTTCTTGGTCTCGCGGCTGACCTTGGCGAAGCCGTAGCCAGGCAGGTCGACCAGCCGCAGCGTCTCGTCGGCCACGAAGAAGTTGATCTCACGCGTCCGACCGGGCGCGGTCGAGGCGCGGGCCAGGTGGTTGCGCCCGGTTACGGCGTTGATCAGCGACGACTTGCCCACGTTGGACCGGCCGGCGAAGGCCACCTCCGGCAGGTCCGCCGGCGGCAGGCCGTCGATGGCCGCGGCCCCCATCAGGAAGGTGACGGGGTGGGCGAAGAACACCCGGCCCGCCTCCAGCGCGTCGGCGTCGAACGGACTGGAGGAAGGCTCGCTCATGTGGCGGCCTTGCCCTTGCCTGTCATCCTGGCGATCAACTGGTCGATGGGATTGTCCACCTTGAAACGACGCATGATCACATACTGCTGCATGGCGGTCAGAATGTTGGACCAGGTGTAGTAGACCAGCAGGCCGATCGCGAACTGGGCCATGATGAAGGTGAACAGGATCGGCATCAGCTGGAAGATCCGCTGCTGCATCGGGTCAGGCGCCGGCGGGCTCATCGACGTCGTCAGCCAGGTGGTGGCGCCGTACAGGATGGGCAGGATGCCGATGTGCAGGCTGGTCCCCAGAACCGCGCCGATGAAGGGCGCGCTGGCGGGATCCCAGGGGATCGCGCCGAACAGGTTCCAGATGGTGGTCGGATCGCGCGCCGACAGGTCCTTGATGTAGCCGATGAACGGCGCGTGCCGCATGTCGATCTCAAGCTGCAGCGTCTTGAAGAGGGCGAAGAAGACCGGGATCTGCAGGAAGATCGGCAGGCAGCCGGCCAGCGGATTGACCTTCTCCCGCTGATACAGCGCCAGCAGCTCCTGCTGCTGTTTCGCCGGGTCGTCCTTGTACTTCTTGCGCAGCTCCTCCATCGCGGGCTGCACCTTCTTCATCTTCGTCATCGACTCGTACTGCTTGTTGGCGAGCGGGAAGAAGATCGCGCGCACCACGACGGTCAGCAGCAGGATGGCAACGCCGAAGTTGCCGACGTGGCTGTAGATCCAGGACAGGAACTGGAAGATCGGCCGGGTGATGAACCACAGCATGCCCCAGTCAATGGCCTCGTCCAGGTGGGCGATGCCCAGCTTGGCCTGGTAGTCCTTCAGCACCGGGTTCTGCTTGGCGCCGGCGAAGATGTGGGTGGTGTGGGTGATCTGGCGGCCCGCGCCGATCGCCCGCGCCTGACCGACGAAGTTGGCGTCCAGCAGGTTCAGGCCGGGCGTCTTGGTCAGGCGGTACTGGCCCTGGATCTGCTCGTTCTGGGCGGGGATCACCGCCGTCAGCCAGTAGTGGTCGGACATGCCGATCCAGCCGCCGGTCGAGGCGTAGGAGGGGCTGGTGCCGTCCTTCTGCCACTTGGCGTACTTCAGCGGCCGGCGCTGCTCCAGCCAGCCCATGCCGCCCTCGTGGACGACGCCGTTCTTGCCCAGCGTCGGGGGAATGCCCTGGCGCTGCACGGAGCCGAACGGCGCAAGGGTGATCGGTTGGCCGGTGGTGTTGGCGACCGTGTCGCTCACCGTGAACATGAACTTGTCGTCCACCGAGATCACGCGGGTGAACGTCAGGCCCTGGCCGTTGGCGTAGGTCAGGGTCACCGGCTGACCGGGCGCCAGCACGGAGCCTTGGGCCAGGGTCCAGACCGTCTGCGGGCCGGGCAGGCCGGGCACGTTGGCGCCGGTCCAACCGATCTCGGCGAACTGCGCGAACTGGGTGCCCTCGGGCCGCAGCAGTTCCACCGGCGGCGAATTCTTGTCGAGCGTCTCGCGGTAATTCACGAGGTAGAGGTCGTCGATCCGACCGCCCTTCAGCGACAGCGAGCCCTTCAGCGCGGGCGTCGCGATCGGCACGCGCGGCGCGGCGGCGATGGCGGCCTGCCGGGTGACGGCGACCGGGACCTGGGGCGCCAGCGGGCCGGCCACGCCGGTCGTGCTGGTGGCCGCGGGCGGCGCCTGACGCGCCCGCTCCTCAGCCTGGCGCTTGGCCTGCGGGTCGATGACGAAGACCTGGTAGACCAGGAGCAGAAGGGCCGCGCACACGAAGAAGATGATCGTGTTGCGGGTGTTGTCGTCTCTCATGATCGGGGACGCGGGTTTCCAGCGGAGGAGGAAGGAGCGGGGCCGTCTATCATCTGGGGGGCCGCGCGTTCGGCGGCGAGCCTTAACAGCGCGCTTTTCACATCGTCAAGCAAACGGACCCACGGGCGCTTTAGCACGCCGCCGCGGGCGATGATCACATAGTCGACGCCGGGGACGGCGAATTCCGGCAGAAGGACTCGGGCGGCCTCGCGCATGCGGCGCTTGGCTCGGTTCCGTTCGACGGCGCCGCCGATCCGTTTGGTGGCGGTGAAGCCCACGCGGACGAGGGGGGTGTCATCGCCGCGCGGACGCGCCTGAACGACGACGGCCCCCTTCGCGGACGAGGGGGCCTGGGCGCAGGCGAGGAACTCGCTGCGCTTGGTCAGTTTCTGAATCTTGATCGTGGCGTCCGACATCCGGACACCCCGGGCAGGTCTGAGCTTAGGCGCTCAGACGCTTGCGGCCCTTGGCGCGGCGACGCGCCAGAATCTTTTGGCCGTTCTTCGTCGACATGCGCAGACGGAAGCCGTGACGGCGCGCGCGCACGAGGCGGGACGGTTGGAAAGTGCGCTTCACGACGAAAGCTCCAGGGGCGAAAATCGAGGCGCGGTGGATAGTGGATGGGTGGGGGGCTGTCAACCGCCTCGGGGCGTCTTAGTCCGCCAGCGTCATCACGATCGGCCCGGTCCGGGTGGCCACCAGGGTGTGTTCGTACTGCACGGTGGGCTCGCCGCCCGGCGGGCGGAGCGTCCAGCCGTCGTCGTTGGACTCCTCGACCCAGTCCGCGCCCAAGGACAGGAACGGCTCCAGGGTGAAGACTAGGCCCTCGGTGATCCGGCGGCGCTCGCGCGGTTCATGCCAGGTGGGGATCTCGGTGGGGTCCTCGTGCAGCGAGGCGCCGACGCCATGGCTGGCGAGGTTCTGGACCAGGCTGTAGCCATTCTTCCGCGCGAAGGCCTCGATCTGCCGGCCGGGCTCGCCCAGGGACGCGCCGGGCTTCACGGCGCGGATGCCGGTCCACAGCGCGCGACGGCCATCGCGGCACAGACGCTCGACGCGCTTGCTCACCGGCGGCACGGCGAAACTCGCGCCCGTGTCGCCAAAGAAGCCGTCCAACTCGGCTGAGACGTCGATGTTGATCAGGTCGCCGGCCTTGACCACCCGATCGTCGGGGATGCCGTGGGCGACGTCAGGTCCGACCGAGATGCAGGTGGCGCCCGGGAAGTTATAGGTCAGCTCCGGCGCCGACCGCGCGCCCTCGCTCTCCAGCACGCGGCGGCCGATCTCGTCGAGCTCGCGGGTGGTGATCCCCGGCTCTAGCGCCTCGCCCATGATCTTCAGCGTCCGCGCCACCAGCCGCCCGGCGGCCTTGAGTTTCTCGAGCTCTTCTTCGCTGCCGATGGTCATGGAGTCCTACAGGTCCGGCCGGATGATGGTCTTGCCCACGACCTTGCGCTGGGCCAGCGTTTCGAACGCCTCGCGCCAGCCGTCCAAGGGGTACTCGGCATCGACGCGGGGCTTCACCAGACCGTCCTCGGCGAGCTTCCAGATGGCCTCGTTATTCTCGGCGCCCTTCTCGGGGAACTGGCGGCCGTACTCGCCGGCGCGGACGCCGTGCACCGAGAAGCCTTTGATCAGGGCGATATTGACCGGCAGGGTCGGCAGGCGGCCCGAGGTGAAGCCGATGGAGAGGATGCGGCCCCCGAAGGCGATGCAGCGGGTGCTCTCGTCGAAGATGTCGCCGCCGACCGGATCGTAGATCACGTCAGCGCCCTTGCCGCCGGTGATCTCCTTCACCCGCTCGCGGAAGCCCTGGGTGACGTTGACGGTGGCGTCCACGTCATACTCGCGGGCGATCACCGCCAGCTTCTCGTCCGAGGCCGAGGCGGCGATGACCTTGCAGCCCAGGATCTTGGCGTAGTCCACGGCGGCCAGGCCCACGCCGCCGGCCGCGCCATGCACCAGCACCCACTCGCCCGCTTGCGCGTCGGCCGCGCGCTTCAGGGCGACGTAGGCCGTGAGATAGGCCACCGGGTAACCGGCCGCTTCGCCGAAGCTCAGGCGCGCCGGCTTCTTGCGCAGGATGGCGGCGGGCAGGATGGCGTACTCCGCGAAGCCGCCGCGTCCGCCGGAGACCACGGCGTCACCGATGGCGAAGCCCGTCACGCCGTCACCCAGCTTGTCCACCTCGCCGGCCAGCTCCAGGCCGCCCACGAAGGGGACGGTCGGCTTGTGCTGGTGTTCGCCTCGGGTCTGCATCAGGTCGGGAAAGTTCACCGCCGCGGCGCGGACCCGGATCCGCACCTCGCCCGGACCGGGCTCGGGCGTCGGAATGTCCTTCACCACGCAACCGGCGTAGTCCGGGAGCAGCTGCTCCACCACCAAAGCTCTCATCAGGCCGCACGCTCCGCGTAGAGCCTCCGCACCAGTCCGGCGATCTCCCGGCAGGCGGCGTCGGCCGCGGGGATCGCGCCGGTGAAGGCGGCGAAGGCATGGGAGAGGCTGTCGTAGCACCGGTACCGCACCGTCACGCCAGCGGTGTCCAGCGCCCGGGCATAGGCTTCCCCCTGATCCACCAGCGGGTCGAAGCCGGCGGTGGCGATGACGGCCGGGGCAAGGCCGGAGAGGTCCGTCTCCCGCAGGGGCGACAGGCGCACGCCGGCCGGGTCGTCATCCGGGTTCAGATAGTGGCTCATGAACCAGGCCATCATCCCGCTGGTGAGGGGGAAGGCGTCGGCATAGGTGGTCATCGAGGCGCTGTCGGAGGCCGCGTCGGTGCAGGGGTAGACGAGGAGCTGCAGGGCCGGCTGCGGTTCGCCCACGCGCTTCAGTTCCTGACAGACGATGGCGGCGAAATTGCCACCCATGGAGTCGCCGCCGATGGCGACGCCCGAGGCGCCGAACCGCCCGGCCTGGTCCCTCGCCCAGCGGTAGGCGCCCAGCATGTCCTCCAGCCCCGCGGGGAAGCGGTGCTCGGGCGCCAGACGATAGTCGACGGAGAGAACCGGGCCGCGGCTGATCCGCGCCAGCAGGCCGCACACGCAATGGCTGGTCTCCAGCCCACCGATCACGCCGCCGCCCATGTGGGCCCAGACCATCAGCGGCGCGGTGGGGTCCTGATCGTCGGGACGGTAGAGCCGGGCGGGGATGTCGCCGGCCCCGCCAGGAACGGTCAGCGGCTCGCAGCGAACCCCTGGTTCCAGGTCGCCGGTCAGGACGGCAATCCCGGACAGTTCGCCGCGGCGGGCGTCGTCCGGCGTCTGGGTTTCCACGGCCGGTCCCTTGCGCGCCTGCGCGGCCAGGAACTGCAGCCGGGGATCGAGGGTGCGTCCGCCGCGATAGACCACGCCACCGCCCGCCATCAGTCGCAGGATGGGGGCGGGCAGGGACAGCAGCGTGCGCGCAATGAGACGTTGCGCGGCGGCCGAGGCCATCAGTGCGACGCCCCAGGCAGGCCCTTCAAGCCGTTGAGCACCATCTCGGAGGCGAAGTCTGCGGCCTTGGCCGTATCGATCGGCCGGCGCATCAGCATCTTGTCGCAGACCTCGCGGGCGATGCCGATGCAGGCGGCGGCCATGTACTCGGTGTCGGAGACGGGGCCGCGGCCCTCGTTGATGGCGTTTTCGATGGCGTCCTTCACCTCGGCGAAGACGGCGGCCATCTCGGGCGTTTCACCGTGGACGTGGGGCTGCATCTCTCCGGCGGGACGGCGCGCGGCCCAGCTGATGTGCTCGTCGGCCATGAACTCGAAATAGGCGCGGATGGCGTCCCGGACGAAGCCGTCCAACGGCCCGCCGGCGCCGCGCAGGCTCTTGAGGATCGGCGCAAAGCGGCGGGCGCCGTCGTCGGCCAAGGCGGCGAACACCTCCTCCTTGGAGCGGTAGTAGTTGTAGAAGGTCCCCGCGGCGAGGCCAGTGCGGCGGATGATGTCGCGCACAGTCGCGCCTTCGTAGCCCAGCTCACCAAAGACCTCGCGCGCGGCGTCGAGGATGGCCTGGCGGTTCTGGACCTTGGTCTGCTCCCGCTTGCCCACGGGAAGATAAGCGACCTGCGACATCAAAAACCCCAACGCCCCGAAAACTTGACGGGCGTCATATTAAGGTCGTCGAGGCTTTACGCAAACGGAAAGGGCCGGCGCGGGTATGGTCCCCCGCGCCGGCCCCCCAACACGCGGCGGGTATGGTCCCCCGCCACGATCCTGTCAGGACGCGTCAGAACTCGTCCCAGGTGTCCACGGCCACCGCCGTCGCGCCGACGGTCTTGAAGGTTTTGGCGACAGGCGTCCGAGCGGCGGTCGCTGGAGCGGGCGCGGCGTGCGCCACGGCGGTCCGCGCCGGTGGCGCGGCGTCGGCGGACGGGTCGACCTTGAAACGGGAGACCAGGTCGAAGAGCTCTTCCGTCTGCTCGGCCAGCATGCGGCTGGCGGCGGTGGTCTCCTGAACCATGGCGGCGTTCTGCTGGGTGACCTGGTCCATCTGATTCACGGCGGTGTTCACCTCCGCGATACCGGTCGCCTCTTCCTTGGCCGACATGGCGATCTCGCTGACCTGCTGAGCCACTTCGTCCACGTGGGCGACGATCCGGTGCAGAGCCTCGCCGGTTTCGCCGACCAGACCCACGCCTTCCGACACCTGTTTGCTGGAGGTGGAGATGAGGTGCTTGATCTGCTTGGCGGCGTCGGCCGACCGCTGGGCCAAGGCCCGGACCTCGGACGCCACCACGGCGAACCCGCGGCCCGCGTCGCCGGCGCGCGCGGCCTCGACCCCGGCGTTGAGGGCCAGCAGGTTGGTCTGGAACGCGATCTCATCGACCACCCCGATGATCTGGCTGATCTCGCGCGCCGATCGTTCGATTTCGGTCATCGAGGCGACGGCCTTGCTGACCACCTCCCCAGACCGTTGGGCCTCGGACTTGGCGGCGGTCACCGCCTCGCGGCTCTGGGCGGCGCCTTCGGCCGACCGCTGGACGGTGGCGGTGATCTGATCGAGGGCGGCGGCGGTCTCCTGCAGGGTCGAGGCCTGGCGCTCGGTGCGCTGCGAAAGGTTGACCGCGCCCTGGGAAATTTCCCCGCCGCCGGAGCGAATGGTGCGGGTCGAGGCGGAGATCGCCGACAGGGCCTTCTCCAGATTGACCACGGCGGCGTTGAAGTCGGTGCGCAGTTTTTCGTAGGCGCCCGGGAATCCCTGGTCCAACCGGACGGTCAGGTCGCCCGCCGCCAGCCGTTCGAGGCCGCCGGCGAGGGAGCCCACCACGCGTGTCTGTTCGGCGGCCTCGGCCTCGGCCGCGGCGGCGGCCTGGCGGCGGGTCGCCTCGGATGACGTGCGCTCCGCATCCTGATCCTGGCGCATGCGCTCCAGATGCACCTGGTTATCCCGGAAGACGCTGAGCGAGCCGACGATGGCGCCCAGCTCGTCTCCTCGCGCCAGCTTCGCCAGATCCAGATCGTTCTCGCCGCGGGACAGGCGGGCGGTGGCGTCCGCGATGCGCTGCACCGCGCGCCGCATGTTGAGCACCAGGAATGTGGCGATCGCCCCTGTGATCAGCAGCGTCGCGAGCGATGCGACGACGGTGATCGACTGCGCCGTCTTAGCGCGCGCCGCGGCGGCGGCGGCCTTGCGATTGGTCTCGGCCTGGGTCGCGGCGACGATGGCTTCCAGATTGGTGCTCATCTTCGTGTACTGATCTTCGAACGGCGCGGCGAAACCGGCCGCGGAGGCGAAGTCGGCGCTCGTCATCGCGATGATGATATCCAGCGCCTCGCGCGTTTCCTTCAGGTCGGTGAGCAGCTTGTCGTACTGCGGCCGCCGTGCCGCCGGGGCCGTGCCCCGGATGATGGCGACGTCTTTTGCGATGCGGTCGACTTCCGTCAGCAGGGCCTGGCCTTGTGCGCCGATCTTGTCGGCATCGATCTGGGCCGCCTGGTGCGTCAGCAGCAGGTAGAGCTCCCCGTGCACGCCCGTGATCCGTTCCGAGATCTCCTGCATGCGCAGGCTGTTGGGCATGTCGGTCTGAACCACGCGGTTCAGTTCCCCCATCTGGTTCTGCTGGATCACGACCGCGCCGGTGGCCAGCAGCGCCAGCATCAACAGCGCCAGCGCAGGCGCGAAGCCCACCTTCACCATCAGGGGAAGGTCATCCAGTCGGAAAAGCTTCATCGGGCGGTCCCACATTCTGTGCTGCCTGGGGGACGCACCCCTTTGACGTGCATATGGTGAAGGGAACTCCCTAAAAGTTTCTCACTTTTCCCATTTAAGTGGGAAATTTAGGGTTCGTTCATCGCCGAGTTGTATTCATGCCAACATCGTTTCTCAATGGAGGTGGGGATGCAGAAAGCTGTCTCTCTTTTCGGTGGTATTGCGTTGAGTATTGCTCTGGCGAGTGCGGCGAGTGCTGCGTCCTTCCAAGAGAGCATGAATAAATGCCTGACCAAGAACGCCAATACGCGTGATGCGGCCACGGTGATGTTGCAGTGCAAGGCCAACGCCGGCAAGCTGGAAGGCTGTAGCGTTCTCTCCGACAGCGCGCCCGGCAAGGGCTTCGACAAGGCCGCCCTGTGCGTGGCCCAGGCGATGCCGATGGGCGACAAGGCGGGCGACGTGAAGATCCCGATGCGCTTCCCCGGCGGCGCGTAAGCGGACCTCCGAACCGTAACGACGAGAATTCGAAGGCGCCCTCGCCCCCCGTGGGCGCCTTCTTCGTTTGCGTTCAGACCGTGCGTTGCGCGCGGTCTTTTTCGTTGGTGGCGCGGATCGCGTTGCGGGCCTGTTCCCACTCCGCGTCGCCCCATTCGGCCAGCCGTGCGAACCCGCCGCCGCCCTTGAGGTGGGACCCGCCATCGATGGCGATGGTCTGGCCGTTCACATAGGCCGAGCCCGGATCCAGCAGATAGACCGCGAGGTTGGCCAGTTCGCGCATCTCGCCGTTGCGATTGAGCGGGATCGTCGGCTCGGCCTCGCCCAGCATCCCGCCGCCGCCCGGATTGAGCCGCGCGCTCATGCCCTCCGTCGGGAAGGGGCCGGGCGCGATGGCGTTGAAACGGACGCCGCGGTTGCCCCATTCCACCGCCAGCGACTGGGTCATGACGTTCAACCCCGCCTTTGACATGGCCGAGGGCACGGTGAACGGCCCGCCATGCCAGACCCAGGTGGTGAGGATCGAGACCACGGAGGCATGCTTGCCTTCGGCGAGCCACCGCTTGCCGGCGTCCAGGGTCACGAAGAACGATCCGCGGAAGACGATGTTGGCGATGGCGTCGAAGCCCTTGGGCGTCAGGTCCTCGGTGCGGCTGATGAAGTTGCCGGCGGCGTTGTTGACCAGGCCGGTAAGCGCGCCCCCGGCCCAAATCTCGTCCATGGCGTCGTGGATCGCCTCGGGCACGCGGATGTCGCAGGCCTGACCGACGCAGTGGCCGCCCGACAGCGCGGCGTGCGCGTCGTTGATCTCCTTGGCGGCCGCCTCGATCACGCTGCCGCGGCGGCCCCAGATGTAGACCTGGGCCCCGAGCATGACGCAGGCCTCGGCCATCACCTTGCCCAGCCCCGTGCCGCCGCCGGTGATCAGGATCCGCTGGCCGGTCATCAGACCGGGTCGGTACATCAGGTCTTGGGGCGTGAGATCGGTCATCGGGGCCTCCCTGGTTCTCGTTGGCCGAAAGTCCGCCGGGCTGACGCCGGGTCGGTCAATCGGGAATCTGGAATGTGGGATCGACCCGCCGGATAAATTCCATCGCGGCCGCCGGCGCGCGGACCTTCCCCTCGTGGATCACGAAGGCATAGACGTCGCGGGGCGCCTCGGGCAGGCCGTCGCGATCAACCGGCGTGAAGGCGTCGGGGACATCGCCCGCCGCGTAGGCTTGGAACCGGCCGGCCCAGAGATCCAGGTCCTTGGGCGCGTACCCCGTTTCGATCCGGTCGTCGGCCGAGATCAGCCGCAGGTAAACGAGATCGCCGGTCACGTCGGGGATCAGCGGATATTTCTCGCTCTCCGAGGCGCAGATGGTCACGCCCCGCTCGCGGCAGAGGCCGACGAACTTGGCGTCCGCGAAGCTTGGGTGGCGGACCTCGATCACGTGGTTCAGCTTCGCCCCGTTCAGCGTCGCCGGAAGCAGGTCGAAGAAGCCGGCGAAATCGTCGTAGTCGAAGGACTTGGTGGCCATGAACTGCCACAGGATCGGCCCCAGCCGGTCGCCCAGCTCCTCGATCCCCTGGCCCATGAACATCTCGATGGAGGACTTCGCATCGACCAGCTTCTTGCGGTTCACACAGAACCGCGAGGCCTTCACCGCGAACTTGAAGCCGTCGGGCGTTGATTCCCGCCATTTGGCCCAGGTGTCGGGCTTGAAGCTGGAATAGTAGGTGCCGTTGATCTCGATGGCGGTCAGGTGGCGCGAGGCGTACTCGAGCTCCTTCTTCTGGCTGAGACCGGGCGGATAGAACACGCCCCGCCACGGTTCGAACGTCCAGCCGCCAATGCCGCAGCGGATCTTGCCCGGGGTGGTCATAGCGGTCTCCTGAAACGCGAGCCCAAGTCGTAGCGGGAGACCGGCGGGTTCTCAAGATGTTCCATCCGGTCTTGCCTCACGGCGCGTGAGCTGGCCGTCTATGGCGTCCGAAGTCCGCGAGGAGACGGCGCCGCCATGATCGACCTGCATTCCACCTCGGGGCCGAACGCCCGCAAGGTCCAGATCATGCTGGAGGAGGTGGGGCTGCCCTACCGGCTGATCGACTACGACATCGGCAAGGGCGAGTTGCTGACGGAGGCGTTTCGGGCGTTGAACCCCAATGGACGGGTTCCCGTCGTGGTGGACCACGACCCAATCGGCGGGGGCGAGGCGCCGCTAACGGTGTGGGAATCCGCGGCGTGCCTGCAGTATCTCGCAGAGAAGACGGGGCGCTTCCTCCCGACGGACGTCCACCTGCGCTACGCGACGCTGCAGTGGCTGGCCTGGCAGATCGCAAGCCTGGGCCCCTACCACGGCCAGGCGCACCACTTCACCCGCTACGCCCCGGAGCCCATCGACCCCTACGCCGCCCAGCGGTTCCGGCTGGAGGCCGAGCGTCTGATGTACGTCCTGGACCGCCAGCTCCGAGATCGCGAATTCATCGTGGGCGACGACTATACGATCGCAGACATGGCCTGCTGGCCGTGGATCAACCTGACCTGGAACGCCAAGTTCGACCGGCCTCGGGAGTCCTTCGAGCACCTCGAACGCTGGTTCCAGCAGGTGAAGGCGCGGCCCGCCGTCGGCCGGGTCTATGCCGAGAAGCTGGACGAATGGATGTATCGCGCCGACCACGTCCGCATCCCGCCCGAGCGGTGGACCAACGGGTTCGGCGACGCCTTTCACGCCTTCCACCGAAAAGCGTAGTCCCTCCCCTGGGGGGGGAGGGATAAGATCACTTCCGCGCGGTGTTGGTCTTGTCCCGCTCGGTCTTGAACTCGGCGCCGACCTTCCATTCCGGCCAGATGCGGCTGTTGGCGAGGCGCCGGCCCAGGTCCAGCAGCAGAGACCCATCCGCCTCAAAGCCCTTGGGATCCCAGTTCGGATCGAACTCGTCGGCGGGCTGGTGGTACTGGTTGGCCGTGTAGGCCACGCGCTTGGCCTGGCCGGCCGCCTTTCCGCCCTCGACCAAATCCAGGCCGCCGCCGAAGCTGATGGCCGGCACGCCCACCTTGGCGAAGGGGAAGTGGTCCGAGCGGAAGAAGCTGCCCGCCTCGGGGCGCGGATCGGGGCTGTAGGTCCGGCCGTGCGCCTTGCCCACCGTCACCAACTCGTCCTGCAGCGTCAGGGGGGCGTCGCCGGAGGTGGTGAAGTCGCGAGCCAGCCCATTGGGGCCGACGCCGTCCATGTTGATCACACCCACCGTGGTCGCCAGAGGGTAGAGCGGCGAGGAGGCGTAGTACTCCGAGCCCAACAGGCCCTTTTCCTCCGCCGTCACGGCCATGAAGACCACGGTGCGCTCGGGCTTCGGACCCTTGGCGAAGATGCGCCCCAGTTCGACGAGCATCGCCGTGCCCGAGGCGTTGTCGAGGGCGCCGTTGTAGATCTTGTCGCCCTTGGCGTCGGGCGCGCCCACGCCCAGGTGGTCCCAGTGGGCCGTGTAGAGAACGCGCTCTTCGGGGTGCTTGGTCCCGACAACGGCGCCGACCACGTTCTTGGACACCACCTTCTGGGCGTCGACCGCGTAGTCGGTGGAGAAGGTCACGCCCTTGAGCTCGACGGGCTTGAAGGCGCGGGTGCGGGCCTGTTTCTTCAGCGTGTCGAAGTCGAGGCCGGCCGCGGTCAGCATGGCCGCGGCGCTGTCCTTCTGAACCCAGCCCTCCAGCGGCGCGTGGTCGGTGCTGGGATCCTTGCGGATCACGTCGAAGATCTCGTTGGTGTTGGAGTTCTTCACGGTGGCCCAGCCGTACGACGCCGGCGCGGTCTCGTGGATCACCAGGAAGCCGATGGCCCCCTGCCGGGCGGCTTCCTCGAACTTGTAGGTCCAGCGGCCGTAGTAGGTCATGGCCTTGCCGCCGAAGTCGCCCTCGCCGCCTTCGAAGTCGGGGTCGTTGACCAGCACCAGGGCGACCTTGCCCTTCAGGTCGACGCCCTTGAAGTCATCCCAGTTCCGCTCGGGCGCCTTCACGCCGTAGCCGACGAAGACCACGGGCGCGTCCTTCACCGTCAGGCGGTCGCCGATGAGGGTGGCGCGGATGGCGATCTCCTCGCCCTGGGTCCAGGTCCTGGTCTGGCCGGCCAGATTGACGCTAACGTTCACCGGCCCCTTGGTGGCCGAGCGGACCAGCGGGACGTCCTGGGTCCAGGCGCGACCACCCGAGGGCAGCTGGTCGCCCGCGGGCTCCAGGCCCGCCGCTTTCATCTGCTGGATCAGGTAGGCGACGGTCTTGGTTTCGCCGGCCGTGGCCGGGCCGCGTCCCTCGAATTCATCCGACGACAGCACCTTGATATCGTTCATCACGCGCGGGACGTCGATCACCGCGGCGGGGGCCGCGACGGCGGCGCTGGCGAGGAGGGCCGATAGGGCGGCGCTCAGGAGAAACTTGGACATGGACGCACTCGATTGGGGGCGAAGGTGCGCGACCCTAGAGGGCCGATCCAGCGTTCGCTAGCCCCCGCCGCGCCGGGCCGAGATCAGCGCTTCGATCCCGTCGAGGACAATCTTGAGACCGAACCGGAAGCGCGCCATGGGGTCGGTGAATACCCCTTTGTCGGCGGTCAGCCAGGCGTCGCGCAGTCGCAGCACGTTGGGGAACTTCCCCGGGTCGAGCCGGGCGGACAGGGCGGGTTCGGCCATGGCGAACCATTGGGCGTCGGTCAGGCCGCTGAGCCGCTCGGCGTCGCGCGCCTCGCGCGCCTGCAGCAGGGCGCCGACGAGGAAGCTATGGAGCACGTCGATGACCATGTCCTTGGTCAGTTCGTCCAAGCCGGTCGCGTCGAGGATGCGGAGGGCCGCTTCTTGCCGGGCAAGGAGGTTTGGCCCCAGGGGCGGACGGTGGAGCGCGAGGTCCATCATCCAGGGGTGGCGCTCGGACAGCCGCCATCTGTCGTAGGCGATGTTTGTGAGCGCCTCGCGCCAGTCTTCCGGCGCAGGCAGGTTGCTGGTCTCGCCAAGGACCATGTCGAACATCAGGCCGACCAGTTCGGCCTTGGATGGCACATAGGTGTAGATCGACATCGGCGAGACGCCGAGCTCCAGTGCGATCCGACGCACGGAGATCGCCTGCAGGCCCTCGGCGTCGGCCACGGCGATCGCGGCGTCGACCACCTGGGTGACCGAGTAGCGCGGCTTCGGCCCACGCCGGCCCGGCTCGGCCGATCCCCAGAGAAGGTTGATGCTACGCCCCGGGTCTCCCCCGCCTGCGAATTCGCGCGTCATGCCCACCACATTACCGATAAAACACTTTACATCATACAGAGTTTGCGCGAGAGCCGCATGACGTACGGTGACCGCGAGAGTCACGGCGGGGGCGATGTTGGAAATGTGTCCGTAGGCGCACGGGTCTGGCGCAGTCGTGCAATTCCTGGTCAACAAACGAAGTTCAGAAACCTGTCCTCGATGCTCCGCCGCCCTGGCCAAATCGCTCTTCTGAGCGCGCTTGCGCTCACGGCCTGCGCCACGCCGCGCAAGGCCGATCTCAGCTTGCCTGCCGCTTACGAGGCGTCATCGACGCCGGCAGGGGCCATCGCGCTCGACACCTGGTGGACCGCCTACGGCGACACCGAGCTGACGACGCTGATCGAACAGGCGCTGCTCCGGAACCCTGATATCCGCACGGCCCGCGCGCGGCTCGACGAGGTCAAGGCGCAGCGCACGGGGGCTATCCTCCAATATCTCCCGCAGGGCGATGCAAGCGTCTCCGGCCGTCGGACCGACACCGAACAGATCGGTGGGTCCGCCGCCAGCATTCCGGGCTTCAACACCAGCGGCGTCTCCAAGCAGTACTCCGGCGCATTCAATGTGAGCTGGGAGCTGGACCCCTGGGGACGCGCCCTTTTCGCCTATCGCGCCGCCAACGCCGAGGTCGATCGCGTCCGATACGCCTTCGAGACCACGCGCGCTCAGATCGCCGCAGACACCGCCGACGCCCTGTTCCAGGCCCGAGGCCTGTCGATCCAGCTCGCAGACGCGCGCGAGACGGTTCGCATCCAGCGAGACCTCTATCGCATCGCCTCCGCACGCGGCGAGCGCGGCCTGGCGGCCACTTCCGAGGCGGACCGCATCGCCGGCGATCTCTCCCAGGCGGAGGCTCAGACCGCCGCGCTGGAGGCCCAGCTTCAGGTCCAGAAGCGCGCCATCCTGGTGCTGGCGGGCCGTATCGTAGAGCCGACGGCCAACATCGAAGCCACGCCTGCGGTGGGACAGATCCCTGCCGTACCGGTCGCCTTGCCCAGCGAACTGCTGGAGCGCCGGCCTGACGTGCGAGGCGCCCAGGCCGCGGTGCGTTCCGCGGCCGGACAGCAACGCCTGGCGCAGCTGGCCTTCTTCCCGACCTTCACCTTCAGCCCCGGCCTCGGCTGGTCTCGCATCGAACAGCCGGGCTTCTCCAGTGAGACCCAGAACTGGTCCATCGGCGGCTCGGTCCTCCAGCCGGTCCTGTCGATCCCGCGACTGCTGTCGGAGCTGAAAGTTCAGAACGCGCGCACCGAGCAGGCGGTCACGGCCTACGAGAAGACGGTTCAGACCGCGTTCCAGGACGCCGAAGGCGCTCTCGTGAACCTGGAGGCCGACCGCAAGCGCGTGGCCCTGCTTACCGAGGGCGAGGCGCGGGCGCGACGCGCCTTCAACGCCGCCCGCGTCGGCTACCAACGCGGGCTCACCGATTTGAATTCCACCCTCTCGGCCGAGCAGGCCTGGCGCGCCACCCGCGCCCAGCTGACGTCGGCCCAGGTCCAGGCGCTCCGGCGGTCCGTCCAGGCTTTCAAGGCCGTGGGCGGGGGTTGGCCCGCCCAGGACGACGCCGCCAAATGAGACGACGCATGACGCTCGCCAAAGCCCTCCTGCCCCTGGTCGCCGTGCTGGCCCTGGCCGGCTGTAAGAAGCCGCCTGAAAAGGTCTCCGAGGCGCAGCGCGCCCGCGCCGTCACGGTCATCCAGCTGGAGCCCCGGCCGATCACCGGCGCCCTGGCCGCGTCCGGCGACCTGATCCCCCGCGAAGAGGCCGCCGTCCTACCCGAGGTCAGCGGCTATCGCGTGTCGCGCGTGCTCGCCGACGTCGGCCAGTATGTGCGCGCCGGCCAGACCCTGGTGCAGCTGGATGGCGCGCTTCTGGAAGCCCAGGTCGCCCAGGCGCAGGCCCAGGCCGCGCAGGCCCAGGACCAGGCCGAACGGGTCGCCGATCTCGACGGCCAGGGCGTGCTCAGCCAGGAGCAGATCGCGCAGCGCCGGTTCCAGGCCCAGGTGGCCAAGGCCAATCTGCGCCAGCTCACCACCCAGCGGTCGAAGCTGGCGGTCACCGCGCCGGTGTCGGGGCTCATCCTGGAGAAGACCGTCCGTCCCGGCGACATGTCGGCCGGCGGCGCCACGCCCTGGTATCGCATCGCCCGCGACGGCCAGATCGAGCTGTCCGCCGACCTGAGCGAGGACGATTTGGCTCGTATCCGCGTGGGTCAGACCGCGACCGTGACGCTGCCGAGCGGCGCCGTCGCCCAGGGTCGGGTCCGTCTGATCAGCCCGCAGATCGACGCCCAGACCAAGCTCGGCGAAGTGCGGATCACCCTGCCGGTGCGCAGCGACATCCGCGCCGGCGGCTTCGGCCGCGCGGTCTTCGCCGACGCCTCCGCCAATGGCATGGCCGCGCCGGAAGCGGCCATCCGGTTCGACGCCGACGGCGCCAGTGTGATGGTGGTGGGCGACGACAACCGCGTGAAGCGGGTCATGGTCCAGACCGGCGCCCGCGGCGGCGGCATGGTCCAGATCCTGAAAGGCCCGCCGGCAGGTACGCGGATCGTCGCCAACGCCGGCTCGCTGTTCCTTGATGGCGACCTGGTGCGTCCTTCGGATCGGCCGGCGCAACCGGCGGCCCGCAAATGAGCGAGAAGCCGCAGCACTTCGCGATCTCCGCCTGGGCGATCCGCAATCCGATCCCCGTGGCGGTGCTGTTCATCGGCCTCGTCCTGGCCGGGGTGATCGCCTACACGGGCCTGGCCGTTAAGGCCTTCCCCAACATCCAGTTTCCCATCGTCGCCGTCACCGTCACCCAGAGCGGCGCCGCGCCGGGGGAGATGGAGACGCAGATCACCCGTCCTGTGGAGGACGCGATCGCCAGCGTCACCGGGGTCAACAACATTTCCTCGGTGGTGACTCAGGGCGTCTCGACGACCTCGATCGAGTTCGAGATCGGCGAGAACCTGCAGAAGAAGACCGACGAGATCCGCTCGAAGATCGACCAGGCGCGGGCCCTGCTGCCGCGCGACATCGACGAGCCGACCGTCACCCAGGTCGAGGTCGATAGCGCCGCGCCGATCCTGACCTACGCTGTCTCCGCGCCGGCCATGACCGACGAAGAGCTGTCCTGGTTCGTGGACGACACGGTCAGCCGGACGCTGCAGACCGCCAAGGGCGTCGCCCAGGTCAGCCGCGTGGGCGGCGTCGCGCGCGAGATCAATGTCGCCATCGATCCGGATCGTCTGGCGGCGCGCGGTCTCACCGCCAGCCAGGTGAACAACGCGCTGCGCAGTTTCCAGGTCGACGCGCCCGGCGGGCGGGTGTCGATCGGCGGCCGCGAGCAGACCCTTCGCATCCTGGGCACCGTGCAGACGGTGGCGGAACTGCGCGAGCTGACCATCCCGACCGGCAGCGGCGCCTTCGTGCGGCTGGCCGACGTGGCGGATGTGGGCGACGGCGCCTCCGAGGTCCGCGGCTTCGCGCGGCTGAACGGTCGGCCTGTGGTGGGTTTCCAGGTCTCCAAGACGAAAGAAGCCAGCGATGTGGGCGCCGAGGACGCGGTGGTCGCCAAGCTGGCCGAACTGGAAAAGACCCACGCCGGGGTGAAATTCTCGCGGATCTTCTCGTCGGTGGACGAGACCCGCGCCAGCTTCCACGCGACGCAGAATGTGCTGGCCGAGGGGATGGTCCTGGCGGCGCTGGTGGTGCTGTTCTTCCTGCGCGACTGGCGGGCCACGGCGATCACCGCCCTGGCGATGCCGATCTCGCTGATCCCGACCTTCTTCGTGATGAAGCTGGCCGGCTTTTCGCTCAACGTCGTGACCCTGCTGGCGCTGACGCTGGTGATTGGCATTCTGGTCGACGACGCCATCGTCGAGATCGAGAATATCGAGAAACGCGTGGCGCGGGGCGTACGGCCCTATCTGGCCGCGATCGAGGGCGCGGACGCCATCGGGCTGGCGGTGGTGGCCACCACCATGGCCATCGTGGTGGTCTTCACGCCTGTCAGCTTCATGCCGGGGATTCCGGGCCAGTTCTTCAAGGAGTTCGGCCTGACGGTGTCCGTCGCCGTGCTCTTCTCTCTGGTCGTGGCGCGCCTCGTGACGCCACTGATGGCGGCCTACTTCCTGAAGCCGACCACCAAGCCGCATGAGCGCAAACCCTTCGAGGGCTTCTACCGCAACGCGCTCGAATGGGCGCTGGCCCACCGGATCATCGCCTCCATCGTTGGCGGCATCCTGTTCTTCCTATCCCTGGCCTTGGTGCCGCTGCTGCCCCAGGGCTTCCAGCCGGCGGGCGACCCCGACTACGTCTATGTGGACATCCAGGGCCCGCCAGGCGCGACGGTGGCCGATATGGAGGCCACGGCGGCGCAGATCACCACGCTGTTCCGCAAGCAACCTGAAGTCCGCGACGTCTTCGTCCAGATCGGCTCCACGGTCTCCAGCTTCGGCCCGGGCATGTCCGGCGGCGGCGGCGGCGACCTGCGCAAGGGCACGGCGACCATCCTGCTGAAGTCCGACCGCACGCTCAGCGGCGCCGAGATCCGCGACCGCCTGCGCGAGGATCTGCGCAAGATCCCCGACGTGCGCCTTGGGTTCCTGGACGGGGAGGGCGGGGCCGGCTTCCAGCAGATTCTCACGGGCGACAACCCGGCGAACCTGGAACGCGCCGCGCGCGAGCTGGAACTGCAGATGCGCGGCCTGGCGCAGGTGGCCGATCCCAAGGCGTCGAACCCGCCGGTCGGGCCTGAGATCATCATCCGGCCCAAGGCGGAGGAGGCGGCGCGCCTCGGCGTATCTTCCGACGCCATCGCCAGCATCGTGCGGATCGCCACGGTCGGCGACATCGACGCCAACGTCGCCAAGTTCAACGAGGGCGAGCGGCGGATTCCGATCCGCATCCGCCTACCCGAAGACGCCCGGGCCGACCTCGACCGGATCAGCTCCCTGCGCGTGCCCACGGCCAGCGGCAAGACGACGACCCTGGGCAGCGTGGCCGACATCAGCTTCCAGGCAGGTCCGGCGCGGATCGACCGCCTCAATCGGGAACGGCGGATGACCGTGCAGGCCGAGCTGAACGGCGGCTATCAGTTGGGTGAGGCGCAGAAGGCCGTGAACGGCCTGCCGATCATGAAGAACCTGCCGCCGGGTGTCCGCGCGGCGGCGATCGGTACGTCCGAGGCGATGGCCGAACTGTTCGGCGGGTTCCTGATCGCGATCTTCGCGGGCGTGTCGATGATCTACGGCGTCCTGGTCCTGCTGTTCCGCAGCTTCTTCAAGCCGATCGTCATTCTGTCGGCCCTGCCGCTGGCGGTGGGCGGGGCGTTCATCGGCCTGCTCGCCTTCAACCTGTCGCTGTCGATCCCGTCGCTGATTGGCTTCCTGATGCTTTTGGGTCTGGCCGCCAAGAACTCGATCCTGCTGGTCGAGTACGCCATCGAGCGCGAGCGAGAGGGCATGAGCCAGCACGACGCCCTGATCGAGGCCTGCCGCGAGCGGGCCCGGCCGATCGTCATGACCACCTTCGCCATGGCCGCCGGCATGCTGCCGACCGCTTTCGCGCTGGAAAAGGGCGCCGAGTTCCGCCAGCCGATGGCGGTCGCGGTGATCGGCGGCCTGATCACCTCCACGGCCCTGTCGCTGGTGCTGGTGCCGGTGGTCTATCGCTTCGTCGACGACTTCGAGCAGTGGCTGAAGCCGAAGCTGGCCCGACTGATCACGCCGCGTGAAGCCGGGCCGACGGTCGCGCCGGAGGACCGTCTCTAAAAATCCGCTACAGGTCGCCGCGCAGAACGCGGGCGAACTGGTCCGGGTCCACATTGCCCCCGGACAGGACGATCGAGATCGGTCCGTCGCCTGCGATCTCGACCTTGCCGGCCAGCAGGGCGGCCAGCGCCGCGCACCCGCCCGGTTCGACCACCAGCTTCAGGACCGCGAAGGCGTAGCGCATGGCCTCGGCCACCTCCGCGTCGGTGACGACCGCCACGTCCGAAACGGCGTCCTTGATGATCGGGAAGGTGAGCTCGCCGGGGCAGGGCGACTCCAGGGCGTCGCAGAGGGTGCGGTGCGTCGGCGTCATCGGCGTGCGGACCCCGTCGCGCAGCGAGGTGCGCGTGTCGTCGTAGCCGGCGGGCTCCACCCCGATCATCGCCGTGCTGGGCGACAGCGCCTTTACCGCCGTGGCGATCCCGGCCAGGAGGCCGCCGCCGCTGCAGGGGACCACGACGCCGGCGAGGGTCGCCCCTGCCTCTGTGGCCTGCCGCACAAGCTCGATCCCCGCAGTTCCCTGCCCGGCGATGATGTGCGGATCATCGAAGGCGGGGACCACGACCGCGTCACGCTCGGCAGCGATGGCGGCGGCGATCTTTTCCCGGCTCTCGGTCAGGCGATCGTAGAAGCGGACGTCAGCGCCGTAGCCGGCTGTCGCCTCGGCCTTCACCTTAGGCGCGTCGGCGGGCATGACGATGAGGGCGGGGACGCCCAGCAGCTTCGCCGCAAGCGCCACGCCCTGGGCATGGTTGCCGGACGAGAAGGCGACGACGCCGCGCTTGCGCTCCGCATCGGTGAGCTGGACCAGTCGGTTGTAGGCGCCGCGGAACTTGAAGGCGCCGACCCGCTGCAGGGTTTCGGCCTTGATCAGCACCCGCCGGCCGACGCGCGCGTTCAGCGCCGGGCTTTCGAGCAACGGGGTTTCGACGGCGACGCCCGCGATCCGGGCGGCGGCCGCCTCGATGTCCGCCAGGGAAACGGCATGGCCCGTCATTTCGCGAACACCATGCTGTCGTCCGCGAAGGCCTTGAACTCCAGCGCATTGCCGGAGGGGTCGAGGAAGAACATCGTCGCCTGCTCGCCCGGTTGCCCCTTGAAGCGGATGTTCGGTTCGATGACGAACGGGGTCCCGGCCGCTTTCAGCTTCGCCGCCAGGGCCTCCCACTGGGGCAGGGTGAGGATCGCGCCGAAGTGCCGAACCGGCACGTCGTGGCCGTCGACCGGGTTGGTGGAGGCCTGCGACAGCTCGCCGGGGGCGAGGTGCGCGACGATCTGGTGACCATAGAAATCGAAGTCGATCCACTCGTCGCTGGCCCGGCCTTCAGGGCAGCCGAGGAGATCGCCATAGAAGGCGCGGGCCTCGGCCAGGTCGCGAACCGGGAAGGCGAGATGGAAGCGCGGAATGTCCATGCGCCGCTGGATAGCGCGCAGCCCCCTTGAGGGCGAGGGCCACTTCGTCTAGACCGGCGCCGCATTCTGATCTCCGCGCCTTTGCCGAGCACCTGTCGAAGGGCTTGGGCGTGTTCTCCGGGCAGGTCGGGAGATCGTATCCAGATGGCCAACGTCACCGTGATCGGCGCTCAGTGGGGCGACGAGGGCAAGGGCAAGCTTGTCGACTGGCTTTCGAACCGGGCCGACGTGGTCGTGCGGTTCCAGGGCGGGCACAATGCGGGCCACACGCTGGTCGTCGGCGAGCAGGTCTACAAGCTGTCGCTGCTGCCCTCGGGGGTCGTGCAGGGCAAGCTCTCGATCATCGGCAATGGCGTCGTCGTCGATCCCTGGCATCTGCTGACCGAGATCGAGACCCTGGGCCGCCAGGGCGTGACGATCACCCCCGAGCTGCTGATCCTGGCCGACAACGCCTGCCTGATCCTCCCCATCCACCGTGACCTGGACCAGGCGCGCGAGGCGGCCGCGACCAACAAGATCGGCACCACCGGCCGCGGCATCGGCCCGGCCTATGAGGACAAGGTTGGCCGTCGCGCGATCCGCGTGGCCGACCTCGCCGACCGCGAGGCCCTGGAGGCCAAGATCGACCGCCTGCTGGCCCACCACGGGCCGCTGCGCCGGGGCCTGGGCCTGCCGGACGTGGACGCCGCCGCCCTGCTGGCGGAACTGGAGGCCATGGCCCCCAGGATTCTGCCCTTCGCCCAGCCGGCCTGGCTGAAGCTGGACGGCATCGTGAAGTCGGGCAGGCGGGTGCTGTTCGAGGGCGCGCAGGGCGCGCTGCTGGACGTGGACCACGGCACCTATCCGTATGTGACCTCGTCCAACACCGTGGCGGGCCAGGCGGCGGCCGGGTCGGGCCTGGGTCCGAAGGGGCCGGGCTACGTCCTGGGGATCGTCAAGGCCTACACCACCCGCGTGGGCGGCGGTCCGTTCCCGACCGAGCTGCAGGACGAGGTGGGCCAGCACCTGGGGACGGTGGGTCGCGAGTTCGGCACGGTCACCGGCCGGTCGCGACGCTGCGGCTGGTTCGACGCGGCCCTGGTGCGACAGTCGGTGGCGCTGAACGGCATCAGCGGCATCGCCCTCACCAAGCTGGACGTGCTGGACGGGCTCCCGATCCTGAAAATCTGCACCGGCTATCGGCTGGATGGTCAGGACATTGGCTACCTGCCGGCGGGCCTGAAGGCCCAGAGCCAGCTGGAGCCGGTGTATGAGGAAATGGAGGGCTGGTCGGAGACCACTCAGGGGGCACGATCCTGGAAGGATCTGCCGGCGAGCGCGGTGAAGTATGTGCGGCGCATCGAGGAACTGATCGGCGCGCCGGTGGCCCTGCTATCGACCAGTCCGCAGCGGGACGACACCATCCTGATGCGCGACCCGTTCCACGACTGACCACCCGCTGAGTCGGGTGTCCGACGCAACATTTCAGTTCTGCATCAAGCGATCCTTTACGCATTCCCGGCACACTGGTGTGTGAACTGGGGGGCTAAGCGTGTTCGACGGCGATAAACGCATCATCGATAAGATGCAGCCTAAGCTGAAGCGTATTCTGATCGCGGATCCGCAGCCCGCGAGCGCGCGAATGTTCAGCGAGTTGATGCGTGACATCGCGTACAGCCACGTGTGGGTCGCGGGGAATACCGAACGGGCGGAGAAGATCGCCGAGACCTGCGATCCGCAGATCATTGTCGTCGAGCTGGGCGACCCCCGGGTCGACGGGCTGGGCTTTACGCGAAAGCTTCGTCGATCCACCTGGAGCTGCCGCAAGGCGCCGGTCATCACCATCACCGGATCGGCCACCGCCGCCATGATCCTGGCGGCGCGCGACGCCGGGGTGCATGAGTTCCTCCGCAAGCCCTACAGCATGAAGGACCTGCTGCGCCGGCTGGAGGCCGTGACGATCCGGGATCGCGACTGGGTGGAAGGCGTGGGCTACATCGGCCCCGACCGTCGCCGCTTCAACTCGGGCGACTATGCCGGTCCGTTGAAGCGCAAGACCGATGGCTCGGAAACGCCGTACCAACAAAAGATCAATCAGGCGCTGAAGATCATCCGCGCCGCCGTGGCCGCCGCCGACAGCGATCCGCAGCAGGCCATGCGCGCGATGTTGACCCAAGCTACGACGCTGCAGGCGATCGCCACCGACTTCAAGCTGACCCTGGCGGCGTCGGAATTCTATCGCCACCTGACCAAGGCGGTGAACGCCGGAATGCTGCTGACGCGGGAGGACGCCGAGCGTTGGGCGAAGCCTATGCTGGCCTTCCTGCCGAAGGACGTCGACGCCGAGCGCGACGCCAAGGCGCAGGCCGCCTGAGGGCTTTGCGCCGGCTCGTCCGGAGGATGTCCAGTGGCTTTCCGGCCGCTGGATCAAAAGCCGTCCAGCCCAGCCCCAGGACGCTCAGCGCCGTCGCGGCGATCTGACTGGACGACGCGCAGCCCGCCGGCATCGCGCCGGTGGCGATCTGCGGCCCGATGGCGCCGATCCACACCTGATCGGAACCCGCAAACGGCTTGCCGTGATGACGCCAGGTCTGTTTTCCCGCCTGGCCGCGCCCGTGATCGGTCGTGACGATCAGCGTCGTCTTGCCGGCATAGGCCGGATCCGCCTGTAGCGCGGCCCACAGTTCGCCGACGAAGCGGTCGGCGCGCTGCGCCGCCCACAGCACCTGATCGTAGCGGCCGTCGTGCGCGAAATCGTCCGTCTCGCCATAGGCGACGTAGAGAACCTTGGGCTTCCGCTGCTTCAGCGCCTCGAGGGCGTAGGCGTGGGTGAAGGTGTCCAGGCGAACCTCGGGCCAGATCCGCGCCGAACCGGACTGAAGACGCGCAATCGCCGCCTCTGCGGGAGTCCGCGCCGGGGCGTCCTCCCAGCCGGCGTTCACCGACAGGCCGCTGGCGGGGGTGTTCAGAATGGCGTGGTGTATCCGCCACGACGCCACCACCTCGACCCGCCGCGCGAACCCGGGCTGCCGGTTCAGCCATTCCAGGATGGTGACGTTCCGGTTGGATCCGTGGTTGTTCGACATGATGGCGGGATCGGCTCGGCCCGTCAGGATCTCGTTGTAGCCGGGGTAGGAGAACCACATGGGATTGCTTACCGCGGCGCAGCTTCCGTGATCCCGGTCGCCGATGAGGACTCCCTGACGGGCCAGGACCGTGTGGAAGAACGGCATCAGGACGCCGGGCCGATCGGCGGGTTCCACGAAGGCCTTGGCGATCGCGACGCGTTGGTCGAAGGCGACGGCGGCCGGATCAGCCGCCCGCTCGGGGTCGGCGCCCCGGAACACCTCGGTCCAGTTCAAGCCGTCCAGCGTCACGAGCACCAACCGCCTGTCCGCCGCTGCTGCGGATTGCGTCATGGCGAGGGCAAGCAGGAGGGCGGTCAGGAGCCGGGTGATCATCCCCATACCGTGAACCGTTCCGTCCGCGCCGGAAAGACGGCGTTCGCTCGCGGCCTCGGGCGCCGACCTAGTGCGCGCGCTTACGCTTCGGAATCAGGTGCATCGCGCCGACGATCACGCTCCCGACGATCAGGCCCAGGATCGCCGAGCCGATTGCGAAGGCCAGCCATCCCGTGACCGCGCCGATCCCGGGAACGCCGCCGGCCCAGTGCGAGACGCGTTCGATGAGCTGGGCGACGCCGCCCACATGGAAGTGTTCCAGCCCATGGACGAGGATCCCGCCGCCGACCCAGAGCATGGCCGCCGTGCCGACCTTCGTCAGCAGGTCGAGGACCGCCGGCATGGCCTTGACCAGTCCGCGTCCCAGCGCCTGTGACCCCGCGTTCTGCCGCTTGGAGAGGTGCAGGCCGATGTCGTCCATCTTCACGATCAGCGCGACCACCCCATAGACGCCGATGGTGATGCCAAGGCTCACGACCGCCAGGGCCGCCGCCTGGACCAGCAGGGGCTGGCTGGTGACGTCGTTGAGCGCGATGGCCATGATCTCGGCCGAGAGGATCATGTCCGTGCGGATCGCACCGGACACCTTCTCCTTCTCCAGGTCTGCGGCGCTTAGGCTGGCGTCCTCGGCCTGGTCATGCCCCTCGCGGTGGAACACCGCCTCGACGATCTTCTCCGCCGCCTCATAACAGAGGTAGCATGCGCCCAGCATCAGGATGGGCGTGACCGCCCAGGGCGCGAAGGCGCTGAGCAGCAGCGCGCCGGGCAGCAGGAAGATGAACTTGTTGCGCAGGGACCCCAGCGCGATCTTGAAAACGATCGGCAACTCGCGATCCGGCGTGAAACCTACCGCGTAGCCGGGCGTCACGGCCGCATCGTCGATCACCACCCCCGCCGCCTTTGCGCCCGCCTTGCTGGCGGCGGCGGTCACGTCGTCTAGCGATGTGGCCGCGACCTTGGCGATAGCCGCCACATCGTCCAGCAGCGCGACGAGGCCAGAAGCCATGGGGTGGAAATCCTTGTCGGTGATTGGTCGGGGATGGGTAGGGGTTGCCGACGCGCCCGTAAAGCGTGCGCCCATTTCCCTTTGTCCGGGCGTCGAAGTTGGCTAGGCGTCGGGCAGAGACAGCAGGAGCCTCCATGCGCCTTTCGCGACGCGATTTCGGACTTGGCCTGGCGGGGGCGGCGGTCGCCGGGGGCGCCCACGCCGCCGGCCCCGACGCCGACCTCACCGCCTACCTCGACGCGCAATTCGAGGAGGAACTGGCGATGAGCCCCGAGCGCCTGACGCGCCTCGGCCGCAAGACGCAGTACGATCGGCTGACCGACCGGAGCGACGCCGCCGCCAGCCGCGCCATTGCGTGGCGCCGCCAGAGCGTGGCGACGATGCAGGCCCGGTTCGATCCCGCCAAGCTGGGCGAGGATGCCCGGACGTCGTACGACATGTGGCGGTTGGAGCTCGAGCGCGAGGAAGCCAACTACAGGTGGCGCGGCCACGCCTATGTGTTCGCCCGCGGCGGCCCGCACGTGGGTCTGCCCAACTTCCTGATCAACCAGCATCGCGTCGATACGCCGGCCGACATGGAAGCCTATATCGCGCGGGTCGCCGCGATCGGCCCGGCGCTGGACCAGACGCTTGAGCGCGCCAAGGCGTCGGCTGCCGCTGGCGTCCGCATGCCCCGGTTCGCCTACGACCAAACGCTGGAGGAAGCCCGTCGGGTGACCGCCGGCGCGCCGTTCGACGGCTCCGGCAAGGACACCGCTCTCTTTGCCGATGCCATGGCGAAGCTTGGCCGACTGCGGGCGGCGGGCAAGATCGACCAGCCGACCGAGGGGCGGATGCTGGCCGCCGTCTCAGCGGCGATGACCGGCGAGATGAAGCCCGCCTACGACCGTCTCGCCAACTGGCTCGTCGGCGACCGGGCCAACACCTCGGCCGACGCCAGGGGCGCCGGCGCCCTGCCGAATGGCCAAGCCTACTACGCCGCGACCCTGCTGGACGAGACGACCACCGGTATGAGCGCCGACGAGATCCATGCGTTGGGTCTGAGCGAGGTCCGGCGAATCCGGGCGGAGATGGAGGCGCTCAAGTCGAAGATCGGCTTCAACGGGTCGCTGGAGGCGTTCTTCGTCTTCATGCGGACCGACAAGCAGTTCTTCCTGCCGAACGACGACGCGGGTCGGGCTCAGTATCTGAAGCTGGCCGAGGGCTATCTGGCGGGGATGAAGGCCAAGCTGCCTACCGTGTTCGGCCGCCTGCCGAAGTCGGATCTGATCGTGAAGCGGGTCGAGAGCTTCCGCGAGGAGCCGGGCGGCGCGGCGCACTACTCCTCGGGCGCGCCCGACGGCTCACGGCCGGGGGTCTTCTACGTCCATCTCGCGGACACCGCCGCGACGCCGACCTTTGAGCTGGAGGGCACGGCCTATCACGAGGGGTGGCCGGGCCATCACATGCAGATTTCGCTGGCCCAGGAGATGACGGGCCTGCCCAAGTTCCGCGGCCAGTACAACTACGGCGCCTATGTCGAGGGTTGGGGTCTCTATTCAGAGCTGCTGGCCAAGGAGATGGGCTTCTATCAGGACCCCTACAGCGACTTCGGACGCCTGGGTCGCGAGATCTGGCGTGCGATCCGCCTGGTGGTCGACACCGGCATTCATGCAAAGGGGTGGAGCGAGGCGCAGGCGCTGGACTACTACCGCGCCAACTCGCCCCAGCCGGATGGCAAGATGCGCTCCGAGATCCGCCGCTACTTCGTCAATCCCGGACAGGCCACGTCCTACAAGGTGGGAATGTTGAAGATCCTGGCGCTGCGGGAGCGGGCGCGGACCGCGATGGGCGCGCGCTTCGACATACGCGCCTTCAACGACCTGGTGGTCGGCGCCGGCGCCCTGCCGCTGCCGGTGCTGGAGACCCGTGTCGATCGGTGGATCGCCGCGCGTTAGGCCAGCGAGCCGGACCAGCGACCCGTCACCGTAACCCCGGGAGCACACTTGGGGCTTTTTGGCGTGGCCCTATGGCCACACCATCATCGAACTGGCACACGACGAACCTATAACGGCGGCTCAACCGAGCGGTCGGGCGGCCGTCGGGGGACAGGCCGCCCGCGACAGCTCTCAATGCGTCGCTGTCCTGCAAATCCTCGAGGATTCCCTTGCAAAAGACTCAAGTTCTGAAGTCCGCCCTGTTCATGGGCGTGGCTGTCGCCGCCGCGTCGTTCGCTGGGGTCGCCCTGGCCCAGGAGGCCGCCTCCGGCGCCGAACTGACCGAGGTGGTGGTCACCGCCGAGCGTCGGTCCGAAAATCTACAGAAGGTTCCGCTGTCGGTGGCCGTGATCGGCGCCGACGAGGTTCGCGCCGCCGCCGCCGGGGGTGATGACACCCTTCTGTCGCTGTCGGGTCGGGTGCCCAGCTTCTACGCCGAGACCACCACGGGCCGGATTTTCCCGCGCTTCTACATTCGCGGCCTGGGCAACATCGACTTCTACCTCGGCGCGTCGCAGCCGGTGTCGATCATCCAGGACGACGTGGTCCTGGAGCACGTGGTGCTGAAGTCGAACCCGGTGTTCGACGTTCAACAGGTGGAAGTGCTGCGTGGCCCGCAAGGCTCGCTGTTCGGCCGCAACACCACGGCCGGTATCGTCAAGTTCGACACCATCCGTCCGACCCAGACGTTCCAGGCCCGGGCCCAAGCGACCTACGGCAGCAAGAACACCGTCACCTTCGACGGCGGGGTTGGTGGTCCGATCGTGGCCGACAAGGCCGCCTTCCGCATCTCGGCGCTGTACCAGCATCGCGACGACTGGGTGGACAACACCTTCGCCGGCGTGAGCGCCGATGGCACCGTGACGCCGAAGAAGGACGCCCTTGGCGGCTTCGACGAGAAGGATGTTCGCGCGCAGCTGCTGCTGACCCCAAACGAAGACCTGACGGTCCTGGCCTCGGCCCACGCCCGCGACTACCAGGGCACCTCGACGCTGTTCCTGCGGAACGCGCTGACGAAGGGCTCGAACTCGCCGAACGCGCCGCGCGGCAGCGTCGCCTACGACGAGGCTCAGAACAATCCGCAGGCCTACAAGACCTACGGAACCTCGCTGAACATCGCCTACGACTTCGGTCCGCTGACCCTGACCTCGATCACCGCCTACGAGACCAGCGATGGCTATAGCCGTGGCGACACGGACGGCGGGGCTGCGGCCAACTTCGGCGGCATCGGCTTCGGCCAGTCCCAGGGCCGCCTCCGCGATCTGGACCAGTACACCCAGGAACTGCGCCTCTCCAGCAACGGCGACAGCCGACTTAAGTGGCAGTTCGGCGGCATGCTGTTCGACAGCGAAGACCTGACTGAGTTCTATCAGCGCGGCTACTTTCTCACGACCGCGGCCCGCAACCCGAACAACTTCGTTCGCCTGAAGAACGTGAACATGTCGTGGGCCGTCTTCGGCCAGGCCAGCTATCAGGTCACCGACCAGCTCACGATCACGGCTGGCGCGCGCCAGACCGAGGACACCAAGAAGACCAAGCTGCTGCAGACGGCCAACACCGCCGCCGGCGTCGTCACCTATACCGGCCGCCGCTACGTCCGCCTGTCGGACAGCAAGCTGTCGTGGGATCTGAGCGCGCTGTATCAGGTCAACGACGACCTGGGCCTCTACGCCCGCGTCGCCAAGGGCTTCCGTGGTCCGACCATCCAGGGCCGCTCGGCGGTGTTCAACGCCGATTTCACCACCGCCGATTCCGAGACCATCCTGTCGTACGAAGCCGGCTTCAAGTCGACGCTGTTCGACAACACGCTGCGCCTCAATGCGACGGCCTTCGCCTACGAGGTGAAGGACATCCAGCTGAACGGCAACGACTCCAACGGCAACGGCGTGCTCTTCAACGCCGACAAGGCCAAGGCTTACGGGCTTGAGGCCGATGCGGAGTGGCGCCCGATCCAGAATCTTACCCTGACCGGCGGCGTGAGCCTCCTGCACAGCGAGATCCAGGACAAGCGGGTCTACGCCCAGGTCTGCGCCTTGAACGGCGTCGTGGTCTGCACGGTTCAGAACCCGACGATCAAGGTGGGCGCCAACACCTTCGCTCAGATCGACGGCGAGCCGCTGCCGAACGCGCCCAAGTACAACGTCAGCTTCACCGCCCGGTACGACATGCCGGTGGGCGAAAACGGCGCCGTGTTCGTGGCGACGGACTGGAACGTCCAGGGCTACACCAGCTTCGTGCTGTACAAGACCGCGGAGTTCACCTCGAAGGGCAACTTCGAAGGCGGCGCCCGACTGGGTTATGCGGCCAACGACGGCGCCTACGAGATCGCCCTGTTCGCTCGCAACATCACGAACGAGAAGAACCTCAAGGGCGTGATCGAGAACTACATGGCCGCGGTCTACAACGAGCCGCGTATCGTCGGCGTCTCGTTGAGCGCCAAGCTCCGCTAGGGTCCAGCCCCGTTCGAACGGAGCCGTTTGAACGGGGCGACCTACACCGGCTTCAGGCCGGGCTGCGGGCCTCGATCCGCTCCCGCGGGGGAGACAATTCCAACGCCTCGGCGACCCCGGCGATCAAGGCCGCCGCGGTTACGGGCTTGGCGACGTGAAGGTCGGCGCCGGCGTCGAGCGCATCCAGCCGATGCTGAGCCATGGCGTTCGCGCTCAGCATGATCAGCGGGGTGCGCCGGCGGCCGCGGTCGTTGCGCTCCATCGCACGTATCGCCCGCGTGGCGGCCAGGCCGTCCATCACCGGCATCTGCATGTCCATCAGCACCAGATCGAACCCGCCGCGGCGCATGGCTTCGACCGCCTCCGCGCCGTTTTCGACGATCGTGATCTCGGCCCCGCAGGGCGCGAGGATCAGCTCGACCACCTTCTGGTTCGTCGGGTGGTCCTCTGCCAGCAGGATGCGCAGCGGGCCGTCGTGGTCGGGGGTCGGCTGGGCGGGCGGGCGAGCCATGGCGCCCACGCGGGTCTGTCCCGCGTCGTAGGTCTCGAGCGGTTGGCAGCGCATGAGGGGGATTGTGGCGCGGAAGCGACTGCCCTCACCGACCACGGAATGGGCTTCGATCTGCCCGCCCATCATCTCCACAAGCGCCTTACTGATGGCGAGGCCGAGGCCGGTGCCGCCGAAGCGACGGGTGATCGTGGTGTCGGCCTGGCTGAAGCGCTGGAAGAGGGTCTGGCCGGCCTCGGCGTCGAACCCCTCGCCGGTGTCGTGAACCTCGAACGTCACCCAACAGGCTTCGTCCGGGCCATGCGGCTCTTCGATATCGACGATGAGCCGGACTTCGCCGCGTCCGGTAAACTTGATGGCGTTGGACAACAGGTTGCCGAGCACCTGCTTGATCCGCGTGCTGTCGCCGTGAAATTCGCCGCGTGCGCGCGGACCATGTTCGACGTGGAAGGCCAGGCTCTTCTCGTTGGCGCGCACCTGATGGACATCGATCAGGCCGCCCAGTTCCTCCTGGAGATCGAACAGTCGATGCTCGATCTCCAGCCGGCCGGCCTCGATCTTCGAGACATCCAGGATGTCGGACACCAGGCGCTCCAGCGTGACGCCGGAACTGAGGATGAGCGACACCATTTCGCGTTGCGCCGGGCTGAGGTCCGTCCGGCTGAGTGCGTCGACGACCCCGATAACCCCGTTGAGCGGCGTGCGGATCTCGTGGCTCATATTGGCGAGGAAGTCGCTCTTGGCCTGGTTCGCCGCCTCCGCGGCGTGCTTGGCCGCGCTCATCTCCGCTTCGATCGCCAGGCGCTCGGTCACGTCCCGCGCCACGCCGAACACCATGTCCCCGACCCTGCGGGCGCGCCACTCGAGATGACGATAGTGACCGTCCCGATGACGGTAGCGGTTGATGAACCCGGCGACCTCTTCTTCCCGTGTCATGCGCTGCATATGCTGCTGCGTTACGGCGACATCGTCGGGATGGATCAGCGGCAGAATGGGCTGGCCCTCCAGCATCTCGGGCGGATAGCCCAAGGTGCGTTCCCAGGCGTGGTTCACCCGCGTGAACCGCAGGTCCTTGTCGCGGATACAGAGCATGTCCAATGAGACCTCGAAGAAGGTCGTCAGGTCACGCGCGGTGTCCCGCTCGATTTCGATCGCCTGCAGGGCGCGCGCCTTGCTGCGCGAGAGTTCGGCCTGTTCGCGATGCCGGATGATCGCGACGGCGGCCAGTTCCGCCGCGGCCTCGATGAACGCGATGTCGTCGTCGTCCGGCGTGCGGATTTCGCGGTGATAGATTCCAAAGGTGCCGAGGACCTGGCCGCTGGCGCCGCGGATCGGCTGCGACCAACAGGCGCGGAAGCCGGCGGCGGCCGCCAGATCCTTGAAGTCGATCCAAAGCTGGTCATTGGCGATGTCGGCCACCACGACGCGGGCGTTGCGCCAGGCCGCGGTGCCGCAGGAGCCGACGTTGGGTCCGATCCGCACGCCTTCGATCGCCAGGTTGTATTCTTCCGGCAGGCTCGCGCCAGCGCCCAGGGTCAGCCGCTCGCCGCTGTCGTCCAGCAACAGGATGCTGCAGATCGTACCTGGCACGTCGGCCTCGACCGACAGCGCCACCGCCTCGAGTACGACCGCCAGCTCATCGCCGGCGGCGATGTGCGCCATCGTGCGGCGGAATGCCGACGGGGTTGAGGATCGGCTCATGGACGCGGAACGCTCCAGCCATTTCGGTCTTGGACGGCATATCAGCCACGGCTGGACATGCTGTTAAGCCCGGCGTCAGTTGAACGCCCTGCGACATTCTGTCCGCGCCTGTCGCCTACGAAAACGGCGGCCGGTTTTCCCCGGCCGCCGTCGTCTTTTCCGTGAAAGGCGTAACGCCCTAGGCGTCGACCAGATTTCGCTCCATCGCCGCGGCGCGCATGGACTTCTGGAGCTTCTCGAACGCCCGGACCTCGATCTGGCGGACCCGCTCGCGGCTGACACCATATTCCGACGCCAGTTCCTCCAGCGTGGTCGGGTCATCCTTGAGCCGGCGCTCGGTCAGGATGTGACGTTCGCGATCGGTGAGCTCGGTCATCGCGTCCTGCAGCAGGCTCATGCGCAGGTTCATCTCCTGGCTGTCGGCCACGACCGTTTCCTGGCTGGGGGTGTCGTTGTCCACGAGCCAGTCCTGCCACTCACTCTCGGAGTCGGCGCGCATCGGCGAATTCAGCGAGGCGTCGCCGCCGCTGAGGCGCCGGTTCATCGACACCACTTCCTCGTCCAGGACGCCCAGCTTGGTGGCGATGACGCTGACCTGATCGGGGCGGAGGTCGCCCTCCTGCAGCGCGGCGATCTCGGACTTGGCCTTCCGCAGGTTGAAGAACAGCTTCTTCTGCGCGGCCGTCGTGCCCATCTTCACGAGCGACCAGGAGCGCAGGATGTATTCCTGGATCGAGGCGCGAATCCACCACATGGCGTAGGTGGCCAGGCGGAAGCCCTTGTCCGGGTCGAACTTCTTCACGGCCTGCATGAGGCCGACATTGCCCTCGGAGATCACTTCGCCGATCGGCAGGCCGTAGCCGCGATAGCCCATGGCGATCTTCGCCACGAGGCGCAGGTGGCTGGTGACCATCTGGTGGGCGGCTTCACTGTCGCCATGCTCCTGCCAGCGCTTGGCCAGCATGAACTCGGTGTCCTTGGGCAGCATCGGAAATTTGCGGATTTCCGACAGGTAACGGCTGAGGCCGCCTTCCGGCGACATCACGGCGATTGCGTTCGCAGCCATGGTCTATCCCCTTATCACTCCGGGACTTCGAGCACCGCGCGACTTCGCGCTTCGACCTTCGCCGCCCCCTATCGCTCTAGATAGGTATCAAGGGGGCGCGGCGGAAGGCCGCTGGGAGGCGGCTCAAATACCCTACGTCTCTAGTTGGTCTTTCTAAGCGTCGAGCGTGGCGCCAACAAGGCGAGCTTTCTTAAATCGGAGACAGGAAATCTGCGCCCGACGGACGGGGATGGCCTGTCGGAAATGTCCGGGCTCGCCCGTCCTTGGAGCTGGAAACCGCCCGACGACAGGAATGTTCCATGCCCAGCATCGTCCCCTGCCTATGGTTCGACACCGCCGCCGAAGAGGCCGCCAACTTCTATTGCGAGGTCTTCCCGAACGCGAAGGTCACCGCCGTCTCCCGCTATCCGGAGGGGACGCCCGGTGATCGCGGTGGGCAGGTGCTGACCGTGGCGTTCGAACTGGACGGACAGCCGTTCACCGCCCTGAATGGCGGGCCTGTCTTCACCTTCTCCGAGGCGATTTCGTTCCAGATCAATGCGCTGGATCAGGCCGAGCTGGATCGCTACTGGGACGCCCTGCTGGCGGACGGCGGCAGCGAAAACCGGTGCGGTTGGCTGAAGGATCGTTTTGGCGTGTCGTGGCAGGTGGTGCCGGTGCAGCTGGCGCAGCTGATGACGGGTTCTGACCGCGCGGCGGCGAACCGCGTCGCGCATGCCATGATGCAGATGGTCAAACTCGACATCGCGGCGCTCGAAGCGGCGGCCGCGGGCTAGAGCTTTCCCAGCAGCGCTTCCAGCCGCGCCATATCGTCCGGCAGAGGGCTCTCGAAGCGCATCGTCTGGCCCGTGATCGGGTGTACGAAGCCCAGCACGGCGGCGTGCAGCGCCTGGCGGGTCAGACTTGCCGCGGCGATGGCGTCCTTCACCGGCTGCGAGGGGCTGCCCGAGCCATAGGTCTGATCGCCGAGACAGGGTGCGCCCTTGCTGGCCAGGTGGACGCGGATCTGGTGGGTGCGGCCGGTTTCCAGGCGGCAGGCGACCCGCGCGCCCAGCGGCTTCGTAACCGGCCCGAAGGTCTTCTCCACTGAATAGTGGGTGATGGCGTGCCGGCCGCCCGTCTTCACCATCGCCATCTTCTTGCGGTCGTTTGGCGAGCGGCCAATGGCGCCTTCGATCGTGCCCTTGATCGGTGACGGCGCCCCGCGCGTCAGCGCCACGTACACCCGGTCGATGTCGTGATCGGCGAACAGAGCCGAGAGGCCCTGGTGAGCGGCGTCGGTCTTGGCGACCACGACCACGCCGGAGGTGTCCTTGTCGATGCGGTGCACGATGCCCGGCCGGGCGACCCCGCCGATGCCGGACAGGCTGTCGCCGCAGTGGTGCAACAGGGCGTTCACCAGGGTGCCGCGTTCGCTGCCAGGAGCAGGATGCATGGCGATACCGGCGGGCTTGTCGATGACGATGAGGTGCGCGTCCTCGAACAACACCTGAAGCGGAATGGCTTCCGGCTCAGGCTCCGCCGCGACGGGCGCCGGAACCTCGATCCGGTATTCGCCCGCAGCCGCCTTGGCGGACCCGTCTTTCACCGTGACGCCGTCGCGGCTGACGCGGCCCTCGGCGATCAGCGCTTGCAGCCGGGCCCGGCTCAAGGTCGGGAGAGCGGCGGCCAGGGCCTTGTCCAGGCGGCCGCCCGGCTCCAGCGTCACAACCTCGAGGGCGGACCCCTCGTCGGCGTCATCGTCGGTGTCGGGCGGCGTCGGCGTCATGGTTGCGCCGCTCTAGCACGGCGGGGCAGCCAGTCCCTACTTGCCGGTCGCCTCTTCCTCGTGGCCGGTGATGGAGCCCTCCTTGAAGAGATACTCGCTGAGCTGGTCATGCACCTCGGCGTCGTTGCGGCGCATCCACTCCAGCACCATGGCGGCGTGCTCCAGCTCCTCGCGGGCGTTGTGCAGCAGGATCTTTTTCAGCTCCGGGTCCTCGGTGTCGTCGGCTCGCTGGCGGTACCAGTCGACGGCCTCGAATTCCTCCATCAGCGAGGTGATGGCGTAGTGCATCTCCAGCGTCTTGCGGCTGAGCTTCTCGCGGGCGACGTGGAGGGCTTCGCTGGACATTCGGTGTCATGCTCCTGTGGTATGGCTCGGTCATACAAAAAGGACTTAGCGGGGGAATGACGACCATGAAGATCGACCGGCGGAAGGCCTTGGCCCTGCTAGGCCTTGGTGCGGCAACGCCTGCGGCGGCGCAAAGCTCCACAGTAACGTTCGATCATGGCGTCGCCTCGGGCGATCCCGGCCAGGATCGCGTGGTCCTTTGGACGCGGATCACGCCGCAAAAGCCTGGGGCCGATATCGCCTATTCCTGGACGCTCAACCCCGTCGACCGGCGGGCGGGCGGCGCCAAGAGCGGCTCGGGGACCACAGGTCCGGCGCGAGACTACACGATCAAGGTGGACGTCGAAGGCCTGGACCCAGGCCGGGCCTACACCTACGAATTCAAGGCTGCGGGTGCGACCTCGCCGCTGGGTCGCACGCGCACCCTGCCGGCGGGGCCGGTTCAGGACGTGGTGCTGGCCATCGCCTCATGCTCGCTCTACCCGAACGGCTATTTCAACGCCTACCAGGCGATCGCCGACCTGCCGCGTGTGGATGCCGTGCTGCATCTGGGGGACTACATCTACGAGTACGGCGGCGCGGGGAGCTACGGCATGGATTCGCCCGTGGCCGCGGAGCGGCCGCACGACCCGCCGCGTGAAATCCTGAGCCTGGCCGACTATCGCCGTCGCCATGCGCAGTACAAGTCCGACCCGGCCGCGCAGGCGGCCCACGCCAAGGCCCCTTGGATCGTGGTGTGGGACGATCACGAGACCGCCAACGACAGCTTCGTGACCGGCGCCCAGAACCATACGCCGGCGACCGAGGGCGACTGGACGGCGCGCAAGGCCGCGGCGCTGAAGGCCTATTTCGAATGGATGCCGATCCGCGAGCCCAAGTCCGGCGGCGCGCTGGCCGAGGCCGCCATGCGCAGCTTCGATTTTGGCGATCTGGCCAGCCTGATCATGGTCGAGACCCGGCTGACCGCCCGCGACAGCCAGGCCACCCTGGACGGCGATGCGCCGGAGATCGATGGCAAGCGGGACCTGACCAAGCTGAAAGCCAAGCTCGCCGACCCCAGCCGCCGGATGATGAGCCCGGCGCAGGAAGCCTGGATCGGAAGCGAACTGCGGCGCTCGGTGAAGGCCGGGCATGCGTGGCAGGTGATCGGCAACCAGGTGGTGATGGCCCGGGTCAACCTGCCCAGCCCGAAAAAGGAGCTCACGCCCGAACAGTACGCGGCGATCCCGGCCAAGGCGCGCAATCGCGTCGCGCGCTACGAGGCCGCCGCGGCGATGGGCCTGCCCGCCGGCATGGACATGTGGGACGGGTATCCCGCCGACCGGGAGCGGCTGTACGACCAGTTCAAGATGGCGAACGCCCGCCCGATCGTGGTCAGCGGCGACAGCCATTCCTTCTGGGCCAACGAGCTGTCCGATGCGGCAGGCCGGCGGGTCGCCTGTGAGTTCGGGACGACGGGCGTCACCAGTCCCGGCGGCGGCGAATTCGCGCCGGGCCTCAATTCCGGGGAGCTGATCGCCAAGGCCAATCCGGAGGTGCTGTTCAACGATCAGGTGTCCAATGGCTTCGTCCTGCTGACCCTGAGCCGCGAGCAGGCCAAGGGCGAGATGATGGCGGTCTCGACGATCGTCGCCAAGGATTTCACGACCCGCGTCGTGAAGGCGTTCGTGGCGAAGCCGGATGCGACAGGTGTTTCGGGGCTCACGGAGATCTGACGCCGGATCGGCAGGCCCTCGGGCCGGTCGCGCCGCTGACGGCTCAGGCCAGCGCCGGCATCAGGCGGGTCCACAGCTGCTGATCGAAATCCGGATCGTTGGCAGCCTGGCCCATGCGGACGACGACGAGCTTTCGGCTGGGCACGACGTAGAGCTTGCGGTCGAGAGCCCCAAGGGCGGCGACCAGGTCGGCCGGCGCGGCCGGGATAAGCGGTCCTTCGATGCGCTTCGCCGGCGGGCGGATCGTGTAGCCGCTGCCGTTAAGCCACCACAGCCGCCCATAGGCGGGATTGGCGGCGGACGGCTTGAACAGCTCCGCCAGTCGCGCGGTCGAGACAATCTGTCGTCCGTCCGCGGCGCGACCGCCGTCCAGGATGATCTGTCCGAAACGGGCGGTGTCGCGCGGGCTGGTGACCAGGCCGGTTGGATTGCCGACGTCGCCAAAGGCCGCGGGGCGGGGGCGCCACGCCGTGTCGCGCATCCCGGCGGACTGGGTCAGCCACGCCTGCGTCAGGACGTCCAGCGGAGACCCGGCGGCCGCGGCCAGCACACGCTTGGCGACCGCGTATACGGGCGTGTTGTAGAGGAAGGTTTCGCCGGGCGGAGCGGCATAGCCAAAGGCCGTGTCGAGCCCCGATGTCATGGTCAGAATGTCGATGACCCGTATGCGCGCCGCCTGGTCCGGCGTGGCCTTGGACCACCCGGTCCCCAGATACGTATCGACCGGCCGCTGGACGTCTAGAATTCCCTTGTCGACCGCGATCGCCGCCAGGAGACCCACGAAGCTCTTCTGCTGGGAGGCGACGTCTTCGAGCAGCGCGCCATCGGCGTTGGTTTCGAAGGCGGCGGTGGCGCGAAAGCGGGTCGCGTCGGCCGGAACCGGCCAGTTGCGTTCGACCACCGTCCGGCGATCGCTGACGATCAGAAAGCCGGTGGTGTTCTGGCTTTGCACATAGTCGAGCACCGCCTGCATCGGCGCGGATTCCGTCGCCCCGGCCGGTCGTGACAACAGCGCGGCCGCCGACGCTGCGAGCAGGCCGCGACGGGAGAACTGACCGATGGGCATTCCGAGACTCCGACCGCCGGGATGAATGGCGGCCGGACCTTGGAGCGCGCGACGGCGAAGGTCCAGATGGGGCGCGCGCGCCTGACGCGTCAGGCCACCTGCCGCGGGGCGGACCAGATGTAGGCGTCGATCTCCTGGCGAATGTCGATGCCCTCGTTCTGCAGGCTCCAGAACCTCACCAGGTCGGGCAGCGGCACCTCGGCGAGCCGACCCGCGAACGTCGCGCCGTTGCGATAGAACCGCGCGGCGCCAACCGTCGGGAACTTGTGCTGCAGCAGCGTGGAGTACCAGCGCGCGATGTCCGGCCGCTCCTCCTCCAGGTTGGGGTGGTTGGCATAGAGCTCGCAGCCCGCATTCAGCACCTTGGCCGGCGGCAGACGCACCAGCCCCTCAAGTCCGCGGGGCAGCTCGAGCCCAAGCTGGGTCTTGATCATCGTAAAGTTGAGTAGAAACAGCATGTCTACGCCCTGGAACGCCCGGCGCCTCCTGATCTGCCGGTGCTGAGCCCATTTCACCCAGGCACCGTTAGCAGGCGGTTGCGCGATATGGTGTATCCACAGGTATCGCGGCGTCGTGTCGCCCCGGATCCGGCCGGTCTGGACGCGTCCTTGGCCGGGCCTAAGGGCGGCGCTCCAACGCCAGGCGGACGCCGAACGCCAGGAATAGTCCACCCGTTGCGCGGTCCAGCCAGCGAACGACCGAGGCCCGTTGCAGCACGCTGGCGATCGGGCGCGTTCCAGCGATCAGGACCGCCGACCAGCAACTGCCCAGCAGAACGTGGATCATCGCCAGCAGGAAGATGAAGGGCGCGGCCGCGACGCCGGTGGGCAGGAACTGGGGCAGGAACGACACGTAGAAAACGCCCACTTTTGGATTCAGCAGGTTGGTCAGAAATCCGCGACGCAGCCAGACGAGGTCGCCGCCGCCGCGCGTCACCTCGGCCGTCATGTCGAACCGGTCGCGCGGCTTGAGAATGAGGTTGAGCCCCAGCCAGACGAGATACGCCGCGCCGATCCACGTCAGCGCGGTGAAGGCCAGCGTTGACGCGGCCAGCAGGGCCCCCAGGCCCAACGCCGCCGCCGCGCCCCAAACGAGACACCCCATATTGATCCCCAACGCGGCGAAGGCCGCTCGCCTTGGTCCCTCGACCGCGGCGGTCCGCAGGATGAGGGCGGTGTCCAGCCCGGGCGTCAGGGTCAGCAGGCCTGCCGCCACTACATAGGCCGACAGCGCCTGGACGATCGTCACGGCCGCTTGACCAGCTTGCCGCCTTCGATGACGCGGTAGAAGCACGAGCGCTGACCCGTGTGGCAGGCCCCGCCGTCGCCCTGAGGCAGGACCTTGAGCCAGACCGCATCCTGGTCGCAGTCGATGCGCAGCTCCTCGACCACCTGCACCTGGCCGCTGGTGGCGCCCTTGTGCCAGAGCTCGTTGCGCGAGCGGCTGAAGTAGTGGGCCTCGCCGGTGGACATGGTCTTGTCCAGCGCCTCGGCGTTCATCCACGCCAGCATGAGCACCTCGCCGGTTTCCGCGTGGGTCGCGACGGCGGCGATCAGGCCGGCGGCGTCATAGCGCGGCGTCAACTTCAGGCCGTTTTCAAGCAGGTCTTTGGCGGAGGAACTGGTCATGCCGCCCATATGGCGCCGCTGGCGCCGTCCGCACACCCTTTTCACCGGCCCTGCATCACCGCTTGCCGCGGCGCCCTCAGGCTTGGCCGCATGAATCTGAAGACATGGGTGAAGGGCCGAGTGTTGGCGTTCGACACGGCCGCCCGACTGTGGGCCGAACGCGGGCGTTTCAGGACCTACGCCTATGAGTTTCTGGTGTTCGGGCTGAAACAGGCGTGGGCCTGCCTGTTCGGCGGCGCGATGGTGGTCCTGCTCATTTCCACGCACCTCTGGTGGCCGGTGGACGCGCCATTGGCCCGCTACGATTTTCTGGTCGCCGCCGCCGTCGCCCTGCAGATCGGTCTGGTTGTTACGCGGCTGGAACGCTGGGACGAGGCGCTGGTGATCCTGGTTTTCCATGTCGTCGGGACAGCTATGGAGGTCTTCAAGACGGCGCAGGGCTCATGGATTTATCCGGAGCCCAGCCTGCTGCGCGTGGGCGGCGTGCCGCTGTTCTCAGGCTTCATGTACGCCGCGATCGGATCGTACATCGCCCGCATATGGCGGCTGATGGCGTTGCAGTTCGTCGGCTATCCGCCGGCTTGGGCCCCCTGGCTTCTCGCGCTTGCGGCCTATCTGAACTTCTTCACGCATCATTACCTGCCCGACGTCCGAAACGCGCTGTTCGTGCTGTCGGTGGTGCTGTTCGCACCCACTTGGTGCGTCTTCACGCCGGACCGCACGCCGCGACGCATGCCCCTGTTGGCGGGCTTCGTGCTGGTCGCCTTGTTTATCTGGATCGCCGAGAACGTCGGCACCTTCACAGCCGCCTGGGTCTATCCAGCTCAGCGCGAGGGCTGGCGCCCCGTGGGCATGGGCAAGCTCGGGGCTTGGTATCTGCTAATGCTGCTGAGCTTCGTGCTGGTCTCCCTCGTCCATCGGCCAAGGGCGCCGGGGCAGGATGAGGCGACGAGCCCAGTTCCACCCGTCCCGGCGCAGGCCAGGACGGGCCGGAGACATGCTACCGGTTCACGAAGTCCAGGAAGCGCTGGCGCAGCGTCGGGTCGGTCTTGAAGACCCCGGTGAACTGGGTGGTGATCGTGCTGACGTGGCGGTGATGGACGCCGCGGGTGGTCATGCACTGGTGCGCGGCGTCGATCAGGACGGCCACGCCGGCGGGGCGCAGGCTGTCGGTGATGGCGTCGGCGATCTGCTGGGTCATGGTCTCCTGCGTCTGGAGACGGCGGGCGAAAATCTCGACCACCTTAGCCAGCTTGGAGATGCCCACCACGCGGTTCGTCGGCATGTAGGCCACGTAGGCCTTGCCCAGGAACGGCGCCATGTGGTGCTCGCAGTGGCTCTCGACCTCGATCTCGCGGAGCATGACGATGTCGTCGTAGCCCTGGACGTCCTCGAAGGTGCGGCTGAGCTCCTTGGCGGGATCCAGGGTGTAGCCCTCGAACCACTCGCCATAGGCGTCGACCACGCGCTTGGGGGTATCGATCACCCCTTCGCGGCGCGGATCGTCACCCGCCCAGGCGATCAGGGTGCGCACGGCTTCCATCGCTTCTTCGCGCGTCGGGCGCTTGAAGGGCTCAAGGTTGCCGTCGTCGGACCCGATCAGGGTTCGCTCGCGGGAAATAGCGTCCATGAGGGAATATTTCTTTCCAGGGCTGAGTTGCGCCGGAACGAGGGTTCCGGAGATTACGCGTGCCACCCTTCCACGTCGGCCCGAGGCTTGGTGGCCTCCTGTCCGGGCGATCTGTATATGGGGCGATCACCCGACCCCGCAACTGTCCGCAACGTAAACTGAGCCATGACCCTTAGCCTGTACGACACGATGAGCCGCGCGAAGCGGCCGTTCACCCCGAAGGATCCGTCGCGGGTGACACTCTATGTGTGCGGGCCGACCGTCTACAACTTCGCCCATATCGGCAATTTCCGGCCGGTGGTGGTGTTCGATCTGTTGTTCCGCGTGCTGCGCGAGGTCTATGGCGCGGACGCCGTGAAGTATGCCGCCAACGTCACGGACGTGGACGACAAGATCAACCGCAAGGCCGCCGAAGAGGGCGTGCCGATCAGCGTGATCACCAACCGCTACCTCGATGCCTACAACGCCGACGCCGCAGCGCTAGGCGCCCTGCGACCCACGTTCCAGCCGCGCGTGACCGAGACCATGGACGCCATCGTGAAGATGATCGGCGACCTGATCCATCAGAACAGCGCCTACGCCGCCGAGGGCCACGTGCTGTTCGACACCCAGTCCTTCCCCGACTACGGCAAGCTGTCTGGGCGTCCGATGGACGAGATGATCGCCGGCGCCCGCGTCGACGTGGCGCCCTACAAGCGCCATCCCGCCGATTTCGTGCTCTGGAAGCCGTCCAAGGAGAACGAGCCCGTGTGGGACAGCCCGTGGGGCGCGGGCCGCCCGGGCTGGCATATCGAATGCACCGCCATGATCGAGGAGGCCCTGGGCCTGCCGATCGACATCCATGGCGGCGGCATCGACCTCGTCTTCCCTCACCATGAGAACGAGCTGGCCCAGGGCGTCTGCTCGGGCCACGGCGAGCGGGAGTACGCGCAGGTGTGGATGCACAACGGCTTCCTCAACATGGGCGACGAGAAGATGTCCAAGAGCCTGGGCAATGTCGCCCTAGCGCACGATCTGCTGGGTCTCTACCCCGGGGAGGCGATCCGCTGGGCCCTGCTGAGTGGCCACTATCGCCAGCCGTTGGAGTGGAACGATGCGCTGATCGAGCAGTCGAAGAGCGCCCTGGACCGTCTCTATCGGGTGCTCGACGACGCCGGTCGGTTCCTGGCGGGCGAAGGCGCGGCGGGCGGCTACGACAATCCGGCGGCTCAGGCGGACTTCGCCGCGGTCGAAGCGGCGCTCCACGACGACCTCAATACGCCCACGGCCTTCGCGGCCCTGTTCCAACTGGCGGACAAGGTGCGGGCCGCCGTGATGGCGCAGGACGCCCGAAGCGTCGCCAGCGGGCGCGACCTGCTGGTTGCGGCGGGGGGCTTGATGGGCTTCCTGACGACGGACCCGCAGGCTTGGTTCCATAGCGGCGCGGACGATGATCTCAAGACGCGGGTCGAGGCGCTGATCGCGGACCGCCAGGCGGCGCGGGCGGCGAAGAACTGGCCCGAGGCCGATCGTATCCGCGGGGAGTTGGCGGCGCTGAATGTCGAAGTCATGGATGGTCCCAGCGGGGCCACCTGGCGCATCAAGGAGCAGGCCTGATGCCTTTCAAACCCGGACCGGACCTCAAGGCGGCGCCGTTCCAGCGCAAGGGTGGCGCGCTGGGCCCCCAGACCATGTCGTTGCAGACCGAAGGTCGCCCGCCGCCGCCCAAGGGGCCCAGCGGGCTCCGCGTCGAGGACCGCATCGGGGTCCAGGCTCCGGCCGAGGTCATCTGGGAGGTGATCGCCGATCTGGACGCCTGGGCCAGTTGGAATCCCACCTATCCGCGCGCCGCCGGTGAGATCCGGATCGGCAACATTCTGGATCTCGATCTGGCGCTGCCCGGCCAACCGACCCAGCAGATCAAGGCGCGGGTCCTGGACTGGGTGCCGCATGAGCAGCTGCACTGGGAGCTGAAGTTCCTGGGCGGCCTGATCCGGACCCTGCGCTACATCGAGATTACGCCCCTGGCCGACCATGGCTGTGTGGTCGACAACGGCGAGGTCTTCGGCGGACTTATGGGCCCGTCCTTGGGCAAGCGCATGCGCGGCCCCGTGCGGCGCGGGTTCCTGGCCATGAACGAGGCCCTGAAGGTTCGGGCCGAGGCGCTCTGGGCGTCGCGCCGCGGCTAAGCGGCCTCGATAACGTGCATTCGCGCCGACAGCGGCGCGGCGATGGTGCAGATCAGGCCGGCTTCCGCGAACTCCAGAGTGACGTCGCCCGCGACTTCGGCGGCGATCCCCTTCTGCAGCAGCCGAGACCCGAAGCCCCGCTTTCGGGGCGGCTCGACCAGCGGGCCGCCGCTCTCGCGCCACACGAAGTCCAAGGAACCGTTCCGCTTCTGAAGCGCGATGTCGACGCGCCCGGAACCGCGCCAGGCCCCATGCTTCAGTGCGTTGGTGGCCAGCTCATGCAGGGCCATCCCCAGGCTGACCGCGAGGTTGGGTTCGAGCTTCACATCGGGGCCACCGTAAGCGTAGGGCCGGCCGTAGTGGCGCAGCGCAGCGTCGATCAGCTCGTGAAGGGACGCGCTCTCCCATTCGCGTTTGACCAGCAGGTTGTGGGTGGCCGACAGCGCCATCAGCCGGTCCAGGAACAGGTTGCGCGCCTCGTCCATCCCATTGGTGTCGGTCAGCGTCTGGGCGGCCACCGATTGCACGGAAGCCAGGGTGTTCTTCACGCGGTGGTTCAACTCGTCCAGCAGCAGCTTCTGCCGCGCCTCATGCTCGCGCATCTCCACCATCGTGGCCATCGCCGTGCGAAGCTCGACCAGCGCCGCGTCCCGCTCGGCGAGGCTGGCTTCCAGCGCGGCGGAGGAGGGGAGGGCGATCGCCTTGGGCAGCAGCGGCCAAAGGGCGACGGCGGTGATGACCGAAACCGCTGCGGTCGCCGCCTTGATCAGCGCCTCGACCCCGTAGATCGGAATCCAGAGCGTCGCGATCATCATGAAGTGGGTCACCCCGCACAACATGATGAACCCGACGAACAGCCAAACCGCCCAGCTGAAACGGACATCGCGCCGATGATGGAGGAACACGCCCAGAGCCAAGGGGATCGAGAAGTAGGCTAGCCCGATCAGCAGGTCGGAGATCGCGTGGGTCCAGATCAGCTCAGGGCGCCAGAGCAGGCAGATCCCGTGGGGGTTCAAGGCCTCGGTTTCAAAGAAATAGCGGATGGAGTCCCAAAGCCCGCTCATCGCCCCACCCCCGATGGTTGCTGCGTCGAGTGTTCACCACCGGCCGCCGGATGGAAAGATCGAACCCGACCAATAGGTTGCTTGGCGCCCACGCCCGACTTCGGCATTGTGAACCGTGATTTACATTTGAGGGCGGACAATGGCGGGTAGGATCGGTCGAACGGTGGCGGACTCGGTTCCCGACTGGCCGGAAGCGCCCAAGCCTCCCAATGGGGCGCCGAACATTCTGGTCGTCCTGTTCGACGACGTCGGCTTCTCGGACTTCGGCTGTTACGGATCGCCAATCCGCACACCCACCATCGACCGCCTCGCGGCGGAGGGCCTTCGCTACGCGGGTTTCCACACGACCGCCATGTGCTCGACGACACGGGCGGCGCTGCTCACCGGCCGCAATCACCATTCGGTGGGTGTGGGTTGCCTCGCCAACTTCGATAGCGGCTATCCCGGCTATCGCGGCAAGATCGCCAAATCGGCGGGAACCCTGCCCGAGATGCTCCGCCCGCATGGCTACCGGAACTACATGCTGGGCAAGTGGCATGTGACGAACCTAACCGAGACCGGCCCGACCGGGCCGTTTGACGGCTGGCCGCTGGGGCGCGGCTTCGACCGCTTCTACGGGTTCATGGACGCCGAGACCGATCAGTATTCGCCCGAACTGGTGCGGGACAACACGCCGATCACCCCGCCCGGCACGTTCGAGACCGGCTATCACCTCACCGAAGATCTGGTCGATCAGTCGATCCGCTACATCGCCGACCATACGGCCGACGCCCCGGACGTGCCGTGGCTTCTGTGGTTTGCGCCGGGCGCCTGCCATGCTCCGCATCAGGCCCCCGCGGACCTGATCCGAAGCTACGATCCGGTGTTCGAACACGGCTGGGACGTGGAGCGCGAGCAGCGCCTGGCGCGGCAGAAGGCCATGGGCCTGGTTCCGCCGGACACCCGGCTGCCGCCCCCCAATGACGGAATCCGGCCGTGGGACAGCTATTCGGTGGACGAGCGCCGCGTATTCACGCGCCTGCAGAGCGCCTTCGCCGCCATGCTGGACCACACCGATCAGCAGTTGGCGCGCCTGGTGGGCTTCCTCGAGACGGCGGGTCTGCGCGACGACACCCTGATCATTGTCATGTCGGATAATGGGGCCAGCCAGGAGGGCGGCCCGCTGGGGTTCGTCAACGCCATGGGCCCGTTCAACTTCCGCGGCGAGCCGATGGAAGAGAAGCTCGCCCGCATCGACGACATTGGCGGGCCGGACACCCATTCGAACTTCCCGCAGGGTTGGGCCATGGCGTCCAACACCCCGCTGCGCCGCTACAAGCAGAACACCCACGGCGGCGGCATCCGCGATCCCCTGGTGATCTCATGGCCGAACCGGCTGCCGGCCCGGGGCGAGGTGCGACCGCATTTCGCCCATGCCTGCGACCTTGTTCCCACCCTGTTGGACCTGATCGGCGTGGCGCCGCCGGAGAGCGTCAACGGGGTCGCCCAGATGCCGCTGGAAGGCGAAAGCTTCGCGGCGAGCCTGACCGATCCCGCCGCGCCGGCAAGGTCCAAGCCGCAGTACTTCGAGATGTTCGGCCACCGCGGTCTCTGGAAGGACGGCTGGAAGGCGGTCGCATATCACCCGCCCGGCACGCCGTTCGACGCAGACCGGTGGGAGCTGTTTCACCTCGACGCCGATTTCTCCGAGACCGACGACCTTGCGGCGCGCGATCCGGAACGGCTGAGGGCCCTGGTCGAGGACTGGTGGGCGCAAGCCGAGGCGCATCAGGTGCTACCGTTGGACGATCGCTTCGGGCCACGCTTCGCCGAAAATTCCGCCCGCTTCCACGGCGCCCGGCGCAAGTTCGTCTTCCACGCCGGCATGGGCCACCTGCCCACTGATGTGGCCCCGGACGTCCGCGCCCGCACCTATCGCATCGAGGCTGATGTCCGGCGGCTGGAGCGGGCTGAGGGCGTCCTCATCGCCCACGGCGACGCGACCAGCGGCTACAGCCTCTACGTCAAGGACGGCCGGCTGCATCACACCCTGAACATCGGCGGCCAGAAGACGACCGTGAGCTCGGACCGGGAGATCCCGCCATCCGCCACGCGTCTGGGCGTCATCTCCCGCAAGGTCGGCGAAGGCTTGGATCGCACCTTCACCCTGACGATCGATGGCGCGCCCGCGGGCGAGGGAATGGCCACCACGGGCTTCCTGACGCTGATCTCCTGGTCGGGTCTCGACATCGGCCTGGACCGCGGCAGCCCGGTGGCGGACTACCCGGCCCCGTTCGTCTTCACCGGCGACCTGCGGAAGGTGACCGTGGTGATGGACGCCGACCAGACGCTGGACGGCGACGCGGTCGGCGAGGCCGAGATGGCGCGACAGTAGGAACGGCGCGCCCCGTCCCATGGGCCACATGCGGCAAGGGGATTTGACATCGGGGTCCGCGCGCCCGACCTACGGGGCATGATCGACGACCTCTACTCGGCGAAGCTTCTGCGGCTGGCGGCGGAGATGCCCTTGGCCGGGCGTCTCGCCGATCCCGACGCCACGTCGGAGAAGGTGTCCAAGCTGTGCGGCAGCCGCATCGTGGTCGACGTCAAGATGGCGGGGGAGCGGGTGACCGACTTCGCGCAGGACGTAAAGGCCTGCGCCCTGGGGCAGGCTGCGGCCTCGGTGCTGGGCGCGAACGTGATTGGCGCCAGCCTGCAGGAACTCGAAGCCACCCGTGACGCGTTCCGCTCCATGCTGAAGGCGGGCGGACCCGCGCCGGAGGGTCGTTTCGGCGATCTGGCCTTACTGGCCCCGGTGAAGGATTATCCGGCCCGCCACGCGTCGACCCTCCTCGCCTTCGAGGCGGCGGCCGAGGCGGTGCGCAACGCGGTCGATCGGAGAACTTGATGCCGGACTTCATCTTCCTCCATCACGACGACGCCTCCGGCGACGGCGGGCTGGACTGGGATCCCTATCTGAGCCGGCTGCGCGAGGCGGGCGTCTTCCAGGGCGGAAGCCGGATCGGCCAGGGGCATTGTGTGAAGAAGTCGGGCGTCGCGCCGGAGCCGATCAGCCATATTTCCGGCTACGTTCGCATCACCGCCAAGGACCTGGACGAGGCCCGGACATTGCTTCCCGGCAACCCGGTGTTCGAGGCCGGCGGCACGGTGGAAATCCGGGAACTGCCACAGGGCAGCTAAGGCGGAAGGTTCCGTTCGGCGCCGATCCGTGCTACGCGGCGCGCCTCGTTTCACCACGGTTCGCCATGCTTCGTTTGACGGAGATCGCCGCACGCACCCCTCCGGCCCATCGGCCGGCGACGACGGCGGCCGCGCGAACTACTCCCGCCGGCGCGGCTTGAACCTCTCGGAGCCCCGGCGTAGGCACGGGGCTCGAAACCGCAAATCGCAGCCGGCATGAGCTTCTACGAGAGATGCGTCAGGGGGCTCCTGCGAGCCTACAAGCTGACGCTTTCGCCGCTGATCGGGCGGCAGTGCCGGTTTCTTCCGACCTGTTCGGAATACGCCGCCGACGCCCTGATCGGACATGGCCCCTGGCGGGGGAGCGTGCTCACCGTCAAGCGGCTATGTCGATGTCATCCCTGGGGAGGCGCGGGATACGACCCGCCGCCGCCTCCGCGCCAAAAGGGTGAATCCCCGGCGCGCGACTGGAAGTGTGAAACATGATCGATCTGATTTTCCCCGACGGCTCGAAGCGCGAGTTCGAGCCCGGCGTGACGGGCAAGCAAGTCGCTGCCTCGATCGCCCCGTCGCTGGCCAAGCGGGCTGTCCTGGTCAAGCTGGACGGCGAATTGCTGGACGTCGACCGCCCGCTAGAACGTGGCGGCAAGTTCGAAATCCTGGATCGCACCTCGCCCGAGGCGCTTGAGACGATCCGACACGACGCCAGCCACGTGATGGCCGAGGCGGTGCAGGAACTGTTCCCCGGCACGCAGGTGACGATCGGCCCGGCGATTGAGGACGGGTTCTACTACGACTTCGCCCGTGACGAGCCGTTCAGCCTGGACGACCTGGCCAAGATCGAAGAGCGCATGCGTCAGATCGTCGATCGCGACGAGGCGATCGTCCGCGAAGTCTGGGACCGCGACGAAGCCATTCGCCACTTCCGCGAGATCGGCGAGGACTACAAGGCGCAGATCATCGAAGGCATTCCCGCCGGCGAGCAGGTCAGCGTCTATCGTCAGGGCCAGTGGAAAGACCTGTGCCGTGGCCCGCACCTGCCGAGCACCAAGGCGGTCGGCAAGGCGTTCAAGCTGACGAAGTTGGCCGGCGCCTACTGGCGGGGCGATCACCGCAATCCGATGCTGCAGCGGATCTACGGGACGGCCTGGGCGACCGAGGCCGACCTAGAAGCGCATATCCATCGCCTGGAAGAGGCCGAGAAGCGCGACCACCGCAAGATCGGGCAGGCCATGGACCTGTTCCACATGCAGCCGGAAGCCAAGGGCATGATCTTCTGGCACCCGAAGGGCTGGACGCTCTACCGGGCCGTCGAGGGCTATATGCGCCGCCGGCTGGACGACGACGGCTACGTCGAGGTGAAGGCGCCCCAGATCATGGACCGGGGCCTGTGGGAGAAGTCCGGCCACTGGCAGAAGTTCGGGAAGAACATGTTCACCTGCGAGACGGAGGAGGGCGAGGCCCTGGCCGTCAAGCCGATGAACTGCCCCGGCCACGTGCAGATCTTCAATCACGGCCAGAAGAGCTACCGCGACCTGCCGCTGCGCATGGCCGAGTTCGGGGCCTGCCACCGGTACGAACCGTCGGGCGCCCTGCATGGGATCTTCCGCGTCCGCGCCTTCACGCAGGATGACGCGCACATCTTCTGCCGCGAGGACCAGATCGAGGAAGAATCCACGAAGTTCATCCGGCTGCTGGAGAGCGTCTATCGCGACTGCGGTCTGGAACTTCACGCGGTGAAGCTGGCGCTGCGGCCCGATGAACGCTTCGGCACCGACGAGGTCTGGGACGTCGCCGAGGCCAAGCTGGAGCGAGCGGCGAAAAATGCGGGCATCGCGCAGGTTGAAATGCTGCCGGCCGAGGGCGCCTTTTATGGCCCGAAGCTGGAGTTCCACCTCCGCGACGCGATCGGCCGCACCTGGCAGTGCGGAACGCTGCAGCTCGACTATGTGCTGCCCGAGCGTCTGGACGCCGAGTACGTGGCGGAGGACGGCTCCAAGCAGCGGCCCGTCATGCTGCACCGAGCGATCTGTGGCTCGATGGAACGCTTCATCGGCGTGATGATCGAGAACTACGCCGGCGCCTTCCCGCTCTGGCTGTCCCCGGTGCAGGTGGTGGTGGCCACGATCACGTCCGACGCCGATGACTTCGCGCTTAAGGCGGCGGCCGAGCTGAGGGCCAGGGGCCTGCGGGTCGAGATCGACCTGCGGAACGAGAAGATCAACTACAAGGTCCGCGAGCACAGCCTGGCCAAGGTCCCTGTCATCGCCGTCGTCGGTCGCCGGGAGGCGGAGGAGGGCAAGTTGGCCCTGCGGCGCCTTGGGTCCGACGGCCAACAGATCCTGACCCTGGACGAGGCCGCGAACATCCTTGCCACGGACGCGACTCCGCCCGATGTTGCCCGCAGGGGGCGTCGGGAGGAGGCCGGTCAGGGAGCCGGCGGGTTGGAGGCTGGATGAACAGCATCGCCGCGCAGATCGTCGCCGCTGATCCCGCGCCGGTTCTGGACGCTGTCCAGCCCCGCCGCAGCGTTTCGGTGGTGATGGTGGTCTATATGACCGGCGAGGCGCTTGAGCAGAGCCTCGCCTGCGTGCTGAACGATCCTCACGTCGACGAGTTGGTCGTGGTCGACAATGGCTCGACCCCGGACGAAGCCCAGCGGCTGGCGGCCCTGGCCCGGGTTGACGGCCGTGTGCGGCTGCTGACCGGTCACGGCAACGTCGGGTTCGCGCGCGGCGCCAACTTGGGGGCGGCCAAGGCCCAGGGCGAGCTGCTGGTCTTCCTGAACCCGGACGCCTTCCTGAGAGAGGGCTGTATCGCCGCCCTGGCCGCAGAGCTCGAATGCCGTGCAGCGCCCTGCCTGGTCGGCGGCCGGATCCTGAACGCCGACGGCACCGAACAGCGCGGCGGCCGGCGTGGTGAGATCACGCCGCTGAGCGCCCTGATGTCCATGAGCGGTCTGGCCCGGTTGTTTCCCAACTGCGCCCGCTACGAAGTGCATTGGGAGGGCGACGCCCTGCCGGACCACGCGGTGGAGGCACCGACGATCTCGGGGGCCTGCTTCTGCATGCGCCGCGAGGATTTCGATCAGGTCGGCGGCTTCGACGAGGGCTACTTCCTGCACGTCGAGGACGTGGACCTGTGCTGGCGGGTGCGTCAGGCGGGCGGCGAGGTCCTGTTCCACCCCAAGGCCGAACTGACCCACATCGGCGGCACCAGCCAGACCAGCCCGCTGAAGGTGGAGTTCCACAAGGGCGTCGGCCTGGCCCGCTATTTCCGCAAGCGCGCCGTCGGGCCAGTCGCCTTGGCGGCCGCCTGGGCGCTGTCGCCCCTGGTGCTGATCGCGGCGGTCGCCCGGCCGCTGATCTGGCGGGTTACCGGCCGAAGCTAGGCCGCGACGGTGGTTTTCGGAAAGCCCCCGGCCTTGCCTACCGAGGAGGCGACGCGCTTGCCCAGCAGGTCTGACGCCCAGACACCGATCTCGATGAGCAGGTCCAGGTCGTAGCCGGTCTCGAAGCCGGCGCGCTCCAGCATGTAGACCAGATCCTCCGTGCCGATGTTGCCCGTGGCGTTCGGCGCGAAGGGGCAGCCGCCCAGTCCGCCCACCGAGGCGTCCAGCACGTCGACGCCCGCCTCAACGCCGGCGAAGGCGTTGGCCAGGCCGGTGTTGCGCGTGTCGTGGAAATGCAGACGAAGCGGGATATCGCCGGCTGCGGCGCGCGCCAACTCGACCCGACGGCGGACCATCCAGGGATCGGCGACGCCGATGGTGTCGGCCAGTGCGATCTCGGCCACGCCGAAGCCCGCGGCCGCCTGGACGATGGAGGCCACCCGATCTTCCGGCACCTCGCCCTCGAAGGGGCAACCGAAGGCGACCGAGACGGTGGCGGTGATCGGAGGATCGCCGGGCTTGCGGGCCGCGACGATGGCGCCCAGCGCGTCAACCTGCTCGGCGACGTTGGCGGCCTGATTGCGGATCCCGAACTCGTCGCTGGCGCAGACCACCACATTGGCTTCGTCACAGCGCGCCTCCACGCACCGTTCCCAGCCGCGCATGTTCAGCACAAGGCCGATCCGCGAGCGTCCCGCCGTTGTCGGAAGGGCGGCCATGATTTCCTCGGCGCCGGCCATCTGCGGCACTCGCTTGGGGTTCACAAAGGAGACGACCTCCATGCGCCGGGCGCCGGCCGCCTCGAGACGCCGGATCATCTCCAGCTTCTGGCCGACCTCGAAGAGGGTCTTCTCGTTCTGCAGGCCATCGCGGGGACCGACTTCCACGATTTCGATACGGCGGCTCATCGACGGACCTCGTTCAAGACTTCGGGGGCGACATAGACCCGAAGCGTCATCGGATCACCCTTCGAGTAGTTGACGCCGCGGATCGTGGCGACCAGCGCGGCCGTGCCGGCGCGCGCACGCAGCGCCTCATGGAAGGCGGCTTCCTCGGCCTGCTCGACGATGGCGGGCCGACCCTCGACGATGGCCTGGGCGGCTTCGGTCGCGCCATCCAGCTCGGTCGCGGTGCCGAGGGCGAAGACCAGGCTGGGTTCGGCGAAGCCCGCGACCGCCACCGGCGCCTCGGCCACCCCCTGGCGGGGTAACAGCCGCGCCTCGCCCAGCGCGCGCTCCAGGCGATCGGACAACCACAGCGGATCGAGGCGCGGTGCTAGGCCTGCCGCGAGGGCGCCGTGACCGAGGATCGCCAGCGCCAGAGCCGCCAGGACGGCGCCCCGCTGCGCCTGGCGCACCATCAGGAACGCCCCGACCAAACCGGCCGCCGCCAGCAGCCCGCCGGCCAGGGTCGCCGCCCATGCGTCTGAGGCATCCCCATAGAGCGACAGCAGATAGAAGATCGCCGCCGCCAGCAGCAGCCCGAACAGCGCCGCCAGCCCTGCGCCCACCCACCTTGCGACGGCGCCGATCGGCTCGGCCAGAGCGCGCGCCGACAGCCAGGCCAGCGCCCCATACGCCGGCATCAGGTAGTGCGGCAGCTTGGTGGGCAGGGCCTCGAAGAGAATCCACGTCGGGATCAGCCAGGCCAGGGCGAACCGGACGCCAGGCTCAGCGCGGTGGCGCCAGGCCGCCACCGCGGCTGCGGGCAAAAGCAGGGTCATTGGGAACGTCAGCAGCGGTGTCAGCAGGAGGTGATAGCCCGGAGGGGCGCCATGGCTCTCCTGCCCGCCGGCAAGCTTCGGCGCGAGGTCAGATCCTACGGCCTGGCTCCAGAAGCCGCCGTCGGTCGCCACCGTCACCGCGCCGGCCCAGGGACCAACGATGGCCAGGACGATGATCAGGCCCCACCACCACCTGAGGCTGGCCAACCAGCCCGCGCGGCGATCCCAGACCACCAGCACCAGCATCGCGAGGAACGCCACCAGCGGCCCGACGGGTCCCTTGATGAGCGCTGCGACCCCGATGGCGATCCAGAAGATCCAGGCGACCCGCCGGCCGGCGGGTGGACCGCCGTTCCTGGCGGCATAGAGGCGCGCCAGGGCCGCGAGGGCCAAGGTGGTGCACCCGGTCAGAGCCGAGTCGGTCTTGGCGATGAACGCCTCGGTCGAGACCAGAAGACACCCGCCCATGAGGGCGCCGGCCAGCATGGCGGTGCGACGGTCGAAGACAGCGCCCGCGCCCCAGGCGCAGGCCGCCGCCGCTAGCATGGCGCCCAGGAGCGACGGGATGCGATAGGCCCAGATCTGGCGCGCCTCGGGGCTGGACAGGGCGTCCACGCTGATCGCCTGCATCCAGTGGATGCCCACCGGCTTCTTGAAGCGCGGCGCGTCCTGGAAGCGGATGACGACATAGTCGTCGCTTTCCAGCATCTGGGCGGTGGCCTGGGCGAAACGCGACTCGTCGCGGTCCAGCGGCGGCATGGCCAACAGACCGGGCAAGCCGGCCAGGAAGGCGATCAGGGCCGCCAGGGCCGGCCCGCGCCAACCGCCGCTCCATCGTGTCAGGGCGCCATCCAGCGTCATGTCGCCCTGCATAGAGCGTGACGGCCGAAAGTGGATACCGCTTTCAGCGTCATTGACGCTGTTCTGTGGGCAGGTGGTGCGCGAACCGATGCGATCTCGCGCTGGATGCGGCCAGGGATGGTCCTTTCGTCGGCCATCTTTTCCGCTATGAGCGGGCGATGGCTTCTGCGCCCGACATTTCCGTAGTTGTCCCGGTCTTCGACGAAGAAGGCGCGGCGGCCGCGCTGGCGCGTGAGATCGCGGCGGCGTTCGCCGGCCGATCCTTCGAGATCATCTTCGTGGACGACGCCAGCCGCGACGGCACCCGCGCTGCGCTCAAGGCGCTGGCGGCGGAGATTCCACAGCTCCGGGTCCTGGCGCACGCTCGGAATTCAGGCCAGAGCCGCTCCATCCGCACGGGGGTCCTCGCCGCGCGCGCGCCGGTCGTCGTCACGCTGGACGGGGATGGTCAGAACGACCCCGCCGACGGACCGGGTCTGGTCGACGCCCTGACCACCGGTCCGCCAGAGCTGGTGCTGGTCGGGGGCGAGCGCGTGAAGCGCCAGGACAGCCAGGCCAAGAAATGGGCGTCGAAAGTCGGCAACGGGGTGCGAAAGCGCCTGCTTCGCGACACCGCCAACGATACGGGCTGTGGTCTCAAGGCCTTTCGCCGCGACGCCTTCCTGAGGCTGCCGTACTTCGATCACATCCACCGGTACCTGCCGGCCCTGATGTTGCGCGAGGGCTATCGGGTGGAATTCCGCCCTGTGAACCATCGCCATCGCCAGACCGGACAATCCAAGTACACGAACCTCGGCCGGCTGGCGGCATCGCTCTCCGATCTCCTGGGTGTGATGTGGCTTCAGTCGCGCGCCCGCAATCCCGGGGCGGTCGACGAGCTCTGAGCCGGCTCAGGTCAGCGCGCTGAGGATCAGCGTGACGACGGCGACGTCGAGGAAGCGGGTGATGAAGAGCAGCATTTGCCGGTCCGTGATCGCGAGGTACGAACAGGGTTAAGCAAGTCCTGCGCCAACCGGGTCCCAGCCATGGCTCTCTTCTTCGACGCCTCGTGGTTCGACGCGAAACTGAAGGAACGCGACCTTTCCCGGAGCGTCCTGGCCGCGGTCGCGGGCTTGACCGACGCGGATCTGACCCTGGTCTTCAAGGACCAGCAGGAACTTTCCGCCGGGCAGGTTTCGGCCTTCGCGGAGCTGCTGGGCGTTCCAGCCGCCGAGATCGCCCATCGTGCGGGCGTCTCCACACCCACGCCGACGGCCGCGTCGCCGGATCAGCGGTTCGCGGCTCTTGAACGACGTGTGGCCATGTTGGAAATCGAGATCGAACGGCTCAAGGCCGGCTAGATAACTTCCCGCGCGGTGCGGCCGACGCGGGCGCGCCGGTCAGCCTTGCCGGACCACTCGGCCTGATTGTAGGCGTTGCGCGCGCGCTCCAAAAGCGGCGAGCCGGCCCGCAGGCCCCGGCGCTCACCATGCTGGCCGATAATCTGAGCCGCCACCTCGACGTAACCCCGGCGCCGCTCGTCGCGGAACGTGCGGGGCGGATCGACGGGTGTGATGGGGACGGGGAGATTTGAGCCGCCGACAGTCTCGGCCGCTTCGGGCCGGTCAGTCTCGGTCCTCGACGCTCTCCGCGCCGAGACCGCGTTCTGGATGCGGTCAATTCGGGACATCTTGTCGCACAACCTGCAATTGGCAGGCCGCAACTCAGCCTTTCGCCAGCTTATCCAGCTGAGCTTGCATCTCCGCCATCTGCTTGCGCAAGAGGGTTAATGACTCATTACCGTCAGAGTCCGATTTTGTCGCAGGCGCCGGGGCGGGGGCCGGGTCGTCGGCGCGTGGGGCTGCGGTGGGCACATAGGCGAACGGCGAGAACATTTTCATCGCCCGGTCGAAGAGCTGCAGGTTCTGGCGGATCTGCTCTTCGTAGTTGGCGGCGCCGCCAGCCTGGCCAAAGCTGGACAGCTGGGTCCGCAGCCGCTCCTGCTGCTGGGTGAAGCTGGCGAGCGACAGTTCAAGATAGCTGGGCAGGAAGGCCTGCATCGAATTGCCGTAGAAGCCGATCAACTGCCGGAGGAACTGGATCGGCAGCAGGCTTTGACCCTGGCTCTCTTCCTCGAAGATGATCTGGGTCAGGACCGAACGGGTGATATCCTCGTTGGTCTTGGCGTCATACACCACGAAGTCGACGCCCTGCTTCACCATCTCGGACAGATGCTCGAGCGTGACGTAGCTGGAGGACGCGGTGTTGTAGAGCCGCCGGTTGGCGTACTTCTTGATGACGACCTTCTCGCCAGTGGGACTCCCCTGGGCGCTGGTCTCCTGGCTGTCGGCCATCCCTAATCCCTTACGCGGCCGATCGAAGACTCGCCGGCCTTTCTGCATCGCACTATCGCGGATGCGAGCGCATAAGCAAAGGACATCAACCAATTGCGCGGGCGGTCTTGCCCTCCCCAGGGGCGAGGCTGATAGAAGAGATCAGGACCGCCCAAGACAACGCAGGGATCCGCCATGAGCGACATCGTCATCGTCTCCGCAGCACGCACCCCGGTGGGGTCGTTCAACGGCGCGCTTTCCAGCCTGCCGGCCCACGAATTGGGCAAGATCGCCATCCAGGCCGCCGTCGAGCGGGCGGGAATCTCGGCCGCGGACGTGGAAGAGGTGATCATGGGGCAGGTGTTGCAGGCTGGCCAAGGCCAGGGGCCCGCGCGCCAGGCGGCGGTGAACGCCGGCATTCCCATCGAGAGCCCGGCCTGGAGCCTGAACCAGCTGTGCGGATCCGGCCTGCGCGCCGTCGCGCTGGGCGCCCAGCAGATCAAGGACGGCTCGGCCAGCATCGTCATCGCCGGCGGCCAGGAAAGCATGAGCCAGTCGCCGCACGCGGGGAACATCCGCAACGGCCAGAAGATGGGCGAGTTCGGCTTCGTCGACACCATGATCAAGGACGGCCTGTGGGACGCCTTCCACGGCTACCACATGGGCCAGACCGCCGAGAACATCGCCGCCCGCTGGCAGATCACCCGCGAAGATCAGGACGTCTTCGCCGTGGCCTCGCAGAACAAGGCCGAGGCGGCGCAGAAGGCCGGCAAGTTCGACGGCGAGATCGCGCCGGTGACCATCAAGGGCCGCAAGGGCGACACGGTGGTCGACAAGGACGAGTACATCCGCCACGGCGCGACGCTGGACAGCGTCTCGGGTCTTCGGCCAGCCTTCACCAAGGATGGCTCGGTCACTGCGGCCAACGCCTCGGGCCTGAACGACGGCGCTGCGGCGCTGGTGCTGATGAGCGCCGACGAGGCCAAGAAGCGGGGGCTGAAGCCCCTGGCCCGCATCGCCTCCTGGGCCCATGCCGGCGTCGATCCGGAGATCATGGGCACCGGCCCCATCCCCGCCAGCCGCAAGGCGCTCGAGAAGGCGGGCTGGAAGGTGTCAGACCTGGACCTGGTGGAATCCAATGAAGCCTTCGCCGCCCAGTCACTCTGCGTTGTGCGCGAACTGGGCCTCGATCCGGCGAAGGTGAACGTCAACGGTGGGGCGATCGCCATCGGGCATCCGATCGGCGCTTCGGGCGCCCGGATCCTGACCACCTTGCTGCACGAGATGAACCGCACGGACGCAACCAAGGGCTTGGCGACGCTCTGCGTCGGCGGCGGGATGGGCGTCGCCATGTGCGTGGAGAAGGTCTGATTGCCGAACGCCTGAATCAACGGGCGACGGCGACTTAGGGAGACGGACGGAATGGCCAGGGTTGCGCTGGTCACGGGTGGAACCCGTGGCATCGGTCGGGCGATCGTCGAACGGCTGAAGGCCGACGGGATGCTGGTGGCGGCCGGTTACTCCGGAAACGACGAGGCCGCCGCCGAGTGCGCCAAGAGCCTCGGGATCATGGTGGTGAAGGGCAACGTCGGCAACTTCATGGACTGCAAGCATGCGGTCGAGAAGGTCGAGGCTCAACTGGGTCCGATCGACGTCCTGGTGAACAACGCCGGCATCACCCGCGACGGCGTCTTCCACAAGATGACCTCAGAGCAGTGGAGCGAGGTCATCCGTGTGAACATGGACAGCCTGTTCAACATGACCCGTCAGGTGATCGAGGGGATGCGCGACCGCGGCTGGGGCCGGATCATCAACATCTCCTCGATCAACGGCCAGAAGGGCCAGATCGGCCAGACCAACTATTCCGCGGCCAAGGCCGGCGTGATCGGCTTCACGAAGGCGCTGGCCCTGGAGAACGCCAAGAAGGGCGTGACCGTGAACTGCGTCGCCCCCGGCTACATCGACACCGAGATGGTCCAGGCCGTGCCGCCCAAGGTGCTGGAGGGCATCGTCGCGCAGATCCCGGCGGGCCGTTTGGGCAGCGGCGAGGAGATCGCCGACACGGTCTCGTTCCTGGCGGGCGAGCGGGCGGGTTATGTGACGGGAACGACTCTTTCACTCAATGGCGGCCAGTACCTGGTCGGGTGAAGGTCACCCCGGCGTCCAAAAAGCGCCCCGATCAAGAGGCATCTGCTAGCTTGGCATGACAGGTGAGCAGACGGCGTCTAGGGGATTAGGTGTCGCGGCGCTGATGAGCGTCGCGATGCTGGCGATCGCCCTGCCGGCCAACGCCGGTCCGGTGGAACGGCTGCGGGAAGGCCTGTTCAAGAACCGTGGCGGCGACGCCTCCGGTCCGGCGATCGCCCGATATGTCTCCGAGGAAGGCCGGGTCTTCATCCTTGACCGCACCCAGCCGGTCACGATGCTCAAATACGAGGACAGCCCTGAGGTCTGGGTGCTGGCGCCCAATCCCGCGCCCCGCGGCGATGTGATCTACAAGAACGATTTGGGCGAGCCGGTCCTGAGGATTACTCGCCTCGGCGGGTTCACCCTGTTCACGGACGAGCGGCCGAGCGGCGAGGCGGTTTCCCTGGCCGGCGGCGGGTCGCCGCTGCGCCTGGCGCCCATGAGCCCTCAGGCGGTGTTTGAGCGTCTGGCCCAGGCCAGCCTGCGCGCCAGTCGCGCCGCCCGTCGTCCGCTGCTGTTCGAGGCCGAGGCCACGCCAGGGTCCTCGGCGCTGATCGCCGACGCCGCGGTTGTCGCCAGTGTGGCGATCATCCGCCTGTCACAACGCAAGGACGGCCGCGCCCTGCTGGGCCAGATCAGCCGGGTGCGATTCCAGGAAGGCAAGAAATCCCAGGCGGCGCTGAAGAATGGCGTCCTGACCATCATGGTCGCTCCCGGCCAGGGGCTCGCGGGCCGCCCGTCCTCCGAACGCATCATCAAGGTCGCGCGCGGAAAGTAGGCCCAGGCCTTTCCTAGCCCTTGAAACCGTCCTTCGCCGCGCGGACCGCGCCAAACGCGGCGGCGTCAGGCTGGCCGCTGGCGCCCACTTTCTCGGCCAGCAGCGGGGCGCGGAGGAAGGGATTGGTGGCCTTCTCCAGGCCTATGGTGGTGGGTACGGTCCACTCGTCACGGGCCCGGGCGGCGAAGACCTGATCGGCGCGCGCCTTGACCGCGGGGCTGTCGTCCACCGAAAGCGCGAAGCGGGCGTTAGAGGCGGTGTATTCGTGGGCGCAGTAGACCGTGGTGTCGTCGGGCAGGGCGGCCAGACGCTGCAGGCTGGCCCACATCTGCTCGGCCGTTCCCTCGAAGATCCGGCCGCAGCCCAAGGCGAACAGGGTGTCGCCGACGAAGGCGATCCGGTCGGCGGCGTCGAAATATGCGATATGCCCGAGGGTATGGCCGCCGGAATCGATGACGTCGAAGCGCGTCTCGCCCAGCTCGACCACATCGCCGTGCGTCACCTCCCGGTCGAGCGGCGCGATGCGGGTCACCTCGGCGGGGCCCACGATCGCACACCCCGTGGCGGCCTTGATCTCGGCGTTGCCGCCGGCGTGGTCCGGGTGCCAATGGGTGTTCAGGATCAGGTCCAGGCCCCAACCCAGACGCTCCAACTCGCGCAGCACCGCCGCGGCGTCCGGGGTGTCGATGCAGGCGGTCCGGCCGCTGGCCGTGTCACGGACCAGGAACCCGTAGTTGTCCGACAGGCAGGCAAACTGGTGGACGCTCAACGGCATGACGAAACTCCTAGGCCACGACGATTTAGGCTGGCGACCGCGCGCCGTCGAGCATAGCCATCCATCCATGCGCCGCGACGTGCTCGAGCTTCGTCAGTTCTATGCCTCAGACCTGGGGCGGGCCGCACGCGCGATGGTCGAGCGCAAGCTGATCGAGGCTTGGGGGGATGTCGCCGGCCTCGATGTGCTGGTCCTGGGCTACGCTACGCCCTTCGCGGGTGACCTGCGGCCCCGCGCCCGGCGCGTGGTCGCCGCCATGCCCGCGCAACAGGGGGTGGAGGTGTGGCCAGCGGACGGCCGCAATCTCTCGACCCTGACGCCCGAAGACAGCTTGCCCTTCGCCAACGCCCTCTTCGACCGCATCCTGGTGGTGCACGGACTGGAAGAGAGCGCCGATCCGGTCGGGTTTCTTCGTGAGGTCTGGCGCGTGCTCGCGCCCTCGGGGCGCGCGATCATCACCGTCGCGTCGCGCAATGGGCTGTGGGCCAACACCGAGAAGACCCCCTTCGGCCACGGGCGTCCCTATAGTCGCAGCCAGCTGATCGAGCTCATGCGCGAAGCCGACCTTGAGCCGTCGGGCTGGACCCGCGCCCTTTATGTCCCGCCGGTGAATTGGATGGCCGGCTGGGCCGAGGGGTTCGAGCAGGCCGGCTCACGCCTGTGGCCCGGATTCGCCGGCCTGTTGCTGATGGAAGCCGTGAAGCAGACCTTCGCCGTGAAGCCCCAGGGGCAGCGGGCGCGGGTGCGATCGGCGCGCCCCGTCCTGGCCGGAGCGCCCGGCGGGGCGCCGGTTTCGCGGGCGCCCGAGGCTCCGGCGCTGCGAGATCGCTTGGCGCCGAGGCGGCGAAGGTCTTAGCTGGGGCCAGGAAGCTGAGTTGCACAGGAGGCGTACGGGCGCATGAAACTGATCATCGCGGTCATTAAGCCCAGCCGCCTGGACGCGGTGCTGGACGCGGTCACTGAAGCCGGGGCTTCCGGGCTCACGGTCACCGAGGTGCGCGGCTATGGCCGGCAACGCGGCAAGACCGAGGTTTACCGGGGCGCGGAGTACGAGGTGAAACTTCTCCCCAAGGTGAAGCTGGAAATCGCTGTGCCCTCGGACATCGTCCAGCCGGTGATCGAGGCCATCCAGTCCAGCGCCAACACCAGCAAGATCGGCGACGGCAAGATCTTCGTCCTCGATCTGGAAAGTGCGCTGCGCATCCGCACGGGCGAGCAGGACGCCGCGGCGATCGCGGGCTGATCGCCCTGCGCCGGAGAACTGCCATGCGGGCGGGGGCCGTTTTCGGCGTTCTTGCGTTCTGCGCCGCCGGGCCGGCTTCCGCAGAGGTCACCTCGGCCCAGGCGATCGACGCCCTGAAGCGCCATGTCTGCTTCAGCCGGACATGGTGGGGCGACCCGTACGCACGTCTGGGCCAGACCGTCACCGTCGACTTGCGCCTCGACGGCCGCGCGGCCTACCTCTGGAGCGAGGACATGCGTGCGGTGCCGCGGGTCAGGCGCTGGGCCGATAGCTACATGGTGGTCATGCGCCCCACGGGCCCGGCCGTGACGCAGCGCTCAGGCTACAACATCGAGCTGCTGCGTGGGGAGCCGACCTACGAACGGGAGCGCCGTCGCGTCTATGCCGCCCAGACACAGCGCCTGCGTATCGACCTGCCTGTGTCCTGCGATCCGAGGTTCGACCCGGACACCCCCGCAAAGCTGGAAATGCGGACCGCTGTCCTGGCCAGCCTGTCCCATGCCGTCGCCACCTGGGGGCGTCGTCCGCCGCGCGGCGGCGTTCGGATGACGCTGGCCAATTTCAACACCGACTATCCGGAGACCTTCGCCCTGCGCCAGGACACCGGCGAAGTTCTGCGCGTCGGGCTCCAGACCGGCTACGCGGTCACACCCGTGCCCCCCGGCCTTGCCGCCGTCCAGCTACGCCACTTGATCCGGCGATATGGTGATACGCGGTTGGTGACGGTCCGCTGAAGCTGAAGCCTTCCGCAATCAGCAGGCCGGTCACGCCTTGCGGGCGCGCTTGCCCTTGCCGGACGTCTCCGGCGCCGCCAGCTCCACCTCGCCGAACAGATTCTGTTGGGGAAGAGGTGGCGCGGCCGATTGCGGTTCGGCGCGGCGGCTGAGCAGGAACAGCGCGGTCTCGGCCCGCCAGTTCTCGATCGGCCGGCGGGGGTCGATGGGCCGGGCTGCGCGGCCCTCGGCCAGGGAGGCGCAGGCGTCGATCCGCAGGTCGAGGTCGTCGCAGAGGGCGGTGAAGTCGCGCAGGGTGCAGAGGTGGATGTTCGGCGTCGACCACCAGGGCTCGGGCAGGGCTCCCGTCTCCGGCATGCGGCCGCGCGAGAGCAGCGCCCAGCGAACCTTCCAGTGCCCGAAGTTCGGAACCGACACCACGGCCTGGTCGGCGATGCGCAGAAGCTCGGAGAGCACGTGCCGCGGTTCGCGCATCTGCTGCAGGGTCTTGGAGAGGATCGCGTAGTCGAAGGCCCGCGTCGGGAAGTGGTCGAGGTCGCGATCGCCGTCGCCCTGCACCACGGCCAGACCGCGCGCGAGGCACGCGGCCACGCCCTGCGGGCTGATCTCCAGCCCCTGGCCGTCGACGCCCTTCTCGCGGGTCAGCAGTTCGAGCAATTCGCCGTCCTCGCAGCCGATGTCGAGGACGCGCGCGTTCGGGCGCACCAGCTTCAGGATCTCGGCGAAGTCGTCGCGAATGGCGCTCACGCCAGCCCTCGCGCGGTCGCTTGCGCCGCGAGGAAGCCGCGCAGGGTCTGATCCAGCAGGGGTTCGTCCAGGAAAAAGGCGTCGTGGCCCTTGTCCGTCTCGATCTCGGCGAAACTCGCGCGGCAGCCGGCGCCGTTCAGGGCGCGGACGATGTCGCGGCTTTCGGGCGTCGGATAGAGCCAGTCGGAGGAGAAGCTCAACACGCAGAACTTCACATGCCGAGCCTTCACGAACGCCTCGGCCAGCACCCCGCCGTACTGGGCGGCGAGGTCGAAGTAGTCCAGCGCCCGGGTGATGTAGAGATAGCTGTTGGCGTCAAACCGATCGACGAAGCTGGTCCCCTGGTGGCGGAGGTAGCTCTCGACCTGGAAGTCGGCGTCGAAGCCCCAGGACAGGCCATCCCGTTGCAGTTCGCGGCCGAACTTCCGCTGCAGGGCGGCTTCCGACAGGTAGGTGATGTGCGCGGCCATGCGCGCCACGGCCAGCCCCTTCTCAGGTCGGACCCCGGCGGCCAGATAGGCGCCCTGCCGCCAGTTGGGATCGGCCATGATCGCCTGACGGCCCACCTCGTGGAAGGCGATGTTCTGGGCTGAATGCCGGGCTGCGGCAGCGATCACCACCGCGCTGAACAGCTTCTCCGGATAGTCGGCCGCCCATTGCAGGACCTGCATCCCGCCCATGGACCCGCCGACCGCCGCAAATAGGGTCTCGATCCCCAGGGCCTCGATCAGCATGGCCTGGGCGCGCACCATGTCGCCGATGGTGATGACCGGGAATGTCAGGCCGTATGGGGCGTTGGTGGCTGGGTCGGTCGAGGCCGGCCCGGTACTGCCCATGCAGCCGCCGATGACGTTGGTGCAGATGATGAAGTACCGCTCGGGGTCCAGAAGCAGGCCCGGGCCCACGAACCTGTCCCACCAGCCGGGCTTGCCCGTCACTGGGTGGGTGGAAGCCAGATGCTGATCGCCGGTGAGGGCATGGCAGACCAGCACCGCGTTGGTCTTGTCCGCGTTCAGCCGACCATAGGTCTTGTAGCCGATCTCAAGCGGCGCCAGTGCAGCACCCGAGTCCAGGCGGAGCGGCTGGCTCGCGGGGAATCGCCAGGTTCCGCCGCCCGTTTCGATTCCCGCCGTGATGGGGGTCTGCGCCGTCATGGCCGCCTTGGATCGCCTCGCCTGATCGGTGTCAATGGGGTGAACTCTCGCGGATCCCTGGGGGCGGCGGCCACTTTCTTGCGCGCCAAGCGTAAAGCAGACTGGTTTCCGCTTTGCTCGCCCGCGCGGGGCTGGGCTATGACGACGACTGGGTAAGGGAGCGTCCATGGATCGTCTGATCCTCTTGCGGCACGGCAAGGCCGAGTCGGACTCGGCCAGCGGCGACGATTTCGACCGTCGCCTGGCGCCGCGCGGCATTCGGGAGTCGAGCGAGATGGGCGCCCAGTTGGCCGACATGGGCTTCAAGCCGGACGTTGTGCTGGTCTCGCCGGCGGCCCGCGCCCGCGGGACCTGGGACGCCGCCAGCGCAGCCTTTCCCGAGGTCCAGGCCCGCTTCGACGACCAGCTCTATCACGCCGAGTCAGCCGTCATCCGCCGGGCCGCCCAGGCCGCCGGCGAGACTTGCGCCACGGTCATGGTGGTGGGGCACAATCCTGGCCTGCAGGAACTGACCATCCAGCTGCTGATCGAAGGCTCCGCGCCGGCCAGCCTGCTGTCGCGCGCGCAACGTAACTTTCCCACGGCCGGCGCCGCGGTGTTCCTATTCGACGCCAACGGTCGGCCCCACTTCGACGGCCTGTTCTTCCCGGACCGCTAGGGTGCGTATCTTCAAGATCCTGCTTCGCACCGAATGGACCGCCGCGCAGGCGGCCGGAGAATTCCAGGGGTCCGCCATCGATCTGCAGGATGGCTACATTCACTTCTCCACGGCCGCCCAAGCCCGGGAAACCGCGCGCCGGTACTTCGTGTGGCTGAAGGACCTTGTGGTGTTGGAGGTCGAGGGCGATGACCTCGGTGCGGCGCTGCGGTGGGAACCCTCCCGCGGCGGCGATCTCTTCCCCCACCTCTATGCGCCGCTGGCGGTCGCCGACGTCCGGGCCGTCCACGAGGCGCCGCTGGACGAGGACGGCGTGCCGGAGATGCCCGCATGACCGACCTTCACGGCCTCGTCACCCGGGCGTTGCGCGGGTTGGATCCGGAGGACGCGCACACCGCTGCGCTTACCGGGCTGAAGCTGGGGCTTGGGCCGCGGGCGCCCGCCGACGATCCGATCCTGGCCACGGAGCTCGCTGGCCTGAAGCTGCCCAATCCCGTCGGCCTGGCGCCCGGCTTCGACAAGAACGCTGAGGTCTTCGGACCGATGCTGCGCGCGGGCTTTGGGTTCGTGGAATGCGGCACGGTCACGCCGCTGCCGCAGGTCGGAAATCCGCGGCCGCGCCTGTTCCGTCTGTCCGAGGACCGGGCCGTGATCAACCGGATGGGCTTCAACAACGACGGCTTGGAACGGTTCGCCGCGCGTCTCGCCCGGCGCGGTCGCGGCGTCGTCGGGGCCAATATCGGCGCCAACAAGGATTCCGAGGACCGGCTAGCCGACTACACCAACGCCCTGCGCCGCGTATGGGGGTTGGCGTCCTACGTCACGATCAATATCTCGTCGCCCAACACGCCCGGCCTGCGCGCCTTGCAGACCCGGGCCGCCCTGGACGACCTGCTGGGCCGGATCGTGGACACCGCCATGTCGCTGCCGGCCGGCGTCGCCCCGCCCATGTTCCTGAAGGTTGCGCCGGACCTGGAAGATGGTGAGATCGAAGCCATCGCCGAGACCGTCGCCCACCATGGCCTGGCGGGGATCATCGTCTCCAACACCACCATCAGCCGCCCACCGCTCGTATCCCCCGGCCGGGACGAAACCGGCGGCCTTTCAGGCGCGCCGCTGTTCGAGCTGTCGACCCAGGTTCTGCGCCTGTTCCGACAGGCGTCGCAGGGTCGGTTCCTGCTGATCGGCGCGGGCGGTGTCGCCTCGGGCGCCCAGGCCTACGCCAAGATCCGTGCCGGCGCCGCGGCGGTGCAGCTCTATTCGGCCCTGGCCTATGAGGGGCCCGGGCTGGTGGTCCGCATCAAGCGCGAGCTTGCGGAACGACTCCGCGCCGACGGCTTTGCGTCCGTGGCGGCGGCGATCGGCACGGAATAGCCACGCCGCGCAGACCCTTACGTTGCCGCAGCGGCTCCGCTGCACTAATTCGAAAGGACAATGGCGGACGCACCGACCGAAGCTCCCGAGCGGAACCGGCGCCGCCTATTTTGGCCCGGCGGCCTCTCCGCGCGCCTTCTGGTCCTCACCGTGGTCTTCGCCGCCCTGGGCGGGACCGTCGCGATCCCACCCGCCATGGCTGCCTACGAAAAGCAGTGGCTGCTGGACCGGGTTCGCGCCGCTGAACTTGCCTCGCTGGCGCCCGAGGTCGCGCCCGACCGGGTCGTGTCCGAACAGCTCAAGACCAAGTTGCTCGAAGGCGCCGGCGTCGAGATCGTGGCGGTCTCCATCGACGGCGCCCGCTCGCTGGTGTTCTCGGCCGGCCGTCCGGCCCGCGCGCCCTATCTCGTCGACCTGCGCCCGCGGGCGACGGGTCTGGCTCTGTTCGCGCCCTTCCAGACCCTTCTGGGGGATGGGGGCCGGGTGCGGGTCATGGCTGAGCCGCGCTTTCGCACCGAGGCCGACTTCATCGAGTTCGTCGCCACCGACACCGAGCTGAAGAAGGCGCTGGCCAGCTATCTCTGGCGCCTCGTCGCGATCGTGGCCGGGGTCGCGGCCCTCGCCGGCCTGATCGTCTATGTCGCGCTCAACCTGTTCCTGGTGCGGCCCATGCAGCGGATCACGCGCGCCATGGAGCGCTTCCGGGCCAATCCGGACGATCCGGCGGCTGTCGTGCAGCTGTCCGGCCGTCGCGACGAGATCGGCCGCGCCGAGGTCGAGCTCGATCTCATGCAGGCAGATCTTCGCGTCGCTTTGAACTCCCGCGCCCGGCTGGCGGCCCTGGGCGAGGCGGTGGCCAAGATCAACCACGACCTGAAGAACATGCTGACCAGCGCCCAGCTCGCCTCAGAGCGGCTGGCCGCGTCCAAGGACCCTACGGTAAGCCAGGCGCTGCCCCGTCTCGAACGCGCGCTTGATCGGGCGGTGAAGCTGGCGGCCGACACCCTGGTTTATGGCAAGACCCGCGAGGCCGCCCCGGAAGTGCAGACCGTGCAGCTGGCCGCCGCGCTCAAAGAAGCTGCGGCCGAGGCGCGCCTCACGGGGACCGGCGTCAAACTCATGTCAAAGGTTGGGGCGGCCGATCAGGTCACCGCCGATCCGGACCAGCTGCACCGGATCCTCGTCAATCTGCTGCGCAATGCGCGTCAGGCTATCGAGCATCAGCCCGACCGCGCGGGGATCGGTCGGGTGGAGGTGTCGCTTGAGGCCGTTGGCGGCGCCAGCCTGATCCGCGTCTCGGACGACGGCCCCGGCGTTCCCGATCGGATGCGCGAGCGCCTGTTCCAGCCTTTCGCGGGCTCCGGACGTCCGGACTCGACCGGCCTGGGCTTGGCCATCGCCCGCGAGCTGGCGCAGGGGCACGGCGGCGATCTGACCCTCTCCGTCACCGGCGCGCAGGGGACGGTCTTCGAGCTCCGGCTGCCTGGCGCGCCGCCCTCGAAATCGCGGTCGCGGCGTGCGAGCGGCGCCGGCTAGGGCGGCGGCCTAGGGCGCCTTCGCCACGCCTTCGCGTCGGGGATCCGCGCCACCTCGGAGGCCGCCGCGCGTGACCTCGACCCCGTGCAGGCCGGATCCCTCCGCGCCGAAGCCCGAGGTCAGTTTGATGCCCTTGGCTTCCAGCCCCGCCGTGATCTCCGGCGAGAACTTGTCCGCCTCGGCCGCATAGAAGCTGCCGCCTGCGATCAGATTAGGCAGGTTGATGGCGTCCTGGACCGGCAACTTCCAGTCAAGCATCCCCACCAGCGCCTTCAGATTGTAAGCCAGAATCGAGGGCCCGCCGGGCGATCCCACCGCCGCCACGAATCGACCCTTGCGGTCCAACACGATCGCCGGCGCCATGGACGAGCGCGGCCGCTTGCCACCGGCCACCGCATTGGCGGCGGGCGCCCCGTCGCGGTCTTCCGGATTGAACGAGAAGTCGGTGAGCTGGTTGTTCAGGAAGAAACCGTGGACCATCCGGCCGGAGCCGAAGGTGCTCTCCACCGTCGTGGTCATTGAGACGACGTCGCCCCATTGATCGACGACCACGAAATGGGTGGTGCCGGACACTTCCTTGGTGGCGTCGGGCGCCCGGACGCCGGCGCCCTTGGGATTGCCCGGGGCCACGGCCGCGGCTGCCACCGGACCGATCAGCTTCGCGCGCTCAGCCAGGTAGCGGGCGTCCAGCAGGCCGTCGACGGGCACGTCCACGAAATCCGGGTCGCCGATAAAGCGGTCGCGGTCGGCGTACATCAGCCGGCTGGCCTGGCTGAACAGGTACCAGCCCTCGGCGTCGTTGCGATGCTGGCCGATAGCGGTGTGCTCCAGGAGCCCCAGGCCTTCCAGCACCGCCGGCCCGCCGGAGGGCGCGCCGGGCACGCAGACGACATAGGCGCGATACGGCCGACAGAGGGCCGGGCCGGCCTTGGGCGTGTAGGCCTTCAGGTCGGCCAGGGTCAGCTGCCCGGGAACCGGACCTTCCTGCACCTTCGCGACGATCGCTTCGGCGATTGGCCCTTCCAGCAGCGCCTTGGGGCCCTCGGCGGCGATCTTGCGTACCGTTGCGGCGTACGCCGGGCTTCGGAACAGGTCGCCTGCGCGGATCTTGGTCCCGTCGGGCTTCGTGAAATAGGCGACGGCGTCCGGGGTCGCCGCCTGGCCGCCCTTTCCGTTCGCGGCGTTGGCCATGCGCATGGGCGCCGGGAAGCCGCTGTCGGCGAGACGTTCGGCCTCGCCGAACAGATCCTTCCAGGCCAGTCTGCCATGCTGAGACTGGGCCAGCGAGAGCATGGCGATAGCGCCCGGCGCGCCAGTCGAACGTCCCGAGAGAATCGCCGCCGAACGGCCTAACGGCTTCCCATCGTCGCCGTAGAACAGCTTGGGCGTCGCCGCCATCGGCGCGGTTTCGCGGCCGTTATAGGCCGTCACCTGCTTCGTCCGGGCGTCGTAGTAGGTCATGAACGCCCCGCCGCCGAGCCCCGAACTCTGCGGCTCGACCAGGCCCAGCGTCGCTTGCACGGCGACCGCCGCGTCGACCGCCGAGCCGCCGGCGCGCAGCACTTTCAGTCCCGCCTCGACGGCCATCGGATTGGCGGCGGCCACCATGGCCTTGGCGCGTGGCGCGGGCTGCGACTGAGCGGGCTGGGCCAGGAGGACGGCCGCGAGGGCCAACGGCAGAAGCGGGAACTTGAACGACACGGGCCGGAGGCCTCCTAAGCAGCGTGACGCGACCATAGCGGCGCAGCCGCGTGGACAACAATCGCCGCGTCATGCGAGGTCGTCCTATGGACGCAATTCGGTCGGGTCCAGGCCCGCGCAACCTCATCACCGACGTGCCCGGCCTAAAGGTCGGGCAGGCGCACGACGCGGTCGTGCGCACCGGGGTCACCGTGATTCTGCCCGACGCGCGCGCCGTCTGCGCCGCCGACGTGCGGGGCGGCGCGCCCGGGACGCGCGAAACCGACGCCCTCGCGCCAGAGAACCTGGTGGACGCGGTGGACGCCGTGGTTCTTTCCGGCGGCTCCGTCTACGGCCTTGGCGCCGCTGATGGCGTGGTCGCCTGGCTGGGCGCCCGTGGCCGGGGCTACGGCCTTGTGGAGGGGATTCCCAAGTCGCCGGTCGTGCCGGGGGCCATCCTGTTCGATATGGCGAACGGCGGCGACAAGGCATGGGGCGAGGATCCGCCCTACCGAAACCTCGGTAAGGCGGCGGTCGCTGCGGCGAGCCTGGATTTCGACCTGGGAACGGCCGGCTGCGGCTACGGCGCCATGGCCGGAAGCCTGAAGGGCGGGACCGGCTCGGCCTCCGTCGTCACCGCGGACGGCTACACCGTCGGGGCCGTCGTGGGCGTGAACAGCTGGGGTTCGGTGGTAGCGCCGGATGGGCGGGCGTTCTGGGCCGCGCCCTATGAACTGGACGATGAATTCGGCGGGCAGGGGTCTGGGGGGCTTCGCGCGGGGCCTGACGAATGGGGCTTAGCCAAGCGTCCGACGGATACCCGCAACACCACCATCGCCTGTGTCGCCACCGATGCGATTCTCACACCGGCCCAGGCGCGACGGGTGGCGATGATGGCGCAGGACGGTTTCGCCCGCGCCATTCGACCGGTCCACGCGCCGTTCGATGGCGATGTGGTGTTCGCTATCTCGACCGGCCTGATCCCCTTGGCCGACCCGGCGCCCTTCACCCTGGCTCGCCTCGGCGCCCTGGCGGCCGACGCCCTGGCGCGGGCGGTCGCGCGCGGGGCGTTTGAGGCTACGCCCTGGGTCGATGGGCATGTCCCCTGCTGGCGCGATCTGTCGCGCTAGCTCGCCGTCGGTCGCAAGGCCCTTCGACCCGGCAAGCCGGCGCCTGGAAGTTCTGGGCGGGCTCAGGTTCGCAAGCCGCGAACCCGGCTGTCCGCGCAGGGCGAGGCTCCAAAAACCCCCGCCCTGCCGTCGCACGAGAAATCGCATCAAAGATGGGTTGAAAGCCGTCGGCGCTGGCGCTAGAAGGCCAGCCCGCTTCAAGCGGTGCGCGCCCGTAGCTCAGCTGGATAGAGCATCAGACTACGAATCTGAGGGTCGGACGTTCGAATCGTTCCGGGCGCGCCAAATTCTTCTTCCGCGACATGATCGACCTGTGGGCGCTTCCGGCGCGCCAGATTATTGACTCCAGCGCCGAAATCGCGCCACCGGAGGGCCGCGTCCCTTCAGATCGGACCCGCAGTGCCGGCGTACCACTTCCATAGACTGTCTTACCCCGGGGGTGACCCCGCGCCGCATGTCGCGGTGTTCTATGCCGACGATGCGGCCATGCGCTGGGTGATCGGCGGGGCTATGTCGGATGGGTGCGATGTCTGGCAGGGCCAGCGCTACGTGGGCCGTGTCTATGGGCCTCAGACCGTTCAGACGGAAACCGCGCCCACCGATTGAGGGGCGGGCCCCAGGCTCCCAGGGCTTGGTACCCAGAAATGCCCGTCGGCCTGCGTCCGGTCGCTGGCGCCGACTTTCGACACGATGGCGCGCATGTGGCTGTTGGCGGTGTCCGGGCGGACCAGCCTAGCCTTGTACGACACGGTCGCGACTTGGATCACGCGACGGTCTTCCTGTCAGCCGCCTGGGATCAGCCGACGTGGGCGAGCGCTTGGACCTCAAACGATAGATCGATCGGCGGCAACCGTTCGAAGGCCGGCCGGGCGAACAGGTAGCCTTGGATGTAGCGGACGCCGAGTGCGCGGAGCGCGTCGAGTTCGCCCTGGGTCTCGATCCCTTCGGCGACGACCGCCACGCCGAGTTGGTGGCACATCCTGACGACCGCTTCGACGATGATCCGCCGCGGGAGGTCGGCGTCGAGCCCGCGGATCAACTCCATGTCCAGCTTGATGATATCCGGCCGGAAGCGCGCCAGCAGGTTCAGGCCGGCGTGGCCCGCGCCGAAGTCGTCGATGGCCGTGCCAAAGCCCATCTTGCGATAGCTCTCGACGATCCGGGACACGTGAGCCGGGTCGGCCATCTCCTCGTTCTCGGTGAATTCGAAGATCAGGCGGTCGGTGGGAAACCGGATCGCCGCCGCGGTCTTCAGGGTCAGCTGGATGCAGGCCTTGGGCTCGTAGACCGCGTTCGGAAGGAAGTTGATCGACAGCTTAGCCGGCGTATCGAGCAGTCCCGCCGCCGCCGCCGTCTGGATCGCCTTTACCCGGCACTGTTGGTCGAAGGCGTACCGGGTCTGGGAGGTGACTTGCGCGAGCACGCTCGCGGCCGACTGACCCTCCGGTCCCCGCACCAGCGCCTCGTAGGCGAACGGCGTGCCGTCGTTCACATCCACGATCGGCTGGAACGCCATAGAGAATTGGAACTCGAGTGGTTCGCCGTTCCGGCAGCCTTCGCAGGGCGCAGCCATGGGGGACATCTTCAACTCACGGATCGACGACGGTCATCGGATACGTCGAGACCGATGAAATTTCCGTTATTTCGTCGAAGCTTAACCATAAGCGTCCGGGGCGAAGCGGCGGAATGGCGCTGTCGACCGGGGGACTGAAAACGTACGCCCGCGCCTTGAATGCAGCGAAACCCATTCCATGTATCGACTGGTATATGAATGGAGACACCCCCATGCTTCCCCGCAATCTTCTCGGCTTCGCCACCGCCTGCGCCGTCGCGATCGCGACCCCTGCTTTCGCCCAGGCGCCAGCCAAGGCGGACATCGTCGACACCGCCGTCGCCGCCGGCCAGTTCAAGACTCTCGCGGCCGCGCTGAACGCCGCGGGCCTGGTCAACACCTTGAAGGGACCTGGTCCGTTCACGGTCTTCGCGCCGACCGATGCGGCGTTCGCCAAGCTGCCCGCCGGGACGGTCGATAACCTGCTGAAGCCGGAGAATAAGTCGCAGCTCGTGGCGGTGCTGACCTATCACGTGGTGCCCGGCAAGGTCGCCAGCTCGGCCTTGGCCGGCAAGGTCACCGACGCCAAGACCGTCGAGGGCCGGACCGTGAAGATCGACGCCACCCACGGCGGTGTGACCGTCAACGGCGCCAAGGTGGTGATGGCGGATGTGGCCGCGACCAACGGCGTGATCCACGTCGTCGATACGGTGCTGATCCCGAAATAAGGTCCTACGGCGGCCAGCCCGCGGACCTTCGCTTGCGTCTCCCGAGCCGCGAAGGTCCGAGCCGCCCGTGGCGGCGCCGCGCCGGTGCTAAGCTGGCGCGGCGTATGCCCGAAGGAATGCCTCGCAGATGTTGTCGAAGGCGGCCGGCAGGTCCACCGGGCTCGTGTCCCGTCCGCCCAGATGATCCTGGTGGAGAATCGCCAGCAGCAGGGGCGATAGCAGAAACAGCGCTGCGGCCCGCGTGTCCGTGGCGATCATCTCCCCGCGTCGCACATGCTCGTCCAGCCGCCGCCGGAGGACGTCGATCGAAGGATCGACAATGTAGCGGAGGGCTGCTGGGCCGATCTCCGGATCCAACAACCCCTCGGCGATGCTGACGGCAAAAACATCGCCTAGCCGAACGTCGCGCTCCGCCCGCATGGCGGCCAGCAAGGTCGCGCAGTAGTCGCGGATCGATGTCGCGAGATCGCCCGTGGGGGCGGCGACGGCTTCCAGCCCGCGCCGACCGTCTTCCAGGTAGGTGTCCAGAATGGCCGCCATAAGCCGTGGCCGGTCGCCGAAGTAGTGGCGCAACGTGGGCGTTGAGACCTCGGCCTCGGCCGCCAGTTGTCGAAAACTGGGGCGGGCCGTTTCCCGACGCATCAACCGTCGCGTGATGCGGCGCAGCAGCGTGACTCGCCGGACCTCATACTCCGCGTCTCTCGCGCCCTTCGGTCTCGACACCGCATCATCCCTTCGGTGGCCGGCTTAACCGCTCGCCGCGGTGGGGTCCACTTCGCAGGCTTGCGCCGATGGTCGCGGCCTGCGCTCGCACCCCGGATGAGCGCGGACGGCGCTGTGGCTGTCCAACTTGACGGCGCCGGCGCTCAGTCCTGGGGGCTCCAGCCGTAGAGTTCGGCGCGGATATGCGCGGCCGGCGCGTCGAGGAACCGTTGGAGGATCGAGCCGGTCGCACCGTCGAACGGTGGCAGGAACTGCAGCGCGACGCCCGCCGCTGCGAACGCCGCCGGGTCATAGAGGTCTCGACCGCCCGGCGCGTTGATGTAGCGCGTGGCCCCGACTCGTCGGCAGATTTCCAAGATGCGATCCTGTCCACGGAACGTGTCCGGCACCTCCAGCGACGACGACCGGATCGGGTTGAACGGCACATCGAGCAGCCTGCAGACCTCGCCCAGCAAGCGGACAATATGGTCGACCGGGCGGCCCTCCAGATCGCGCACGGCCTCAATGAGCGCGGCCGCGTCTCCCGTCTCGGTCTGGAGTGCGAACGGCCGGAGGCGGCGGTCTAGCTCTTCGGCCGCATCGTCAGGAAAGGCCAGCGCGTCGATCCGGACATCCTGCGGCGCCGGCTGAAGCGGCAGGGTCAGCCACTGCTCGACGCCCTGCGGATCGCGTAACTTGTTCCGATGCACCCAGCCGCGGCGGGGAAATTGGACGCAGTCATAAACCACGAAGGTGTCACTGCCCGAGATCAACCGAAAGTAACCCGCGTACGGCAGGAAATAGGGCTGCATGATCGCCGCGGTCGATCCCATGCCGGTCTCTCCTGCCACGTCGGTGGCGCTCATTGGCGGTTCCAAGGCCCTGTAGTACAGCACCGCCCGAAGACGCCAGCGCCCGATCTCTCGCCGCTGGCTGGACGTTGAAGGCGAGCGATGGCGACGCGTGAGGCTGGGCCCGACGAATTGCTGCAGTCGGCCGCCGCCGCGGTGAACCGAGGCGACTTCGCCGGAGGCGCCGCGCTCTGCCAGCAGGTCCTCCAAATGGCCGACATCGGCGACGCCCACTACATCCTTGGCTACGTGGCGCTGCGGCAGGATCGCCATGCCGACGCCGTCGACTTCTGTACGCGAGCAGCGGCGCTCGGCGCCGGTGGCTGGCACAACAGCCTGGTGCTGGGTGCGGCCCATATCGCCCTGGGGAACCGCAGCGCTGCGAAGCCGGCCTTGCTGGCGGCTGCGCGCCGCAACCCCGGACACGTCGAGACGGCGTTGCGGCTGCTCGATGTCACCGTCGCTTTGAACGGCCTGCCCGACGCTCAGGCGCTCTACGACGAACTGTTCGCAAATCTGTCTGTCGCGGGGATCGACGACGGATGGCGGCGGATGGGTGGCGCCCCCGCTCCAGCGCCCATCCTCGCGACCCAGGACAATGCCCTGGCCTGGGCGCGCCGATCCGGGGTCGAGATTGTCGACGCCGGCGAGGTGGAGCCGATCCCTGTCCAGGCCATCGGCAGCGATGCGCCGACCAGCTACGTCAAGGGCAATACGCCCTATGCCGTCGATCTGCCGGACGTCCGGGTCTTTGCCTATTCGCACATGGTCCTGACCTCCGATGGCTTTGCTCTCAACGAGGCGGGGGGGCATCCGGAGTATGGCCGTTTTGTCGATCACCGCTCGGACGGCGCCTTCGCGGGGCTGGATGGCGACAAGGTCCGGATTCGGGCCGACACGTTCGCGATGCGCGATCTCGAAGAAGGAATCTGGTTGGCCGGCCCTGCGAGCAACCACTTCGGCCATTGGGTAGGCGAGTTCGTTCCGCGGCTGCAGTTCCTGGAACAGCATCCAGCGTTCGCCGGCCGGCCGATCATTGTCGACGAGGGCATGCCGGGCAGCCACCTGGAGCTGCTGAGCATGATCTGCCCAAACCCGGTGATCACCCTGCGCCGCGGCGAGGGGCTGCGGGTCCGCAGACTGCTCTACGCGCCGACACCCACCTTCTTCCTGATCCACCTGCTGCCGAACGACATGCCGGATTTCGTGGCCTGTTGCGCCTCCGTGCGTAGTTACGCGTTCCTGCGCGACAAGGTCGAACAGGCCCTTGGACGCACGCCATCGACGGGCGGGAAGTACTATCTCTCCCGCGCCAACCGCGACTGGCGCCGGATCCGCAACGAAGATGAGGTGCGCGGGTATCTCGAGCGTCATGGCTATCAGACGGTCATGACCGAGACCCTGACATTCGCCGAGCAGGTTCGACTGTTCCAGAGCGCTGCCGCGATCGTGGCGCCGACCGGATCGGCGATGCAGAACTTCATCTTCGCACCGGAGGACGTGGGCCTGTTCGTCCTTACCCAGGCCCATCTGCACAATCACGCCGCCTTCAATGGACAGGCGCGAGCGCTGGGTTACGCGCCACAGTTCATACGTGGGGACGCTGTCGGCGACCCTGGGCAGAAGCACGCCGACTACATCATCCCGATCTCGGCCCTCGCGCCGGCTGTCGCTTAGTCGACGGCGCCCGGGAAGATCCGCGCGAGGTCCGCGGCCTTGGGAAAGTCCGGGACGATCAGGTCAGTCTGATAGGAGTACTTGTACGGCGTGGGGTAGCCATGCGCGGCGTAGGTGGGCTCCGCCGCGTTGTTGAACCGCCCACTGTAGGCTACCCGGACCTTGCCGTCGCCCTGCTCACCGGTCCGGTGGACCAGGAAGGTGGAGAAGGCGACGACGTCGCCGGGGTTCATCGCGAGCGGGATGTAGTCGCTTTCCTGTACGCGTGGGTCGCTCACGGCCGGCGTCTGGATGTGCTCGACGGTCGGCAGGAGGCCCAGAAGGTGCGTGCGGGGGGCCACCTCCAACGGATGCGACTGCGCCGTCACGGGCGTCGTCGGGGCCCACAGGACGATGCTGTCCAGACTGCCCTGAATGCTGCGCCAGTCTTGGTGGGGCGGCGACTTGTGATAGCCGCCAGGGATCTTCAGGGATTCGGAGATGATGTGGTTCGAGACGCGGGTCGATATGACCGGCATGTCGAGCCCCAGCCGCCGCGCAATCTGCATGATCGGCTCGGAGATCATCAACCGGTGGACCGACGGGAGCATCTGCGTCAGCCGCGCGGTCGAGATGTAGGTCGGGATGTCGGCCTGCAGCAGACGCAGCGCGTCGGCGTGAAACGCCTCGCGAAACTCGCCTGTGGTCACAGGCAGATTCAGCCGGCGCAACTGGATATGGAAGAGTTCCAGCATCTCCGCGTTGATCTGGTTCAGCCAGCCGGTGTCCAGCACCCCCCGCAGAACGACATAGCCCTCGGCCAGGAAGTGCTCGCGCGCGGCGTCGCCGCCTTGGTTCACGGTCGCCAACATCGTCATGGCTGCTGTCCCTCCGGCGGCCCGCAGATCGCATAGATGCTGGCGCAGAGATCCGGATAGGTCCGGCCCAGCTTGAAGCATCCCTCGAGATAGTCCTCGCCGATCACGCCGCTGGCGATCAGCTTGTCGAACTGGAAGTTGGCGAAGGGCTTGAAGAACACCCCGCCGTTCTCGACGACGTTCAGGCCGGCTTCGTTCACGTGATCGAGTAGCCCCGTCATGTCGTAGGTGCGCCGATGGCCATGCAAATGCTCGCCCTCGGTCACCGCCGTGGGATGCGAGATCAGGCCCATCGCGACGGCGATCTGGCGCGACGCCGCGTGCGCGTTCGGCACCACAAGGAAGAGCTTTCCGGTTGGCGACAGCCAGGTTCCGATCCGCCGCAGGAGATCGACCGGCGAGTCCAGATGCTCCAGCGTATGGGTGAGGAAGATGGCGTCGAAGGGCTGATCCGGTTCGAAAGTCTCAAAGCGGCTCAGCACGAATTTCACATGCGCCGGAGATGCGGCGCGGGCCACCTCGATAAGCTCACTCGCGCCCTCGACGGTGGTCAGGTCCGGGAAGATCGCCGCCAGCTTGCGCGTGAAGCCACCCTCGAAGCACCCGAGCTCGAGCGCCCGTCCGGCCCGTGGCAGCCGCGGCTCGAAGGTGCGCAGCATGTAGTCGTGCATGCGGTAGTCGAAGTCGTAGGCGTACTTGCGCACCTCGGTGTCGGCGAACTCGGCGTTGAGGTCGCGGACGGTCATCCCTGGTCGCCCTTGTACATCCGACGCTCGGGCGGCTGGTACCACTCGTCGAGATTGGCGGGGACGCGGGCATTGTAGCCCAGGATCTGGCGGGTATGCGGCGCGAGTTCGGCCCCACGGTCGTAGCCGACGGCGCGGGGATAGTCGTACTGCTGCTTGATGAAGGGCTTGCAGTACATGGGCGTCACCGATCGGCGGGCCCGATCCGTCGTGTTGTCGCCCCCGGCGTGCCAGACGTTCGAGTTGAAGACCAGAATGCTGCCCGCCGACCCGACGGCGCGCTCGGCCGCACCGTAGAAGGTGGCGTCATCCGGCTTCTCGGCCCGCTTGTGCGATCCGGTCAGCATGTAGGTCGCGCCGTTGTCCTCTGTGAAGTCGTCCAGCATCACGAGGGTGTTCAGGAGCAGCGGCATGTCGCCGGAATAGGATCGGATATCGCGGTGGATCCGCTGGGCGTAGGAGGTGTGGCCCCGGGTATTGATCGCGCCGCCGAATGAATTGAGGATGCACCGACCCTGGAAGTAGTGCTCCAGATACGGCGTCAGCGGGCCGCTGGCGTCGATGTAGTCGAGGAAGCTCGGTCTCAAGCCGACCAGATGGTGGACCGTCTGATCGGCGTCGGCGGCGACCCCGTTCTTCATCTGGACGGCGCGACAGATGTCCCAGGCCGCCTCCAGGTCGTCCCGCATGCGGGTTACCAGGGCGGGCTCCACCGCCGCCTCGAACACGACCCAGCCCCGTTCGGCCATCTGGTCGGCGAACTCAGGCAGGTCGAGCGACAGTTTCATCGGACGGTCACGATCGATTTGGACGGGTAGAGCGGACACTTCTCGATGCGATAGGGGATGTCGCGAAAGACTTCCTTAAAGGCGATCGCTTCGCCTGGCGCACCGGCCCAAGTCAACTCGTCGAATAGCAGGACGCTGCCCGGGACCAGATGGGGCTGGATCGCACGCAGCGCCGCGATGGTTGGCTCGTAGGGGCCCATGTCGAAAAATGCGAAGGCGACCAGGGTCTCGGGATGGTCGGCGAAGTACTTCGGCGCGGTCTGCGTCACGTCGCCAGCGATCAGCTTGTGGTTGCCCCGCAGGTGGCCGAAGGCGCTGTTGCCCTCGTGTGTTTCCAGTAACTCGGCCAGATAACGCGGATAGTCGGAGCCGGAGTTGTAGCCCCCATGCTCCGTCAGCGCGGTCTCGGCCATGCCGGCGTCCTCGGGGTAGCCGGTGAAGGTGTCGAAGCCGATGATCGTCCGCTGCTTGTTGAAAGGCTCGTGGATGGCGCGGAGGTTCTCCAGCAGCACCAGGTTCTGGCCGCGCCAGGTCCCGAATTCGAGCAGGGCGCCGGGCACGGACACGAAGCGCCGGTACAGGTCGTCCATGACCAGGAACTTCACCAGCAACGAGCTGCGGACGTAGAGACCCAGGTTGAACATCAGCTCGTCCGGGGGGATCGGGCTGTCGCGGAACATCTGCTGCAGTCGCGCCCGATGATCGAAGGTCTCGCCGGACGCGGTGGTCGCCTCGACGGGCTGGCTGTCAGTCACGCGTGTTCTCCAGGACGGCGTAGCCGAAGCCGCTCCGCCCAAATCCGTTGCCATTGTAGAACATCACCACCCGGCCATCGATTTCGATCACCGACGGATAGCTGGTCATGGTGGAATCCCAGCCGTCGCCCGAAACCGGCAGGCCCAGGACATCGTCTTGCCGCTCCCAGTCCAGGCCGTCCGGCGAACTGGCGAAGCCGATCCGATAGGCGCCCTGACCGTCCCGGTAGTCCTTCGAATCCCGGCAGCAGTACCACATCAGGTAGCGGCCCTCGTGACAGATCACGGTGGGGTGCGAGAACGCTTCGTTCTCATGGGCCTGCGGGATGCACAGGTGATTGGGCCGGGCCCAGGTCACGCCGTCATCGGAGTGACAGTACTTGATCACGTAGACCGGCTCGTACTTGCCCTCGACAAGCGTCCAGCGCAGGCCCGAAATGTACCACATGCGCCACTGGTCGCCCTCGCGCAGGATGGTCGGCGTCACCGCGATGTACGGCTCCTGCGGACAGCGCTCCAGCACCGGACCCTCGAAGAGCCGCCGGAAGGTCGTGCCATCGTCATCGCTGACAGCGATGCCGACCGAGTTGCGGTAGGGGACCGTCACCCCGCGGTTCCAGCCGCTGTAGTAGAGCCAGACCTGTCCGTCGCGCCGCAAGGCGAAGCTGGGCATCACGCCGTCGTCGTCGAATGTCCCGGGCGCGCCGAAGGGCAGGATCGGCGCCTTGTGGGCATAGATGACGCGCCCGAGGTCACGGCGGTCCAGATCCACGAACGTCGTGTAGCTGCGGCCATCCTCGAACCGGTCGGCGTAGAAGATCCGAACCTTGTCCTCATAGACGAGGGGCGTCGGGACCTGGGCGTGCGAACCTGCCCAGTCGTGGGTTGCGGGATCAAAGATCAATCCCTTGCGGGTCCAGCTCTGCGGCACGGTTCAGATCGATCTCAAACGGCTGGAAGGGATCTTCTTCAGCTCCGCGGCCGTCCCGACGAACACCGCTTCGTCCGGCCCGTCCGCCAGCACCAGGGCTCCGGCGCCGACGACAGAATGGACGCCCAGCGTGATGCCGTCGCGCAGGGTCGCGTTGACCCCGATGAAGGATCCGGCTCCCACGTGGCAAGCCCCAGAGATCACCGCCTGAGACGCAATGAAGCAATGGTCGTCAATCCGGGTGTGGTGGCCGATGTGATTGCCCGACCACATGGTGACGTTCCGGCCCACGGTGACGAAGGGCTGGATGACGTTGTGCTCCATGATGATGGTGTTGGGCTGGGCCACGAAGCCGTTCCATACAGCCGCGCGCGGGCTCACGTGGCTGGCCAGGGCGTAACCCTTGGCCTCGGCTTCCCCCACCTTCTGCATGCGCAGTTTGTTGACCTGCTTGAAGCTGACGGCGACGAACATGTCATATTCGGAGGGCGGATACCGACGCTCAACGTCCTCGAAGTCGACGACCTCGACGCCCAGCACAGTGTCGGCGCTCCGGTAGGCCTGATCCACAGTGAACGCGACGACCTGGCGGCCGCCCTCGACGGTGAAGTAGTAGTGCATCACCTCCGCGATCTGTCCGGCGCCAAAGATGACCAGGCCACGCGTGCTCATGCCGACGTTCCCTCATTCACCCGCGGACGGGCACGCCCGACGCGGTTCATGCGGCGCGCCCCGATGATCGCGCGAACTCCCGGCCGATGGCGGCGCAGACCGTATCGATTTCGTCCATCGTCATATCGATGTAGCAAGGCAGGCCCAGGACCGTCTCGGCGAGCCGCTCGGTGACGGGAAGGGCAAGCCGCGGGCAGTTCGCGAAAGCGCGCTGCTTGTGCATGCCGCGGCCCCACCAAGCGCGCGTCTCGACGCCTGCGCCATGCAACGACTGCAGGACCGGCATCAGCCGGCTGGGATCCGGCAGTCGGACAACGCACGTGGTGGAACACCAGTCTTCGCCCCAACCGGGGGGCAGCCACAGCCAGGGCATGCCGGCGAGGTTATCGCGATACCGCCGCGCGACGCCTTGGAACGCCGCGCGCCGTGCGGGCCATTCGTTGAGGGCGGCCAGCCCGATGGCGGCGGCGTACTCACTAAGCTTCCCATTGGTGCCGGGCGTCTGGGCCTCGCGGGCGCCACGAAACCCAAAGTTGGCCCGCAGTCGGACCGCCGCCACCAGATCCTGGTCTGCTGACATGACGAAGCCCCCTTCACCGACGCCGAGTATCTTCGTCGCGTGAAGGCTGACGACCGAGATCAGGCCCGCGGCGCGAGCGCCATCGAAGCCAGGGGCGACGTCCATCACCACAGGAATTCCCGTTTCGCGCGCCAGGGTCACCCATGGCGCGGGATCGATCGGCTGGCCCCATACCGCGACCGGCATGATCGCCCCGACGGGGCCGGGAGCCTGACCTATCGCCCTGCGGGCAAGCTCGGGCGTCATGACGCCAGCGTCGTCGACATCGATGAAGCAGGGGATCAATCCAGCCTCTAGAATGGCGTGAGCGGAGGCCGAAAAGGTCCAGCTAGGCACAAGGCACAGCGATCCCGCTGGCGCGCCGACCGCCTTCAGCGCCAGTGCCAGCCCTACGGTGGCGTTGGTTATGGTGGAGATGCAGCCGGGCGCGACGCCGAACCGGTCGGCGAGGCGGCTCTCGAACTCTTCGACCAGTGGTCCAAAGTTCGAGTACCAGCGTGCGTCGTCGATCCGCTCGATGTAGGGGGCGAGAGCCTCCAATCGAGGCAGGCGAGGCTTAGCCACCGGGATCTTCTTTAACGAGATCATCTGCTGGCGGGTCCCACCGCGACCGGTTCCGGGAGTTACAGCTTGGCCTTTGGCGCGCCTGACCGCCGAAGCCTCAGTACACGGACTAATCCGTGCGTCGCTCAGGTTGTCAACGGCTCGCCCCCCGCCCAATCCTGCGGCAAAAACGACGCGGCGGCCGGAGGCCGTTCGCTGCCTTTCGCGGCCTCAAGCGGCAAGTTCGGCCGCGAACAGGTCGGGCGGGATCATGAAGTCGGAATGGATCGGCTGCCGCTCGCGATAGAGGGTGACCGGACCGAACATGGCGCGCGTTTGAACGCCGCAGATTTCACCCAGCTTCGTCCAGATCCCGACGCCGGACTCGCAGGTGACGGGATAGAGCACTGTCAAACGGGTGTTCTCGCGCGTGAAGATCAGGTTCGCCAGCCAAGCGCCCGTCGGCCCCACGATGTGCGACGCCCCGCTGAAAACGCGGATCTGTTCCTCGAATGACAACGTTGCGGCGTCGATCACGCGATAGCCGGCCGCGACCGCCATCTGTTCGAGCGCGTCGGCGTTGGTAAGCAGTCGTTGTCCCCCCGTTCGCCGCAGGTACAGCTTCAGACCCGTCTCGCCTTGGGCGCTCCAGTAGGGCCGGAACGCCTCGCGCATCTGGCGGATGTTGTCGCCATTGTAGGTGCTGTCCGAGATAACCCCGCTGATACGCTCGGCGCCGTGCCAGCTGGGGGTGACCAGGATGGCGCGGTCGCAAGTCACAGCCTGGGTTTTCCGTAGCTGGATGACCGGGATCGACAGATGTTCGATGACGGCCAGCAGCGCCGTCCACATATTGGCGTGCAACAGGCCGGTGGCGATCATGGCGTTGGGCGCCACGCGGTTGGTCTTCGCCAGGGCGAACAGGCTGGGCAGATACTCTATCAGGAAGTGGAAGTAGTTCTGTGCGTGCAGCAGATTGAACGCGATCACATCACGGCTCAGATGACCGATAATTTCGGGCGGCTGCGTGAACTCGAACGCGATTTGCCCCTTTTTTTCGACGCGGGCGAGGGTGCGGATAGTCTCCTCAGGGCAGAGATCCACATCGGGATTGAACGGGCTCGCCACATAGGCGGTGTCCAGCCCCGCAGAGTACGCCATCTGCGAACCGGCCATCAGAACGGCCTGGTTGATGAAGTGGGCGGGCTCGCCCCGAAGCTCGTTGACGATCAAGGCCCGCATTCCCCCACAGCCGACAGCTCGCGGGCGGCAAGGTTCTCGATATCGGGTCACGAAACAATCCCTGCCGGCAGGATCGAGCGCCGCCGCCGGATTGTTGTTTTCGAAGGGGGCTTCGCCTATGCGGGCGCGGTGAGCGCGATCACCCCCATCGACAGGCTGGACTGGCAGGCGACACTCTTCGCGCCCGAACTGAACCGGCTAGCCGTCATGCGCCTGGGCGCTGCTGCAGGGGACGGACCCGTCCTGCGGGTGCTCCGCAATCAGGCCTTTGAGACGCTGGTTCCAGTGCTCGCGCCGCTCACCGCCTTCGCCGGGTGGGCGCCTCAGCTCGTGCTCGGCGACTACGATGACAGTCTCAGCCTGCCCGACGCGCCCTACGATGCAGCCCTTGTCTGGCTGGACTTCACGCGGTACCCAAGGCTCTCCGACGACGCCCTTGCGGCGTGGTTCGTCGGTCGACTCCAAGCCTTGCGGAGCCAATCCGTCGGCCCCTTGGTGGTCGCCAACGCCCCCGATTGCGGCGAACGCTATGCGCGTGTGAACGCCGCGATCGAGGCCTGGGCCGCCGACGCGCCGGCCGTGGCCGTGCTGCCTTTGGACCGTATCGCCGCCGATCTTGGGCCGCGGGCTTTCGCCGAGGACCGGGCGACCGTGACCGGTACGCGCTATAGCGACCCGCTGAACCTGGCGGCGGCGCGGGTTCTTGCCTTCGAGGCTATGGCGCCCTTTCTGACCGCGCCGATCAAGGCGCTGGCCATCGACCTGGACAACACCCTCTACGCCGGCGTGCTGGGCGAGGACGGGGCAGGTGGCGTAGGGCTGAGCGAGGGGCACACCGCTCTGCAGGCGGTGATCGCGAGCCTCGCGGACCAGGGCATTCTGGTGAGCATCGTCTCGCGCAACGAGCCGGCCGATGTCGAGGCGCTATTCGCCCTGCGGACCGACTTTCCGCTGCGGCCTGACCACATCGCAAGCTGGCAGGTCGGTTGGGGCGAGAAGTCCGATGGTGTCGCCGCGGCCGCCGCCCAGTTCAACATCGCCCCCGACAGCTTCCTGTTCATCGACGACAATGTGGGCGAGCTTGTGCAGGTCGCCGGGCGCCACGCGGGGCTTCGCCTGCTGCACGCTAGCGAGGATGGGGTGGCCACGGCCCGGGCGCTGAAGCTCTACCCCGGCGTTCCGCGGCCCGGACAGGCGTTTGCCGGTCGCGCCGCCGACCTGGCGGCCAACGCCAGGCGGGCGACCCTCGCCGAGACGGCGGTCGATGCGGACGCCTATCTCGCCGCCCTTGGGGCGGAACTGACGTTTGAGCTGGACCCGCACGCGGACCGTACGCGGCTGGCCGAGCTCAGTCGCAAGACCAACCAATTCAATCTGGCTCTCCGGCGGTTCGGCGAGGTGGAGGTCGGCGCTTATCTCTCCGCAGTCGATCGCTGCGTCGCGCACATCCGACTCGTGGACCGGCTGGCTGACTCAGGCTCGGTCGCTGTGCTGTTCGGGCGTCGCGAGGGTGATGAGCTGATCGTCGAGGAGCTCTGCATCTCCTGCCGCGCCTTGGGCCGGAAGCTGGAGGATCTCATGGTTGCGGAGGCCGTGCGCGGATTGCTTCAGCGGCTGGGGGCCGCGCAGATCGCCTTCGACTATCGGCGCGGACCGCGCAACCAGCCGGCCCTCGACTGGCTGGCAGCCTTCAGCGGCGAGGCCGTGACAGGGGACGCGGGGCGCCTCAACCTGTCGCCAGACCGGTTGGCGCAGACGCCCCGGCGCGGGGTAACCATCGGGTGGGCGAATGACTGAGCGGATCGACGTCGAGATCGCTGAAATCCTCTCCCTCGCCCTGGGCCGCCCGGTGGCGCCAAGCGAAAACCTGGCCCGGGCGGATGAGCCCAAGTGGGATTCCCTGAAGCATCTGGAGATCATCTTCGCCGTCGAGGGCGCCTATTACGTGGCGTTCTCACCGGAGGAGATCGCCGCCATCGCCGGGGCGGCCGACCTCAAGGCCAAGGTGCTGGCGGCGGATGCGGCATAGCTTTCGCCTGGACGGGTTCGCCTACGCCCTGAGGCCGATCCGCGAAGCCGACGCCGCGTTTGTCGTGGGCCTTCGAAGCGATCCCGAGCTCGGCGCCTACCTCCACCGCACCTCCGGCCGGGTCGAGGATCAAGCCGCCTGGCTGGCCGCCTACTTCGAGCGGCGCGGCGACTACTACTTCATCGTCGAGACCCTCGCGGACGGCGAGCCCGTTGGCACCGTCGGACTCTACGACAGCGACGGTGAGGTCGCCGAGTGGGGGCGCTGGCTGATCCGCAAGGACGTCCCGGCGGCTGTGGAATCGGCGCTGCTGATCTACCGGGCCGCCTTCGAGGTTGTGGGCCTGACGAAAACGTACTGTCGGACCGTCGCCGGAAACGACAAGGTGGTATCGTTCCACGACTCGTCAGGCGCCGAGCGCGTCGGAACCCTAGAGCGTCACTTCCAGCTTGGCGACGTCGTCCATGACGCCGTCGAGCATCGCGTCGACCGGAGGCGATGGGAGACCATGCGGCCCAAGCTCGAGATGCTGGCGCGCCGGCTGGCGCAGCACTGATCCCCGATGCTGAACGAGACCGACTTCCGTTTCCATCACCTCGGCGTCGCCTGCCGAGACATTGATCGTGAGCTCGAGAGCTGGACGCGCCTGGGCTATCGGCCGGAGGGGGACCGCTTCACCGATCCGATCCAAAAAATCCACGGCCTGTTCATCGTCGGGCTTGGACCGCGGCTCGAGCTGCTCTCGCCGGCGGGCGAGGGCTCGCCCATCGATGGCGTCCTGTCGCGGGGCGGCAAGATCTATCACCAGGGCTTCGAAGCGTTCGATTTCGACGTCGCCCTGCGCGACCTTGCAGCCGCCGGCGCGCGCGTGGTTCAGCCGCCAGCGCCGGCCGTGGCGTTTGGCGGACGGCGGATCGCCTTCGCAATGACCGCGTCCCTCAACCTTGTCGAGATTATAGAGGGGTCCAAATGACGGACGAAAACCTGGGGGTTGAGCGCAGCCGCCTGGACGAGATCGCCGCCGAGTCGACCTACGGCGCCGGCGCGAACCGTGCGACGATCGCCCATTCGTTTGAGGTGTTCCAACGGCACATCCGCCCAGGCCCGATCCTGGAGATGGGGCCGGCGGAGGGCTTCATGACCGGCGACCTTGCGTCGCTGGGCGAGCCCCTGACTCTCGTGGAGGGCGCTGCGCCGTTCTGCGCCTCGCTGCAGGCCCGCTTCCCACAGGCGACCGTGGTCAATGCACTATTCGAGGAGTTTCAGCCTGACACGCGGTTCCAGACCATCGTGCTTGGCCACGTGCTGGAGCACGTTGACGATCCGGTCGATATTCTGACCCGCGCCAAAGCCTGGCTCGCGCCCACTGGGCGGATCATGGCCGCCGTGCCCAACGCCCGATCGCTGCATCGGCAGGCGGCCGTGCTGATGGGCCTGCTGCCCTTCGAGGAGGCGCTGAACGAGGCCGACCACAAGCATGGCCACCGCCGCGTGTACAACCCTGAGACCTTCCGACGCGACTTCCTGCTGGCCGGCCTGCGGATCGAGGTGTTCGGCGGCTACTGGTTGAAGCCGGTTTCCAACGCCCAGATCGAGCGCGACTGGAGCGAGGAGATGCTCAGCGCCTTCATGACCCTGGGCGAGCGCTATCCGGACATCGCCGGCGAGATCTACGTGGTGGCGGGCGCGGGCCGACCGGCGATGTAGGCCTCGAACCGCCCAAACTCGTCCGCGAGCGCCTGACGACCCTGCGGTGACCTAAGCGCGGCCGAGAGCGGCGCACTGCGCATCAGGGCGTTGGCGACTTCACCTGGCGCGGAGACGCGCACCCAACTGTCCAAGGGAAGGTCGAACTTGAACAGAGGCCCGAGCTCGTCGGGAACCGGGACCACAGGGGCCACGCCGGCGGCCATCGCCTCCAGCGCCGCCTTTCCACCGCTCTCGGGATAGCTGGCGAGGTAGGCGTCCACCTGCTGGTCGATCAAGGCCTGGCGCAGATCTGGCATCGCGCCGAGAAACTTGTAGCGGGCGGGATCGACGTTCGCTGCCGTCAGGCCAGCGCCGATGTCTGCCTCGAAGGCGGCGTCGACGGGGCCGATATGTAGGAACTCCGCCTGATTTGACTCTAGCGCGGCGACCGCGAAGTCGACCCACCGATACCGTCCCGGCTGGCGGTACTTGTTTACAGACCCGCACGTCGCGATGCGTCGTGGGGGCGAGGCGGGCGGCGACGCGGGCACGCCTGCCCCGGCGTTCTCCACCGTCATGCCGGCCCAGGTGGGCTGCAGCCCCTGGGCGCGGCAGGCCAGGTGGCACGTGTAGGTGAGATCGACGTGGGCCGAGAACGGCAGCGTCGCACCCAGCGTAGGCAGATGGTCGGCGTGGTGGACGAATTCGACGATGTCGCGGAACGGCCAGACCCCCGCCACCGCGGTGAGGTCCATGTGGTTCTGGATCAGGAAGATCCGCGTCGGCCGGATCGCAGCGAGAGCCATGTAAAGCTCGATGATCTTCTCGATCATGGTCGGCGCTGTCAGGATCTGCAGGGACCGCGCCTGAAACGGCCCAAAGGACTCGGGGCCGTTCATCAGCTGCGTGTGACGGAGCTGGCGGTAGATGTCGGTTAGGACGATGCTGACGCTGGCTCGCCCGACGATACGGGCGATGTCCGCCGCGACCTTGCTATGACCGCCGGTGGGATAGAAGCGTGTCGCGACGATGCAGACGTTCTCGTTGCTTTTGGTCCCTGGGACGTCCGCCAGGCGCAGCTTCCGGACCAGCTCCGGGATGGCGGCGTCCAGGCTCGGGGAAAACATCTGGCGGCCGCGGATTTCCGGGGCGGCGAAGGTGGGCACCAGACGGCTGATCTTGTCGAGCGCCGCTTCGATCGTATCGACGCTGCTGGCGCCGCGCAGTTCCTGCGTCAGCGCCGGATTCTCGTAGGTCAGGTCCAACGCGTCTCGCTTCCTAAAGGTCGCCGGGCCGGGTCGTGCCTCTGTGGCGTGTCGCGGGGGGCTCCGCTAGGCTGCATCCGCGACGATTCACGGGGTTCCGGCAAGTCCACATGTCTACCGATCTTGTCCGCCTGCTCGATATGCCCGTCGTCGCCGACCCGCGCGGCAATCTCTGCTTCATCGAGTCGGGACAGCACGTCCCCTTCGAGATCAAGCGAGTGTATTTTCTTTACGACGTGCCCAGTCAGTCCACTCGCGCCGGGCACGCCCATCACGATCTGCATCAGGTTCTCGTGGCGCTGTCGGGCAGTTTCGACGTGCGCCTGCACGACGGGAGCCGCGAAGCGCGGGTGACCCTTAACCGACCAAATCGCGGTCTGCACATCGGCCCCGGCACTTGGCGCGACATCGACAACTTCTCATCCGGAGCGGTCTGCCTGGTTCTGGCATCGGCGTACTATGACGAGGCCGACTACATTCGCGATTTCGACGACTTCCTGCGGTTCGCCGGTCAATGAAATTCTTCGACCTCGGACTTGATGAGCCCGAACTCCGAGCCGCCCTGGATGCCGGCTATCGCCGGGTCATGGATCGGGGGTGGGCGATCCTGGGGCCGGAACTGGCCGCTTTCGAGTCCGAGTTCGCAGCCTACTGTGGGGCCGAGCACGCCATCGGCGTCGGGAATGGCCTGGACGCCTTGGTGCTGGCGCTGAAGGCGGCCGAAGTCGGCCCGGGAGACGAGGTGATCGTCCCGGCGCATACCTTTGCCGCCACCTGGCTTGCCGTGGAAGCGGTAGGTGCGACCCTCGTGCCCGTCGAGTCGGACATCGACAGCTATTTGGTGACGGCCGGGGCGATCGAGGCGGCGATCACGGATCGAACCGCGGCGGTTATCCCCGTTTCGCTCTACGGCCACCCGCTGGACATGGATCCGATCCTCGCCGTGGCGGCTCGGCATGACCTGTTCGTGCTGGAGGACGCGGCGCAGAGCCATGGAGCGCTGTACGCCGGACGCCGGACGGGCAGCTTGGCCCATGCCACGGCGTTCAGCTTCTATCCAACGAAGAACCTTGGCGCGATCGGTGACGCCGGTGCGGTAACGACATCCGACCCGGTCTTGGCCGAGCGGTTGCGGATGCTCCGGAACTACGGTTCCCGCCGAAAGTACGTCCACGAGATCGCAGGCGTGAACTCGCGACTGGACGAGCTGCAGGCCGCCTTCCTGCGGGCGCGCCTCGAGCGCCTGGACAGCGCCAACGACCTGCGCCGTGCGCGCGCTGCGCGCTACGACGCGCATCTCCAGGGTGCGGGCAACCTCCGGACCCCGCGCGCAGCGACCTGGGCCCGGCATGTCTATCATCTCTACGTGGTGCGGACGCCCGAACGAGACGCCCTGCAGGCCCGGCTCGCGGCGCAGGAGATCGAGACCCTGATCCATTATCCGACAGCCTGTCACCTGCAGCCAGCCTTCGCCCATCTCGGGTATGGGCCAGGCGCATTCCCGGTCGCCGAGCAATTGGCGGCGCAAGTGTTGTCGCTACCTTTATGGCCCGGGATGCCGCTGGAGGATGTGGATCGCGTTGCGGCGGTGATCCTGGCCAGCTGAACGCTAGTCCGCCATGCGCGCCATCATAGCGGCGGTCAGCGCTTCGCGCCTCGCCCATAGGTCGCGATACCAGGCGTGCCGCGCGGCGACCTGCTGCGCGAACATGCGGGCGCCCCGAACATATTCCCAGGCGCTTCGCGCCATCCGCTGTCGCGCAGCATCGTCGGCCAAGGCCTGGACCAGCAGCGGCGCCCAATCGCTGATCTCTGGCGCAATGAGGCCGTTTCGGCCGTGGCGGATCACATCGGAATAGACGGTGGGCGAGGCGATCGTGAGTACGCCTCGCGACGCGGCGTCCAAGTATTTGGCGTCGCTTTTGGCGGCGTAGATTTCGCTGGCCTCCATGGGCGAGAGCGAGATAGCGCAACCGCCCATCAGTCTCAGATAGTCTTCGTAGGGCACGAAGTCGAAGTACCGCTTACGGGCTGTCGGCAGGGCGTCGAAGACGACGCGGTCGCCCACCACCACGAACTCGAGGCCTGGGAACGCAGCGATCGCGGGGCCCAGCCCGCGCGCGACCTCGACGGCGTACGGGCCGCGGGAGATCGCGCCGTAAAAGACTCGTTTGGGTAGACTTTCGGGGAATGGTTCCAGGCGGAACACGGCATTGCCGAAAACCCGCGTCTCCGGATTGTGGGCCGCCAGAATGTCGCGGAGCAGCGGCGTAGACGTCTGTACGGCGTGGATACACGAAAATCGGATCCAGTCCGCAGGCAGCATGTCGCGACCATTCGCTCGCGCGGTCAGCTCCGGCTGGTCGTCGAACTCCATGACGGTGACCCAACCATTCCGAGTATGCTTCAGCATTGAACTGCGCCAGTCCTCAACGTTGCGGGGCGGGGCAGGACGCTGCAGAACGAGGATCTTGGGGACATCGGGCGGTGCGGTGGGCAGGTCGCCCGGTGGGCGATGGTGCTGCACCAGCAGGTCGGGCTCGGCGCGCAACGCTTCGGCGGGCAGGCGTGTCCGAATGTCCATGAGCGTGGGTGAGAAGCTGAACAGCGACAGCACGGCCCGCGGTCGATCCTGGCCGCGGCCTCCGACGACGATCATCGCCCTTGGCGGCGCTGGGCGCTCAAGCTGACCGGCCTGCCACTGCGTCACCAAGTCTGACCTCGGATCGTCGAAGTAAGGTCCGTCCTCGTCGGCAGCCTGCAGACGCAGGATGGCGAAGCCTTGCGCCGCCAGCGCACCGACAAGTGCCGCGGGATCGGCGACATGGGCGGGAATGGCCGCGGTCACGAGCCGCGCATCGGGTAGCGACGGCGAGGCGAGCAAATGCTCCAGGTCATCGGCGACCAGCGCGTCGGGCGCTTCAAGTCCGGGCGCATCGGGAACGACGACGGCGGCAGGATTGCGCGCCTGGACCGCCCCCACGAACGCATGCAGCGCAGAGCCGATGTAGACGACACGGGCCGCGGTCAGGGGCGTGCGGGCCAGCAGCGCCCGCTGGACAGCGTCAAGCGTCCGTGACCTTGCCGCCTTGCGCTCACCCATCGACATCGTCCTCCGATCGCCACCTGCCTAGCCGCTTCGCCCTCGTGGGGGAACCGACGGGTCGACGCGGCGCCGGCGGGCGCCTAAGAATGCTCGCATGGGCGGTGAGCCGATCAAGTCCGCTGCCGGGCGTGGCCGCCTCGCGATCCTGCACCCGTCGGGCCAGACGGCGCTGGGCGCCAACCCCTTTGGCAAGGATGTCGCTAACCTCCAGCTTTGGCAGGCGCTTGCACGGTATGCGGGCTACGCGCGCCTGGACGTTCTCACCGCGCAGGCCGCCGATCCCGCGGCTGTGACGACGGGCCTGTTGGGCGGATCGGGCGCAGACACGGAGGTCGTCACAAGTCTCCACGCGCTCTCGCGGGCACACATCGAGGCGGGAGCGCTCTTGCGCGGACATCCCGATCTCGCCGACCTGGCCTGGTCGCGTCGTCGACGCGCGTCGGACCGGGCCTATAGTCTTCTCGGCCTGATCCACACCCTTGCTCCGCCGACGCTGAGGCAGATGCTCGCGGCGGTATCCACGGCGCCTATGCATCCCTGGGACGCGCTCATCTGCACCTCGCCCTCCGTCCGCGACGCGATGCAGGAGATGCTCGAGGGGTGGGAGCAGCATCTGGCCGAGCGGACGGGCGGACGAGCCCCACCGCGCCCGATGCTGCCGGTGATCCCTCTGGGCGTTGACGCGTCGGCCTTCGCGGCCCAGGCCGCGCGAGCGGACGCCCGGGCCAAGACCCGGACCGCGTTGGGCCTCACGGGCGATGACGCCCTTATCCTTTGGGTGGGTCGGCTTTCCTACTTCGAGAAGGCCTTTCCCCAGGCCATGTTCAGGGCCGTGCAGCAGGCGGCGCGCACGACGGGCGTTCGCACCGCCTTCGTCATGGCGGGCTGGTTTCCCGACGCGTTCGACCGGGGCCTCTACGAGGCTGCCGCGCGACGTCATGCGCCTGACGTGGATGTCCATTTCGCGAACGGGAACGACGCGAGGTTGGTGGGCGATCTGTGGGCGGGGGCCGACATCTTCCTGTCCTTGGTCGATAATATCCAGGAGACCTTCGGCATCACGCCGTTGGAGGCTATGGCCAGCGGATTGCCGGTCGTGGTCAGCGATTGGGACGGCTATCGCTCGACCGTGCGGGACGGCGTCGAGGGGTTCCTGATACCGACCCTTGGCGGTCCGCCTGGTGGTGGGCTTGGCGGGGCCGTGGTCGAGCGGCACACGATCGATGCGGTCAGCTACCAAGCTTATGTTGGCGCGGTGGCGCAGCACACGGCGGTCCATGCCGGCCGCGCGGGCGCCGCGCTCGCCGATCTCATCCGCGCACCAGACCTTCGGCGCCGCATGGGCGAGGCTGGACAGGCCCGCGTGCGAGCGCTGTTCGACTGGCCGGTGGTTGCGCGCCAGTACCACGACCTGACCGACGAACTCGCCCAGATGCGCGCGGCGTCGGCCGACCCGGTGCATCGGATCGCGCGGGACCCGGTGAAAGGAGACCCGTTTCGAGCCTTTGCGGGCTTCGCGTCTCAGGTCCTCACCCTCGAGAGCCGCCTTCGCGCTTCTCCAGAGGTTACGGCGGACACTGTCCGCAACGCTGGCGCCGAGGTCGCTCTCGACACCGGCTTCCCCGACTTCCGCGCTCGTCCGTCACTTTGCGCCGAGGCGTTCGCGCTCATCGCAGAGGCCCCGGACGGCCTGACCGCGCGCGAGGTGATCGCGGCGTTCCCGGGCCCGCAACGCCGTGGTTTAGAGCTGGGCCTGGCCTGGATGGCCAAATGCGGATTCGTGGACTGGCTGCCCTAGCTTCGGCCGGTCAGGTCAGCGCAGGGAGTCCGGGACGATGCCGCCATTCTCGGCCAGCTTCTGCATGACCGCCTTTTGCAGCCAAATGTTCATCGTCGCGCTGTCATCCGTATCGCTGCTGTAGCCAAGCTCGGCCGCGAGGGCCTTGCGGTTGGCGAGACCCGAATCGATCGAGAGCAGCTTCAGGAGGTCGACGATCGATGTCCGCCAATTGAGGTTCTGACCATTGTCGGCAGCCATCACCTCAAGCACGGCGGCCATATCGACCGCCGGCGCGGGAGAGGCTTCGGTCTCGGTCGGACGATTCGGCGCGGATGCCGTCGCCGTAGGTTGGACCACCTGCGGCGACGGCGCCGGCGCGGCCTTGGCAGTCGGGTGGTGAAGGATCTTAGAGAGGATATCGCCGAAAACGCTCATCTGCAGGCTCCTGGAGGAGAACGCGGAACGTCGCGGCGCGCAGATGGATGCGACGGTTCAGCTTTCCAGCAGCTCGTCCAGCTTGCGGATGTCCACGATCTCGGACGCCACGCCGGCTTCGAGCTTCATGACCTTGTTGCAGTAGAGCTTGAGGAGGGGCGCCTCGTGGGTGGCGAGCACCAGGATGCCGGCCCGTTCGACCAGCTTCAGCAGGCGCTTGTGGGCGATCTTCTGGAAATCCGCGTCGCCCACGGCGATCCACTCGTCCATCAGCAGGACGTCGCACTCCACCGCCGTCGCCGCGGCGAAGGCGACGCGACCCTTCATGCCCGCCGAATAGGTTTTCACCGGCATCGACAGGAATGGCCCGAGGCCCGTGAACTCGGCGATCTCGTCCATCCGCGCTTCGATCTGCTTGGACGACATGCCGCCGATGCGGCAGCGCAGGCGAATGTTCTCGTAGCCCGTGGCCGAGGGGTCGATGCCGAGGCTGAGGTCGAGAAGGGACGCGATCCGGCCCGTCACCTCGATCGACCCCTCGTCCGGCTCATAGGCGCCGGACAGGGCGCGCAGCAAGGTGGTCTTGCCCGATCCGTTGTGGCCGATAAGGCCCAATCGGTCGCCGGCCTTGAGCTGAAGATTGACGTTTTCCAGGGCGGTGACGTCGGTGACCCCGGCGTGCCGGCCCAGCGCGCCGCCGACGGCGACGGCCCGGGCCAGCGCCTTCTTCAAAGACTTGGCGTCGGCGCCGTAGACCGGGAACCGGATGGTCAGGTTGGTGCAGGTGATGGAGGCGGCGGTCACAGGTAATGCACCAGGCGGCGGCGGGTCCGCGCGAAGATTGCGAAGGTCACGAGCCAGCCGATGACGGCCATGGCGATCAGCACCAGATAGCTCTGCGCCTGCACCGGCTGGCCCAGCAGCGGCGCGCGAACGGCCTGCAGCAGGTGATAGAACGGGTTCAAGTCGAGGAAGATCTGATGTTTGCCAAAGCGGCTGGGCATCCAGAACACCGGCGTCATGAACATGGCGAACTGCATGACCGAGACGACGATTTGGGGAATGTCGCGATAGCGCGCCGACGCGATGGCGGCCATCAGCGACATCCAGCTGGCGTTGAGCACCATCAGGACCACGCCCAGCAGCGCCAGCGGCACATTCGCCGTCGTCCAGTAGTCATAGTAAGTCAGCATGGCGATCACGATGACCAGGTGGTGGCCGAGGTTGATCACGTTGCGGAATACGGTCCGCCAGACGAAGGTCAGCATCGGCAGGCTGGTCTGGGACAGCATGCCCGAGGCCAGGACGAAGGTGTCGCAGCCTTCGTTGATCGTGCCTGTCAGCACCCCGAAGAAGACGATGCCCAGGGCCACGTAGGGCAGGAATTGGTGCAGGGGCAGGTCGAAGAGGCTGGCGTAGAGGAAGCCGATCCCCAGGACCATCAGCCCCATGGAGAGCGTGATCCAGAACGGGCCCAGCACGGATCCGCGATAGCGCGAAGCGACGTCGTGCCAGGCCAGCGACCAAGCCAGGCCGATGCGCTGGAACGAGTTGCGCAGGTCCCGCAGCGCCATCTGGAACTGGAACAGCGCGCCGCGCTGGCCGGTCCGCAGCATGTGGGTGGCGGTTTCCATGACCTCTCCGACAGAAGGGGCGGGAGGTAACAGCCGGGGTTTGACGGCGCAAGGAACACTGGGCCCCGCAGGCGCTTTGCCAGCTCGCAGGCTTCCGTGTTAGCCGGGCGTGTGTCCCGCGCCATCAACGTCGCCCCGCTCGAAAGACCCGTCCGCGATCCCTCGGGTCCTGTCCTGACGCTGGAAGGCGCCGGGGTCTGGCTGGTCGTGCCCTGCTACAAGGTCACCGGCCATATCCTGCGGGTGATCAAGCGCACGCCGGCCTGGTTCGAGGGCATTGTCTGCGTCGACGACGCCTGCCCCGACAAATCGGGCGACTTCATCGAAGCGAACAACACCGATCCGCGGGTGGTGGTGGTGCGCCTGGCCAAGAATCAGGGGGTCGGCGGCGCCATGCTGGCCGGCTACGCCGAGGCAGCCCGCCGGGGTGCGCGGGTGATGGTCAAGGTTGACGGCGACGATCAGATGGACCTGAGCTATGCGGCCCAGCTCGTCGCGCCGATCCTGCTGGGGGAAGCCGACTACGCCAAGGGCAACCGCTTCACCTCGATCAGCCATCTCACGACGATGCCGACCGTGCGCGTCCTGGGGAACGCTGCGCTGAGCTTCGCGGCCAAGGTCTCGACCGGCTATTGGAACATCTTCGATCCCACCAACGGCTACACCGCGCTGGAAGCGAACGTGGCGCGACTGCTGATGGAGAAGCGCGTCTCGCGCCGCTTCTTCTTCGAGACCGATCTGCTGTACCACTTGGGAACGCTGCGGGCGGTGGTGCGCGATGTCCCAATGCCGGCCCGTTACGCCGACGAAGTATCCAACATTCGCATCGGCGCGATCGTCGGTCCGTTCGCCCTGAAGCATCTGCGCAATTTCACCCAGCGTGTGGTCGGCCAGTACTTCGTGCGCGACTTCAACGCCGCCAGCCTGGAGCTGCTGTTCGGTCTGTTCTTCTCGCTGTTCGGCGTCGCCTACGCCCTGAGCTATCTGGCAAACCGGGTGCCCGGCCAGGCGGCCTCGGCGGGGGTGGTCATGCTGGCCGCCCTGCCGATCATCCTGGGCGCGCAGTTCCTGCTGCAGGCGATGAACTTCGACGTGCTGAACGTGCCCAGCCGGCCCATCCACCCGTATCTCAATGTCCTGCGCGAGCTCGAAACCGAGGAGGCGCACGCGTGACGCCCAAGGATATGGCGCTGTGCAGCGTCTTCGCCGTCGCCCTGCCGCTGGGCCAGATGCTGTTCAAGTGGGGTGCGGTCTATAACGAGCGTCTGTCCGGCCCCTTCCTGTCCCGCGTTGTCGTCAACTATCCGCTGATCGGCGCCTTCGCCTGGTACGGCGTCACGGCGCTGCTGTGGTTCTACGTCCTGACCCGCGTGCCGCTATCGTCGGCCTATGCCTTCTCCTTGATCGGATCCTGCCTGGTGCCTCTGGCCGGCTGGCTCGTATTCAAGGAACAGGCGTCCTGGACCATGATCGCCGGGTACGGGCTGATGATCGCGGGCCTCTTTCTCGTGGTGCGGCCCACATGAGCGCGGCCCCTCGGGCCTCCGGCCCAGCCGCTCGGTGGGTGCTGTGGCTGATCCTTCTAGGCGCCCTCGTGCTCATGCTGAGGCTGAACTTGCCGGGGCATCTCACGGTCGATTCGGTTCTGGCCCTCCACGAAGGGCGATTTGGCGTTCGAACGACTTGGAACCCCGCCTTCTTCGGGTGGCTGCTGGGCCTGCTGGACCGCATTCATACGGGGACGGCGCTGGCGGTCGGGCTGGTCGGGGGGCTTCTGTTCGGCAGTTGGGCCCTACTGCCGGCGCTCCGGCAGCGAACCAGCTGGCTGGCGCCGATCGTGGCCCTGGGCCTCGTCGCCTTGCCCCAGACGATGATCTACCCGGCCATCGTCTGGAAGGATGTGCAGTTCGCGGTGGCGGCCGTCGCCGGCTTCACCCTGCTCGCGTTCGGGGTTCGGGACCCACACCGCGGTACGCCGTGGATCAGCCTTGTCCTGGGAGCGCTGCTGTTCGCGGCGGCCGGGCTGCTGCGTCAGAACGGCCTGATCCTGGCGCTGCCAGCGGCCCTCGCCATCGCCTGGGCGCGATCGGGCGGCGGCTGGTTGCGAAGCTCGGGACTGGCCGCGGTGTGGCTGCTCGCGGTCGCGGGCCTGACCCTGCTGCTCAGCGCGGTGGCGCAACCTCAGGGCGCCGGCGCGCCGGATGACGCCGGAGGCAAAGGGCTGCGGATTCTCGGCACCTACGATCTCGTGGCCGCGTCGGCGCTGCAGCCTGGACGACCGACGCCGCATATCGACCGCGAATCCCCCTCCGCCGGCGCCTACCTGCGCCAGCGGGCGCAGGCGCTCTACTCACCGGAGCGGGTCGATACGCTCAGCCAGGATCCGGCGATGATGGCCCATCTGAAAACCGTTTCGCGCGAGACGATCCGCGCCGAGTGGCTAGATCTGATTCGCAACCAGCCGGGCCTCTATCTGCGCATCCGCGCCTTGGCGTTCGCCCAGGTCGTCGGGACGCCCGTCATCGATCGCTGTCTGCCTCTGACCATCGGCGTCGACGGTCCCCCCGATACGCTCAAGGCGCTCGATATGCCCGCACGCCGAACCCAGGACGACCGCAGGCTCTACAACTACGCGACCTGGTTCATGGACACGCCGGCGCTGTCCCACCTGGCGTTCGCCGCCCTCGCCTTGGCTGTGGGCGGCGCGCTGCTGGTTCGCCGCGATCCGGCGGACCTGGTCATCGCCGGCTTGATGGCCGGGGCGCTGGGGTTCGCGGCGAGCTTCTTCGTGATCTCGATCGCCTGCGACTATCGGTATCTCTATCTGCTCGACCTGGCGGCGATCACCGGGGTGCTCTACCTGGCGCTCGATCCCCGCCTGAAGCGCGCCTAGGGCTCGTCGGCGAGCGCGGCGTCCAGTTCGGCGTCGATGCCGTCCAGCAGGCTCTGCGCGGCTCGCCAGCCGTCCTCCAGCCGCGCGATGCTGGCCTTGGCTTCGGTCTCGAACGCCTGGGCCACCTCCAGCCGCGCGCGGGCCTCCATCAACTCGGCGCGGACGGCGGCCAGGTCGCGGGTCGTCGACGAGATCAGCGCGCCCATGTCCTGCGCGCGTTCGGCCAATCGGGCGGCGGCTCGGTCCAGGAGCGCCATCTCCGCCGGCGCACCGGCCGCCTTGGCCTCGAACCAGGCGAAGACATCGGCGGCGATCTCACCGGCCCAGCCGAGCTTGGCCAAGCCGTCACTGACGGCATTGTGGCGCAGGTCGGCGGTCAGGAAACCGTCGATCGCCCGCGCCGCCTTGGCGTCGAGCTTGGGCAGGGGCGCACCGTGCGCGGCCTCGATTCGCGCCACCTCGCCCCGCCAATCGGCCAGCAGGGCGTCGTAGCCAGCGAAGGCGCGGGGCAGGTCGCGGGTGTAGGCCTCGGCCGCCAGCATGTAGGCGCTCCAGACCAGCACCGATTTCTCGTCCGCGAAGCCATCCCGGCGTCGAAGCGAGCCCGCCACCGCCAGCGGGTGCCGAACCGGGATCACACAACGCGCCTCGACGCCCTTTCGCGCCAACACCTCTCGCCACATCGGCAGCAGCACCGTCGCGCGCGGATCCTTCATCAGCGGCCAGGTCGCGCGCGGAAACTCCTCGTCGAACAGGGCGACGGCCGCGTCGAGCCAGGCGCGGTCCTGATCCGTATCGAGGGGGCGATAAGGGTAGGCGAAGGGATCGTCCCAGGCGGACCCCGCCGCCCGCAGCCGCTCGTCGTTGAAGATGGCGATCTTCCAGGGCTCGAAGTAGCCCTTGGCGTTGTGCTCGTCGCCCGGCATCACGTTGGTGGGCAACTGGGCGCCGGCAAGCGCCAGCAGCTGGGTCACCGCCGAGGTGCCTGAGCGGTGCATCCCCAGGACCAGATAGGCCACGCGGGGCGTCGCGATCTTCGCGGTCTTGGCGGCGGGTCGGCTCATTCTGCCGCCGGTGGTACGGGCCGAGGCGCGTCGCGGCAAGACGTTGATCGCGCGGGGCGGGCCAGGTCGGGACCGCGGACGGTTGAACCCTTACGGCATCTGTTGCACACCCACCCATTAGCCCCCCGCGTTGAGGAACCGTGACCTCCATGGCCGTGACGGCCCCAGTTGACGATCGCCCGCGGGCTGCGGAGGCGCACAGGGTGATCGCGCCGGCGTTCGATCCCGAGTTCTATCGCGCGATCTACACCGACTTGCCCTCGGACATGGGACCGCTTTGGCACTACCGGATGGCCGGATGGCAGGAGGGACGCGACCCGGCGCCCTGGTTCTCCGTCGAGGGGTATCTGACGGCGCATCCGGACATCGCCGCGGCTGGGGTCGAGCCGTTCTGGCACTTCCTTCGGCACGGCCGGCACGAAGGCCGGGATATCGTTCCGTCCCGCCACGCGCCCGTCTATTTCGCGCAGGTCGGCTGGACACCCGAACCCTGGAGCTACGAGGGCTTCGCCGCGGCCAGGGGCGTGGCCGCCGACGGACAACGTCGCCGTCGCCCGCCGGCGCCGCCCCTGACCGCGCTGGAGCGCGCCGCCGTGGAAGCCGAGTTCGATTCGGCCTTCTATCTCGCGCTCAATCCGGATGTTGCGACGTCGGGGATGGACCCGGTGGACCACTTCGTCCGGACGGGCTGGCTTGAAGATCGCGATCCCAACGCCCGCTTCTCCGTCCTCGACTATTTGGAAAACAACCCGGACGTCGCCGCCGCCAATATCAACCCCTTCGCCCACTATCTGACGGCGGGTCGCGCCGAGGGGCGCAGTCCGCGGCACAACCTGGGCTTCCGGTACGATGTGATTGCGCGGATGAAGCCGGTTGAGGCGCGCATCGCCGACGCCGCGACTGCTTCGGCGAGGCTGCGCGTGGACCCGCCCGGCCGCCTGGCTGTCGCCTTGGGCGCGCTGGGCGATCTCCATGTGACGCTGAGCCACGACAACTACGTGGAGCACTCGGGCGGTCTGCAGGCCTGCGTCCGGCGGGAGGCCGAACAGTTCGGGCGCCGCGGCGTCGCGCATCTGCACCTCTACCCAGCTACGCCCTGGCCGGTGGTCCGGGCGGCCGGGGAAGCCGGCCCTCTGGGCGTCTTGCTGAACGGTCGCCGCCTGGGCGTTTTCGCGCCTGACGCTGTGGAGACCGCGTTGCGCGCCGCGACGCGCGGGACTGGCCGTCGCAGCTTCGCCATTCATAGCCTGCTGGGTCATGAACCGGACGCCACCGCCGACATCCTGCGCGCCGCCGGCTTGAGCGAGGGCTTCTTCTGGCTGCACGATTTCGCCAGCCTCTGCGCGGGGTTTCACCTGCTGCGGAATGACGTCGAGGACTGCGCGGCGCCCCCCGCTGACAGCGCGGCCTGCGCCGTCTGCGCCTATGGCGCTACGCGGGCGCGCCACGTGGAAGCCCATCGCCGGCTGTTCGAGCGCCTGGCCATAACGTTGGTGGCGCCGTCGCAGACGACGCTCGAATTCTGGCGCGCCCATGGCGATCTGCCCGCCCGCGCTGTCGTCGTGCTGCCCCATGCCCGGCTAGAATCGGGCCGTCCGGCCAGACGAACCCGGACGCCGCGGCCGTTCAGGCTGGCCTACCTGGGCATGCCAACGCCGCTGAAGGGATGGCCGGTGTTCCGCGACCTCGCCCAGCGGTTCGAGGACGACCCGCGCTACGATTTTCTACACCTGGGCGGCGCCTCCGATCCCGCGGCGCCGGCGGTTTTCCACCGGGTGGTCGCCACCGCAGATCGGCCGCGCGCCATGCAGGAGATGCTTGAGGAACTGCAGGCGGACGCCGCGCTCATCTGGCCGCTATGCCGGGAAACCTTCTCCTTCACGGCCTATGAGGCCGCGGCCGCTGGTGCGGCGGTGCTGACCGGGCCCGACAGCGGCAATGTCGCGGCGTTCGCGGCCGATCCAGCGGTGGGCCGTGTATTGGCCGACGAGCGGGCCTTGAACGCCGCGTTCGAGACGGGCGATATCCTGGCCCTTGGTCGCGGGCGGCGGAAGGCGATGGCGTCCACGCTCGCGTACAGCGGCCTGACAGCGGACCTCGTGTCATGAAGCGTCTGATTGCGGCGGTGGCGCCAAGGGGCCTGCGTGGCCGCTTGCGCCGGCTGCACCCCGACCACGCGGTCGCCGCGCGCGCGTTCGACAGCGCGTTCTACCTGAAGACCTACCCGGATGTCGGCGAGGCGGGGTCCGATCCGCTCGAGCACTTCATGACCTATGGCTGGCGCGAAGGCCGGGATCCTTCACCCGAGTTTTCGGTCCGCGCCTACCTCGAGGCCTTTCCGGATGTCGCGGACGCGGACGTGAATCCGTTCGTCCATTGGATCACGCACGGCCGACCGCGCGCCGTGGTCGCCGAACCTGCGGAGGGATTCCGATACGAGGTGCTCGCCCGGCTGACCTCGGTCGAGGCGCGAATGCCCGCGCCCTTCGATGGCGTGACCGACCCCGAGGTCGAACTTGCATCCGCGCTGATGAATTCACGAGGCCGGCTGGCCGGCCTGCACATTACCGTCAGTCATGACGACTACAGCGCGAACCTGGGCGGCCTGCAGGCGGCGATCCAGCGCGAGGCGGCGCGTCTGGCCGAGCGGCGACGCGATCACTTGCATCTTTATCCCGCCGGCCCGTGGCCCGTCGTCCGGACAGCTCTGGATCGTGAGGGCCTGGGAGTGGTCTGGAACGGGGAGGCGCTCGGTGTTTTCGAGCCGGCCGACATTGTCCGCGCGCTCTCCGCCGCGGCCGGTACGGACGCTTCCGGCCGAAGCTTCGCCATCCACAGCCTGCTGGGTCATGCGCCGGACGAAGTCGCCGACATCCTCGCCGCCGCCGGGATGAGCCAGGGCGTGTTCTGGCTGCACGACTTCGCCAGCCTCTGCGCGGGCTTCCATCTGTTGCGCAACGACGTGGAAGACTGCGGTGCGCCGCCGCCGGGCAGCGCCGCCTGCGGCATCTGTTTGTATGGGCCGTGGCGGGACCGACACCTGGCCGCCCACGCCCGACTGTTCGACCGGTTGCAGCTGACGGTCGCCGCGCCCTCCCAGGCGACCCTGGATCTATGGCGCGCGTCAACGCACCTGCCGGCGGTCGACGCCGTCGTGTTGCCTCACGTCACCCTGACGTCGCCGCGGCCGGCGCCCGCAGTGTCCGCCGATCGCCCATTCTCGGTCGCCTATGCCGGCCTGCCGGTGACGCACAAGGGTTGGCCGATCTTCAAGCGACTCGCGCATCGGTTCGCCGCCGATCCGAGGTATGCGTTCCATCACTTCGGCGCCCGGGGCGACACCAACCTGCCGGCGACGTTCCAAGTCGTCACTGCCGGCCCTGATCGGCCGCAGGCGATGCGCGAGGCTATACAGGCCGCCGGGATCGACGCCGTGCTGGTCTGGCCCCTCTGCCGGGAAACGTTCTCCTTCGTCGCCTACGAGGCGGTTGCGGCCGGGTGCGCCGTCATAACCGGACCGGATAGCGGCAACGTCGCGGCCTTCGTTGGTGACACCGGTCACGGTCGCGTGCTGGACGAGACAGCGCTTATGGCGGCTTTCGAGAGCGGTGAGATCGCGGAATTGAGCCGCGCCCGTCGCGCGCCGCAGCTGTTCGATCTGCGATACAGCGCGCTGACCCTGGACCTCGCCGCGGCGACAAAAACATGAAAATTCTCTGCTATTCCAGCTTCACCTTCTCGTACCTGAACCGGGCCCGGGTGCTGTTCCAGACCTTGCGACAGCACCACCCGGACTGGGAGCTGGCGGCGTTGATCACGGACCGGCCGCCCGAGGGTTTCGATTTCGATCCGGCGTCTGAACCCTTCGACCGCCTGGTCTGGGCCAGCGATCTGAACATCCCCAATTTCGAGAGCTGGCTCTTCAAGCACGACGTGGTCGAGGTGTGCACGGCCGTGAAGGGGCCGTTCATCCACCAGGCCTGTGACTGGGGTTTCGACGCGGTGATCTACATGGATCCCGATACGGCCGCGCTGGCGTCTCTTTCTCCGCTGGAAGACTGGCTTGAAGAGCACGACATCCTGCTCACACCCCACCTTATCGACGCCAATGACGACGATGCGGCGATCCGCGACAACGACCTCTCCGCCTCGCGCACGGGCATCTTCAATCTCGGCTTCGTCGCCATCCGGACGACCGGGGAGGGCGCCCGCTTCGCCAAGTGGTGGAACGACCGATTGTTGTCTTACTGCTACGACGACATGCCCAATGGACTGTTCGTGGACCAGCGCTGGTGCGACCACGTCCCGGCCCTGTTCGACCGGCTGAAGATCATTCGAGATCCCGGCTACAACGTCGCAAGCTGGAACCTGTCCACGCGAAAGGTCACGGTGGAGAAGAACGGGACGATCTCGGTCAACGGCGCGCCGCTGCGCTTCTGGCACTTCACCAAGCTGGGCGCGGTGGGCGACGCCATGACCAAGCGCTACGCCGGCACGAACTTCCCGGTCTATGAGATCTGGGCTTGGTACAAGCGCCAGATCCAGGCGGCGACCGATCCCACGATCCCGGAGCGCTGGTGGGCGTTCGGCGCCTACGACGACGGGCGCCCCATCGCCAAACGCGAGCGGGTGCTCTATCGCGAGCGCATCGACCTCCAGCAGGCCTTCCCCAACCCCTTCGCCTCCGGGCGCGGCAGCTTCCAAGAATGGCTCGAACACGAAGGCGCGTGACGTTGGCCGAGGCCGCGTCCGACCCCGCCACGACCGTCACGCCGGCGCACGGAGCGCTGCTCGACAAGGCGCGCGCCGTGACGGCCAAGGTGGGCCGTCTGAGTCGCGACTTCGCTGGCGCACACCGGCTTGCGCATCAGGCGCAGGTCCGCGAAGCGCTGACCCGCACGGAGCTGACGTTAGCCTTGACCGAGTCGCTTGCGGCCCGGGCCGAGCTTGAGGCGCGCCTCCGGGCCCAGGCCCTTGCCGCGTTTCAGGCGCGCGGCGTGGGTCGTCTCCGTCGCAACAATCGATTGAACCAACTGCTGGACCGCGTCCTGGCGCGGGTTGGCTCCTTGGGGCAGGCGCTTGTGATCGCGCGCAGTTGTGTCTGGCGCGGAACCGGCCGCACCCTGCACGACCTGCGCCACATGGCAGCCTACGCCCGGCGTCGGGCGAACCCGTCGGTGTCGCCGCTCACCGCGCTGGATCAAGGCTGGTATCTCGACACCTATCCAGACGTGGCGTCCGCGCGGCGATCGCCGCTGGTCCACTACCTGCTGGTGGGCGGTCGTGAGGGGCGCGATCCAAATCCGCTGTTTCATGGCGCTTGGTATCGTCGTGAGAACGCCGCGGAGCTGGCGGCGACCAGCCTCACACCGCTGGAACACTACGTTCGGGTCGGGGCCGCGCGCGGCCTGTCGCCGCATCCAGCTTTCGACCCCGCCCACTATCTGGCCCAGGCGCCGGTTCTGGCGGCCGGGGATGATCCTCTGACACACTACCTGCGTGAGGGCTGGCGCGCGGGGTTGAGCCCGCATCCGTTGTTCGATCCGGCCTGGTACGCCGAACAGGCGGCAGACACCGGCGGGCAGGCGCCGTTGGCGCACTACCTGGCGACCGGATGGAAGGCCGGGCTGTCGCCCCACCCGCTGTTCGACCCGCGCTGGTACATCGAACAGCACGCGGGCGTGGCGGCCGCCGGGCTGGAGCCCCTGACCCACTTCCTGTCCCATGGCGGGTTCGAGGGGGCGAGCCCAAGCCCCTGGTTCGATCTGCAGGCCTATGTCGAAGCGCGCGGCGAGGAGCTGGCTCCGGGTCTGCACCCGCTGATCGACTATCTGAGGGGCGGGGCCTGGCAGGTCTCGGAGGCCCAGCCAGGGTTCCCGACCGCCGCCTATGTCGCGACTCGACCCGGATTGGTTCGGAATGGCGTCACGCCGCTGGAACACTGGGCGCGACGCGGGGGGCGTTGAAGGCGTCCCGCAATCCGTCCAGTGCGGTCAACTGCCGGCGGATTTCGTCATAGTACTGCGGAACGTAGTGAAATGGACTGAGCCCCCAGCGGTGCGCGGGGTCTGCAATGTGGTGGGCGCCGGCGTCGACCACGGTCATCGGCGGCATCCGCGCCAGGAAGGCCGCCTCTTGTCGGCCGAGTAGCGCATTGTAGTCGGCGATGACCGCCGGCAGTCCGTCCACGATCTCGACATTGCGGATCGGCGCGAGGCTTTCGTCCGGCTGGCGTTGCTGTTCCGCCCACCGGGCGCTGTGCAGGATCAGGCTGGCGCGGGCGAGCGGCGTGCCGCGGACAACAGCGGCGAACTCATCGACCGCCTCCAGCCAAAGTCGCTCGCCGGCGGCCGACAGGCGCGGGATCGTGCGCGCGGGGCCGAACGCGGCCTGCGTCCGATAGCCGCTCCGCGCCATCTCTCCGCTATGCGAGGCGAGGGATCCGCCCACGCTCAACAGGTCGAACCGCTCGTCGATGAAGTCGAAGATCACGTGGGTTGGTTGGAACGCGAGCAGCGACCGCAGGGCTGTCTTCTGAATGTCCGCGACCAGCGCCTTGTGTTCGTGCTGATGCAGATCGCCGGGGAGGTCGTCCGCGGGGCGAAACGCTGGGACCGGCGAGGCCAGCAGCCCCGGCAAGCTCGTCCGCGAGACATAGAGCAGCGCCTCCGCGCCGCCGCCACGGATTGGCCACAGATCGCGGGTTATGCAGCTGCCGACGATGGCGATCCGCGGCATCGCGGCTCCTGGCGCAGAGGGTTTTCCGAGCGCGTCTTACCACGGGCGACGGGATGTGGGGCGGCATTGACAAGGCAGCGGCGCCTGCGCATCTACGCGCGCTTCCAGCAAGGTGCGTTCTCGTCGAGCACGAAAGCGCTATCTTCGAGCGCATTCACCATTTGCGACTCGGTTTGGTGTATCAGGCCGTAAGGTCTTAAGGCACGGCTTCGGCGACATGAAATTCCTGACGTTCCTCACGGATCTGCCCGACAACGTGCTCGGCCGCGCCTTGCGCGAAGGCTACAAGCCCGCCGCCGTGGCCTTCGGCTTCAGCCTCGTCTCCAACCTGCTCTACATGGCGCTGCCGCTGTACACGTACCAGATCTACGGGCGTGTCATGACCAGCCAGAACTACGCCACGTTGTGGATGCTGACGTTCGTGACGCTGTTTGTGTTCGCGATTTCGAGCGTGATCGACGATTTCCGGGCGCGGATCCTGATCAACTTTGGCGTCGCGCTGGACCAGCGCGTCTCGGGGCGAGTCTTCACCAGTCTCTTCGACGCGGCCGTTCGCGGGGATTGGAGCGCCCGCGCCCAGGCGCTGCGCGATCTCGACCAGTTCCGGCAGTCGCTGACGGGGATCGCCGCGGCCGCCTTCATGGACGTGCCTTGGATTCCGGTCTTCCTGGGCGTGCTCTTTATCATCGATCCTTTGGTCGGCGTGATCACCCTGGTTGGAGCGATTATCCTGGTGATCCTGGCGATCGCCCAGAGCCGCGCCACCCAGAGCGCGCTGAAGGAGGCCAATGAGGCGGCCCTGAAGAGCTATGGCTTTACGGATGCGGCGCTGCGGAACGGCGAGGTCGTCCGCGCCATGGGCATGCTGCCCACGCTCGGTCAGGCCTGGGCGCAACACCGGGCCGTCACCATCGAACGGGGCGCGGCCGCGGCCGAAGCCTCGAACATGTACACCGACATCATCAAGGCGGTGCGCATGGGCATGCAGGTGCTGATCGTGGCGGTCGGCGCCTACCTGATCCTGAAGGGCAAAATCCATTCGGGCATGCTGTTCGCCAACATGATCCTGGCGAGCCGGGCGCTGCAACCGATCGAGAAGATCGTCGGGTCGTGGGACTCGCTCAACAATATGTACCGGGCCTATGAGCGCCTGAACAAGCTGCTGGCCGGCGCCGAGCCGCCGACCCGGGCGACCACCCTGCCGCGGCCCTTGGGCAAGCTGTCGGTCGAAGGGGTCAATTTCGCGCCCCCCGGCATGCCCAAGCTGCTGCTGGCCAACATCAATTTCACCGTCGAGCCCAACGAGGTTCTCGGTGTCATCGGTCCGTCCGGGGCTGGCAAGTCGACGCTGGCGCGACTTCTGGTCGGCATCTGGAAGCCGGTCAACGGCGTCGTTCGTTTGGACGGGGCCGATGTGTTCACCTGGGATCGGGCGGATTTTGGCCGCCACATCGGCTATCTGCCGCAGGACACCGAACTGTTCGGCGGATCGGTACGCAACAACATCGCCCGCTTCCGTGAGGGGGTCACCGACGAGGAGGTCGTGGCCGCCGCGCAGCTGGCCGGCGTGCACGAGCTGATTCTTCGGATGCCCAAAGGCTACGACACGGACGTCGGCGAGGGCGGTGTGGTCCTGTCGGCGGGTCAGCGGCAACGCGTCGGCCTGGCGCGTACCGTCTTGGGAAACCCTGCCTTCGTGGTCATGGATGAGCCGAACGCCAACCTCGATGCCGAAGGCGAAGAGGCCCTTATGCGCGCCATCGACGCCATGAAGGCCAACGGCGCGACGGTGGTGATCATCTCCCACAAGCCTGGCGTGTTCCGCGCGGCCGACAAGATGCTGGTGCTGCGCGACGGCCGTGTCGAGCTGTTCGGACCGCGCGATCAGGTGATGGCGCGGCTGGTCAAACCGGCGCAGCCGCCGGCGCAAGCCCCTGAAGTGCGCGCCGTGGAGGGCGGTCGATGAAACTGGACCTGACGCCCAGCAAGCGCAGCTATGTCGCGCCGACGTTCGGCAGCGACGAGAAGGAGGCGATGCCCTCCGAGCTGCAGCAACGCCTGCGGCGGCCGATGGTGGTCGGCGCTGGTGTGATCGGCGCCTTCGTCATCGGGCTCGGCCTCTGGGCGTCGGTCAGCCAGCTCAGCACCGGGATCACCGCCCAGGCCGAAGTGCGCGCCGACGCGCAGCGCAAGACGCTCAGGCATCGCGAGACCGGGGTCGTCAAGGCGATCCTGGTCAAGGAGGGCCAGCTGGTCCGGGCAGGGCAGCCGCTGCTGCTGTTCAATGACGTCGAGGCGCGCGCCGCCGTCACCGTCACCCAGAATCAGTACGACACCTTCCTCAGCCAGAACGCGCGTTTCAGCGCCGAGGCGCTGGGTAAGACCTCGCTCGAGTTCCCCGCGGAACTGACGGCGCGTCTATCCGATCCGGCGGTGGCGACCCTCGTTCGCGACCAGCAGTTCGTCTTCACGGCCCGTCGGCAGCTCTTCCAGAGCCAGGCCGCGGTGCTCCAGCAGCGGATCGAGCAGCAGGAAACCCAGGTCGTCGGCCAGCAGGCTCAGGTTGATTCGATCTTGGAGCAGCAGCGCCTGACGGAAGAGGAACTGTCCGGCTACCGCAAGTTGAACGAACAGGGGTTCGCGCCCAAGACGCTGATTCTAAGGTACGAGCGGACGCTTGCGGAGCTCGCGGGTCGGCGTGGCCAGCTTGTGGCCGACATCGCACGCCTGCGGCAGCAGATGGGGGAAACCCGCCTGCAACTGACGTCGATCCGCAATGAACGCGAGAGCCAGGCCGCCGAGGGGCTGCGGGATAGCCAGGCTAAGCTGGCGGACGTGATTCCGCGGCTGACCACGGCCCGCCAAGCGCTGGACGCGACTGTGGTGCGCTCGCCGGTGGACGGCTACGTCTTCAATCTCACCCAGTTCACCGTCGGCGGTGTCGTCGGCGCCGGTGAGGTGATGATGGATGTCGTGCCCTCGGGCACGCCGCTTACCGTCACCGCCAAGATCAAGCCCGAGGACGTCGACGAGGTCCATCAGGGGATGAAGGCGCGGGTGAAACTCACCGGTCTGAACCAGCGGTTCAGTGATGCGCTCGACGCGACCGTTTCGGTGGTCTCGGCCGACAAGAATGTCGATGAGCGGACCGGCATCGCAACCTATCGCGTCGACCTGCGCATCGATCCGTCGGAGCTGAAGAAACTCAAGAAGGGTGTCCAGATGACACCGGGCATGCCGGCGCAGGCGCTGATCGTGACCGGCGAACGATCGGTCATGGGCTTCCTGATTTCGCCGATCACAGACACCCTGGAAGACGCCTTCCGCGAAGAGTAGCGGCGTCCTTGCAACACCGTTTCTCCTCGAGATTCCGGGGGCTTTTAGAGGTTGCCTAATTGGCGGGGTTCCGATACGTCTCGCCTTGGGCTCGTCTAACCTACGCCGCAGCCATGCTATGGCGCTTGGGGTAGTGGACCGCTGGGACCGCTCCATCGGGGATGGGGGTCAAGCGATTCCAGGGGTCCGTGTGACACAAGACTGGAGAGACTAATGGCGACTTATTTCTTTGAAACCATCACGGACGCGCAGGCTGCGGCCTACGACTCGTCCGCTGACAGCCTCGTCTTCGGCGCGGCTGGTGAGCGTGCGAACACCACGACCGTTCGCTTCAACGCGGCGACCCTGTCGAACCCGACCCCGACGATCACGCTGGTCTCGGGTCTCACGGGCAAGGCTGTGACCTTCCCGTCGACGTTCGCTGGCGAAACCCCGATCTTCCCGGATAGCTCGACGCTTTATGTCGGCACCACGGGCGCGAACAACGCCGCGGGCAGCGACGCGGGCGACGCCCTCTACGGCGGCGACGGCGCCGACACGCTGGACGGCGGTTCGGGCAACGACCTGCTGCAAGGCAACAGCGGTAACGACAGCCTCGTCGGCGGTTCGGGCAATGACACGGCCTACGGCGGTCAGAGCGACGACACCCTCGACCTCGGCGTTGGCACGAACTTCGGCCAAGGCAACCTGGGCAACGACACCCTGAGCTCGGCGGGCACCGCGACGCTCCTCGGCGGTCAAGGCGACGACCAGATCACGGGCAGCACGCTCGCTGACTTCCTGAACGGCAACAGCGGCAACGACAGCATCGTCGGCAACGGCGGTGGCGACTCGATCTCGGGCGAAACCGGCAACGACACCGTTTCGGCCAGCGGCAGCGTCTTCGTTGACGGCGGCACGGGCACCGACAGCATCACCATCGCGGCTGGCGCTGGCGTTGTTACGATCTCGGGCGGCGACGGCAACGACCGCGTCCAAGCCGACAACACGGGCGGCGGCACGATCCAAGGCAACGCCGGCGACGACACGATGGCTTCGGCCGCGACGGTCGGCAAGTTCTCGATCTTCGGCGGTCAAGGCAACGACGTCATCAGCGTCGCGAGCACGGCCGGCAGCATCCTGAACGGCAACCTGGGTGACGACTCGCTGACTTCGGTTGGCGGTGCTGACACCATCCTGGGTGAAGACGGCAAGGACAGCATCGACGCCGGCGGTGGCGCCGACTCGATCGACGGCGGCGCGAACGACGACGTCATCAACACCGGCGCCGGCAACGACGTCGTGGTTGGCGGCGACGGCGCCGACTCGATCACCAACGGTGGCGACGACGACAAGATCGATGGCGGTGCGGGTAACGACACCATCATCGGCGTCGGCGGCGTGGACAACGTCACGGGTGGCGACGGTAACGACTCGATCGACGTGGCCGGTGGCAACGACGTCGTGAGCGGCGGCGCCGGCAACGACACCATCGTTCTCGGCGCTGGCGACAACAGCGCCACGGGTGGTGAAGGTAACGACACCATCTCGGCGACGACCGGCAAGGACACCATCGACGCGGGCGGCGGCAACGACTCCGTCACCGGCGGCGCTGGCAACGACATCCTGGCTGGTGGTGACGGCGACGACACCATCGTCGGCGGCGCTGACGCTGACGCCATCCAAGGCGGCAACGGCAACGACCTGTTCGTGTTCAACGCCTCGGACTCGGGCGTGGCTATCGCCACCCTCGACCGCATCAGCGACTGGCAGACGGGCGACAAGCTCGACTTCGCCGGCGTTGGCGCGGCCACGGACGGCACGACCTACCTGGAACTGACCGCCTCGACCTACGAAGCGGCCCAGTCCCTGGCCAACGCTCAGATCGACGCCAACACCGTTGATTACGTGGTTGTTCAGGTTGGTACGGATGTCGTCGTGTTCGCCGATACCGGCAACGCGAACGGCAACGCTGTCGACGCGGTGGTCCTGGTGGGCCGTACGCTGGCCGACATCAGCGCGACGAACATCATCTAAGTTCGGTACGCCTGAAACGAGATTGGGGGCCGCCCTTCGGGGCGGCCCTTTTTCTTTGCGGCGCCGCCCTGGGCCAAGCTAAGAGCGCAGATCAATGGGCAACGCTGCGATCTATCTTCACCCCAACGCCTTCGACACCAGCGAGGCGCGCCTCCTGGGCCGGCATTCGGCCGGTGAAAGTTTCCTGCGTGGATTCATTCGCCATGGGGCCGTCGACCGCTTCCACTTCTGGAACGTGACCGGCGGCGATCAGTCGGCGCTGAAAGCCTTGGTCGAGCGCATCGAGCCCCCGTCCCAGCCCATCCGCTGGGTCGGCCATACCGGGCGGAGTGACCTCCAGGACCCCGGCGTCTTGCACCTCCCCACCCCGTCCATGCCAAACGAGGCTTGGCGGCGCATGCAACATGGCTCGCGCCGCTACGCCATCACCGGCATCACGCACACGACGGCCAGCGCGAATGTGATGGGGATCCTCCCCAATTTCCTCGTGGCCCCGCTCGAGGACTACGACGCGCTAATCTGCACATCGAGCGCGGTTCGCGCTGCCGTCGATACCCAGATCGCCATGATGCGAGAATATATGGGCCAGGAGTACGGCCCACGTCGCCGCGCCGAGGCGCAGCGCGTCACCATTCCCCTCGGGGTCAATTGCGCTGACTTCGCCACCACGCCGGCGGCCAGAAAGGCTTGGCGCGAGCGTCTCGATATCCCTGACGGGGGCATCGTCGCGCTATACGTGGGCCGCTTCAACGCCAAGGCAAAGATGAACCCGGCCTTGATGGCGATGGCGCTGGAACGGGCCGCCGCAAGCAGCGGGCAAACGATCTATTGGGTGAACTCGGGCTGGGCGGAGTCCGAAGCTGCCGGCGAGATCTTCCACGCGGAGACACGAAAGCTCTGTCCGTCGGTCCAGTACCGGCAGGTCGACGGCCGGGCGCCCGATGTCCGCTTCTCAATCTGGTCCGTGGCCGACTTCTTCATCAGCTTTTCCGACAATATCCAAGAGTCTTTCGGCCTGACGCCGATCGAGGCGATGGCGGCGGGCCTCCCTTCCGTCGTCAGCGATTGGGACGGCTACAAAGATACGGTTCGAGACGGCGAAGACGGCTTTCGCGTCCCAACCCTGGCCCCGCGGGCAGGTCTCGGCGGCGACCTGGGATACTATTACAACAACGACTGGCTCACCTACGAGAACTACATCGGCGCTGTCGGCCAATACACTGCCGTCGACTTGCGCAAGGCCGAGGCCGCGATCGTGCAGTTGATCTCGGACCCTGAGCTGCGTCATCGCATGGGGGCCGAGGCCCAGGCCCAGGCCCGTCGCGTCTTCGACTGGTCGGTGATCATTCCCCAGTATCAGGCGCTGTGGGGCGAGCAGAACGCCCGCCGACTTGCGGCCGGCGTGACGCCGCCGCAGTCCAACCCGTTCGCGCCCGACCCCTTTTCCCTCTTCGAAGGGTATCCCACCCGCCATCTGGATCGCGCCGATATCGTCCGGCTTGCCCCGGGCATGACGGATTCGGTGGCTCAGGCCCGGCTGGCGGCGCCGCTGGCCTCCTACAGCCGCTTCAACCGGCCCACTCAGCAAGAGGTCCAACTGGTCTTGGCTCATCTGGCCGCCAATGGCCCGACGCCGGTCGCTAGGCTGCGCGAACTGGTGGCGCCGCCGCGGCGAAACTACCTGGAGCGTGGATTGATCTGGCTTGCGCGCCACGACATCGTCGAGGTCGACGCTGGCGCCTGACCCCGATCCGCCGTCCCTGGATTACGCGCGTCGGCTGCAACGCGCAGGGCGCTTTGCGGCGTGCGAGTCGGTTCTCGACACCCTGATCGCACGGGGCGACGACGACGCGGAGTTGTGCCACCTCAAGGGTCTCATGGCCGCCGTCCGCGGGGACAACGTCGTTGCCGACCATTGGCTGTCACGCGCGATCAGGTCCGGACCGGCGGACGTCGAAACGCTTCGCCTGCACGGCATGGTCCTGCGTCGGCTGGGGCGCCTTGAGGCGGCGCTTGAGCGATACGCGCAGATGCTGGCCGTGGATCCGAACCACGCCGAAGGTCACCTGAACCGGGCAAACGCTTTCAACGACCTGCAACGCTGGCGCGAGGCGCTTGATTCGGCGGAAATGGCGCTGTCGATCACGCCCGGTTTTGCGGGCGCGATGAACGCGGCGGGGATCGCGTTATTGGGGCTGGGCCGGGCGGGCGAGGCCAAGTCGCGTTTCCAGCAGGCGATCGAGCTGGATCCGCAGTATGCCGACGCGCTGGTGAACCTCGGCAACGCCATCGCGGGGTCCGGCGATGCGTCTCTCGCTCTGACGTTCTATGACCGGGCGCTCGCGATCAATCCACGGCTGATCGCCGGTCTTAACGGCCGCGGCAACGCACTGGCGGCGACGCAACGCTGGGCCGACGCCGGCGAAACCTATGACGGAGCGGTCGCGGTTCAGCCGACCTATCCCGGGCTTCTGGGGCAGCGCCTTTACGCGCGAATGAAGCTTTGCGACTGGCGCGATTTCGACGCGCTTCGCGGCGAGGTGCTGGCAGGAATCCGCGCGCGCCGCCTGGCGAGCACCCCCTTCGCCCTCCTAGCCGTGTCGGAAAGCGCCCAGGACGAACGGGTCTGCGCCGAAACCTACGTCCGCCAGCTTCTTGGAACCGCGCCTGTCAGTTCACCCCGGCCACCGCCCGCGCCACGTATCCGGATCGCCTATTTCTCCGCGGACTTTCACAACCACGCCACCGCACACCTGATGGCGGAGGTCTTCGAGCTTCACGACCGCAGCCAGTTCGAGATCACCGCCTTATCGTTCGGCAAGCCAAGCGACGATCCGGTTCGACAGCGATTGGTGCCGGCATTCGATCGCTTCTTCGATGTCTCGGGCCTGGACGACCAGGCCGTTGTCGAGATGTCGCGCGGCCTTGGCATCGATATCGCCATCGACCTGAAGGGCTACACGCTCGACGCCCGCACCGGGATCTTCGTGCGCCGCGCGGCGCCGATCCAGGTCAACTACCTGGGCTATCCCGGTACGATGGGCGCGCCGTTCATCGACTATCTGATCGCGGACCCCGTCGTCATTCCGGAGGACGCCCGAGAGGCCTACGCCGAGAAGATCGCCTACCTGCCCGGCTGCTATCAGCCCAACGACCGACAGCGGGACGACCCGCCGCCGGCCACCGCGCGTACCGACCATGGGCTGCCCGAGACCGGCTTCGTGTTCGGGTGCTTCAACAGCAACTACAAGATCACGCCGGACGTCTTCGCGCTCTGGATGCGGCTGTTGCGCCAGATCGACTCCAGTGTCCTCTGGCTGTTCCGTGATGATCCCGCTGCGGCGGGCAACCTAAGGCGGGTGGCCCAAGCCGCCGGCGTCGATCCGGCGCGCCTGATCTTCGCCGAACCGCGCGCCAAGCGGGCCCACCTGGAGCGTCTGAGGCATATGGACCTGTTCCTCGACACCTCGCCCTACAACGCCCACACCACCGGCAGCGACGCCCTATGGATGGGGACTCCGATGGTGACCATGCCGGGGGCCACCTTCGCTGCACGGGTCGGCGCGAGCCTGCTGACCGCGGCGGGGGTTCCCGACCTGATCGCAGGGTCATGGCAGGCGTACGAGGCGCTGGCCGTGGCGCTCGCGCGTGACCCGACCCGGCTTGCGCAGATTCGTGCGCATCTTGCGAGAGACCGGCCGCAGAAGCGCCTCTTCGACACGCCCCGCTTCACCCGCGACCTCGAAGCGCTCTATCGCGCGATGCACGCCCGCCGGCTGTCCGGTCTCGCGCCGGACCACCTTGAGCTGCGCGACTAGCCGCGACCCCGCAGCGCGACAGCCTTTAGCGCGTCGCCGGAACGATACGGGCGATGTCGGCCAGCACGCCGGCCCAGTCGCCAGGCGCCCGCTGACGGATGATACGGGCCGATGGATACCAGGCCGAGCGCTCGGTCCGCCAATCCACGTACCAGTCGATGGCCGGACGGGACATGAGGATCCAGACGGGCTTTCCCATCGAGCCTGCCAGATGGGCAACGGAGGTATCGACCGTCAGCACACGCTCCAGCCCAGCGATCCGGTCGGCCGTTTCCGCGAAGTCCCGTGCGCCGGTCTGCTCGGGAGCTAGCTCCACGAAGTCGCCCATCCCGCGAATCGCCTTGGCGATCTGCGGCCCCGGTACGCGGGCCGGGTGGGGATTGCGATCCCCGCCCTGTAGCATCAGGCCGATCCCGGAGGTGGGAACAGGAGGAGCGCCCCGCCGCAAGGTTGGCGCGGGCGCGTCGTCCGGGCCGGCGCCCAGCCAGCGCGGCACCGAACCGATCGAGGCCCAGACGTCCACCGTCTCATCTGCGAAGGATTGGGCGTTGTAGACGTGGGCCGGCAGCTCCTGGAGCAGGGCCACCAACGGTCGCGCGACCGCCAGCCTGACGTCCGCTGCCTGTTCGGCCAACAGCGGGATGAAACGGGACCAGAGGATCTGGTCCCCCAAGCCCTGTTCGGCCAGCACGAGGATGCGCTTTCCGGCGAGCGACTCGCCCTGCCACTCTGGAAACGGCGCCGTTGGACGGGGCAGCAACTGGTGGCGCGCCTCGTAGAACGCCCAGCCCTCGGCGTACCGGCCGAGCTGCAGCAAGGTCATGCCGAGGGTGTGCTGCAATCCACGGTTCTCGGGCGCCAAGCGCAATGCCTCGCGCAGGACCGATTCCGCCTCTTCCAGCCGGCCGGTCACGCGAAGGATCACGCCCAGATTTCCGAGCGTCCGCACCGGGCGCCAAGACAGGATCTGACGATAGCCCGCCTCGGCCTCGTCCAGCCGGCCGGCCTGCTGGTGCGCGAACGCCGCCGAGAAGATCGATTCCATGCCCGCAGTCGTACGGTCATGGGCCATTGACTGTCACCCCCAGCGCCAGTGGTCCCCTAGAGTCGGATTTGCATACGGTGGGTGATCGCCACGCGGCCAGCGCGCCACACCCTGTACTCCGCGACATAGATCCCGGTCGGCCATCCGGTCGCGGGGCGGCGCTTGCCGACGTAGAGCAGGTCTTGCGCGCGCCACCGCACGAGCGGAGCGCCGCGACTGTGGGCGAGACTGGCGCCGTCCGGTCCCTTCAGATCCAGCTCGACAGAGTCGCCCGGCAGCAGGGCGATGGCGCGCACGTAGGCGACCAGCAGCGGCGAAGTGGAGCTCGCGGCTTGCAGCCGCCCGTCCTCGACACTTTCGTTCGTCACCGTCGCACCGGTGAAGCCCGCGTTCAGCACCAGACCCGGTCGATAGCTCATCCGCGCCTTGGCCTGGTCCGTCCACAATGCGGCCTGGGCGGCGCAGGCGGTGGGGTTGCGCATGTCCGGCGCGAACGGATCGACGACTTTGCCGTCCCGGCGAACGGTCATGTGCAGATGGGGAAATTCGGTCGCGCCCGACAGGCCGACGCGGGCGATCGGGGTCCCGGCCAAAACCTTGTCGCCCGGTTTCACCAAAAGGCTGCCGCGCGCCAAGTGGCAGTATTGGGTTTCCCAGCCGCCACCGTGATCCACGACGACGGCGTTGCCGCACTCCCGGCCGGCGACGGAGGGCGCTCCGGGCGCACGGATCGAGATATCCGGCTCGCCGTCGCGCAGGCGTACGACCGTGCCCGGCGCGGCGGCCAGGACATTTACGCCTCGGCGCTGGGCGGCCATGTCCAGCAGCCGAATGTCGATGCCGTTATGCGTTTGATACGTCTGCAGGCCGCATCGATAGTCTCGTGTCCCCGGCCCAGGATCGCGATCGACGTAGTGCTGGATCTGACAGGTTGTCCCGAGCGCGCAGGCGAGGGGGAAGGACAGGGCCGGCGCCTGAGTTGAGGGCGCGGGAGCTGCGCCGGCAAGGAGGATCAGAAGCGCGGGGAGGGCCAGGACCTTCATCGTCCGAACTTGGTCGGTGCGCGGGACGAAACTGTGACCTCAGCTGAAGCGAATGCCTGTCAACGCGGCCAGCCGGTCCGCGTCCGCGGCATATATCCGGCGAAGATGATCGATGTCGTCGTCGGTCAGGTCCGACGGATAGGCCATTTCCCGGCCCACGTGGACCTCTCGCGCCGACGGCGACGCGGCCGGCGGAAGGCCCAGGAAGGTCCGAACTTGAGCCAGGGCTGGGGCCGGGTCGCGCCGCAGGCCGTCGGACGTCAGCACCAGCACCTGGTCTCGCGGGAACAATCCGTACAGGCGGGCCATCTGCTCGCCGTAGAACCCACGCTCGACATAGGAGACCTCGCGGTGGTGGCCCCAGGGCTCGGCCGCGAAGAGCCGTTGGCGCCCCTCCCGGATGCACCAGGCGAACGGTTGGGTCTCGACACCCCGGGCATACTCCATTCGCCAGTGCGACCAAGCCCGCTGGACCGGATCGCGCAGCACCATGATCAGCTTCATGGCCGGGTTGTAGGCCGCGATCCGCTCCAGGCTGTTCGGCCAGTAGGCGTAGATCGGCGTCGCCTCGCCGCACGGCCGCCCAGCCGGCGCTGCGAATCGCGCGTGATAGGCGCTGTAGTCGGGCCGCCCCCAGTTCTGCGTCTCGTCGTCGAAGAAGTGCAGTTCCTTGGCGTCTGGAAGGGCGAGGTCCGGATAGTCGCCCAGATAGTCGAACAGCGCCGTCGTTCCGCCCTTCTGGACGCCGGCGATGATGAAGTTGACGAGCGGCGGTTGGGCCATCCCCTCCCTTCTCGCGCGCCGCGCCGCCGCGCAAGGCTTCTGGATCGGGGACTTACCCGCTAAGACGGCGGCCAAGGCGCGGGCGCCGCGCGAGAAGGCAAGGCATGAAGACGGTAATTCTGGCGGGCGGCCTGGGCACGCGCATCTCCGAAGAAAGCCACCTGAAGCCCAAGCCGATGATCGAGATCGGCGGGCGGCCGATCCTCTGGCACATCATGAAGCTGTACGCGCACTACGGCTTCAACGAGTTCATCGTCTGTCTGGGCTACAAGGGCTATGTGGTGAAGGAGTACTTCGCCAACTACGTGCTGCACAACGCGGACCTGACGGTCGATCTGGCGAGCGGTGCGCTCGAATACCACGCGACCAATCATGAGCCCTGGCGGGTGACCCTTGTCGATACCGGCGAGGCGACGATGACCGGCGGGCGGCTCAAGCGGGTGGCTAAGTATCTCACACCGGGCGAGCCGTTCTTCCTGACCTATGGCGATGGCGTCTCCGACGTCGATCTGGGCGCGCTGGCCGCCTTCCACCGCCAGCATGGCAAGGACGCGACGATTACCGCCGTAGCGCCGCCCGGCCGGTATGGCGCGCTGGAGATCGTCGAGGGCCAGGTGGATCGGTTCATCGAGAAGCCACCGGGCGACAATGGCCTGATCAACGGGGGTTTCTTCGTGCTGGATCCCAAGGTCGTCGATCGTATCGCCGACGATTCCACCGTCTGGGAACAGCAGCCGCTTGAGGGTCTGGCCGCGGACGGCCAACTGATGGCCTATCGCCACGACGGGTTCTGGGCGGCGATGGACACTCTGCGCGACAAAAACCAGTTGGAGGCGCTCTGGGCCTCGGGCAACGCGCCATGGCGCCGGTGAACGCCGCCTTCTGGGCCGGCAAGCGGGTCCTGCTCACTGGGCATACCGGCTTCAAGGGCTCTTGGGCGGCGATCTGGCTGAACCATCTCGGCGCCGACGTCACCGGTATCGCCTTGCCGCCGGACCAGGCGCCGGCGCTGTTCGAGCTGACCGGGGTCGAGGGCCAGATCACGTCGCGCTTCGTCGATCTTCGCAATCCTGATGCTGTAGGGGCCGCGCTGCGGGGACGCGACTTCGACCTTGTGCTGCATATGGCGGCCCAGCCGATCGTCCGGACCTCGGTCGAAGATCCGATCGGGACGTTCGAAACGAACATCATGGGCACGGCACACCTGCTGCAGGCGCTGCGCAAACAGCCCGCCCTGCAGGCGATCCTGACGATCACCTCGGACAAGGTCTACGCCAACAACGAGACCGGCCGCGCGTTCGTCGAGGGCGACAGTCTGGGCGGCAAGGACCCCTACTCCGCGTCCAAGGCGGCCACCGAGATCGTCGTGCAGAGCTTTGCCCGAAGCTATTTTCACACCACGCCCGTAGGAACGGCCCGCGGGGGCAACGTCATCGGCGGCGGCGACTTTTCGCGCGACCGCTTGGTGGCCGACATCGTGCGCGCCGCGCGCGGGGGAGCGCAGGTCGTTCTCAGGCACCCTGAGGCCACCCGGCCCTGGCAGCATGTCCTCGACTGCCTCGCGGGGTACTTCCGACACATCGAAGCGCTGGCGACAGACCCCGCCACGCCGCGCGCGCTCAACTTCGGCCCGAAGCCGGGCGGGGCTGAGGTCACCGTGGGCGAACTGGCGACCCTTGGCGTCAAGGCGCTAGGCGGCCAACCCTGGCGTCATGAACCGGACCCCCAATCGCTGGAGGCCAAGAGCCTGGCCATCGACGCGAGCCTGGCGCGCCAGGTTCTGGGCTTCGAGAGCCGTCTTGCCGCCCCCGACGCCGTCGCCCTCACCATGGACTGGTACCGTCGCCAGGCGGCGGGCGAGTCGGCGCTCGCCTTGTGCGTCGAGCAGATCGAGGGCTACGAAGGCCGGCCATGAGTCTTTGCCGTTTCTGCCGCGCGCCCCTGACCCGAACCTTCCTGGACCTTGGCCTGCAGCCATTGGCCAACAGCTACCTGACGCCTGCCCAACTGGCGGCCGGGAACGAGCCGGTGTTCCCGCTCAACACCATGGTCTGCGACGCCTGCTTCCTGGTGCAGGCCGATCATGAAGTGCCGGCGGAGGCGATCTTCGACGAGGGCTACGCCTATTTCTCGTCGTTCTCGCCGGGTTGGGTGGAGCACGCGCGCCGCTATGCCGAGGCGATGACCGCGCGCTTCGGTCTGGGAGCGGACTCGCTGGTGGTCGAGGTCGCCAGCAATGACGGCTACCTGTTGAAACACTTCCTGGCGAAGGGCGTGCCGGTCTTGGGGATCGAGCCCACCGCCAACACCGCCGATGCCGCGCGCGCCATGGGCGTTCGCACCGACGTTGTCTTCTTCAACGCCGAGACGGGCGAGGCGCTGGCGGCCCGGGGCGACCGCGCCGACCTGATGGCCGCCAACAACGTCCTGGCCCACGTGCCGGACCTGAACGCCTTCGTCGCGGGCTTCCCGCATGTGCTGAAGCCGGAAGGGGTGCTCACCTTCGAGTTCCCGCACCTGCTGAACCTGATCGAGCTGGTGCAGTTCGACACCATCTATCACGAGCACTACTCGTACCTCTCGCTGCTGACGGTCGAGACGATCCTGGCGGCCCACGGGTTGCGCGTCTTCGATGTCGAGCAACTGCCGACCCACGGTGGGTCGCTGCGCCTGTTCTGCTGCCATCAGGCGGCGAGTCACCCGGAGACCGCCGGCCTTCAAGCGGTTCGGGCCCGCGAGGCGGCGGCGCGCCTCAATCGGCCTGAGACGTACGATGGCTTCACGGCGCATGTGGAGGCGGTACGCGCGAGCTTCCTGGCGTTCCTGCGGGACGCAGCGACAGACGGCCGACGTGTGGCCGCCTATGGCGCCGCCGCCAAGGGCAACACCTTCCTCAACTATTGCGGCGTGACCGACGCGCACATTCTCGAGGCCTATGACGCCAATCCGGCGAAGCAGGGCCGATATCTGCCCGGCAGCCATATCCCCGTGAAAAATCCTGAGGCTGTGCGGGCGCTGAAGCCGGACTATGTGCTGATCCTGCCCTGGAATCTGAAGGATGAGATCACGGCGCAACTGGCTTTCATCTCCGAATGGGGCGGCCGCTTTGTGGTCGCCTCCCCAACGACGCGGATCTTGGACTGATGCGCTTCACGCCCACGGGTATCGCGGGCGTGATCCGCGTTGAGGCCGACGCCCATCGCGATGACAGGGGCCTGTTCGCTCGTCTGCAGTGCCCGGAGGAGTTCGCGGTTGCGGGCCTGGACTTCGCGCCCGTCCAGACCAGTCTTTCGCGCAATCCCCACCTCCATACCCTGCGGGGCATGCACTATCAGCCGGCGCCGAATGCGGAGACCAAGCTGGTACGCGTCAGCCGGGGCAGGATCTTCGATGTCGCGGTCGATCTTCGAGCGGACAGTCCGACCTATCGCCAATGGACGGCCGCCGAGCTCTCGGCCGACAACCTCGCGGCGCTGTTGATCCCGGAGGGCGTGGCGCACGGGTTCCTGACCCTGGAGCCGCATACGGACGTGATCTACCAGATCGCACCGGCCTATCGCCCTGGACATGAAGCTGGCGTGCGCTGGGACGATCCGGCCTTCGCGATCACCTGGCCCGCTCCACCGGCCCTGATCTCCCCGCGGGACGCCGCCTATCCGGACCACGGCTAGGCAGATGGCGGGGACGGTTCTGCTGACCGGGGCCAGTTCGTTCACCGGCGTATGGATCGCCGAGGCGCTGTACGCCGCCGGCTTCCGGGTGATCGCGCCGCTGCTTCGCGAACGTGAGGCCTACGAGGGCGTACGGCGCGCGCGTATCGATCGGCTGGAACGGATCGCCGACGTCCGCTTCGGGCGAGCCATGGGGTCCGAGGCCTTACTGCACGACATCCAGACGAGCGGTGGGATCGACGTCCTGGCCCATCACGCCGCCCACATCACCGGCTATCGCGATCCGGGGTTCGACCCCGTTGATGCGCTGGCGCGGAACACGGCCGGCGCGTCCGACCTTCTACGGGCCCTGCAGCATGTCGGTGGTCGCCTCGTCGTGCTGACGGGGACGGTGTTCGAGGCGGGCGAGGGTGGCGGCGACGAACCCGGCGCCGTAACGCCCTACGGTCTCTCCAAGACCCTCACGCGCGAGGCGTTCGCGTACTGGGCCGATGAGTTCGGCGTGCCCTTCGGGCGGTTCGTCATCCCCAGCCCCTTCGGCGAACTCGAAGAGCGGCGGTTCGGCTGGTACCTTTTTAAGACCTGGTTCGCCGGGGGGACGCCCGAGGTCCGCACGCCCCGCTACATCCGCGACCATTTGGCAGCGCCGCAGTTGGCCAGAGCCTATGCTGACTACGTGACGGAGGCCCTGACGTCGGGCGTCCGCATGACGGTCGCCCGTCCCTCGGGCTGGGTCGCGTCGCAGGGGGTGTTCGCCGAGCGCGTCGCGGCCGAAGCCCGTGCCCGCCTCGGGATGGATTGCCGAGTCGAGCTGGCCGATCAACCCGTGCTTGAAGAGCCGCTGGTGCGGGTCAACGACCAGCCGTCCTGGGCCGCCGATTGGGACGAGACCGCATTCTGGGACGGCTACATCGCCTGGTACGCCGATCTGAGCCGGCGCGGCGCGATGGACTGACCGCCCGGGAGTGGTACGAAGACAGGGATGTCAGCCAACGCCCTTACCAAGGACACCCTCGCCGACCACGTCGCCGCTGGACGGCTGGTGGTCGGGCCGCACACCTATGGCCCCCTGGTCCTGCGCCACTGGGGCGCACCGGGCGGCTATGTTTGTCGCGTCGGAGACTATTGCTCGATTGCCGACAACGCGCAGGTGTTCCTGGGCGGGTATCACCGGCCCGATTGGGTCTCGATGTATCCCTTCGGCGCCTTCGCCAAGTGGCGTGGCCCCGATGTCCGCACGGACCACACGGTTGGCCGCGGCGACGTGGTGATCGGCAGCGATGTATGGCTGGGCAGCCAGTGCATGATCATGGCTGGGGTCACGATCGGCCACGGGGCGGTGGTCGCCGCCCGCGCGGTGGTGAGCCGTGATGTCCCGCCCTACGCCATCGTTGCCGGCAATCCAGCGCGGGTGGTTAAGCGGCGGTTCGATGACCAGACCATAGCCGACCTGCTCGCCATCGCCTGGTGGGACTGGCCGGAGGAGCGGGTGCGGCAGAACCTGGACCTGCTGCTGAGCGGCGACATGGCCGCCTTCCTCGCCCGTAACCGCGTCCAACCCTTCAACCTCTAGGCGCGAACGGCGCGCTCCACGGCGTCGTAGAAGCCGGCCGCCCAGGCTTCGACCTGGCCAAGGGGGCTGGCGCGCATCCGGTCGCGCAGGGTGGCGCGCAGCGAGCCGATGCGGGCGTGATCGTTGCCGAGCGCGATCGCTGCCTCGACATAGCCATCCACCGTATCCGCGCAAAGCTCGGTCAGCCCCAGGCTGCTGAGCACCGAGAAACTCAGGCGCTCGTAAGGGGCGGGCCCCTTGAGGCTGATGCACGGGGCGCCCATCCACATCGACTCGCAGGTCGTCGTGCCGCCGGTCTGGGGGAAGGTGTCCAGGCTGATGTCCATGCGGTTGTAGTGCGGTAGGTGGGCGCCGCGCACGGCCTCGAACTCGATCCGGTCGCCGGCGACGCCCTCGGCCTCGAAGGCGCGGCGAAGATTGTCGCGGAAGGCGGCGGAGCTTCCCTCCGGTCGGATGAACAGGAAGTGCGAGCCCTCGCAACCGCGCATGATCTGGGCCCAGGCTTTCAAGCTCTCGCGGGTGTACTTGTAGGGCTGGTTGGCCGTGCCGAAAGTTACATAGCCGTTTCGCGCGACGGGCGGCTCGATCGCCGCGGCGGGTTCATCGCGGAAGGACGAGGCGCTCAGCGGATACCAGGCGTGCGGCAGCATCAGCGGCTGCTCGATCAGCATGCGGGGATCGGTCGGCGCGATGTAGGGGTCGCAGACGAAGTAGTCGATGGCCTCGAGGCCGATCGAATGAGGGTACCCGAGCCAACTGGCCTGCAGACGCGCCGGCCGGTAGGCCATCACCTCGGGCTTGTTCATGTGGGTCGAGCCACCCAGTTCGATCAGCATGTCCAGCTGATCGTCGGCGATGCGTTGTGCGGCTTCGCCGATGTTGATCGTCGGCCACCAGCGATAGCCCGCCACTCTGGACGCAATGAACTGCTGCATCCGGTCGGCGTCAGCGCCCGTGTAGTAGGAGTAACAGTAGACCTCGAAGCGGTTCGGATCGAGATGCTCGAACAGTGGCAGAGCGAAGTACCCCACCGGATGCTGGCGGAGGTCCGAGGACATGAACCCTAGGCGGATCTTGCCGTCCGGCGCTCGCGGAGCCTTGCGCTTGACCGGCCGGCGAGCGGCCGCCGCTTCGACCTCGCGGCCCCAGATGCGGTGCTGCTCGATCAGTTCCAGTCGGTCGTCGTCATCCCGCACCTTCGGCATCTGCTTCATCAGCGCCGTGTGGCGGTTGTTGGCGGCCCAGCCGCGGCCGAGCGAACGGAAGTCGCCGATGAGATCCTGCCCGTCGAAGTCGCAGACCCGCCCCATCGTCTCCCAGACGATCTTGTTCGCGGCTTCGTTGAACTCGCCCCGACGAGCCAGAAGCTCGCGAGTGAGCTGATAGGCCCTCTCGATATTGGCGCCCTCGTCGCCCTTGCGATTGCGCTCGTAGCCCTCGATCAGCGCAATCGCGTACTCCAGCCGCTGTGGGTCCAGCCTGACCGCGGTCTCGAGGTGGCCGATGGCGCGCTCCCGATCCTGGTCGGTGTAGCCCACGCTCAGCTGATAGTGCAGCCAGGCGGCATCGGGGTTTGATGGCAGGAGCGATTGCAGGAACGCCTCGGCCCGTTCCGGCGTCCCCACGCGCCGGAAGGTCATCGCCTTGGCTTCGAGCAGCCGTTGGTTGCCGGGGTTGGCGGCGAGCGCCTTATCCAGAGCCTGTTCCGCCTCGGCGCCCCGGAACTCCTCGGTCAGGGTGCCAGCGATATCCAGCCACGCGTCGATATGATCGCGCTTCAGGCTGACAGCTTGGCGGAAGCGGATGAGCGCCGGTTCCAGCCGGCCCAACTTCAGCAGGGAACGCCCAAGCTGGCGTTGGAACTCGGCGTTGCGGGGCTCGAGGCGGACCAGCTTGCTGAAGATGCCTTCGGCGCGCGCGGCGTTGTTCAGGTCCAGCAGGACGTTGCCAAGGTTTTGTTGCGCCGGGAGACCCTTCGGCTGGAGCTTGATGGCCTGTTCGAAGACGGGGACGGCTTCCGCCTGCCGCCGAAGCTTGCGCAGCAGGACGCCGCGCGTGTTGAGCAGATCATAGTCGCGGGGCGCCTGCTTCAGGCCCATGGCCGCGTACGCTTCGCCCTCGGCAAAGCGGTCTGCGAGGTAGAGCTGGGTCACCAAGGCCTTGTAGACCGGGGTCGGGCGTACGGGATTCTCATCGACGGCAGCGATCAGGTGCCGGATCGCATCGTCGCGTTGTCCCGCGCTCAACGCGCCTTGCGCCGCCGCCAACCGGTCCGTCATTCCACTGCCTTAAGGGTGCTTGTCGGCGAACGACTTACGGCCCCGGCTTGCTCGTGGCTAGTCCGCCGCCGCGCGCATAGCGCCATTTCAACGCCAGGATCGTCGCCGAAAGCGCGAGGCAGATGGCGTTCGACGTCGCCACCGGCCAGCTGCCGATCATGGCGCCATAGGCGATCCAGAGGCTGAACCCTGTCACCGTAACGGCATACATCTTCAGGGAGACCGACGATGCGTCTCGCTCGCGCCAGATCTTTGCGATCTGGGGGACGAACGAGGCCATCGAGCACAGGGCTGCGCCCGTACCGATGACATTCACGACAAGGGATTCGGCCATCAGGCCGGCCGGGTTGTGGTTTCCATAGGCACGCTAACGGTAAGCCGGGCGCCGGGTTGCGCGGCGCTGGTTTCGAGCCGTCCGCGCAATTGCTGGGTCATCAGTTGCACGACGGTCAGGCCGAAGCCGGACTTCGGCAGATCGGTCGACATCCCGACGCCGTCATCCTGGACAGTCAGGTCGAAGCCGGCTGCGGTGCGATGCAGGGTCATCTGGATTCGACCCGCGCGACCGTTCGGGTAGGCGTGGCGAAGGGCGTTGCCGACCAACTCGCTCACCAGCAGCGCCACAGGGGCGGCCTGACGGCCGGCGATCGTCACAGTCTCCAAGTCGAGGTCGATCACGACGTCTTCCCGCCCCGCCGAGCCGGCGAGGTCGCCGACGATCTCTCGAGCGAGTGCGGCAAGCTCCACCTGCTCGGCGTCGGCGTTCCAGCCGACGTGCCGATGGGCGACGCTGACCGCGGCCACACGTTGCTGCACAGCCTTCAAGGCCTGCCGAGCCGCCTCCTCGGTCGTTCGCCGGCCTTGCAGCAGGACAATGGAGGAGATGAGCTGCAGGGTGTTCTTGACCCGATGCTCGACCTCGCGCGCCCGCTGCGCCTGCTGTTCCAGCGCCTGATCATGGCTGTCGGTGTTCGGCTCTGCCATCCGGGGTTCCGTCGGTTGGGTATCGGTGGATGAACCCTATTGCCGGCCAGCCGCGCCAGCCTGGCGGTCTCATGCCACTCCTGGTGTAACAGGGTATGCAAGTCGCGATCCGACACAAGGGTTGCTCATCGCTTGACCAAACCGGGTGGTCACGCCAAAGCCGCCGTCCATGAACATCCTGCTCGTGGGCTCCGGAGGGCGTGAACACGCCCTGGCTTGGAAGATCGCGCAATCGCCGCTGGTGACGCGCTTCGTCGCCGCGCCTGGCAATCCCGGCATAGCGGCCCATTGCGAACTGCGAGAGATCGCGGTGACCGATGTCACCGGCTTGGTGGCCCTGGCCCGCGAGATTGAGGCGGACCTTGTGGTGATCGGTCCTGAAACGGCGGTGGACGCCGGTCTCGCGGATGCGCTGCACGCGGCGGCGATCCCCTGTTTCGGGCCCAGCGCCCAGGCGGGTCAGTTGGAAAGCTCGAAGGCCTTCACCAAGGCGTTCTGCGAGCGCTACGGCCTGCCGACGTCGGCCTATGCTGTGTGCGAGAGCGCGACCGAGGCCAAGGCGGCGCTCGATCGCTTTCAAGCCCCTTATGTGATCAAGGCCGACGGCTTGGCCGCCGGCAAGGGCGTGGTGATCGCCAGTGCGCGGGCCGAGGCCGAGGCCGCCATCGACGACGCGTTTGGCGGCCGCTTCGGCGCGGCTGGCGCACGGGTGGTGATCGAGGAGTTCCTGGAGGGCGAGATCGGCTCGCTGTTCGCGCTTTGCGACGGCAAGGACTCGATGGTCTTCGGCTGGGCCCAGGATCACAAGCGCGCCTTCGACGGCGAGCAAGGGCCGAACACCGGGGGAATGGGCACCTATTCGCCCGCGCCGGTGTTCACCCCCGAGCTGGTCGAGCAGGTGCGCGAGCGCCTGGTGAAGCCGGCCTTCGCGGGGATCGCCGCCGACGGCGCGCCCTATCGTGGCGTGCTGTTCGTGGAGCTGATGGCGACGGCGCAGGGTCCGAAGCTGGTGGAGTTCAACGTCCGGTTCGGTGATCCGGAATGCCAGGTCCTGATGCTGCGGCTCGAGAGCGATCTGGTCCCCTATCTGGTGGCGTGCGCCACGGGGACCCTGGCGCAGATGTCCGCGCCGGTCTGGCGCGACGATCCTGCGGTGTGCGTGGTGGTGGCGGCCAAAGGCTACCCCGGAACGCCGGCGGCCGGTGGCGAGATCCGGCTCGACGACGTCGGCGCGGCGGCGGTGGTCTTTCATGCCGGGACGCGGCGGGATGCGCAGGGGGTGCTGCGGGCGGCCGGCGGAAGGGTGCTGAATGTCTGCGCGACCGGCCCCACGCTGCGGGCGGCGCGTGACAAGGCGTACGCCGCCGTTGACGCCGTCGACTTCGCCGATGGCTTCTGCCGTCGCGACATCGGCTGGCGCGCCCTAGGCTGAGGTCTCGGCCACCTCGCGCAGGCGGGGCAGGGCGACGCTGTGCCAGGCTTGCCCCAGGCCGCCGCGGACATCCTCGGTCTCGCGGTCGTCGAACTGGTCCCAGCCGGAGTGGACCAGCCGCACATGCGACCCGCCGGGAATATTTCGCACCCGGATATCCACGAAGGTGTCCGGCACGTCCGGAAAGCCCCATGAAAAACTGAGACGACGGGGCGGATCGAGGATCTCGATCCGGCAGGCGATGGCGTCGGCGATATCGCCGACATCGCGCCGGGCGCGATTCGGCTGCAGGTAGAAGATATGCCCGGGCGAGGGCTGGAACCGCAGACATCCCATCCAGAGCGGGACTAGCGTGGGATCGGTGAGCGCGCGCCAGACCCGTTCCCGCGGCGCGGCGATTTCGATCACCGACTGGACGTCCTCGACCATTCCCCGCCTCTGCGACCGGCGGGCCTCGGCGTCAAGCGTCGGCGCTCACGCCTTGCTCCCCTAGGGGCGGCCTCGCTACAAGGGTTCAAACAACTGTACGAAGCGAGGGAACGCCATGTCCGTCACCGCCGACATCGCCGCGGAGCAGGCCCGGGAACAGGCCAACACGGGCACCAAGGACGTGGCCGAAAGCCATCGCTTCGACGAGGCGGCGCTTGAGCGCTGGATGACGGCGAATGTCGAGGGCTACGCCGGCCCGCTCGAGGTGCGCCAATTCAAGGGCGGCCAGTCGAACCCGACCTACCAGCTGATCACGCCCAGCAAGAAGTACGTCCTGCGCCGTAAGCCGCCGGGCAAGCTGCTACCGTCGGCCCACGCGGTCGACCGGGAGTTCCGGGTGATCTCGGCCCTCTATCCGACCGGCTTCCCTGTGGCGCGGCCCTACGGCCTCTGCACCGACGACGGTGTCATCGGCACCTGGTTCTACGTCATGGACATGGTGGAAGGCCGGATCCTCTGGGACCAGAGCCTGCCGGCCTACGAGCCCGCCGAGCGCAACGCGATCTTCAAGGCCAAGATCAAGACCCTGGCCGATCTCCACAACACCGACATCGAGAAGGTCGGGCTGTCCGACTACGGCAAGCCGGGCAACTACATGTCCCGCCAGGTCGACCGCTGGACCAAGCAGTACAAGGCGTCCGAGACCGTCCACATTCCGGCGGTCGAAAAGCTGATCGAGTGGCTGCCGAAGTCGGTCCCGGCCCAGGAGCGGACGTCGATCGTCCATGGCGACTACCGCCTCGACAACATGATCTTCCATGCCACCGAGCCGCGGGTCGTGGCGGTGCTGGACTGGGAACTGGGCACGCTGGGCGAGCCGCTGGCGGACTTCACCTACGTGCTGATGAATTGGATCAACGGCACGATCTCGACCATCCCCGACCTCAAGGCCCATGGCCTGCCGACTTTGGACGAGGCGGTGGAGTACTACTGCAGCCTCACCGGCCGGACGGGCATCCACGACCTGAACTGGTTCTTCTCGTACAACGCCTTCCGGCTGGTCGGCATCCTGCAGGGGATCCTGGGCCGCGTGCGCGACGGCACGGCCAACCACCCCGACGCCGCCAACATGGCGCCTCGCGTCCAGAGCCTGGCCGAGATGAGCTGGGCCTACGCGCAGAAGGCCGGCGCGACGTAGGCGTCGCCGGCGACGCCTTCGGTCGCCGCACGACCACGGGCGCGGCGAAGGGTTCTGCGTCAGGGGTGGCGGGATCCGCATCCACACGGATGTAGAGCACCGGTACGACACATCCGGTCGCAACGCCGCCGGCTTATCCCCGCCGGATGAGCAGGGCGTCCAGGGCGGCCTCGTCGTCGAAGACGGCTCGAACCGGCCAGGCGGTGACACGCGGTCGCCACGCGGCGGGCAATCGGGCCCAGTCCTTCTCGGTCGTGACCAGTCCGGCGCCGAACTGCGCGGCGCGGTCTGACAGGCGCTGGAGCGTCGCGTCGTCGTAGGGGTGGTGATCCGGGAAGGGCCAGAAGTCCTTCAGCTCGCAGCCGGCCGCCTGCAACGCGCGCTCCACCTTCCAGGGTTTGCCGACGCCCGCGAAGCCGACCTGGGGTCCAGTTGGCGGCGCCGCGGCGGGGGCAAGGCGGGCGACCAGCACCGGAACGGCGGACAGCGCGGCGACCAACTCCGGGTCCGGCGCGTCGAGGTCGGCGGGCAGCAGGACGACGGCGGCGTCGGCGCGGGCCAGTCCGACCTTCAACGGCTCGCGCATCGGACCGGCGGGGAAGACGCGGCCATCGCCGAACGGCCATTCGTCGTCACGGGTCTCGCCGTCCACCACCACAAGGGACAGGGTCTTCGCGACGGCAGGGTTCTGGTGGCCGTCGTCCATGACGATGACCGCCGCGCCGGCCTGGGCGGCGGCGAGGGCGCCGGCGGCGCGATCGCGGGCGATCCAGACGGCCATGTCACGGGCCAACATCAGCGGCTCGTCGCCGACCTCGGCGGCGGTATGGCGGGCTGGATCGACCTGCATCGGCCCGATCAGCGATCCGCCGTAGCCGCGCGACAGGACCGCGCCGCCCAGCCGTCGGGCGATCTCGCGGACAACCGGGGTCTTGCCCGTGCCGCCCATGGTGAGGTTGCCGACGCAGATCACCGGGACGCCCGGATCGATAGGCCGGCCGCGGGCGATCCGGCGGGCGGTGACGGCGGCCCAGATCAGGGAGATGGGCCACAGCAGCAGGCGGGCGATCGCCCCGGTCTTGCCGTCACGGCTGTACCACCAGCGGGGCGTGGCGAGCTTCATGCGGGCAGCAGGGGTTCGAGCTTGGCCAGGGCCTGGTCCAAGGCGGCGCCTTGGCGGGACGCGAAGGCTAGGGCGGCCTCGCCCATGCGCCGGGCTATGACGGGGTTGTCCAGCAGGCCGCGGATGTGGCGGGCCAACGCCGCGCCGTCGGCCGCCTCGATGGCGCAGGCCTCGGCGAACATGGCGGCGTAGAGGTCGGCGGCGTTGAAGGCGTGGGGACCGGTCACGATGGGACGGCCGATCCGGGCGGGCTCGAGCGGGTTGTGACCGCCGACGCCGGGGATGAAGCTTCCGCCCATCACCACCACGTCGGCCAGGCGGAAGAAGAGGCCGAGTTCGCCCAAAGTGTCGGCGACGTGGATCGGACGGTCCATCGGCTCGCCCGCGCTCCGCCGGGTGGCGCCAAGCTGGCCGGCGATCTCAGGGCCTCTGTCGGGGTGTCGCGGCGCGACGATGAGCAGGCCGTCGCGATCGGCGTCACGGAAGGCCGCGGCGATCAGCGGCTCTTCGCCGGGATGCGTGCTGGCGGCGAGCACCACCTTGCGGCCGCCGACGGCGGCGCGGAGGCGGCCGAGCTCAGCCTCGTCGGCGGCGAGCGGTTCGCCGACCGCCTTCAGGTTCAACGACGGGCCGAGGGTCGCGCCGAGGCGCTGCAGGCGGGCGGCGGTGGCCAGGTCCTGAGGCAGGATCAGGTCGAAGGCGTCGAGCAGGACCCGCGCCGAGGCGGGCCAGCCGGCCCAGCGGTCCGCGCTGGCCTGGGTCATGCGCGCCGACAGCAGGGCCAGGCGGACGCCGCGCGCCTTGGCGGCGAGGATCAGGTTCGGCCACAGTTCGCTCTCGACGAAAACGGCCAGCGATGGCCGCCAGTGGTCGAGGAACCGCCGCACCGCGCCCGGGGCGTCGACGGGGGCGAACTGATGGGTGACGCCGTTGGGCAACCGGGTCTTGAGAAGCGCGGCGGCGGTCACGGTGCCGGACGTCACCAGCAGCTGCAGCTCCGGGTGGCGGCGCCGCAACGCGGCGACCAGCGGGAGGAGGGACTGGGTCTCGCCGACGCTGACGCCATGCAGCCAGACCAGCGGCCCAGGCAGGCGTGCGGAGCCGGGGCGGCCCAGCCGCTCGCCGATCCGGGCCGGGTCTTCCTTGCCGCGCCGTGCCCGGGCGCGCAGGACGCTCGGCGCGAAGGGCTCGAGCAGGCCCGTCGCCGCGCCGTAGAGGGCCAGCGGGAGCGTACGGTTCACACCACCTCGGCGGGGGCGAGGCGGCAGGCGTGGGCGGCGTCGGTCTCGACCTGGAGGGTCGCGTGGCCGATCTTGAAGCGGCGCTCCAGGCCTTCGCAGGCCGTGTGGAGGAACCGATCACCGTCGCTGTTCAGGGGCCGCAGGACGTGGGCGGTGAGCGCGGTCTCGGTGGTGGACATGGCCCAGATGTGCAGGTCGTGGACGCTCTCCACCCCTGGCAGGCCGGCGAGGTAGGCGCGCACCGCCTCGACGTCGATCCCGCGCGGGGCGGCGTCCATCGCCAGGTCGGCCGAGTCGCGCAGCAGGCTCCAGGTGCCGAGCACGATGACGCCGGCGATGATCAGGCTGAGGACCGGGTCGATCCACAGCAGGCCCGTCCGGGCCATGAGGAAGGCGCCGGCCACCACGGCGAGGGAGACGCCGGCGTCGGCGGCCATGTGGAGGAAGGCCCCGCGGACGTTGAGGTCGTCATGGCTGCCGCGCATGAAGAGCAGGGCGGTGGCGCCGTTGATCAGCACGCCCAGGCTGGCGGTGATCATGACGATGTCGGAATCGATGGCGGCCGGTTGGGTGAAGCGGCGCACCGCTTCCGAGGTGATGGCCCCCACCGCGACCAGCAGCAGGATGGCGTTGGCGAGCGAGGCCAGGATCGTCGCCTTGCGCAGGCCGTAGGTGCGGCGCCCGGCGGGGGCGCGGCGGGCGAGGACCGTGGCGCCCCAGGCCAGCAGCAGGGACAGCACGTCAGAGAGGTTGTGGCCGGCGTCCGCGAGCAGGGCCAGCGAGCCCGTCCAGAGCCCCGCCGCCACCTCGGCCGCCACGAAGGCGGTGTTGAGGATCACGCCGATGGCGAAGGCGCGACCCATGTTGGCGGGGGCGTGGTGGTGATGGCCGCCGGCATGGCTGTGGCCATGATCATGATCGTGGTGATCGTGATCGTGCGCGTGGTCGTCGTGCGTGTGCGCGTCGTGGGCCATGGGCCTATGTCTCACCGACCGGGGGAGCGATCAATGCGAGCTACGTCCCACCAGCGCTTCCGCGCGGCGGGTGGCGGCGGAGAGGCGGGCGGACCAGGCGTCGATCAGGGCGGCGATGGTCGCGTCGTCGGCGTCGGCGGGGACGTGGAGCGGCCCCTCCCAGACGACGGCGCCGCGGCCGAAGGGGCGGGCGAACATCACCTTGTCCCAGGTGCTGTCGAGCTGCCAGGACGGGCTGGCGGCGATGCCCATGAGGAACACCGGCTGGCCCGAACGGCGGGCGATCTGGAGGGACCCGGCGGCGATGACCTCGTTGGGACCGCGCGGTCCGTCGGGAGTGACGACCAGGGCGCCGCCGCCCTTCACCCAGGCGGTGGCCTCGCGGATCGCGGCGACAGCCTGGCGCGCCTTGGCGGTGTCGCCCTTCTTGGCGGAGGAGACGCGGATCGCCGGAAAGCCGGACATGTCGAGGGCGCGGGCGATGAACTCGCCGTCGGCGGACGGCGAGACCAGACAGCGGGTCCGCTTGCGCCACCACTGGGGCGCGGTGGCCAGGCAGAGCGGGATGCGGCCGTGCCAGAAGAGGGCGATGGCGCCGGTCGCGTCGTCGGCCAGCACGGGCTCGACGCAGGCCACGTTCTCGTGGCGCCAGCGCACGGTGCGCAGGACCAGGCGCAGGTAGGTTCCCAGCAGCCAGCCGAGGACCGCCTGGACGCCGTCGGAGCGGAGCAGCTTCTTCACCCGGCGGGCTCCGCCTCCAGATCCTGGGACTGGGCGAGGCGGGCGTAGAGGCCGCGCTGCTTGACCAGGCTGGCGTGGTCGCCGGTCTCGACGATCCGGCCCTTGTCGACGACGTAGATCCGGTCGGCGCCGCGCACCGTCGACAGGCGGTGGGCGATCAGCAGGGTCGTGCGGCCGGCCATCAGCCGCTTCAGCGCCGCCTGGATCTGGGCCTCGCTCTCGGTGTCCAGCGCGCTGGTGGCCTCGTCGAGCAGGAGGATCGGGGCGTCCTTCAGGAAGGCGCGGGCGATGGCGATCCGCTGGCGCTGGCCGCCGGACAGGCGGGCCCCGGCCTCGCCCACCAGACTGTCGTAGCCGGCGGGAAGCGCCAGGATGAAATCGTGGGCCGCCGCGGCGCGGGCCGCCGCCTCGACCTCGGCCACGGAGGCGTCGGGGCGGGCATAGGCGATGTTGGCGCGGATGGTGTCGTCGAACAGGAACGGCTCCTGGGTGACCAGGGCGATCTGGTCGCGCAGGGACGCCAGGGCGACGTCGCGGACGTCGCGGCCGTCCAGGGTCACGCGGCCGGCGGTGACGTCGTAGAAGCGCGGGATCAGGTTGAGGATGGTGCTCTTGCCGCCGCCGGAGGGGCCGACCAGGGCGACAGTCTCGCCCCGCGACGCCGAGAGGCTGACACCGGACAGGGCCGGCGGCCCGTCGCCGCCGTAGGAGAAGCTGACGTCCTCGAAGCGGAGGGCGCCCTCGGCGCGGGCCAGCACCGGCGCGCCCGGCCGCTCGCGCACCTCCGGCTCGACGTCCAGGGCGGCGAACAGGCGGCGGGCGGCGGACATGCCCTCGGCGAAGACGGTCTGCAGGTTGGCGAGCTGGCGCAGGGCCTGGCTGGCCATGGTCAGGGCGGCGATGAAGGAGAAGAAGGCGCCGGCGTTCATCTCACCCTGGGTGGAGCGCCACCCGGCGTAGGCGAAGACGATGGCCACGATCAGGGTCATCAGCAGTTCGGTGGCCGGCGCGGCGCGGGCCCGGGCGTTGGCCCCCTTGGTCAGGTGCGTCTGGCGGCGCTGGACCACCTGGGCGACGCGGGCCTCCTCATAGGCTTCGCGGTTCTCGATCTTCACGACCCGGACGCCGTCGAGGCTTTCCATGATCGCCGAGGAGAGGGCCGAGGTCTCTTCCATGGCGCCTTTGGCGGCCTTGGTGGTGCGCTTGGAGAAGCGGCGCATGATGGCGCCGGCGATGGGGACCACGCCCACCAGCACCAGCGACAGCATCCAATCGTTGGCGACCATCACCAGCACGGCGCCCAGAAAGATCAGGGCGTTCTGGGTGTAGTTCACGACGCCGGAGGTGGCGGCCTCGCGGATCAGGCCGGCGTCGTACAGGACCGACGAGACATAGGCGCCCGAGTGGCGCGCCCGCAGATGGGCCAGGTCGGCGCGGACCAGCTTGCCGAACAGCTGGACCTGGACGTCGCCGACCACCGCGTTGCCGATGCGGTTGACCAGGGTGGCCTGGATCACCTGGGCGGCGCTGCGGGCGAGCGCCAGGGCGGCGATGGTGAGCGGCAGCCAGAGCAGGGCGCCCGGCTTGTGCAGGACCAGCAGATCGTTGGTGGCCGGCTCGATGATCTGCACCAGCTTGGCGCTGCAGGCGGCGACGACCACAGCGGCCAGCATGGCCACGACCCAGCCTTTCCAGCGCGGCGCCATGTAAATCCGCGCCACGCGCGCGATCAGGGCGCGGGCCGACAGCTCCGGCGGGGCGGGATCGCTCATGGGGCTGGGATCGGACGTTGCGGCGGCGGCGTCAAGCCAAGCCGAAGCCTAGCGGCGGGCCAGCGTCTGTTCGATCTCGCCGATGGCCTGGGTCGCGGCGTGGGCGTCGTCGGCGAAGATGCCGTCCCAGACCATGGTCAGGAACGGTCCGGCCTGCCGGGCGCGGTCAGCGTCGTGCTGGGCTTTCCAGTCGCGAAGCCGCTGCAGGAGGTCGCCCAGGGTGTCGCTATCGGCGGCGTCGCCCACCTCACGCCACACCGCCAGGTCACCCGCGAGTCCGCTCACGCGCATCGTTGTCTCCGTCAGACGCGCGGACAGTGTGGCGGTTGGCGCGGAGAAGAGGAACCACGGAAACCACGGAAAGCACGGACGACACGGGGCCGCGCCGGGCGGCGGGGGCCGCTCGGGTTGCAGATCCGTGTCGTCCGTGTGGTCGGCCTCAGCGTCGCGCTGGGTCAGGCGGAGCTTGGCCAGGGCGGTCGGGGAGGGGACCGCAGCGACGCGCCAGCGCTCAGAAGGGCGGATCGTCGGCTGGCGCCGGCGGGGTTTGGCTGAGGCTCTGGAGGCGGCCAGGCGCTGAAGGCGGGCGTTGGCGGTTGTTTGGACGCCGCGGTGGGCCGGAGGATCGACGCAAGGTCGATGTCGAGGTCGCGGCGGATGCCGTCCAGGCAGGCTTCGACCGTCTCATGGATCGCGTCCATGTCGAGGGTTTCGGCGTCCAGCAGGTCGTCGAGGTCGTCCAGCGTTTCGCGGGAGTCGTCGCGCTCGTATTCGTCCCAGCCGGTGCGGATGACCGGCGGGCGGGGCGGCGTGGGTTTCGGCGGCGCGGGCGGCGGCGCTGGCTTGGCCTCGCGGGGGCGCTCGTAGAAGAGGCGGAACTCCAACGCGATGGTCTGGCGCACGGCGCGCGATACGCGATGGTAGGCGAGGCCCAACTGGGCCTGGGTCTGCCGGTCGTCCGTCGCCAGCATGGCGTCGCTGAGCTTGCGCACCATGACCATCCCGGTCTCGGCCAGCTCTCCCAGCACCCGTCCGTGCCGCGCGCGCATGTCGTCTTCGAAGGACATGAGCGAAGTGAAACACGGCGCTACGTCAGATCCGGACGTGGCTAAAAAACCAGATCCTCGCGCGTCGCGGGGGGCGAGGCGATGAAGACTAGCTTACCCCCTCATGCGAGCGGGCGAAGGCGCGCTTGTAGGCGTCGCGGGCGGTGGTGCGGGCGAGGTAGGCCTGTTCGGCGTCGGTGAGGGTGAGACCGGCGGCGCGTTGGCCGAGGTCCAGGGCGTAGGTGACGGAGATGTCGGCGGCGGTGAAGGCGTCGCCAGCGAGGTAGGGTGATTGGGCCAGGCGCTGGTTCACGAGGTTCAGGCGCTTCTGCAGCACCTTCCGACACCAGCCGGCGCCCCAGTTGTCGCGCTCGGCCTCGGGGGCCATGAAGCGGCTGACGATGATGGGCATCATCAGAGTGGCGAGGCCGGCTTCGCCCATGTGCAGGAACTGCTGGTAGGCCGGGAAAGCCGGATCCTGGGGCGCGGGCGCCAGCGGGGTCGGGCCGTGGCGGGCCATCAGGTACTCCATGATCGCGATCGACTCGACCATGGCGACGTCGCCGTCCTGAATCGCCGGGAGGTAGTCGGCGGGATTGATCGCCAGGAACGCCGGGTCGCGTTGCGGGGCCAGCATGTCCACCTGGCGCAGCTGATAGGGCAGGCCCATCTCCTCCAGCAGCCAGACGACCCGCAGGGATCGCGAGGTCTGTCCGCCCCATACGGTGATCATGCGCCGGCCCTTTCCTGATGTGACCGGGCCCCACCATGCCACGCCATCCGCGCGGCGCCACTTTCACAGGCGGGCGGCTGGCCTTACCTAGGCCCGATGACGGACGCCCCCGCCGAGGACCGCTTCGACCTGACCACCCCCGCGGGGCGGACGAAGGCGTATCTCGACTATCTCTGGAACGACCACGCCTATCTGCGGCTGGGATTTTCTAACGCGCACTGGATCTCGGACGAGCTGGTGCGCGCCAACCAGCCGTGGCCGCACCAGATCGCCGCCTGGAAGGCCAAGGGGATCCGCACGATCGTCAACCTGCGCGGCGGGTTCGACGCCAGTTTCCATGCGCTGGAAAAGGACGCCTGCGAGCGGCTGGGCCTGAACTTCGTCAACTTCACCATCACCTCGCGCGAGGTTCCGTCGCGCGATCGCGTGCTGGGGGCGAAGCGGTTGTTCGAGACGCTCGAATATCCGGCGATGATGCACTGCAAGTCCGGGGCGGACCGGGCGGGCATCATGAGCGTGCTCTACATGCACTTCCGCAAGGGCCTGCCGATCCGCGAGGCGCTGGACCAGCTGTCGCTCAAGTACCTGCATATCCGGCACGGCAAGACCGGCGTGCTGGACTACACCTTCGCCCGCTACCTCACCGAGGGCGAGCCGGCGGGCATGAGCTTCCTGGAGTGGGTCGAGAGTCCGATGTACGACCCGGCCGGCATGAAGGCCGACTTCCGGACGAACATGTGGGGCAACGCGCTGGTGGATGGCGTGCTGCGGCGGGAATAGGGCTTGTTCCTCCCCTTCGCGGGAGGTGGCGCGACGCGCCGGAGGGGGTCATCCACGGCGGAGGAGGACCCCCTCAGTCGGCCTTCGTCGACAGCTCCGCCGAAAGGGGAGCAATCCTAGTGCTCGTGGTCTTCGTCGCCGTGGGGATCGAGCAGCTTGTGCGCGTGGATGATGAAGTAGCGCATGTGGGCGTTGTCGACGGTCTGCTGAGCCTTGGCCAGCCAGGCGCGGCGGGCGTCCTGGTAGGTGGGGAAGGCGCCGACCAGGTCGACCCGGGTCAGATCCTTGAACTCAGGCGCGCCCTCGAGCGACTTCAATTCGCCGCCAATGACCAGGTGGAGGAGTTGTTTGTCGGGCATGATGAGGTTCTTGCGGTTTTGTTTCGCGAAAAGTCAATTACGCGCGCCGATATGCCCAACCCGTTCCAGAATCAATGGGGCAAGCGCCGGCGTGGCGCAGATCAGGCTTAGCTGCGACGGTCTGGCGCGGTTGTAGCGGAAGGCGGCCCCGGTGTGGTCGCCGACGAAGCAGCCGGCCTCGCGGGCGATGAGGTCGCCGGCGGCCACGTCCCAGTCGCTTTTGCGCACCGGCGCCACGGCGGCGTCGAACTGGCCGGCCGCCACCAGGCACATGCGGTAGGCGGTGGAATTGCGCTGCTCAATCTGCATCGCTGGCCAGGGCGTGGGCCAGGCGGGATGACCGAAAACGCGGGGGTCGCCCACCATGCGGCAGGCTTCCAGCGCGCTGGCGGCGCTATGGACGAGCGGCTGGCCGTTGAGGGTGGCGCCGCCGCCGACGGTCGCGGCGTAGACCTCGTCGAACTCGGGCGCGAAGACCACGCCGGCCACCGCCTGGTCGCCCTCGACCACCGCGAGCGAGATCGACCACCAGGGGCGGTTGTTGAGGAAGGCACGGGTGCCGTCGATCGGGTCGACCACGAAGATGCGCCGGCGCGACAGGCGGTCCTCGTCGTCGGCCGTTTCCTCGGAGAGCCAGCCATAGTCGGGGCGGGCGTCGCGAAGTTTTCGGGTCAGCAGGGCGTCGGCGGCGAGGTCGGCGTTGGTGACCGGCGTGCCGTCGCCCTCCTTGTATTCGATCTCGAGGCCCTGACGGCGGATCTCGTGGGCCAGGACTCCCGCCTCGCGGGCGGCCTCGATGAGGAGGGCGAGGTCCTGGGCGTTCATCGACCCGCGATAGCCAGGGCGTCGACCAGCAGCGAGGGCGCGTTGGCGGACCCGCGGATCTCCAGGTCGGCCCCCGGGACGATGCGACCGAAGATGTCGAGCAGGTTGCCGGCGACGGTGATCTCGTTGACCGCATAGGCGATCTCGCCGTCCTCGAACCAGAAGCCCGAGCACCCCACCGACCAGTCGCCGGTGTTGCCGTTGAGCGAGGGCCCGAACATCGAGGTGACCAGCAGGCCAGCGCCAGCGTCCTTCATCAGGCCCGCCTGGTCGCGGTCGCCCGGCTGGAAGGTGAGGTTGGAGGTCGAGACGCCCGGCGGGCCGGCGAGGCCGCGCGAGGCGTGTCCGGTGCTGGTCAGGCCGAGCTGGCGGGCCGAGGCGGTGTTGAGCAGCCAGGTTGTCAGCACCCCGTCGTCGATCAGGTTGCGCCTCTGGTTGGCGACGCCCTCGTCGTCGAAGGGCGAGGAGCCCAGACCGCGCGGCTTGTGCGGATCGTCGGTGAGATAGATGCCCTTGGCGAACAGCTGCTGGCCCAGCTTGTCCTTCAGGAACGAGGTGCCGCGGGCGATGGAGGGGCCGGAAATGGCGCCGATCAGCGGGCTCATGAGCGAACCCGCGAGGCGGTTCTCGAAGATCACGGGCGCGGTCGTGGAGTCGATCTTCCGGGCGCCCAGACGCGAGACGGCGCGACGGCCGGCTTCGGCCCCCAGGCTTTCGGGCGAGGGCAGGTCGGACTGCCAGCGGACCGATCGGCCGTCGTAGCCGGTTTCCATGGTCTCGCCGTCGCCGGCGATGGCGGAGGCGCCGATGGAGAAACCGGAGGCCTGATGGACGCCGGCGAAGCCCGCGCTGGTCACCATGGTCCATTGCGCCGACGACCAGGATCCGCTGCCACCGTCGGAGTTGGTGACTTTGGGCACGGCGCGGGCGGCGGCCTCGGCGCGGCGGGCGCGGTCCTCCAGGTCCTCAGCGGAGGGTTCGCTGGGGTCGTAGAGGTCGAGGTCGGGTCGGGGGCCGCGGGCCAAGGTGTCGGGATCGGCCAGGCTGGCGTAGGGATCTTCCGGCGCCAGACGGGCCATGGCGACGGCGCGCTCGACCAGCTTGGCGCGGGCCTCGGCCGAGATGTCGGAGCCGGAGACCGTGGCCTGGCGCTTGCCCACGAAGACCCGCAGGCCCAGGTCGCGGGACTCCTCGCGCTCCACCTCTTCCAGGTCGCCCATGCGCACGGAGATCGAGAGGCTGCGGCGCTCTGCGCCCACGGCTTCGGCGGCGTCGGCCCCGGCCTTCAGCGCAGCGGCCACGACGTCGTTCAGCAGGTTTTCGTCCATCCTGGGGATATGGCCGACCCAAGGCGCAGTCACAAGCCTAGGGGATGGCGTAGAACAAAAGCGCCGCAGCGATGGCGACGTAGGCGATCCAGGTGGCGAGGACGCCGGAGACCCGGGGCCAGGATGTGCCGCTGGATCGCGACAGGCCGACGGCGTGCAGGACGCGGCCGACGAAGAGGATCAGGCCGATGGGGTGGATCAGCAGCGGCGGCGCCCCCGCCAGGGCCAGCAGACCCAGGCCCGCGAGCGCAGCCGGGACGTACTCCGTGGCATTGCCGAAGGCGCGGATGGCCTGGATCAGCGCGGGCACGCCGCCGTCGCCGATCGCCACGTGGTGCTTGCGCCGCTGGCGGGTGACCAGCACCGACAGCACGAGCAGCAGGATGAGGCAGAGACCGGCCCAGAGGGCGGCGGCGTGGGCGGCGGCGGTAGGATCCATGGTCGCCTCTTAGTCCTATTCCACCGGCCGGCCATCGCCCGGAAGGCCAAGCTTCGCCCACTTCTCCGTGACCGCCTCGATGGTGGCCCGGTCCATGCCCAGCTTCTCGCCCCATTCCCGGTGAGTCTCGGGGGGCAGTTTGTTGGTGGCGTCGAGGCCGATCTTCGAGCCCAGGCCGCTCTCGGGCGAGGCGAAGTCGAGGTAATCGATGGGGGTGCCCTCGATGACCGTGATGTCCCGGGCCGGGTCCATGCGGGTGGAGAGCGCCCACATGACGTCCTTCCAGTCGCGGGCGTTGATGTCGTCGTCCACGACGATCACCCACTTGGTGTACATGAACTGGCGAAGGTAGCTCCAGACGCCCATCATCACGCGCTTGGCGTGGCCGGGGTAGGCCTTCTTCATCGAGACGACGGCGATGCGGTAGCTGCAGCCCTCGGGCGGCAGCCAGAAGTCGACGACCTCCGGGAACTGCTGCTGGAAGAGGGGGATGAACACCTCGTTCAGCGCCTCGCCCAGCACGCTGGGCTCATCCGGCGGCCGGCCGGTGAAGGTGGTGAGGTAGATCGGGTCCTTTCGCATGGTGATCGCTGTCACCTGGAAGACCGGGAACTGCTCGACCGAGTTGTAGTAGCCGGTGTGGTCGCCGTAGGGGCCCTCGTCGGCGTAGTCGTCGAGGTGGACGTAGCCTTCCAACACGATTTCGGCCTGGGCCGGCACCATCAGCGGCACGGTCTTGGCCGCGACCAGGTCCAGCTTGGAGCCGCGCATCAGGCCGGCGAACTGATACTCCGACAGGGTGTCGGGCACCGGGGTCACGGCGGCCAGGATCGTACCGGGATCGGCGCCGATGACGGCGCAGGCGGGCAGGGGCTCGCGCTTGCCGCCGGCCTTCCAGCGGCGGTGGTGCTGGGCGCCGCCGCGGTGCGCCAGCCAGCGCATGATGGTGCGGTCCTTGCCCAGGACCTGCATGCGGTAGATGCCCAGGTTGTAGCCGTCTTCGCGGGAGTCCGAGGGCCCCTTGGTGACCACCAGGGGCCAGGTGATCAGGGGCGCGGGCTCGCCGGGCCAGCAGGTCTGGATCGGCAGCTTGGTCAGGTCGATGTCGTCGCCGGTGAGCACGATCTCCTGCACGGGCGCCTTTTTCACCGTGGCGGGGCGCATGCCCATGACGGTGCGGGCCAGGGGCAGCATATCCAAGGCGTCCTTGAGGCCGCGCGGGGGCTCGGGCTGGCGCAGGAACGCCAGCAGCTCACCGACCTCGCGCAGCTCGCCGGCGGTGGTGCGGTCCTTGCCGTCCAGGGTGACGCCCATGGCCACCCGCTTCACCGTGCCGAACAGATTGACCAGGCAGGGCATGGTCGAGCGCTCGCCGTCGGCGCGGATGACGTTCTCGAACAGGACGGCAGGGCCGCCGGTGGCCAGCAGCCGGCGCTGGATCTCGGTCATCTCCAGGACGGACGAAACGGGCTCGGTGACGCGGACCAGTTCCCCGGCCGCCTCGAGCTTGGTGAGGAATTCGCGCAACGAGCGGTAAGCCATCGGGTCTCCTTGTCCGGCGGTTTACCCGCGCCCGCGGAACCGGTCTAGGATCGGGGCGGCGCGCCGCGGCGGGCGCGGGACCGGAGCCGGGAATGGCCAGGGGCGTAATCTGGGGGATCGTGGCGGCCGGACTGCTGTGCAGCGGCGCGGCGCGGGCCGGCGAAGTGTTCGGCGGGGCCTATGTCCACGACATCGACGACGGGATTTCCTACGGCAAGTTCGAGAAGGGCGCGCAGATCGTGGTGGGCGCGCGCACGACCGCGCTGGACGAGCTGGCGTTCCTGGGCAAGCCCCGGGTGCATCTGCTGGCCGGGGTGAACACCGCGGGGGGCACGAACTATGCGGCGGCCGGCCTGTCGTGGCGGTTTCATCTGAACGATCGGCTGTACGTGCAGCCGGGGATCGGGGTGGCGATCCACGACGGGCGGGTGAACCTGCCGTCGCCGGACGCGCCCGGGATCACGCCGGAGGAGCGACTGAAGCGGCTGCGCGACTTCCAGACGAAGCTGGACCTGGGGTCGCGGGTGCTGTTCGAGCCGGAGCTGTCGGTGGGCTGGCGGGCGACGCGGCGGCTGTCGGTGGAGCTGTCCTGGATCCACATGAGCCACGCCCAGCTGGCGGGCAGCTACAACCCGGGCGTCGGCGACGTGGGCGTGCGGCTGCTCTACCGGTATGGATTAGACCGTTAGGCGAGGAAGATGCTGGTCGGCAGGAGGCTGCTCGCCGCCACGCCGACCAGGATGACCTGGCCGCCGCTCATGCTGATGACCGTGTCGTCGCCGACCTGGCTGACCGTGTAGGTCGTCCCGACGTCCAGCAGCACGCGGTCGCCCTGGGCGATGCTGAAGTCGAGCACCCGGTCGACGCCGGCGTCGCTGAAGGAGTGGAACAGGTCCGCCCCCTCGCCGCCGGTCATGGTGTCGTCGCCCCGGTCGCCGGAGACGTAGTCGGCGCCCGCGCCACCGCTGAGCGTGTCGTTCTGCTGGCCGCCGCGGATGGTGTCGTTGCCGGCGCCCCCCTCGCAGGTGTCGTCGCCGAGGTTGCCGTAGACAAGGTCGCCGCCATCGTCGCCGAACAGCAGGTCGTTGTCCTTGCCGCCCACGACCCAGTCATTGCCCAGGCCGCCGGACGCGGTGTCGTTTCCCATGTTGCCGTTGATGTCGTCGAACCCGGAGCCACCGGCGATCTGGTCGTCACCCTCGTCGCCGCGCAGGTAGTTCGAACCGCTGGCCTCGATGATGATGTCGTTGCCGGTTCCGGCGCTGACCGTGTCGTCGCCAGCGTAGCTGAACAGGCGGTCGGCGACAGCCGAGCCGGTGAAGAGGTCGGCGCCAGCGAAAAGCGCCGCCTTCGCGCCCGCATTGTCGCCCGCCAGGATCAGGTTGCGGAAGGTGTCGGCCGAGAGCGACAGGCCGCTGATGTCGTAGGCCAGGCCGGCGCCGGTGTTGACGGCCAGTCGCTGGATCACGCCGGTCGTGGGCGGCCCGCTGGCGGCGTAGGCGAAGCCGGTCCCGAACACCTGAACGGAGACATCGCCGATGGTCAGCACCACCGCGGTGGCGGTGGCCCCGCTTTGGCCGGCATCGGCCAGGGGCGCCAACTCCAGCGCGTTGAAGTCGACGCCAAGCCCGCCGGCGGTGAAGTTCGCCATTCGCTTCTCCAGTGCCGGCCGAGCGTCGCCCCGGCTCAAACAATTAAGTGATAGCCGACGGAACCAAAACGCCCCAGCGTGGAAACCATTGACATACGAGAAGGGTAAACCTTCCGCGAAGTACAGTTTTGCAGGTTCTGGTCATAGGGGTCATCGGGGCGTGAGAGCGGGGCGCAGGATTGCACGCGCATGGGCGTGGCTGCCGGCGGTTATGGCGGCGCTGGCCGTGGCCGGCTGCAGCGGCGTCCGTTCGACCGGCTCGGAGGGCGCGCAGCCGACCGCCGCCGAGGCCGCGCGTTTCCTGGGCCAGACCAGCTATGGCGCCACCGATGCGGCGATCACCCAGGTTCGGTCTGTTGGTTACGCCCAATGGATCGACCAGCAGATGGCGATGGCGCCGCCCCCCAGCCATCTGGCCGACCTGGATGCGCGCCTGGCCGCCATCCGCGTCAGCGCGCCGACCGCGACCCTGAACGCCACCGACTTCTACTACTCCTACTGGGACCAGGCGATCACGGGCCCAGACCAGCTGCGCCAGCGGATGAAGCTGGCCCTGTCCGAGATCTTCGTGGTCTCGCTGACCGACACCAACATCGATACCCGTGGCGCCGGCTCGTACTACGACATGCTGGGCGCCAACGCGTTCGGCAACTTCCGGACCCTGCTGGAGCAGGTGACGCTGCACCCGATGATGGGCGTCTATCTGACCTGGCTGGGCAACCAGAAGGAGGATCCCGCGACGGGCCGGAACCCCGACGAGAACTACGCCCGCGAGGTCATGCAGCTGATGACCATCGGGCTCTACCAGCTCAATCTGGACGGGACGGTGCGTCTGGACGGGAACGGTCGGCCCATCCCGACCTATACCGCCGACGACATCAGCGGCCTGGCGAAGGTGTTCACGGGCTACAGCTACTATTCGCCCAACCCGACCACCGTGACCTTCCGGGGCGGGAACCTGCCGACGGACGCCAAGGTCCGTTCGATGATTCCCTATGCGGCGTTCCACTCCACCAGCGCCAAGAGCTTCCTGGGCCGGACCATTCCGGCGTCCGGGGCGGCGGACCCGGCGGGCGACCTGAAGATCGCGCTGGATACCCTTTTCAACCATCCGAACACCGGCCCCTTCATCGCCAAGCAGCTGATCCAGCGGCTTGTCACCAGCAACCCCAGTCCGATCTACGTCCAGCGGGTGGCGACGGTGTTCAATAACAACGGCGCGGGCGTGCGAGGCGACATGGCCGCCGTGGTGCGGGCGATCCTGCTGGACCCCGAGGCGCGCAGCGCGGAGACGGCGGCGGGCGTCAACTACGGCAAGGTGCGCGAGCCGGTGGTGCGCCTGGCCAGCTGGGCGCGGGCGTTCGGGGCCACGTCGACGTCGGGCGACTGGCAGATCCCCTCGACCAGCGCCAACACCTCCCTGGGTCAGTCGGCGATGACCTCGCCGTCGGTCTTCAACTTCTTCCGGCCGGGCTATTCGCCGCCGAACAGCCGTGTCGGCGCCGCGGGCCTGGTGGCGCCCGAGTTCCAGATCGTCGACGAGGTCACGGTCGCGGGCTACCTGAACACCATGCAGTCGACCATCGACGCGGGCATCGGCGCCACCGTGTCCGGCGCCCGCGACGTCCGCTCGGCCTATGCCGCCGAGGTCGCCCTGGCGAACGATCCGGGCGCGCTGGTGGACCGCGTCAACCTGCTGCTGATGAACGGGTCGATGTCGCCGCGCCTGCGCCTGCGGATCGTCGAGGCGGTGGGCGGGGTGACGGTGCCGGCCACCAATCCCCAGGCGGCGCTGCTGAACCGCGCGAAGCTGGCGATCTACATGACCATGGCCTCGTCAGAATACCTGGTGCAGCGATGAGCCGGATGATGGACCGCCGCCATATGCTGCGCCTGGGCGGGGCGTTTTCGATGCTGGGGACGGCCGCGCCGTTCGCCCTTCAGCTGGCCGCGGCCGGGTCTGCGGCTAGCCAGTCGGCTCCAGACTACAAAGCCCTGGTCTGCCTCTTCCTCTACGGCGGCAACGACTCGCACAACATGGTCCTGGCGACCGACCCGGACTCCTGGGGCCGCTACTTCGCCGCCCGCAACACGGGGGCCGATCCCATCGCCCTGATGCCCGTGGGGACGGCGGCGACACCGGTGGGGCAGACCAGTTCCGTCACCGGACGCGTCGCCCAGGCCGACACACCGGAGGCCTGGGGCGGCGTCCTGCCGATCACGCCGCGGACGGCGCAGGCGATCCCGGCGGGGACCAGCGCCAGCAGCCGCACCTTTGGCTTGCACCCGTTCCTGGGGCCGTTGCAGACCCTGTTCGGCCAGGGCCGGTTGGCGGTGATGGCGAATGTCGGGACCCTGGTGCAACCGATCACCAAGGCCCAGTATCAGGCGAAGTCGGTCCCGGTTCCCACCAGCCTGTTCTCGCACAACGATCAGCAATCGACCTGGCAGGCGCTGTCGACCGAAGGCGCGCGCACCGGCTGGGGCGGCCGGTTCGCCGACCTGACGGCCAGCATGAACGGCCAGAACACCCTGTTCACCGCGATCTCCGCCGCAGGCAACGCCGTGTTTCTGTCAGGTCAGTCGGTGGTCCAGTACCAGCTGTCGACGGGCGCCCAGCCGGCGGTGGTCATCAGCGGCCAGTCGGGGACCAGCCTGTTCGGCTCCAGCCTGGCGCCCTCGCGGGTGCGCGATCTGGTCACCGACACCCAGCTGACGAGCAACTTCGCCGCCGACTACGCCGCGGTGGTCAGCCGCTCGATCAACGCCTCGACCACGATCAACAGCGCGTTCGCACAGGCGGCGGTGACCAGCGTCAGCACAGCGCCGGCCTACACCAATCCGGTGACCGGCCGGACGGAGACCAACAGCCTGGCGCTGCAGCTTCAGACGGTGGCCCGCATGGTCGCCGCCAGCTCCAGCCTGGGCGTTCGTCGTCAGGTGTTCTTCGTGAGCCTGGGCGGCTGGGACACTCACGACTTCCAGAACGGGACCCAGCCCAACCTGTTGGCCAAGTTGGCGCAGGCGATGTCGTACTTCGACGGGGCGCTGAGCAATATCGGCGGGCTCGATCGACGGAGCCAGGTCACGACCTTCACGGCGTCGGACTTTGGACGAACGTTCAATACGAACGGCGACGGGACGGACCACGCCTGGGGCGCTCACCATCTGGTCATGGGCGGGGCGGTTCGGGGCGGCGACATCTATGGCCAGTACCCGACGCTAGGGTCCGACGTGGGCGGCTTCAACAATCCGGACAATATCAACAACGTCACCATTCCGACGACGTCGGTGGATCAGTACGGGGCGACGCTGGGCCGGTGGTTCGGGGTGTCGGACAGCGACATCGACGTGATCTTCCCGCGTCTGCGGAACTTCAATCGCCGGTACCTGGACTTCGTCTGATCCCAAGGGGAACCGGATGCTGCGGCGCCGGTTAGGTGGACGATGGAGTGTATCACATGAGAGCAAGAACCCTGGTCCTGGCGGCGGGCGCCGCCCTGTTGCTCGCGGGCTGCGCGTCGATGGCGGGAAGCCGGTCGGCCGCGGCGCCGGAACCGGCCAAGCGCATCGACGCGGCCAGCCACTTCACCGGGCGCTGGTACGAGATCGGGCGCACGCCGATGAAGCTGACCGACGGGTGCGTGGCCGGCTACACCGACTACGTCTCAGAGGATGGCGGGCTGGTTCAGCGCGACGCGTGCCGCGACAAGACGCCGGCGGGCAAGGAGAAGGTGGTCGCCGGGCCGCTGAAGATCCTGAACCCCGGCATGAACAACAAGGTGCATGTGAACTACCGCCTGTTCGGCTTCGTGCCGGTCGGCCGGACTTATTGGCTGCTGGATCACGGGGACGGCTGGTTCATCATGTCGACGCCGGACCTGAAGCTGGTGAACCTCTACACCCGCGACCCGCGCCCTTCGCCCGCCCTGGTGGACGAGATCACCGCGCGCACGCGCGCTCTGGGCTACGACGTCAGCAAGCTGGAGTTTCCGGAGACCTTCCCGCCGGGCCAGCGCTAGGCGCGCGCCGCGTCCCAGGCCTTCACGACGCTCCTTTTCGCAATCTTGCGGAAGCGTCGTTCGAGGAAGCTGCCGAGGGACGCGGGGTCCAGTGTCGCGATCCGGGCGAGGACACACGGATAGTCCTTGTAGTGCGCGGTGAAATGGAAGGTGGCCGGCTCGGCCGCCATCAGCATCTCGCGTTCGTCGATGCCGACATCCATCAGGACCAGGCTGTCGTCCTCGGCCCGCAGGCGCGTGAACATCTTGCCGTTCACCTTGAACGACGGGTGGCCGTAGCTCGTCCCATCCTCCGCGCCGGGGAACGACATCACAATGGCGCGCACATCTTCGGGGGTCATGGAGTACGCCTCGTGGAATGGTCCCCGCAGGGTGTCGGAGCGCGCCAAGCCATGACGCGTGAGGGCGGGGCTCAGTAGGCTAGCGCCACGCCGTCCTTGCGCATCTCGGTGGCGGCGGCGTAGCGACCGGGCCAGCGCTGGATGGCCTGGTAGCCGCCGTAGCCGCCGGGGGCGGGCTTCATGACCCAACCCAGCTTGGCCAGCGCCGCCTTTGTCGCCTCGGGGACGCCGGTCTCGAGGTTGAGAACGCCGGGCTGACCCAGGTCCTCGCCGGTGGGCTCCATGCCGCCGTCGTGGTGCCAGCGGGGGCTGTCGCCGGCCTCCTGCAGGCCAAGGCCGAAATCGACGAGGTTGGAGATGATCTGCGTCTGGCCCTGGGGCTGCATGTCGCCGCCCATGACGCCGAAGCTGAGCATCGGTTCGCCCTTCTGTGTGGCGAAGCCCGGGATGATGGTCTGGAAGGGCCGCTTGCCGGGGGCGTAGATGTTGGGATGGCCGTCCGTCAGGGCGAAGAGTTCGCCCCGGTCCTGGAACATGAAACCCAGACCGTCTGGCATCAGGCCCGAGCCCATGCCGCGATAGTTGGACTGGATGATGGAGACCATCATGCCGTCCTTGTCAGCGGTGGTGAAGTAGGTGGTGTCGCCGTGGCTGGGCGCCCTGCCCGGATAGACCATGGGCGCGATGGCGTCGGGGCGGATCAGCCGGGCGCGTTCGCGGGCGTAGTCCTTCGAGAGCAGCCAGTCGACGGGCTGCTTGTAGAAGGCCGGGTCGGCGTAGAAGCGGGCGCGGTCCTCGAAGGCCAGACGCTTGGCCTCGACGCCATGGTGGATGGCGGCGGCGGACTGGAAGCCCATGGCCTTCACGTCGAACTCGTCGAGGATGTTCAGCATCTGGAGCGTCACCAGCCCCTGGCTGTTGGGCGGCAGGGCCCAGACATCGACGCCGCGATAGTTGACGCTGCGCGGTTCGACCCACTCGGAGCGGTGGGCGGTCAGATCCGCCTTGGTCATCCAGCCGCCGATCCGCTTGAAATAGCGTTCGATGGTCTCGGCGATCTCGCCCTCGTAGAAGGCGCGGCCGCCGCCCTCGGCGATGAGGCGATAGGTGCGGCCGAGGCCTGGGTTCTTGAAGATCTCGCCCTCGCGCGGGGTCTTGCCGTCGCGGGTCCAGACGCTGCGGAAGTTGTCCAGCTCCTCGATGGCGGGGTTCTTCGAAAAGTTTCGGTTCGAGGCTTCGACGTAGAAGGCGGTGTTCTGGATGACCGGCGCGCCGTCCTCGCAGTGGGCGATGGCGGGGGCGAACAGATCCTTCCACGGCAGCTTGCCGTAGCGCTGGTGCAGGCTCCACCAGGCGTCGACGGCGCCGGGGACGCTGACGGAAATGGCCCCGTGGCTGGGGATCGTGCCCTTGGGGGTGGCGCGCTTGCGGACGGTCTCCAGGCTGAGGCCGCGGGGGCTGCGACCAGATCCGTTGAGGCCAACGACCTTGCGGGTCTTGGGGTCCCAAAGCATGACGAAACAGTCGCCGCCGATGCCGCAGGCGATGGGTTCGCCGTAGCCCAGCACCGCGTTGGCGGCGATCGCGGCGTCCACCGCCGAGCCGCCCGCCTTCAGGATATCGATGGCGGCGAGGGTGGCCAGGGGATGGGCGGTGGCGGCCGCGCCGTGCAGGCCCCAGGCGGCGCTGCGGCTGGCGAAATTGGCGCCGTCGATCCGGTCGCCGGGGCGTACGTCGGGGCGGTTGCGGTTGGGGTTCTCGCTCCGCGAGGACGCGAAGGCGGGACCGGCCAGGGCGGCGGCGGGCAGGGCGGCGAGGAAGCTGCGGCGGCGCATGGGAACTCCGGCTGACGACCCGCAAGGTTTAGCAGATGCGATGGCGAGCGCGAGGGGCCCGGCGGCCATGAAAAGGCCGCTGACACGGCGCAGCTTTAATTATCTTCAAGAGGCGTCTCACGATGGCCCACGCTCGTTTCCGCGACCAACGCCCGGGTCGGCTGCTCGCCCTGGCTGGCCTCTGTATGGCGCTGGGCATGGCCGGCGTCGCGGGTTGGCGCTCGCAGCAGGACGATCGCGCCCCGGCTGCGGTGAGCCCGGCGCACGCGGGCGGCGACACCCTGGCGGTGATCTATTCCGGCGACGGCGGCTGGGCGGCGATCGACCGGGGGATGAGCGACGGGCTGGTCCGGGCCGGGGTGCCGGTGATCGGCTACAGCTCGCTGCGCTATTTCGCGCCCGGGCGGACCGCGCAGGGGGCGGCCGACGACCTGGCGGCGACGCTGCGCCACTACATGGCGGCGTGGGGCAAGCATCGGGTGCTGCTGGTGGGCTATTCCTTCGGGGCCGACGCCTTGCCGGTGATCGAACCGCGGCTGCCGGCGGACCTGCGCCGGGCGGTCCGGCTGACGGCGCTGGTTGGCCTCGAGCCGAAGGGCGAGCTCACGGTGCGGGCCGGAAGCTGGCTGAACCTGGCCGCAAGCGACACCTACCCCGTACCGCCCGCCGTGGCGGCGCTGCATGGCGCGCCGATGGTGTGTGTCTATGGGAGCCGCGAGGCCAGCTCGGTGTGCCCGGCCTTTTCGCCCAATCTGATCCGCCGGGTGGAACTGCGCGGCGGGCACCACTTCGACCGGAACTACGGCGCCATCACCCAGGCGATCCTGCAGGCCCTGCCGCGCGCCTGAGGGCCGGCCTTCTCGGACGTGACGGTCGGGTCTAGGGTTGGCGCAAAGCTGGGGAGTCGGACGTTGCGGGCATTCAAGATCATCGGCGTCGCGGGTTTGCTTGCGATCGCGGGGACACCGGCGGCGGCGCAGGAGGCGGGCGCGCGCCTGAACCTGATCTGCACCGGATCGGACGCCGTGCTGACGGTGATGGAACCCTCGTACCGCTATGGTCGCCCCTACGGCTACGGGATGATGATCGGCGAGGGGCGGCAGGCGGCGCAGCTGGGCGTCGTGGTTGAGAACGGGGCGGTGCGCGTGAAGCCGCCCAAGAGCTCCGAGCCGCTGTTCGCCAAGGACGACCGGGATGGCTGGTACGACCTGACCGACGTCTCGATCGATCGACTGTCGATCCGCGGTCGCCTGAAGTGGAACCGCTTGGACCGGTCCAAGCTGGTGATTGACCGCCGCAATGGCCAGGCGACCTTCGGCGGCTTCTCCGGCGTGTGCGCCCCGGTCACCGAAGCGCCTGAGGCGACGAAGTTCTAGCGGGGGGTGACCTATCCCTCGCTCCAGACCGCCATCTCATTGCCGGCGGGGTCGGCGAAGTGGAAGCGGCGGCCGCCGGGGAAGCTGAAGATGGGCCGGGTGATCGCGCCGCCGGCGGCGGCGACCCTGGCCGCCATGGCTTCAAGATCGTGGGCGTAGAGGATGACCAGGGGGACTTTCACCGCGTCGTCGCCGCCGGTGTCGAAGCCGCCGTCGATCCCTTCGTCGAAGCTCGCATAGTCCGGGCCGTAGTCCGTGAACGTCCAGCCGAAGGCCGCGCCATAGAAGGCCTTTACCGCCGCCAGGTCCCCGCCGGGCAGTTCCACATAGTCGACTTTTCCGTCTTCGCGCATCGGTGTTGTTCCTTCTTTGTTCCAAACTAGCCGGAGGTCATGGAAGAGTCCAGACGGCCGTCTTCTTCACCTCCTGATCCTCGAGCTCGCGGGTCGTGGCGACCTGATAGTCGGCCAGATGGACGAGGCCGGTGCGGGGGAAATAGCTGCGGCCCGGATCGCCGATGAGCACCGTGGCCCCTGCGGCGCGGGCCTCGGCCAACCAGGCCATGACCTGCGCGGCGAGAGGCTTCTCGTAGCAGATGTCGCCAGCCAGGATCACCTCGGCCCAGGCCGGCGGCGAGGTGTCCAACAGGTTGTCGCCCGTGAAGTCGATCGCCACGCCGTTTGCGGCGGCGTTCAGCGACAGCGCTTCGCCGCAGAAGACGTCGATGTCGGCGGCCAGCACGCGGGCGGCGCCGGCGCGGCGCGCAGCGATCGCCACCAGCCCCGATCCGGACGCGAAGTCGATCACGGCCTTGCCGGCGACGATCGCGGGATTGTCGAGGATGTATCGGGCCAAGGCCTGTCCGCCCGCCCATGCGAAGGCCCAGAACGGCGGCGGCAGACCGATCTCGGTGAGCGCGTCCTCGGTCAGGCGCCAGATGGGTGTGACCTCGTCCGCCAGGTGGAGCTGCAGCTCGGGCGTATGTGGCGGCGGTTGCAGATGGGTGTGTTCGAGAATGAAGGCGCGACGGGCCTCCGGCGTGGGTAAAATCATCCCGCACTCCTCGCCGGGGTGCTCAGTTTGAGCAACAGCCGATTCCCACAATTTGCATAAGCTTAAGCTTTATCTGGGACGTTCATGCAGGGACCTGTCCGGGGAGGCGGGCGGCATGGGCATGTTCAATCGCGCAGAAGCGCGGCGCGCGACGATACTGGGCGGCGGCCTGGAAGCTCGCGTCGTCGCCATCGCGCTGGTGTCGACAATCACAGCCCTGTTCGCGGCGTTCGCCGTCTATCAGTATCGCAACTGGACCCACGATCGTGAGGACCTGGCCGACAAGTCGGTCCACCTCGCCCAAGCCATCGGCGCAGCGGCCCACAGCACCCTGAACGGCGGCCCAACCGAAATCACGACCGACGCCGCCCATTTGCTGGCCACCAGTGAGACGGCGATCGCGGCGGCCTATTCCGATCTCGCGGGCCGGCGCCTGCAGGTCGGCGACACCAAGGGACGCGGTGACCGCCTCGGTTTCGAGGGCGCCAAGTCTGTCAGAACCCATTTCCGTTCCAGTGGCCTGGAGGTGCGCGCGCCGCACTATGTGGGCGGCCAGCGGGTCGGCGAGGTCGTGCTGCTGGTCGACGACCGTCAGGTGTTGCGCGAGCGGCTGTCGAACATCACCGTCGCGCTTCTGCTGTCGATCCTGGCCACGGTGGGCGCAGGCCTCGTCGCTCGGCGCATGGCCCGACGCGCGCTGGCGCCGTTGCGCGCCCTGGACGAGGCGATGGAGACGGTCGCCGCCTCCCGCGATTTCAGCGCCCGGTTGCCCATCGCGCGCGACGACGAGATCGGCCGCCTGACCCGCAGCTTCAACCGCCTGCTGGGGGGGCTGGAGGACTACGATCGTGATCTGCGCGGCGCCATGCGCGAGGTTTCCGAAGCATGCGAGGAGTCCGAGCGGGCCAACCGCATCAAGTCGCAGTTCCTGGCGAACATGGGCCATGAGCTGCGGACGCCGCTCAACGGCGTGCTGGGCATGACCCAGTCCCTGCTGCTGGACGACCTCAGCGCGCCGCAACGCGAGCGGCTCGAGGTGATCCGCGAGTCCGGCACGGCGCTGCTGACCGTGCTCAACGACCTCCTGGACCTGGCGGACATGGACGCCGGCGCCGTGAGCATCGAGACCGCGCCCTTCGAGCTGGAAAGCGTCATTCGCCAGGCCTGCGAGACCGCCATCACGCTGGCGGAGGCCAAAGGTCTCGACCTGCAGATCGACATTGAGCCCGACGCGGCCGGGGCCTGGGTTGGCGACGCAAAGCGGCTGCGCCAGGTGCTGTACAATCTGGTGTCCAACGCCCTGAAGTTCACGGCCGTCGGCGGGGTTCAGATCCGGGCGCGGGTGGAGGACGGGCTGGTCGTGTCGGTGACCGATACCGGCATCGGCATCCCGCCCGACGTACTGCCGCGCCTGTTCGAGACCTTCACCCAGGGCGACGGCGCCGCGACCCGCAGCTTCGGCGGCATCGGGATGGGTCTGGCGATCTGCCGTCGGGTCGCCGGCCTCATGGGCGGGAGCCTGGAGGCGCAGAGCGAGGTGGGCCTGGGGAGCGTCTTTACGATCTGGCTGCCCCTCGAGCGCGCCGCCCCCGAGGCGGCGCCGAGCGCCGGCGAGCGCCATGTCGCCGACCTGCGGGTGCTGGTGGCCGAGGACAACGAGACCAACCAGCGCGTCGTGCGCACCGTGCTGAACGCCCTGGGCGTCGATCCCACTGTCGTGCCGGACGGCCGCGCCGCGGTGGAGGCTTGGGGCCGCGGCGACTGGGACCTGGTGCTGATGGACATCCAGATGCCGGTGCGGGACGGCGTCACCGCGACCCGCGACATCCGCCGTCTCGAGGCCGAGCGCGGCCTGGCGCCGACCCGGATCGTGGCGCTGACCGCGAACTCGATGCCCGCCCAGGTGGTCGAGTACGAGGCCGCCGGCATGGACGGCATCGTGCCGAAACCGATCATGATCGACCAGCTTCACGCGGCGCTCACGGCCGCCTCCGCCGGCAAGGCCGCCTAGAGGTCCGGCTGGTCGGACTACTGAATGACCGCCTTCACGACGCCGCGCTCTTCGGGGCTGGGGTTGCCGCCGCGATCCTGGCGGGCCGGCTTGCTGGTGGCGAGGCGCAGGACGTCCAGGTAGCTGGGGGCGATCAGCATGCCCGGCAGCACGCCCTTGGCCTTCAACAGGCGGTGTGTGCGGGGCAGGTTGTAGCAAGGCACATGCATGAACATGTGATGCTCGCAGTGGTAGTTCACGTAGTAGGGCGCGAGGAGCGCCCGCTCCAGCAGGTTGGCCCGCGTCGTGCGGGCATGGCGCAGGGGATCGGGCTCGTCCTTCGCGACGCAGGCGTGCTCGGCGATGTTGCGCAGTCGGGTGATCATCGGCAGCCACGTGGCCTGGGGCAGCAGCCATAGCACCGGCCACGCCCACCAGAACCCGAACGGAGCCGTCGCCGCGACCGTGACGACCATCCCGACCAGGAACCGCTTCCGCGACACCGCCGCGTCCCGCAGGATCGGCCACAGCGGCTGACCGGGCTTGCGCTCCCGCAGGCGCTTCACCAGGCCCGCCCAACGCTGCTTGTAATAGGTCTGGCCGGTCAGATCGCGGACCAGCTTGCGGCGAAGCGACAGCCGGGTGATCGGGAAAGGCGCCGACAGGGCCAGGTCAGGGTCCTCGGCCTGCTGGGCGAACTTGTGGTGGCCCAGGTGATAGGTGCGATAGGCGGCGAGACCGCCGGGGGTCAGCCGGTCGCCCAGGAAATCGTTGACCTTCAGATCGCCGTGCAGCGCGCCGTGGGCCGCGTCGTGCATCAGGATCGCCAGGCCCAGTTGACGGGCGCCGATGATCATCACCGCGAGCGGGATCGTGAGCGGAAAAGCCATGGCCATGCCGGCGGCCAGCCCGATGACGATCCAGGCATGGGCGACCAGGCCAAGACCCTTCCAAGCCGATTTCCGCGCCAGGGGCGCCCACTCGTCGGGGGTGAAGTAGTCTTTCGGGGCGACACGGGCGGCAGCGGGCATCAGGCGTCTCCGGTCTTGCGGACAGGCTGGTGGCGGAGGAGGGCGACCATCTCCTCGACGGCGTCGGCGACCGTGGCCTCGGTGGCGCCTTCGCGCAGGGCGACACCCAGGGCCAGGGTCCAGAAGCGGCGCGCCACCGTGCCGGCGTCTTCGGCGGCGGACCAGCCGCGACGGTGGCGGATCTCGGCGTAGGCGCGGTCGCCCTCGCCGTGCAGGCGCTCGAAGGTGCGCTCGATCAGTGGGCTGAGGTCCTGCCGGCGCCGGGTGAGCGACAGGGCCTCGACGAACAGCGCCAGGCCCGGCGACCCGACCACGGTCTCGACCAGGCGGCGGTTGTAGTCGGAGCCGGTGGCGGCGCCGGCGGCGGCCAGCTCGGCCTGGCGGGCCACATAGAGCACCTCGCGGCAGGCCGCCTCGACGAACAGGGCCTCCTTGGTGCGGAAGTAGTAGGTGACCTGGCTGGGATAGGCGCCGGCGGCGGCGGCGATCTCGGCCACCGCAACGCCCGCCAGGCCGCGGGCCTTGAACAGCGCGACCGCCGCATCGAGCAGCCGCGAGCGCATCCGCTTGCCGGGTTCGCGCACGGCGCGTGCGTCAGCGAGGGCCCTTACGTCCGCCATGGCGATAATTGTATGTCATACAAGAACGGCGTTCAAGCACGCGATCGCCGGTGCCCAATGCGCCTGATGGCCCTACTCGCGGTATGGGTCGGCTAGAGCGCGCCAGCGGCGAAGGCGGCGAACAGGATCAGGCCGGCGCCGGCGTTCGACTTGAACAGCTTCAGCGCCAGGACGGGATCGTCGATCCGCACGCGCCGCGCCTGCACGCCCAAATGGACGGCGAAGGCCAGGAGCAAAATGGAGAACCCGGGTCCCAAGCGGCCAAGCACGCCGGCGGCGAAGGCCAAGGCCATGGTTCCCAGATAGAAGGCGGCGACCGCGCGCGGGGCCTTGTCGCCCAGGCGGCGGGCGGAGGATTTCACGCCGGCCAGGGCGTCGTCCTCAAGATCCTGGATCGCGTAGATGGTGTCGTAGCCGAGGGTCCAGGCGATACCGGACGCATAGAGCAGAATCGCCGGCGCCGTGATCGTGTCGGCTGCGGCCGCATAGCCCAGCAGCGCGCCCCAGTTGAAGGTCAGGCCCAGCCAAGCCTGGGGCCACCAGGTGATGCGCTTCATGAAGGGGTAGCCCGCGACCAGCGCCAGGGACGCCACGCCCAGGCCGATGGCCAGGGGCGGCAGGGTGATCAGGATCAGGAACGAGACCAGGCAGCAGCCGACCACGAAGGCCCAGGCCTGCTTCACCGAGATCTGGCCCGAGGGGATCGGGCGGCCGGCGGTGCGGGCGACCTTGGCGTCGATGTCGCGGTCGACGATGTCGTTGTAGGCGCAACCCGCGGCCCGCATCAGCGCCGCGCCCAGGAAGACCAGCAGCATCAGCTTGAGGTCCGGCCACTGCCCGCGCATGGCGCCGGCCAGCGCGATCCCCTGCCACCCCGGCAGCATCAGCAGCCAGATCCCCGCCGGCCGGTCGAACCGCCCCAGCTTCAGCCAGGGCCGCAGGACGACAGGCGCAAACCGGTCCACCCAATTGGTCGGCGCGGCGTCGGGCAGGGGGGCATCGGAACGCATGGGCGGGGCTTAGCAGACGAAGCGGTGTTGCCGAAATGCCGCGCAGCGCAACGGCCGTTAACCTTCGTTATCCGGTTGCTTGACCGTGCGGGGAGCCCCGCCTAGCCTTTGCGTCTTCGAGGCTCTTTGAGGGAGGTCCGTCAGAATGACAGCTGTCGCCACGACGATTTTCCCAACGCGCCTCGGGCCGCCGCCGCACCGCTAAACCAGCCCGACTGCTTCCGTTTCGGCTCGCGCCGACGCGAAGCGATCCCGCGCGCCCGAGGCCTGCCGAGCCTCAAACGCTCTCGCACCCAATCCATCACGCCAAGTCCACCCTGCGCCAGACCCGCGCGCGCTCCGCATTCGGAGGGCCGGGTCAGCCGCCGCTGTTCGAGACCAATCCGATGACCGACCACTACGAAGACGGTGAAGACACCAAGAGACGGCAGCTCTCCAACCGGCAGGTGCTGGCGTTCCTCGCCGGCTACTGGCGCCGGCGGCCCTGGCTGCTCAGCGCGACCGTCATCCTGACCCTGGCCGCCATCGGGTTCGATCTGGCCCTGCCGTGGGCGGCGGGCCAGCTGGTGGACGCCGTGTCGGCGGGGCTAGGCAACGCCGACTCGGCCTGGAAGGCCTGGGCGATTTTCGTTGGCGTCTATGCGGCGTTTTCGGTGATCCGGAACACGGCCATGCGTTTCCTGACGCCGTTCTCGGCCAACAACATGAAGGACATCACCGACGACGGCTTCCGGCGCGTCCAGACCTTCTCGTCGGACTGGCACGCCGACACCTTCGCCGGCGCAACGGTGCGGCGGCTGAGCCGGGCCATGTGGGGCTATGACGTCGTCACCGACGCGGTGCTGATCTGGTTCGGGCCCGCCGCCCTGGTGCTGGGCGGGCTCTGCGTGATGATGTTCCTGCGGTGGCCCGCGGTCGGCCTGTTCAGCATGGCGGTGACGGTTCTGTACGTCCTGTCCAACGTCTATCTGACGTCGCTCTACGCCCGGCCCGCGAACCTGCGCTCCGTCGCGCTGGACTCGCGGATCGGCGGGGCGCTGGCGGACTCGATCTCGTCGAACGCCACCGTGAAGACGTTCGGCGCGGAGCCCCGCGAAGAGGGGCGGATCGCCGAGGTCACGGAGCTGTGGCGCAAGGCCACCATCCGCACCTGGAACCGGTTCACCGATCTCTGGCTGCTGCATAACCTGATGCTGGTCGGGCTACAGGCGGGGCTGACCGGCCTGATCCTGCGCGAGTGGGTGGCGGGGCGTGCGGGCTCGGGCGACATCGCCTTCGGCGTCACCTCGTTCATGCTGATGAGCGGCTATCTGCGGAACATCGGCGAGAATATACGTACGGCCCAGCGCGGCATGGACGATGTCGAGGACGTGGCGCAGTACGCGATGATGGAGCCCCAGGTGCTGGACGCCCCCGGCGCGCCGCCGTTCCGTGCGGAGCTGGGTGAGATCGTCTTCGACCGGGTGACCTTCCGCTACAAGTCGGCGGAGATGCCGCTGTACGACCGCTTCACCCTGCGCATCGCGCCGGGCGAGCGGGTGGCGCTGGTCGGGCCGACCGGGTCGGGCAAGTCGACCTTCGTCAAGCTGGTGCAGCGTCTCTACGACCTGGACGGCGGTGCGATCCTGATTGACGGGCAAGACGTGTCGAAGGTGGCGCAGGCGACCTTGCGGCGGGCGATCGCGGTGGTGCCGCAGGACCCTGCGCTGTTCCACCGGAGCCTGGCGGACAACATCAAATATGCCCGGCCGGACGCCACGCCCGAGGAGATCGAACTGGCGGCCCAGCGCGCGCGGGCGGCGGAGTTCATCGCGCGCCTGCCCAAGGGCTACGAGACGCTGGTGGGCGAGCGCGGGGTGAAGCTGTCGGGCGGCGAGCGGCAACGGGTGGCGATCGCCCGGGCCTTCCTGGCCGACGCCCCGATCCTCGTGCTGGACGAGGCGACCAGTTCGCTGGACGTCGAGACCGAGCGCCAGGTGCAGGCAGCGATGGAGGAACTGATGGTGGGTCGTACGACCATCGTCATCGCCCACCGCCTGTCGACGATCCGCGGGGCCGACCGCATCCTGGTCTTCGACGCCGGCCGCATCGTCGAGGAGGGCCGTCACGCGGACCTGGTGAAGCAGGGCGGCGCCTATGCCCGGCTGCACGCGGTGACGGAGGGGGTGGCTTAGGGCAACAGCTATACGTTGCATCCTCGCCGCATGTAGCCTCCACTAAGAGCTTGGCCGTTGCGGCCGGCCCCCGCGCCGGTGCGCAGCGGCCGCGTGCTTGTCATGGGGGAAACATGTCTGCTGTCGTACGCAAGCTCCGCAACGCAAAGGAGCGAGTCTACAATCTGGTGACGCTGGGCGTCGGTATCGTGCTCTGGCCCATTTTAGTGCTGAGCGTGGTCGCGGGGCTGGGCAACCCGACCACTGGCGCAATCATCGGCGCCTATGTCGTCTATGGCCTGCTCATCTGGCTGTTCTACTATCTCGCCAGCCTCTTCTATCGAGCGTCAGCCTACGGCAACATGATCCTGCTTGGGCCGAAGCAGTTTCCCGAGCTCCACGAGATGGTCACGACGGCGGCCAAGGAGCTCGGCTTCAAGCAGGCGCCCCATACGTTTCTCTACAACTCCAACGGCCTGTTCAACGCCTTCGCGCGCCGCATCCTAGGCACACGCTTCGTCTTCCTGACCTCCGCCCTGGTGGATGCGAGTGACGATGAGCAGGTCCGCTTCGTGATCGGCCACGAGCTGGGGCACCACGCGGCGGGCCACTTGAACGGTTGGATGAACTTCCTGCGGGCGCCTTCGCAGCTGGTCCCGTTCCTGGGCGCGGCCTACTCCCGCTCGCGAGAGTACACCTGCGACAGCATCGGGGCGCACCTGTCCAAAGATCTGAACGCGTCGCGGGGCGCGCTGCAAATGCTGGGCTGCGGCTGCCGGCGGCTGAATCAGAGCATGAGCTGTGAGGCCTTCATGGAGCAGGAGGCGATGGTGCCGCCGGTGTTCGGCTTCCTCAACGAGATCTTCCGCGGCCATCCACGGCTGACGCGGCGGGTTGCGGCGATCAGCGAGCGCACGATCGCCGGGGGCTGACCCTCCCCGGTCCTGCCCGCGACGCCCGCCTACTTCCGCAGGTGCGCGTCGAGGAAGTTCACGTAGGCGTCGGAGGCCGTGATGCGGTTCTCCCGGCGCTGGAAGCCGTGGCCTTCGTCGGGGAAGACGATGTACTCGACGGGGACCCCGTTGGCCTTCACGGCGGCGACCAGCTCGTCGCTCTCCACCTGCAGGACGCGGGGGTCGTTCTTGCCCTGCACCACCAGCAGCGGGCGCTTGATGTTCTTGGCGTGGAACAGCGGGGAGATCTTGCGCAGGCGCTCGCTGTCCGTCGCGGGGTCGCCCAGCTCGTCGTAGAGGTTGTCGCGCTCGGAGCCCCACCAGGCCGGGATCTGCTCAAGGGTCCGGACCCAGTTGGTGACCCCGAAGATGTCGATCCCCGCGTCGAAGACATCGGGCTCAAAGGCCAGGGCCGCGGCGACCATGTAGCCACCGTACGAGCCGCCCATCACCGCGATCCGGTCGTCGGACACCCAGTCGAGCGATTTCAGCCAGCGGGCCGCCGCGGTGACGTCCTTCAGGTCCGCGTCCCCGTGCCGCTTGTCGTCCAGGTGGAAGAAAGTTTTGCCGTAGCCGGACGAGCCGCGATTGTTGATGGCGTAGACCGCGTAGCCCTTGTTCACCAGGTTCTGGATGTCAGCGGAGTAGCCGCGGCGGCTTTGACCGCCCGGACCTCCGTGAACCAGGACCACAGCGTGCGCTGGCGAAGCCGCCGACGCGCCCTTCGGGCGGTAGAGGATGCCGGGGATCTCCAGGCCGTCATAGCTCTTGAACCGGGCCACGCTCGCCTCGACCAGGTCCTTCTCGTTCACCTGCGGGTTCAGCGCGGTGGTCAGCCGGCGGGCCGCGCCGCTGGCGACGTCGACGACGAAGATGTCGGCGGGCGAGGTGTCGGAGGCGACCGTGACCGCCATGGCCTTTTCGTCCGCGCTGAACCGCACACCGGTCAGGTCGCCGGCCGGCAGGCCGGAGAAGCGCAGCACCCCCCCGCCCTTGAGGTCATGAACCTTGAGCACCGTGGAGCCGTCGGCGTTGACGTAGTCGGCGCGGTAGCGGCCGGTGGGGGACACCTTGAGGTTCGCGATGTCCCAGGGCTCGGCCGCGACCTTGGATTTGGCGCCGGTGGCGAGGTCGTAGCGCCACGCCTGGGTGAACTCGCCGGCCTCGTCCGTGGAGTAGAGCAGGGACTTGCCGTCGGGGGTGAACTCGAAGGCGTTGTACGCCACCGCGCCCTTGTGCGGCGTGATCAGCTTCGGGGCGGCCTCGGGCTTCGACAGATCGACGAGGAACAGGTCGCTGTCGGCGCTGGAGTGCTGTTTCAACAGCGTCAGCCAGCGGCCGCCGCCGGAGACCACGCCGAGGCTCAGGCCCGCGGTGTTGGTGTAGATCCGCGTGCGGGCGTAGGAGCCAGCGTCATAGGCGTAGAGATCGAAGGCCTTGGCGTCGCGTTCGTTGGTCGAGACGTAGAAGGTGGTTCCGGCGGCGTTCCAGCCGTTGAATTCGGCCTTGAGGCTCTTCCCGGGCGTGATGTCCTTCACCTGCCCGTCCGTTGCGCGCACGAACAGATGGTCGAGCTCGTCCCCGCCCCCATCGGACGTGAAGAGGATCCGGTCGTCCTTGGGGAACCACGAGACGGCGAAGGTCGCGCTGGTGGTCGAGGTGGTCAGGGGCGTCGGCGCGCCGCCGGCGACGGGCAGGGCGTAGACGTTGACCACGCCGGTCTGGTCGCTGTGGATGAGGATCTTCCGGCCATCTGCGGAGAACCCGTGGCCGCTCTGCGGCGGCAGGCCGTAGCGAGTCGTCTCGTAGAAGGCATGGGTCGGATAGACCTTGGCGGCCTGGGCGATCGCTCCGCTGGCGGCGGCCCAGAGGCCGAAGGCCAAGACCAGCAACCCCGTCATCCGTTTCGCCACGAGAAGCTCCTAGATATCCTGAGGACGCGACCTTAGGCGCACCACTGCGACTGGCAAGCCGGCGCATAGGGATCAGAACGCATCCGCCAGCGCCGGCGCCAGATCGCCCCTGGGTTCGACGCGGACGCCGCCGAGGCCGAGCCATTGCGCCATGTGGGTCAGTTCGCCGGCCAGCTTCGCCGGGGTCTCGGCGGTGGCCCAGGGTTCGGCGTGACTGGCCTGGACGATCAGGACACCGGCCTTGCGGTCAGCCTTGAGATCGACGCGGGCGGTCAGGGCCTCATTCTCAAGGAACGGCAGGACGTAGTAGCCGTGGGTGCGCTTCTCGGCGGGGGTGTAGATCTCCAGCCGGATCTTCACGCCTAACATCCGCTCGGCCCGGTCGCGGAACCAGATGAGGTTGTCGAAGGGGGAGAGCAGGGCGGTGTGCGCGATCCGGCGGGGCCGCCGGGCGGCGGGGTCCAGGTAGGCGGTGTCGCGCCACCCCTTCACCTGCACGGCCGTCAGGTCGCCGGCCTCGACCAGCTCGGCGATCCGCGCCTGCGCGCCCTCGACCGGCATGCGGAAATAGTCACGCAAGTCGCGGGCGGTGGCGACGCCCATGGCGCGGGCGGCGATGCGGTAGAGCTGCCGCTGGGCGTCGGCCCGGGTGGGCGTCGGCGCCTCGTGGATCGGCTTGGGCAGGACGCGGTCCGGCAGGCCATAGACTCGCTCGAAGGTCCCACGGCGGGTGGCGGTGGTGAGTTCGCCGGCCCAGAACAGGCATTCGACCGCGCGCTTGGCCTCGCTCCAGCCCCACCAACCGCCGGCGCCCTTCTCGCCGAGCTCGAGGTCCGAGGCGGATAGCGGCCCGCGGGCGGCGACCTCGTCCAGCACGCGGTCGAGCAAGTCGCGCCGCTCGCGCAGGAACCGCGCGACGCCCTTCCAGACGCCGACGCCGGCCTGGGCGTCGGCCATGCGCCAGCGCAGCAGGGGCTGGGTCTCAAGCGGCAGCAGCGAGGCCTCGTGGGCCCAGTATTCGAACAGGGGCCGCGGCTTGCCCCAGGCCATGTCTTCGAGCAGGTCGCGCGGATAGGCGCCCAGGCGCGAATAGGCCGGCAGGTAGTGGGTCCGGGAGACCACGTTCACCGAATCGATCTGGATCACCCCCAGCCGCGCGATCAGCGCCTGCAGCTGGCGGCGGGTGACCGCGCCGTCCCGGGGGCCGCCGAAACCCTGCGCGGCTAGGGCGATTCGGCGGGCTTCACCGGCGGTCAGCGTGTCTCGAGTCATGCGCGCCCCGTGAGTCGTCGGCGCAGCTTAAGCCCAGAACGAATGACGAACAATCGTGGTGAATCTATGGTTAACGCCGGCGGCCTCCGCAGGGTGGCAACCGGAACAGACGGGGAAGCGTGCGCACAGCCTTGCGGCGTGTGGTCGCGGAGCCGTCAGTGCTCGAGACGGCCGTCCGTGAGCGCGGCCGGCTCGAAGGGGAAGACCACGTCCGGATCGGCCTCCGGGACGTCCTTGGCGATGTCCTTGGGCGCGAGTTCATGCAGCAGGCGGCGCATGATGTTCGCGCGGGCGACAGGCTTCTTGTCGGTGTGGACGATGGTCCACGGCGCATCCGCCGTGTGGGTGCGCATCAGCATGGTGTCGCGGGCCTTCGAGTAGTCGTCCCACTTCTCCTGGGCGACCGCGTCCAGCGGGCTGACCTTGAGCGCCTTGAGGGGATCGGTCTGGCGGGCCGCCAGGCGCTCGGCCTGTTCGTCGCGGGAAATGTCCAACCAAAGCTTGACGATCTGGATGCCGCTGCCGACGAGCATGCGCTCGAACACGGGCACGTCCCGCAGGAAGATTTCCTGCTCCTCGGGGGTGGAGAAGCCCATCACCTTCTCGACGCCGGCGCGGTTGTACCAGGAGCGGTTCAGGATCACGAGTTCGCCCGCCGCCGGCAGATGCTCGACGTAGCGCTGGAAGTACCACTGGCTGCGTTCGCGCTCGCTGGGCTTGGGCAGGGCGACGACGCGGGTGGCGCGGATGGACAGATATTCCACGATCCGCTTGATCGCGCCGTCCTTGCCGGCCGTGTCGCGACCCTCGAAGATCACCAGATCGCGTTCGCCGGCCTCAATGGCCCGCTGCTGAAACCGCACCAGGGCGACTTGCAGGGCTTCGAGGTCGTTGTCGTTGTCGTCGGACTTGGCCATGGCGGCATAATGCGCGGGATTGCTATGGGGAGCCAATGATCCGTCTTTTCGTGCCCCATGACCTGGCGCCCGGCGCCGCCCTGGACCTCGACGAGGGGCAGAGCCGCTATCTGGCCGCGGTCATGCGCCAGGCCGTCGGCGACGCCGTGGCAGTGTTCAACGGGCGTGATGGCGAGTGGCGGGCGACCGTGGCCAAGGTTGGCAAGCGGGCGGTCACCCTGACCGCGCTCTCGCGCACCCGTCCGCAGGCGATCGGCCCGGATCTGGACCTTGTCATCGCCCTGGTGAAACGGGCCCGGCTGGAGACCATTGTCGAGAAGGCGGCGGAACTGGGCGCGCGGCGGGTGCGGCCGGTGGTGACCGAGCGGACCAACGCTGACCACACGCGGATCGACCGGTTGCAGGCCATCGCCGTCGAGGCCGCCGAGCAGACCGGCCGCCTGGACGTGCCGGAGGTGCTGGCCCCGGTGAAGCTGGAGGCGATGCTGGCCACCTGGGACGTGGGCCGGCAACTGCTGTTCTGCGACGAGGCGGGCGATGCGGCGCCCGTCCTGGGCGCGGTGACGGCCGGCGGGCCCTGGGCGATCCTGATCGGGCCGGAGGGCGGTTTCTCCCCCCGTGAGCGCGAGGCCCTGAGAAGCCTGCCCTACGCCACCCCGGCGTCGCTGGGGCCGCGGATCCTCAGGGCGGACACGGCGGCCATCAGCGCCCTGACCCTCTGGCAGGCGCGCGTCGGGGACTGGACCTAGTCTTCCTCGAAGACACTGTCTTCCGGGGCGTCGGTGACGCTCTCGAATTCGAGGCGATAGCCGTCGGGGTCGTCCACGCCGGTCAACCACATGCCGTTGCCCACCTCAGGCGTCGACATGTCCAGGCCCGCCGCGGTCGCGCTGCGCCAGACCGCGATGGCGTCCTTGCAGGTGAAAAAGATGCTCACGCCCTCGCCGACCCGGCCGTCGGGGACCCAGGCGTCCTGGCCCTTGGGGCGGAACTGCTGGAGCATCAGCGACGCGCCGCCCAGCTTCAGCGACACCCAGCGCAGAACGCCCCGGTCGTCCCACCGCTTCTCGATCTCGAAGCCCAGACCCTCGACGTAGAAGGCGAGCGACGCCTTCATGTCGGCCACGCGGAAGAAGGGCGTGGCCCTCATGACGTTCTCGGCGTCCATAGGCCCTCCTGGCGGTGCGAACCGCGCCAACCTAGCCCCTCGCCGGACGGTGTGACAGCCCGCCCTTGAGCTTGATGGAATTGCGCCCACCTATCTGGACGGCGTAAAGACGCGTCCGCACTGGGCCTCAACCGGTGCTACGGCGTTCAGGCCGGGGAGGAATTCATGGCCGAAGTCGCCTGCGACGATCGACCCCTGGTCTTCGAAGACCTGGTTCGCTGGATGGCCGAGGGGGCCAAGCCCGAGAGCGAGTGGCGCTGTGGCGCCGAGCACGAGAAGTTCGTGTTCCGCGTCAAGGATCATGCGCCGGTCCCCTATGAGCCCGGCGGCATCAAGGCGTTGCTGGACGGCCTGACCCGATTCGGCTGGACCCCCGTGATGGAGGGCGAGAACGTGATCGCCCTGGAGCGGGGCAAGGCCAACGTCAGCCTGGAGCCCGGCGGCCAGTTCGAACTGTCCGGCGCCCCGCTGGAGACGATCCACGACATCTGCGAGGAGACCGGCCAGCACCTGGAAGAGGTGAAGGCGGTCGCCGACGAACTGGGTCTGGGGTTCCTGGGCCTGGGCTTCACGCCGGTCTGGCGCCGGGACGAGGTCCCGGTGATGCCGAAGGGTCGCTACAAGATCATGCGCGAGTACATGCCCAAGGTCGGCGGCATGGGCCTGGACATGATGTTCCGCACCTGCACGGTCCAGGCGAACCTCGACTTCTCATCCGAGGCCGACATGGTGGCGAAGTTCCGCACCTCGCTGGCCCTGCAACCGATCGCCACGGCGCTGTTCGCCAACTCGCCGTTCATCGAGGGCAAGCCGTCCGGCTTCGTCTCATCCCGCGCCAATGTCTGGACCGACACGGACCCCGACCGGACGGGCATGCTGGATTTCGTGTTCCAGGACGGCTTCGGCTTCGAGACCTACGCCCGCTACGCACTGAACGTGCCCATGTACTTCGCCAAGCGTGGGGACACCTACATCGACCTGGCCGGCCGGTCGTTCGTCGACTTCATGGACGGCAAGCTGGACGAGATGCCGGGACAGCGTCCCACCATCAAGGACTGGGCCGACCACACCACCACCATCTTCCCCGAGGTGCGTCTGAAGAAGTACCTCGAGATGCGGGGCGCCGACGCGGGGCCCTGGAGCCGTCTGTGTGCGCTGCCGGCCCTCTGGACGGGCATCTTCTACGACAGCCAGGCGCTGAGCGCGGCCTGGGACCTGTGCAAGGACTGGAAGATCGAGGATCACGAGCGTCTTCGCGCCGACGTTGCCCGCCGCGGCCTCCAGGCCGAGATCGCCGGCCGCAAGGTGCAGGACGTGGCCAAGGACATGGTCGCCATCGCGCGATCGGGCCTGAAGAACCGCAACCGCCTGTCGGGCGGCATGGTCGACGAGTCCGGCTACCTGGCCGAGCTTGAGCATATCGCCGAGACCGGCGTCACGCCGGCGGAGCGGCTGTTGGAGCTTTACAACACCCGCTGGAACGGCGACGCGGGCCGGGTCTTCGAGGACTTCGCCTACTAAGGCGGTCGACGACCTTTCGAGGCGCGCGTCGCGGCGTCAGGCGCGTCGCCTCGAAGACCTCGATGTGGCGTCCCCTAACGAGAGCCGTCGTCCACGCCGGGCGTTTCCACGTTGCTCGGCCAGTGCTCGCGCTGCGAGGCGCCGCTGCCGGAATCGGTGTGCTGGACGACCTGGTCCACATCCGCGCCTGGCTCCGCCGCCGCGTGAGGGGCCGTTTCCGGGGCCTCGCCCATCGGGAACACCTGAACCTTGTCGGCGTAGAAGGCGATGTGGCCGCCGATCGCGGCCATGGCGGGGAAGGGCTCTTCATAGCTCCACACCGCGTTCTCGGCGAAGTGGCCGTCCATCAACAGGGTATAGTAGCTGGCGTCGCCCTTGTAGGGGCAGTGCGTCGAACGCTCGGTCCGCGACAGGTAGGACATCGAGACGTCCGCTCGCGGAAAATAGACCACGGCGGGGTAGGTCGATTCCTGCAGCACCAGGGCGTCGGCGCTGTCGGCGATGACATGCCCCTGGAACTGCGCGCGCCAGCGCTTGCCGGCGGCGGAGATGGTGATCGGGTGGTCGGGGCCGGGGATTTTCATGTTGGGTCTCCTGAGCATCTAACGCGCCCGCCGCGATTGGGCTGCGGAGGTCATCGGTCGGACGTCGATCGTCGCTAGGCCGGTATCGGGCGCAGGCTTGCTTGTGCTGGCCGAACCCGCGTGGTTTTGTGCCCCCACATTTACGCGTAGCGGGAACGGGGCGTCGTTCGCACGCGAGCTTAGGGAAAGCGGAACCCTCTCCACATGAATCTCATCCTTCTAATCGGGATCGTCATCACGCTGGTGACCGGCATCCCGGTCCTGCTGCAGTTGCTGCGTAACCATCCGCGCGGTCTGATCATCCTGTTCTTCGCCGAAATGTGGGAGCGGTTCTCCTACTACGGGATGCGGGGCATCCTGATCTTCTACCTGACGCAGCACTTGCTGTTCGACGACAAGACGGCGGGCGCCCAATACGGTTCTTACACCTCGCTCGTCTATCTGTTGCCGCTGATCGGGGGCCTGCTGGCCGACCGCTGGCTGGGCACGCGCAAAGCCGTCGCCTTCGGCGCCCTGCTGCTGGTCGCCGGTCACGGCATGATGGCGGTCGAGGGCACGCCGGCGAAACAGACCCTGGTCTACGCCGGCCAGAGCTACGACGTGGACATCCAGGGCCGGATGGAAGAGCGGCAGGTGCGGGTGATGATCGCCGGCCAGCCGCACGCCTTCGCCGCCACCGCCGACGGCGGACTGGAAGTGAAGGACATGGCGCCGGGCGGTCCGCTGCCGGCCGTGATGCCCAAGGGCTCCTATGAGCTGAAAAACCAGGTCGATCCGCTGGGCCAGAACGCCTTCTACCTGGCGGTGTCGCTGATCATCATGGGCGTCGGCTTCCTGAAGCCGAACATCTCGACCATCGTGGGCCAGCTCTATCCGCAGGGTGACCCGCGGCGGGATTCCGGCTTCACCCTCTATTACTACGGCATCAACCTCGGGGCCTTCTGGGCCTCGGTGCTGTGCGGCTGGCTGGGGACGGACTTCGGCTGGTGGGCGGGCTTCGGCCTGGCCGGCGTCGGCATGGCGGCCGGGTTCGTCGTCTTCGTGCTGGGCAAGAAGCATCTCCAGGGCAAGGGCGAGCCGCCGAACCCGGCGCTGCTCAGCCAGAAGGTGGCCGGTCCGGTCACCCGCGAGTGGCTCATCTATATCGGCGGGGTCCTGGGTGTGATCCCGGTCTGGTTCCTGGTGCAGTCGAACCAGCTGGTCGGCTTGGCCCTGGGCGCCTCGACGGTCGCGGCGCTGCTGTTCATCGCCTGGTTCATGATCAGCCAATGCAACAAAGTCGAACGTGAGCGCATGATGCTCGCGCTGGTCCTGGTGTTCGGCTCCGTGGTGTTCTTCACCCTCTTCGAACAGGCCGGCACGTCGCTGAACCTGTTCGCGGCGCGCAACGTGGATCTGGGCAGCATCGACGCGGCCCAGACCCAGTCGTTCAACGCTGGTTTCATCCTGATCTTCGCCCCGGTTTTCGCGGCGCTCTGGACCTACCTCGGGGCCCGAGGAAAGATGCTCAATCCGACCCTGACCTTCGGCCTGGGGCTGCTGCAGGTCGGCCTCGGCTTCCTGGTGGTGGTTTGGACCCAGGGGCTGGCTGTCGAGTACAAGATGCCGCTCTACATGCTGGGCCTGCTCTACATGCTGCACACGACGGGCGAGCTGTTCCTATCGCCGGTGGGTCTGTCGCAGATCACCAAATTGAGCGTCGCCAAGGTGGTGTCGTTCATGATGGCGGTCTGGTTCCTGGCCTCGTCCATCGCCCAGTTCGTCGGCGGCAAGATCGCCGGCCTGATGGGTACGGAAACGGTCGGCGGGCAGGTGCTGGATCCCGCGGCCGCGTTCGCGACGTCCATGGACGGCTTCAACAAGCTGGGCTGGGCGGGCGTGATCTGCGGCGTCGTGTTCGTGGCCCTGAGCTTTGTCATCAAAGGCTGGGCGCATGGCGCCGACCGCCCACCGGTCGATCCGCTGATCACGCCGACCGTGGACGGCGAGCAGCAGGCGGCGCGGACCTGACGCGCACGGGGGGCCGGGCGCGTCGCCCGGCCTCACCGCCGCCTTTGATCTGAGCGCAATCCCGTCGCCGGCCCGGCGTCCGCTTCGGTGGATTGCGTCCTAGCCGCCCAGGGTCTTGCGGATCCGGAAATAGACCATCTGTCCGACGTCATAGTCGCGGTCTTCCAGCGACGGCGCGCCGCCGAGGTTGCGGGGGCCGGGATAGGTCAGGACCGTGCGTTTCAGCCCGCGGCCGGTGACGTTCGGCAGCTCCAGACGCATGTTGATGTCCGGGCGGGGACGGTACTCGACGAACGGCTTCACAAAGGTCCGGAGCTTGGTGATCCGCTCCTGGTCGAAGCTGTAGGTGCGCTGGCGCCATCCGCCGTACACCTCGGCGCCGTAGGTCAGCTTCCAGTTCGGGACGTCGTGGGTGTAGCTGGCGTTCCACTGAAGAGGCCGCAGGCCCGAGATCGCCCGGGTCTCACCGGTGGTCGGATCCTCCACCCGCGACCAGCGCCGGACGAGGTCGCCCTTCAGGGTCGCGCCGTTGAGGCCGATCTGGGCCAAGGGCACGCTGACCTCCACGCTCAGCTCGTCCTTGCTGCCATCGCCGATGTTCTCCGGCCGGTCGAAGACATCGCCACCGGGCGTGAAGACCGGGCCGCGGTCGACCACGTCCTTCAGCTCGAAGCGTCGATAGGCGAGGGTGAGCGAGCCCGCGCCCCAGAAGCGCTGCTCGACCGCCACCTCGCCCACCCAGGCCTGTTCGGGATTGAGGTCGGGGTTGCCCGCGGTGACGCCGGTGGATTCGGTGAACTTGGCCTCGGCGACGAAGTCGTCGAAGTCGAGCTGGCCCACTTCGCGCTCGGCGCGCAGGCGGATCTGGGTCGACGCGACGGGGGCCCAGGTCAACGTCAGCCGCGGCTTCAGGAAGCGCAGCGTCTTGCCCACCTCAACGTCGCCGTCGGAGGAGATCTTCGACGTCTCGTAACGGAGCGTGCCGTCGACGGTCCACTTGTCGGTAGGGCGCCAGACGGCCTTGGCGAACAGCTCGATGCGATCCTCTTCCACCTCGACGTCGCCGGCCGGCAGGTCGATGGGCGCGCCGCCGATGGACAGGCGGGTGATGCTGTCCAGGGCGTTGAGGGCGTATTCGCCGCCGCCTTCGAACGACAGCCGTTCGCTGGCGCGATACTTCAGCACCGTCCGGCCGATCGTCTCCGTCGACTCGCGCTTCAGGACGAAGGCGCTGGCGACCCCGTCGTTGAAGTCGGAGTTGGTGGTCTGGTCGCTGGACTGGCGCAGGCCGACGACTTCAAGGGTGGTCTGCTCGCCCAGCTTGCGGGTGAATGTTCCGCCGATTTCGGTGTCGGTGGTGCGGAAGTGATCGACGTTCAACTCCGCCCGGCGCGCGCCGGGAAAGATGGCGTTGTCCTCAGACTTGTAGCGCTCGGCATAGAGGCGGCCGTTCAGGCGCACCTTGCCGCCCAGCAGCGGCGTCTCATAGACACCGGTCGCCTGGGCGGTGGCGCCATCCGCCTCCCCGTCGATGTCGAACGGGGTCACCCGGCCGGTCGGCGAAATGCGGACGCCGTGGCCGCCGGCGTAGCCGTCGTCGATGAAGCCGCCGCCAAGCACGCCCAGTTCCCACCGGCGCGGGCCATCGTCGCCGGACCCCTCAAGCCGGACGGTCGGGACGTGGCGGCCGTCCCAGGAATTGTTGACCGCGAGGGCCGCCACGCCCCGGAAGCCGCCGCCGGGCTTGCGGACGATGTTGGCGATCACGCTCTTGCCCTGCATGTCGATGCCGGGCGCGCCGCCGCGGATCAGGTCGATGCGTTCGATCCGGCTGGCGGGGATACGGCGCAGGATCTGTTCCAGGTCCTCGGACTTGGTGGCCGGCCGCTCGCCATCGATCAGGACATTGCCGGCCGAGCCTTCGTAGCCGCGCACCGAATCGCCGGAATCGAGGGTGAAGCCCGGCACCCGGTCGATCATTTCGCCGGCGTTTGCGGGCTGGAAGTCGGCGAAGAAGGCCGGCGGATAGCTGATGATCCCCTGCTGTGCGGGCCCGGACGCGGGCGCCGGCGCCGCGGCGATCGCCGCCTGCGCGAGGACATGGATCAAGGACATGGACGAACTCTCCCTTGCAGGAGTGGTGGCCCGCGCCTCGACCTTGAAGCGAGTTAAATGCCCGTAAGGTGGATTAAATCGGGGACAGGGTGGTTACCGCGCCCCGCCGCTCACACCGCGGTGCCGCCGACCGTCAGGCCGGTGATCTTGAGGGACGGCTGGCCCACGCCGACCGGCACGCTCTGGCCCGCCTTGCCGCAGACGCCGACGCCCGGATCGAAGTCGAAGTCGTCGCCGATCATGGTGACGCGGGTCAGCGCCGAGGGGCCGTCGCCGATCAGCGTCGCGCCCTTCACGGGGGTCGTGACCTTGCCGTTCTCGATCAGATAGGCCTCGGTGCACTGGAAGACGAATTTGCCGTTGGTGATGTCCACTTGGCCGCCGCCGAAGTTCGCGCAGTAGAGGCCGCGCTTGGTCGAGGCGATCATCTCCTCGCGGTTGGTGTCGCCCCCCAGCATGGCGGTGTTGGTCATCCGCGGCATGGGCATGTGGGCGTAGGATTGGCGGCGCGCGTTGCCGGTGGGGGCCATGCCCATCAGCCGGGCGCTCATGCGGTCGTGCATATAGCCCACCAGGATGCCGTCCTCGATCAAGACGGTGCGCTCGGTGGGCGTGCCTTCGTCGTCGATGGTGAGCGAGCCGCGGCGGTTCAGCAGCGTGCCGTCGTCGAAGACCGTGACCCCGGGAGCGGCCACGCGCTCGCCGATCCGGCCGGAGAAAGCCGAGGTGCCCTTGCGGTTGAAGTCGCCTTCCAGGCCGTGGCCCACCGCCTCATGCAAGAGGACGCCGTTCCAGCCCGGACCCAGCACCACGTCCATCTCGCCGGCGGGGCAGGGGACGGCGTCGAGATTGACCAGGGCCTGCCGCAGCGCCTCGTCCACCTGGGCCTGCCACTTGTCGGGGCTGATCCAGGCCTCGAAGCCGGCGCGGCCGCCGGCGCCGGTGTAGCCGTTCTCGCGGCGGCCATCGCGCTCGACCGTCACCTGGACATTGACCCGGCAGAGCGGCCGCACATCGCGGATCAGCCGACCGTCCGCGCGCAGGATCTCGACCGTGCGCCGCTCGCCGGCGATGGAGGCCATGACCTGCACGATGCGCGGGTCGCGGGCGCGAGCCCAGGCGTCGATCTCTTCGAGGAGGGCGACCTTGTCGGAGAAGTCAGGCGAGGACAGCGGATTGTCCTCTCCGTAGAGCTTGGCGTTGGTGGCGCGGGGCGCCTCGGCGGCGGTTCCCGCATAGCCGCGCTTGGCCAGCTTGGCGGAGTCCGCGGCGCGGCGGATGGCGGCCTCCGAGATTTCCGAGGCGTGGGCGTAGCCGGCGGTCTCGCCCGCCACAACTCGCAGGCCGAAGCCTTCCGTGGCGTCGTAGGCCGCCGACTTCAGCCGACCGTCGTCGAACAGGAACGACTCACTCTCGGATCGCTCGACGAACAGCTCGCCGTCGTCGGCCCCCGCCAGGGCGTCACCGAGAATTTCGCGGGCGCGGTTCGGATCGACACCGGCGGAATCGAGGATCGAGGGGGCGGGCACGGGAGCGTTCATTCCACAAAGATAGGCATGCGAAGGCCAGCCGTCACCCGCGACCTGCGATCCTTGCGGCGTCGAGACCGCGCCCTGCCGGACGGAGATGGCTCCGGCGGCGTCGATTCGGCTCGGCGGCGAGTCTCCGTGGCCTTGAGGTGCGTCAAAAGCGCCCCGGCGCGGTGGGGTATGGCTCTTGCCTGCGCCCTCAACCCTCCGGACTGCTTGGCAAGCTCCGGCGATGCGCGTATGGACCCCCGCGAAGGGGCCGATCGAGCGCGATAGCGTTGCGTCCGTGCGTCCCGTTCCGAAGTCGTTAGGGGCGTCCGTTCTGCGGGGCGCCGCCGGCCAGATTGACCGAGGGGACATGAAGTCGAGCTTTAAGGGATTGCGGACGCGGGCGGCCGGAGCCGTCACGGGCGCGGCGACGGCGTTCTGGGGCGCCGCGGCGATGGCCGCCGACAAGTTCGGCCAGCCGACGGACGGTGCGATCGACCTGCAGCCGGGCGTCACGCCGCTGCGCGAAGACGCCATCTGGTTCCACAATGTGATCCTGCTGCCGATCATCACCGTCATCACGCTGTTCGTGCTGGCGCTGCTGATCTGGGTGGTGGTGCGCTACAACAAGCGCGCGAACCCCATCCCGGCGAAGTTCAGCCACAACACCGCCATCGAGGTCGCCTGGACGCTGATCCCGGTGCTGATCCTGGTGTTCATCTCGATCTTCTCGTTCCGGCTGCTGTTCGCCTACAACGACATGCCCAAGCCCGACCTGACCATCAAGGCGACGGGCTACCAATGGTACTGGGGCTACGAATACCCCGACCAGAAGATCGGCGAGTACATCTCCAACATGCTGCCTGAGGACCAGGCCAAGGCGAAGGGCGCGCCCTACAAGCTGGCGGTCACCGAGCCCCTGGTGATCCCGATCAACAAGGTCGTCCGCGTTCAGGTCACCGGCGCCGACGTGATCCACGCCTTCGCCGTGCCGTCGTTCGGCGTCATCACCGACGCCATTCCGGGCCGCCTGAACGAGACCTGGATCAAGGCTGACCGCCTTGGCACCTACTACGGCAACTGCCGCGAGCTCTGCGGCATCGACCACGCGTTCATGCCGATCGAAGTCCGGGTCGTCACCCAGGCCGAGTTCGACGCCTGGGTCGCCAGCAAGGGCGGCTCCAAGCCGGGCGCCACGCCCGTCGCGGCCCCGGCCGCTGCGGCGGCTCCCGCCGCGGCTGTCGACGCCGCCGCCACGGCGCCGGTGACCGCCGCCGCCCCGCCTCCCGCGACGCCGGAGCCCAAGGCTCCCGCCGCCGCCACCACGCCTGCGCCCTCGGCGCCGGCCGCGAAATAACTCAGGACCGCGTAAGATGGCTCAAGCCGCCGCACACGATCACCACGACGACCACGGGGAACACATCCCCGGGTTCTTCACCCGCTGGTTCTTCTCCACGAACCACAAGGACATCGGCACGCTCTACATCATCTTCGCCATCATGGCGGGGATCGTGGGCGGGGCGCTGTCCGGCCTGATCCGGCTGGAACTGGCCGAACCCGGCATCCAGCTCTTCAAGGAAGGGACCTGGCTCGCCAAGTCCGGCCTCGTCGAGGCTTCGAAGCACGGCTACAACGCCGTGGTCACCGCCCACGCCCTGGTCATGATCTTCTTCATGGTCATGCCGGCGATGATCGGCGGGTTCGGCAACTGGTTCGTGCCGCTGATGATCGGTGCGCCGGACATGGCCTTCCCGCGGATGAACAACATCTCGTTCTGGCTGCTGGTCGCCGCCTGGATCCTGCTGGTCACGTCGCTGTTCGTCGATGGCGGTCCGGGACGCGGCTTCGGCGGGGGCTGGACGATCTATCCGCCGCTCTCGACCTCGGGCCACACCGGCCCGGCCATGGACATCGCGATCCTGTCGCTGCACCTCGCCGGCGCCAGCTCGATCCTGGGCTCGATCAACTTCATCACCACGATCTTCAACATGCGCGCGCCGGGCATGACCCTGCACCGCATGCCGCTGTTCGTCTGGTCGGTGCTGGTGACCGTGTTCCTGCTGCTGCTCTCGCTGCCCGTGCTGGCCGGCGCGATCACCATGCTGCTGACCGACCGCAACTTCCACACGCACTTCTTCGACGCCGCCGGCGGCGGCGACCCCGTCATGTTCCAGCACCTGTTCTGGTTCTTCGGGCACCCGGAAGTGTACATCCTGATCCTGCCCGGGTTCGGCATCATCAGCCACATCGTGTCGACCTTCTCGAAGAAGCCGGTCTTCGGTTATCTCGCCATGGCGTACGCCATGGTCGCCATCGGCTTCATCGGCTTCGTCGTGTGGGCCCACCACATGTACACCGTCGGCATGGGTATTGAGCTGCGCGCCTACTTCGTCGCGGCGACCATGGTCATCGCGGTGCCCACAGGGGTGAAGGTGTTCTCTTGGATCGCCACGATGTGGGGCGGCTCCATCGACTTCAAGACACCCATGCTCTGGGCGATCGGGTTCATCTTCCTGTTCACGGTGGGCGGCGTCACGGGCGTCGTGCTGGCCAACGCCGGCATCGACTACAGCCTGCACGACACCTACTACGTGGTGGCCCACTTCCACTACGTGCTGTCGCTCGGCGCCGTGTTCGCGATCTTCGCGGGCTTCTACTACTGGTTCGAGAAGATGTGGGGCGTGAAGTACAACGAGTTCCTCGGCGCGCTGCACTTCTGGATCACCTTCGTCGGCGTGAACCTGATCTTCTTCCCGCAGCACTTCCTGGGTCTGCAGGGCATGCCCCGCCGGTACATCGACTATCCGGAAGGCTTCGCCTACTGGAACAAGATCTCGACCTGGGGCTACGAGATCACGGTCGTCGGCGTCGGCGTCTTCCTGATCGTCCTTGTCGAAGCCGCCGTCCGTCGCCGCAAGGCCGAGGCCAACCCCTGGGGTGAAGGCGCGACCACGCTGGAGTGGACGCTGTCCTCGCCGCCGCCGTTCCACCAGTTCAACGAACTGCCGGTGGTGAAGCCCGACGCGCACTAACGTCGGACGGCCCCTGGGGACCACAATTCGGGGGCGCGTTCCGGACACGGAGCGCGCCCTTCGATCATTCTGAGAGTAAGATCGAATGGCCATGGCAACGGCCCACCCCGAGACCCGCGCGATCGCCCGCTGGCAGGACTTCCTGCAGCTCCTGAAGCCGCGCGTGATGTCGCTGGTGATCTTCACCGCCCTGACGGGCCTGATCTGCGCGCCCGATCGGATCAATCCGATCCTGGCGGCGGTCGCGATCCTCTGCATCGCCGTCGGCGCCGGCGCGTCGGCCTCGCTCAACATGTGGTACGACGCCGACATCGACGCGAAGATGCGCCGCACCCGCGGCCGCCCGGTGCCCGCGGGCAAGGTTCAGGGCGCCGACGCCCTGGCGCTGGGCATCGTGCTGTCGCTGTTCTCGGTGATGCTGATGGGCATGGCGGTGAACTGGTTCGCCGCGGGCCTCCTGGCTTTCACCATCGTCTTCTACGCTGTGGTCTACACGATGTGGCTCAAGCGCTGGACGGCGCAGAACATCGTCATCGGCGGTCTGGCTGGCGCGCTGCCCCCGGTGATCGGTTGGGCGGCCGCGACGGGCGGCGCCCCGCTGAACGCCTGGCTGCTGTGCGCCATCATCTTCATGTGGACCCCGCCCCACTTCTGGGCCCTGTCGCTCTACACGTCCGAGGACTACGCCAAGGCCGGCGTGCCGATGATGCCGGTCGTGAAGGGCGCGGCGTCCACCCGCCGGCAAATCCTGATCTACAGCCTGCTGTTGGTCCCGGTTTGCATGGCGCCGGCCTTCTCGGGCCTGGGCGGTGCGGCCTACCTCGCTGTGTCAGGCCTGGGCGGCCTGGTGTTCCTGCTGCTGGCGTGGCGGCTCTTCCGCAGCCATGCCGGCGAGGCGGCTGACCCTCGGAACGACGACGGTCTCTACGATGTGCGCGCCGGCGCTCGCGACGCCCGTAACCTCTTCGCGTTTTCGATCCTATATCTGACGCTGTTGTTCGCGACCCTGTTGGCCGAACACCTGATGGGCGCGCGCCCCCTGGAGTTGTTGCGATGAGCGATCCGAACGGCGAAACTGACGCGGCGGCCCGGGCTCGCAAGGGCCGCAACATCGCGATCGCGCTGGGCTTGGTGGCCTTCGTGATCCTCGTCTATGTCGTCACCGTCGTAAGGATGGGCGCTAGTGTCGCAAACCGGCCTTTCTGAAGCTGAGCGTAGGCGGAACACCAAGGTCGCGGTCGTCTGCGCCAGTGTGTTCTTCTTCATGACTGGCGCGGCGTTCGCCGCGGTGCCGCTCTATCGGATGTTCTGCCAGCTCACCGGCTTCGACGGGACGCCGCGCCGCGCGGAGTCCGCCTCCGACACCGTCCTGGGCAAGACCCTCACGATCCGCTTCGACGCCAACGTCCGCGACCTGCCCTGGACCTTCAAGGCCGAGCAGACCTCGCAGGAGGCCAAGATCGGCGAAACCAAGATCGCCTTCTTCAAGGTCACCAACAATTCGGACAAGCCGGTGACGGGGCGCGCGCTGTTCAACGTCGTTCCCGAACAGGCGGGGCCTTACTTCCAGAAGCTGCAGTGCTTCTGTTTCTCGGATCAGACGATCGCGGCGGGCGCCACGGTGGACATGCCGGTGCTCTACTACGTCGATCCGAAGTACGCCGATGACATCAACACCAAGGGCAAGCCCGAGGTGACGCTGAGCTACACCTTCTTCCCGTCGGCTTCGAAGCAGGCGCAGGCCGCGCCCGCCAGCCCGCACCAGGGGAGTTGACCGCCGCGCACGCGGATTTACCCGCGACAAGGCGCCGGGGGAGGGGCTGCCCTTTCCCCCTTGGCGAACCCTTCGCCGCAGGGCTATAGCGTGCCGCAAGTTTGACTGCGTGCGAGTCCGCTCGCACGTGGGGGATATATAAGGGGTTAGGACCGCAATGGCCGCTGGCGTGAAGCACGACTACCACCTGGTCAATCCGAGCCCGTGGCCGCTGGTCGGTTCGGCCGCCGCCACGATCATGGCGCTGGGCGGCGTGATGTGGATGAAGGGCCTGTTCGGCCAACCGCAGCACACCTCCTGGCTGTTCTTCGCGGGCCTGGCCGGCGTGCTGTTCACGATGGTCGGCTGGTGGACCGATGTGGTCAAGGAAGCCAACGCCGGCGACCACACCCCCGTCGTCTCGATCGGCCTGCGCTACGGCATGGTGCTGTTCATCGCGTCGGAAGTGATGTTCTTCGTCGCCTGGTTCTGGATCTTCTTCGAGATGGCCCTGTTCCACGGCAACCGGGTCCACGCCCCCATCGAGGAAGTCGCCACCGCCTGGGCCAACTGGCCGCCCAAGGGCATCGAGACGGTTCCCGCCTTCCAGCTGCCGCTGGTTAACACCCTGACCCTGCTGCTCTCGGGCACGACCGTGACCTGGGCGCACCACGCCATCCAGGTCGGCGACCGCCGCAGCGCCAAGATCGGCCTCGCCCTGACCGTCGTGCTGGGCATGATCTTCACGGCGATCCAGGCCTACGAGTATCACCACATCCTCGAGCACAAGTACTTCTTCGGCGGCGAAGGCCAGGAGAACTCGGGCCTCTACGGTTCGTCCTTCTTCATGGCCACGGGCTTCCACGGCTTCCACGTGCTGATCGGCACGATCTTCCTGGCCGTCTGCCTCTTCCGCCTGATGGGCAAGGGCTTCACCCCGAAGCAGCACTTCGGCTTCGAAGCCGCCGCCTGGTACTGGCACTTCGTCGACGTGGTGTGGCTGTTCCTGTTCGCCTTCATCTACGTGATCTTCGGCGGGCCGGCTCACTAAGGACGCGATGACGAAACCCAATCCGCTGCTGGCGGGGCTCGCGGGCCGCTGTCCGAACTGCGGAGAGGGTTTCCTCTTCGAAGGCTTCCTGAAGGTGGCGCCGTCGTGCGAGGCATGCGGCGCCGACTTCTCCAAGGCGGATTCCGGCGACGGCCCGGCCGTCTTCATCATCCTGATCGCCGGGTTCCTGGTGGCCTTCGCCGCCGTGTTCACCGAGTTCACGGTGCACCCGCCGATCTGGGTGCACCTGATCATCTGGCTGCCCCTGACGCTGGTGATCTCCCTCGGCCTGATGCGTCCGCTGAAGGGCGTGATGCTGGCCTCACAGTTCCTGAACAAGGCCGCCGAAGCCCGCCATGACGACTGAGGCGCCGCGGGCGCGCTTTCCGCTTGGGCTGACGATCGCCACCGGGATCGCCCTGGTCATCCTACTGGTGCTCGGCACATGGCAGCTCCAGCGCCTGCACTGGAAAGAAGGGCTGTTGGCCCGCATCGCGGCGTTACAGGCGGCGCCGGCCCAACCGCTCGGTCCCGTGCTGGCCCGGATCGCCCAAGGCGGCGATGCGGACTTCACCCGCGTGAAGGTGACCTGCCCCGGGATCGCGACCGCCCCCTTCGTCGAGCTCTATTCCGTCCGTGACGGCGACCCGGGCTCGCGCCTGATCTCGGCCTGCCGCCTGGCCGATGGCGGACGTTACCGGACAGTCCTGGTCGACCGCGGGTTCGTCATCGACACGGCGATCGAGCGGCCGCCGGTGTCCGAGGTCGGCGGCGCCCCGCTGGAGGTCGTCGGCGTCCTGCGTGTGCCCGAGCACGGCAACAGCTTCACCCCGCCCAACACGCCGGCCCGCTGGTACACCCGTGACGCCGCCAGCATGGCCGCCGCGCTGAAGGCGCCCGATCCAGCGCCGCTGTTCCTGATGGCCGAGACGCCCACCAATCCCGAGTGGAAGGCGCTGACGCCGGCGCCGATCCCGGCGGAGATCGCCAATCGGCACCTCGAGTACGCCCTGACCTGGTACGGCCTTGCCGCCGCCTTGCTCGGCGTCTATGCCGCCATGCTTTTCAAAGGGCGGAAGACTTAAGAGCATGCGCTACGTCTCGACCCGCGGTCAGTCGCCCTCGGTCGGCTTCACGGATGCGGTCCTGGGTGGGCTCGCGCCCGACGGGGGGCTCTATGTCCCGGAGGTCTGGCCGACCTTCAGCCGCGACGAACTGGCCGCCTTCGCCGGCATGCCCTACGCCCAGGTGGCGGCGCAGGTGCTGGGCAAGTTCGCGGGTCCCGAGATTTCGCCCGCCGACATGCTGCGGATGTGCGAGGAGGCCTACGGCACCTTCAGCCACAAGGCCGTCGTGCCGATGGTGCAGATCGCGCCGCAGACCTTCATCGCCGAGCTGTTCCACGGCCCCAGCCTCGCCTTCAAGGACGTGGCGATGCAGATCCTGGCCCGGCTGTACGACCATATCCTGGGACGTCAGGGTCGCCGGCAGACCATCCTGTGCGCCACGTCGGGCGACACCGGCGGTGCGGCGGTCGAAGCCTTCCGCGGCGCGAAGAATGTCGGCGTGGTGGTGATGTTCCCCGAGGGGCGGATCAGCGAGGTCCAGCGCCGGTTCATGACCACGGCCGAGGAATCCAACATCGCCTGCGTTGCGGTGAAGGGGACCTTCGACGACTGCCAGACCATCCTGAAGGACGCCTTCCAGGACCAGGCCCTTCGCCAGTCGGTCGATCTGGCCGCGGTGAACTCGATCAACTTCGCCCGGATCGCGGCGCAGTCGGTCTATTACTTCACGACCGCCGCGGCCCTGGGCGCACCGGATCGCGAGATCAATTTCGTGGTGCCCTCGGGCAACTTCGGTGACGCGTTCGCCGGCTACGCCGCGATGCGGATGGGGCTGCCGATCAAGCGGATCGTCGTCGCCACCAACGCCAACGATATCCTGGCCCGGGCCTTCGCCACCGGCCGCTATTCGCGCGGGACGGTGCAGGCGACCCTGTCGCCAGCCATGGACATCCAGTCGGCATCGAACTTCGAACGCCTGTACTTCGAGGGCGTCCAGCGCGAGGCGACCGAAACGGCGCGGGCCTTCGAGGCCTTCTCCCGCGTGGGGGCGATCGATATCCCGCCTGGCGCGCTTTCCGCCATGCAGGCGGTGTTCAGCAGTGTGGGCATTGGCGACGAGGAGACGGCCCGCACGATCGTCTCGACCCTCAACGAAACCGGTGAACTGATCGATCCGCACACGGCGGTGGCGGTGGCGGCCCTGCGCCATGTGACGCTGGAGGGCCCGACCGTGGTGCTGTCGACGGCGCACCCGGCCAAGTTCCCCGAGGATGTCGCCAAGGCGTCCGGCGTGCAGCCCGGCCTGCCCCGCGGCGTCGGCGGTCTGGCTGGCCGGCCCGAGCGGTTCGACCGGCTGCCGGGCGAGGCGGACACGATCAAGGCCTATGTCCGGGCCTTCGCCGAGCGATGATTTGACCCCCAAGGTTCATACGCTGGCGAACGGCGTGCGGGTGGTCTGCGACCCGCTGCCCGGCTGGCAGACGGTGGCGCTGTCGGTGGTGGCCGGGCGCGGGGCCCGGTTCGAGGATGCGGCGCATTCCGGCTGGTCGCACCTGCTCGAGCACATGGTGTTCAAGGGCGCCGGCGGCCGGTCGGCCAAGGACATCGTCGAGGTGATCGAGGGCGAGGGCGGCCACATCAACGCCGCCACCGGCTACGAACGCACCAGCTTCCAGATCCGCGCGCTGAAGGACGGCCTGGACCTGGGGTCGGCGGTGATCTCGGATCTGGTGCTGCGGCCCGCGATGGACGCCGATGACCTCGCTCGCGAGAAGCAGGTGGTGGGTCAGGAGATCGCCGAGGCGGCGGACACGCCCGACGATCTGGTCTTCGAACTGGCCCAGGCGGCGGCGTTCGCCGAGCAGCCGCTGGGCCGTCCGATCCTGGGCACGGTCAAGTCGATCAAGGCGGCGACGCCGGAGACCCTCAGCGCCTGGCGCGCGGCGCTCTACGCACCCGAGACCCTCGTGATAAGCGCTGCGGGCGCCGTGGACGAGGACGCGTTGCTGCGCCTGGCCGAGCGTGACTTCGGCGGCGCGTCGGGCGTGGGGATCGCGGAGGCGGCGCCGGCCGCGTTCACCGGCGGAACCCAGACCGTCGCCAAGCGGCTGGAACAGGCCAATCTGGTCTTCCTGCTGCCCGCGGTGGGGGTGAAGGATCCCGACTACTTCGCGCTGCGGCTGATGGCCGAGATGCTGGGCGGCGGCATGGCCTCGCGGCTGTTCCAGGAGGCGCGCGAGATCCGCGGCCTGGCCTATGCCATCGACGCCTATTCCGAGACCTACGCGGACACCGGCGTGCTCGGCGTCTTTGCGGGCTGTGACGCGAAGGACGCGGGCGAACTGGCGGAGGTCACCGCCGCGCAGATCAAGGCGTTGGCGGAGCCCGTCGGCGCGGCGGAGCTGTCGCGCGCCAAGGCCCAGTTGAAGGGCTCGATGTTCATGGGTCGCGAGTCGGCCCTGGCGCGGTCCGAACAGGCGGCGGGGCAGGTGCTGCTGTTCGGCCAAACCCTGGATCCGCAGGCCGTTGCGGCGGAGATCGATGCGGTGACGCCGGACCAGATCGCCCAGCTGACCACCCGCATCCTGGCGCCCGGCAAGGCGTCGACGGCGATCCTGGGACCAAAGGCCTCGCTAGCGGCCGCGGACCGCTTCCAGGCCGCGCTGTTCGCCTAGGCGGCGACGCCGGCCTCGGCGATGTCCAGGGCGGCCTCCAGGCGGGAGAACAGCTCCTCGACGTGAATCGGCTTGGCGACGACGCCGTCGATGCCGGCGGCCGCATACTCGGCGGTCTGGTCGGCCAGGGTGTTGGCGGTCAGGGCGATGATCGGGGTGCGCCGGCGGCCCAGCGCGCGCTCGGCGGCGCGGATCGCGCGGGTGGCGGTCAGGCCGTCCATCACCGGCATCCGGATGTCCATGAAGACGACGTCCCAGGCGCTGGCCTGCCAGGCCTCCACGGCCGCCGCCCCGTCATCGACGATGAACGGTTCGATGCCGGCCTGTTCCAGCAGGGCGCGCAGCACGACCTGATTCACCGGATTGTCCTCCGCCGCCAGGATGCGGAGCGGGCGATCGGTGCAGGGCGCGGCGCGGGGCGCGGGTTCGCGGGCGTCGCTCGCGTGCGGGGGATCGTCCGGCAGGCCCAGCATGCCGTTCAGGATCACCAGCAGCGCCTCGCCGGACTCGCGGATCACCTCGAGCCGGCCGCGCTGGACGGCTGAGAGGTCGTCGGCGGCCATGGCCTGCGCCATGCCCAGCACGCCGTTCAGCGGCGTGCGGATTTCATGGCTGATGGTAGCCAGCACCAAGGCCCGGGCGCGGCGAGCCGCATCCGCCTCCTGATCGGCGCAGGGGGTGGCGCGTCTGTCTCCAAAGGGGGTGTCCTTGGGCACCGGTGGCGGGTCCTCTTTCGTCGCCGGCCAACCTCGCCGCCGGCGTTTAAGGCGCGGTAAGGGTTGCGGACGCGCCGCTGCGACAAATCGAAGCCCGATGCATCCGCCGCCCGTGCCTCTTGACCGCGCGGCGAATTGCGCGAGGCTCGCCTCATGGCCTTGCTGGATTGGATCGCGCCGGAGAGCGGCCTTCGTGTCGAGGGCGAGGGCGTGTGGCTGCGGCCCCCGCGGGCGGCCGACTACCCGGCGTGGCGCGAACTACGCGCCCAGAGCCGCGCGTTCCTGCAGCCGTGGGAGCCGACCTGGCCCGCCGACGATCTGAGCCGGGCGGCCTTTCGACGGCGGCTTCTGGCCTACGCCCGCGACCGGGAGGTCGGCCTGGCCTACCCGTTCTTCGTGTTCCGCAGTTCCGACGACGCGCTGACCGGCGGCATAACCCTGTCGAACATCCGCCGCGGCGTCGCCCAGATGGGGTCGGTCGGCTACTGGTGCGGTCGCGGCTTTGCCCGCCAGGGGCTGACGCTGGCGGCCGTCCGGGCGCTGTCCGAGTTCGCCTTCCGAACCCTGGGCCTGCACAGGCTTGAGGCCGCCTGCATCCCCGACAACGCTCCGTCGCGCAGTCTGTTGAAGAAAGCGGGCTTCACGGAGGAGGGATTCGCGCAGGCTTATCTTAAAATTAACGGCGGATGGCGAGACCATGTCCTGTTCGGCCTTGTGACCCCCTACCGGGATCGCGAGGGGCCGGACGCGGGCGTGTCGGTCTAGGATCGGCGCTCGGTATCACGGGCACGAATTCAGGACTGAATGGCCAACGACCGCTGGATGTGGGACGCGACGGCCACTCTCGAGGCCCTGGGGGCGGCGGAAGTCGCCCTTTGGGTGTGGGAGCCGGAGAAGGATCGCCTACGCCTGACCGGGGCCACCCGCGCCCTGGGTCTGGGTCCGCTTGCGCCTGACTGTTCGTCTGCCGCGCTCCGCGCCCTGGCCCTCCCGCAGGACCGCGCCATCGCCGAGGACATCCTGCGTCAGCAGCAGCCGGGCGGCGAGGTCGCGGTGCGGCTGCGTATGCGCGGCGGCAGCCCGTGCATCTGGCGCGGGGTCTGGCTTGAGGAAGGCGCCCGCGCGGCCGGGGTCATCGCGCCGGAGGTGCGGTTCGCCGCGTCCGGGCTGGACCACCTGACGGGCCTGGCCGACCGCAAGAGCTTCATCACCCTGGCGCGCGAACGTCTGCAGACGCCGGGCCAGCACGAACTGATCGTCGCCGATCTGGACCGCCTGCGCCGCCTGAACGAGGCCCTGGGCCACGAGCGGGCGGACCTGGTGCTGGCGGCCCTGGGCTCGCGCCTGGCCGCAGCCTTCCCGCCGGGGGCGCTGCTGGCGCGGATCGGCGAGGACGAGTTTGCAGCCCTGGCGCCGGTCAGCGCCTCGCCCGGCGCCGAGACCTTGCGCCGCGCCCTGGAGCAGCCCCTCCGCGTTGCCGGCTTCGACATTCACCCGACCCTGTCCATCGGCGCCGTCGAGGCGCCGGGCGGCGATGAGGCGCCGGAGGCGGCCGAACTGCTGCGTCGCGCCGAACTGGCCGTGGAAGCGGCCAAGAGCAACGGGCGAGGCGGCGCGGCCGCCTATGGCCGCAGCCTGGAAACCGACGGCCTGTCGCGCCTGGCATTGGAAGGCGACCTGAAGGGCGCCCTGCGTCGTGGCGAACTGACGCCGTTCTATCAGCCGATCGTGCGGCTCTCGACCGGGGCGCTGTCCGGTTTCGAGGCCCTGGTGCGCTGGCGCCACCCGCGCCGCGGCCTGCTGATGCCCGAGCAGTTCCTGCCGCTCTGCGAAGAGATGGGCCTGATGCCCGAGCTGGGCGCCATGATGATGCGCGAGGCCTCGCGACAACTCGCGATCTGGCGCAAGCGCCACCGGGCCGCCGGCGACCTCACAGTGGCCGTCAACCTTTCGACCGGCGAGCTGGAACGTCCGGACCTGATTTCCGACGTCGAACAGATCCGCCGCGACACCGGCCTGCCGGCCGGCGCGCTGAAGCTTGAGGTGACGGAGGGCGACGTCATGCGCGACCCGGACAAGGCGGCGGTGATCCTGCGATCGCTGCGCGCCGCCGGCGCCGCCCTGGCGCTGGACGACTTCGGCACTGGCTTCTCGTCGCTGAGCTACCTGACCCGCCTGCCGTTCGACACGCTGAAGATCGACCGCTACTTCGTGCGCACCATGGCCACCAACGAGGGATCCGCGAAGATCGTCTCGTCGGTCGTCAAGCTGGGCCAGGACCTGGACCTGGAAGTTGTGGCCGAGGGCGTCGAGAACGCTGGCATGGCGCGGCACCTGCTGTCGCTGGGCTGCGACTACGGCCAGGGCTTTGGCTATGCCCCCGCCCTGTCGGCCCAGGAGGCGGAAGTCTATCTCAACGAGAGCTACGTCGATGGTGCGGCGCCCGTGAAGGCGCGCGGCTAGCCTCAGGCCTCGCCGGCCTCGCTGCTGAGGAAGGTCGGGTCGATGCCGAGCTTGCCCAGCGCCCGGGTCCACTTGGTCGGATAGTCGTCGCCGAACACCAGGTCCTCGTCCGCCGCCACCGTGAGCCAGGCGTTCTGGCGAATCTCCCGCTCAAGCTGACCCGCGCCCCAGCCCGCGTAGCCCAGGCTCAGGACCGCACGCCGGGGGCTGGTCTCGGGCCGGCCCAGGGCCTCCAGCACCTCGCGGGTGGTGGTCAGCGCCAATCCGTCGGCGATCTCGACGCTGTGCGGGGCCTGGTAGTCGTCGGTGTGCAGGACGAAGCCGCGCTCGGTCTCGACGGGCCCGCCCAGCAGGACCAGGTCGTCGTCCATGTCGGGGGTGGTGCGAACCTCCAGCCGCTCCAGCAGATCGGGCAGGGTCAGCCCGTCGACCGGGCGGTTCACGGCGATGCCCATGGCATGCTGATGGTCGTGCGTGCACACCAGGATCAGCGACCGCTCAAAGCGCGGATCGCCGATACCCGGCATGGCGATAAGCATCTGGCCCGAGAGAAATGCGCCGTCCATCACCGGGGAGATTCGGCGCGGATCGTGGCGACATCAAGGGGTCAGGCGGCCTATATGGAATTTCGAGGCGCCCGCGGGGCGGATCTCGTTAATCTGGGCATCGAACCCCTCGAAGGAGACTTCCCCATGACGATCAAGGTCGGCGACAAGCTGCCGAACGTGACCCTGACGCAGGCGACGGCCGAAGGCCCCAAGCCCATCCAGAGCGAGGACTTCTTCAAGGGCCGCACCGTCGCCCTGTTCGCCGTGCCCGGCGCCTTCACCCCGACCTGCTCGGCCAAGCATCTGCCCGGTTTCAAGCAGCACGCGCCTGATCTGAAGGCCAAGGGCGTCGACGAGATCGCCTGCCTGTCGGTGAACGACGCCTTCGTCATGCGCGCCTGGGGCGAGGATCAAGCGGTCGGCGACGACATCGTCATGCTTGGCGACGGAAACGGCGCCTTCACCGACGCGGTCGGCCTGGGCATGGACGGTTCGAAGTTCGGGCTGGGCAAGCGCTCGCAGCGCTACTCGATGATCGTCAAGGACGGCGTCGTGAGCGAACTCAACGTCGAGGAAGGTGGGGAATTCAAGGTCTCCTCCGCCGACTACATGCTGGCGCAGCTCTAGCGGCGGTTAGCGAACGGCCGGCTCAGAAACCCTGAGCCGGCCTCTCCAAACCGCCACGGCAGGTCCACGGCCTTGCTGATGCCGATGCGTGGGCCGATCACCAGGTCTGGGCGCGGGCCTGGCCGCAGGGCGAAGGGCGGGGCAGTCAGGGCCATACCGTTGAGCGCCCGGGTGACTCCCAGCGCCTGGCCGAGCTTGCCGGGACCCGAGGCCAGGGCGCGCGGGTCGGCCAGCCCCCGCCGCTCCGCCATCACGTGCAAGCCTTCGGTGGGTTCCAGCGCCCGGATCAACACCCCGCCGCCGGGCGCGCCCCGCCAGCACACGAAGTTCAGGCACCAGTGGATGCCGTAGGACCGATAGACATAGGCGTGGGCCTGGGGGCCGAACATCACGGCGTTGCGCGCCGTCGGACCGGGGTAGCTGTGCGAGGCGGGGTCCTCGTGGTGGTACGCCTCGGTCTCGACGATCCGGCCGCCGACGCCGTCGATGAACACCGACCAGCCAATCAAATCCGCCGCCACCTTGGCGGGGTGGCGCGCCCAGAATCCTTGACCTTCCGGGTTCGAAGGGTCGGAATGTTCGGAAAGAAGACCACTCATCTGGGAAGGATGCGCCATGGCATATGTCGAAGGCCAGACCGTGCACGACGCGGACAGCCACGGCGCTCGCTGACTTAACGCCAGGCTGCGAACGTCG
>CAZNPJ010000008.1:0-154840 GCA_964575195.1 uncultured Phenylobacterium sp.
TGGACGACCTGGTCGATGCCCTCGACGCCCTCTGGTCCCGCTGCAACGTCAAGCGCATCGGCGGATACGCCGCCTGAGGCGAACGACGCCCTGTCGATCAGACCGAACCTCCCGGGCTTCGCTCGGGAGGTTTTGTTTTGGACGGCGAACCCGTCAACGGGCGGATGCGACAAACCGCGCTGCGGCGCCAGCGCGCAACACATGCGTGCGCAAATCAGTGTCTACTCGCGCTCGGGGTTGGTCATTCAACAGCCCGACACTGGACCGGCCCCGGACGCCCCTGCTTCGCCGCAGGGGCGTTCCAGCTGGCGGCTACTTGCGCCGCACGCCGCGGCCTAGCCCGATCTGCTTGGCGAAGTCGGACCGGCGAGCGGCATAGGCCGGCGCAACCATCGGGTAGTCGGCGGGCAGGCCCCAGCGACGGCGATAGTCCTCAGGGCTCAAATTGTAACGTGACCGCAGATACCTCTTCAGCATCTTCAAACGCTTACCGTCTTCAAGGCAGACGATGTAGTCGTGCTGAACCGACCGCCCGACGGGCACTGCGGGCTTCGGGCGTTCTTCGACCACGGGCTCCAGAGTCGCGCCTGTGAGTTGGGTCAGGGCCTGGTGGACTGTCCGAATGATGTCCGGCACGGCGTCGGCGCTGACCGCATTGCGGCTGACGTAGGCCGATACGATGCCGGCGCCGAGGCGCAGCAGATCTTCGCCCGAGGGCCCCTCGGAGTCGGGTCCTACGCTCATTGCAACCTCTTCTCATACGCTGACACGACCGTGGACGTGGATGCGCCACACCCCGGCCTTGGCCGCTCAACGCGGACCAACTGCGAATGGTTCCCAGAAATACTGTCGGTCGCCGCGGTTGGAGCCACGCGGGTTCGGGAGTAAAGGAGCGCCTTCGCCGGCCCCAGACTCGGATCACGCCTGGATCCGCCGCCCTACGAAAGGTCTTGCCCTTGAACCTGCATGTGCAAACCCCGCCGTCCACCGAAGACTTCTTCAAGGCCGACGTGGGCCAGTCCGATCCGGCCGTGGCGAAGATCATGGGCGCCGAGCTGACGCGCCAGCAGGAGCAGATCGAACTGATTGCGTCCGAGAATATCGTCTCGAAGGCGGTGCTGGATGCGCAGGGTTCGGTTCTGACCAACAAGTACGCCGAGGGCTATCCGGGCAAGCGGTACTACGGTGGCTGCGAGGTCGTGGACGAGGTCGAGGTCCTGGCGATCGAACGAGCCAAGCAGCTGTTCGGCTGCGAGTACGCCAACGTTCAGCCGCACTCCGGGAGCCAGGCGAACCAGGCGGTGTTCATGGTCACCATGAAGCCGGGCGACACGTTCATGGGCATGAACCTGGATCACGGCGGTCACCTGACGCACGGCAAGAGCGTCAACCAGTCCGGCAAGTGGTTCGCCCCCGTGGCCTACGGCGTGCGCGCCCAGGATCACCTGATCGACTACGACGAGGCCGCCGAGGTCGCCCGCGCCAACAGCCCCAAGGTGATCATCGCCGGTGGCTCGGCCTATTCCCGGCACATCGACTTCAAGAAGTTTCGGGAGATCGCCGACGAGGTTGGCGCGATCCTGATGTGTGACGTGGCGCACTACGCCGGCCTGATCGTGGCGGGGGAGTATCCCAACCCATTCCCGCACGCCCACATCGTGACCACCACCACCCACAAGACCCTGCGCGGGCCTCGTGGCGGGCTGATCCTGACCAACGACAAGAAACTCGCGGGCAAGATCAACAGCGCCGTCTTCCCCGGCCTGCAAGGCGGGCCGCTGATGCACGTGATCGCCGGCAAGGCGGTGGCCTTCGGCGAGGCGCTGCGCCCCGAATTCAAGGCCTATGCGAAACAGGTCATCGAGAATGCCCGCGCCCTGGCCGACAGCCTGCAAGGCGTCGGGTTCAAGATCGTCTCGAACGGCACTGACAGCCACCTGATGCTGGTTGACCTGACCCCGAAGAACGTCTCGGGCGCCCAGGCCGAGATCGCGCTGGAGCGGGCCGGCATCACCACCAACAAGAATTCGATTCCGGGAGATCCGCTGCCGCCGATGCAGACCTCTGGCCTGCGGGTCGGGACGCCGGCCGGCACCACGCGCGGGTTCGGCGTCGCCGAGTTCCGTCAGGTCGGCCAGTGGATCGGCGAAGTGCTGGATGCGGTCGCGACCGGCGAAGACTCGACGGCCGTGGAGCAGAAGGTCCGCAGCGAGGTGGTCGCCCTGACCAAGCGCTTCCCCATCTACAGCTAATAGCGTTAAGTGGCCGGATAGGGGGCTAAATATGCGCTGCCCGTTCTGCGGCCACGATGAAACTCAGGTGAAGGACAGCCGACCGTCGGAAGACGGCGCGGCGATCCGGCGTCGCCGGTCATGTCCGTCCTGCGAGGGTCGATTCACGACGTTCGAGCGCGTGCAGCTGCGCGAACTGACGATCCTCAAGCGGTCGGGCCGTCGTACGCCGTTCGACCGAGACAAGCTGGCGCGCTCCCTGTCCATCGCCCTTCGCAAACGGCCCGTGGAGCCGGAGCGGGTCGAGCGCATGATCTCGGCGATCACCCGCCAGCTCGAAAGCATGGGCGAGACAGAGCTGCCGTCCTCGACCATCGGCGAGCTGATCATGAAGCACCTGAAACAGCTCGATGACGTCGCCTACGTTCGCTACGCCTCGGTTTATCGCGACTTCAAGGAGACCGACGATTTCGCCCGGTTCCTGGGCGAAGAGGGTCTGAGCGAGACGACCGAGGAGCGGTAGGGTCGCTTGGGTATCCGGACGAGACGCGGATGAGCGTCACCCTAAAGCTTGCGACCTCGCTGGACGGCCGCATCGCGACCGCCGCCGGCGAGAGCCGCTGGATCACCGGGCCTGAGGCCCGCGAGCAGGTGCATCGGCTGCGCGCCGACCACGACGCGGTCGTCGTGGGCGTCGAGACGGCCCTGGCCGACGATCCCGAACTCACCGTCCGTCTCCCTGGCTACAACGGACGCCAACCGGCCCGGGTAATCCTGGACAGTCGCCAGCGTCTGTCGCCGACGTCCAAGCTGGCGCAGACCGCGCGCGATATTCCCACCTACGTCATCGCCGCAGAGGCTCCTGCGAAGGCTCTGGTCGACGCCGGAGTCCGGGTGCTGACGGCGCCCGCCCTCGGCGCCGACCGGCCCGATCTCAAGACGGTTGTCCGGATCCTGGCCGAGGCAGGTCTGACCAACCTCTTCGTCGAGGGCGGCGGCCAGGTCGCCGGAAGCTTCCTCCGGTGCGGGCTCGTCGATTGCCTGGAATGGTTCCGCAGTCCGAGGGTTATTGGCGGGGAGGGGCGTCCGGCGATCGGCGCCTTGGCTGTTGCGGCCCTGAGCGAGGCGCCCCATTTCCGTCGCGTCGAGGTCAACGTCCTGGGCGACGACCTCTGGGAACGCTACGCAAGGGGCTGAGAGCTGCAACATGTTCACCGGCATCGTCACCGACGTTGGGCGCGTGCGCGCCATCCGCGACACCAATCGCGACCGCCGGTTCGAGGTGGAGACCCGCTTCGACCTCTCGACGATCGATATCGGCGCCTCGATCAGCCACGCCGGATGCTGCCTGACCGTCGTCGAGAAGGGCGAGGGCTGGTTCGCCGTCGAGGTCTCGGGCGAAACGCTGTCGCTGACCACCCTGTCCGACTGGCACGAGGGTCGGCGGGTGAACTTGGAGCGGGCGGCGCGGGTCGGAGACGAACTCGGCGGCCATATCGTATCGGGCCATGTGGATGGCGTGGGTGAGGTGATCTCCATCGCCAGCGAGGGCGGCTCCCATCGGGTGCAGGTGCGCGTGCCGCGGCCCCTCCATCGCTACATCGCGCCCAAGGGGTCCATCGCCATCGAGGGCGTGTCGCTGACGGTCAACGAAGTCGAAGATGATGTTTTCGGCGTCAACCTGATCCCGCACACCTGGGACGTGACGACCCTGGGCGCGTTGGAAGTCGGCTCGCGGGTCAACCTGGAGATCGACATGCTGGCGCGCTATCTCGCCCGCTGGCGCGAAACGGCCTAAGAGCTGTCGCTCGAGCCAATAAGGACCACCCATGAGCGATGAGCCGATCCGTATCCTGATCGTGGAGGCGCGCTTCTATGACGATCTGGCGGACGCCCTTCTGGAAGGCGCGACGCAGGCGCTGACCGCGTTCGGCGCGGAATACGATGTCGTGACCGTGCCCGGCGCCCTGGAGATCCCGGGCGCCATCGCGTTCGCGGAAGAGGGCGGCCATCGCCCGACCGGCAAGCACTACGATGGCTACGTGGCCCTGGGCTGCGTGATCCGCGGCGAGACCTATCACTTCGAGATCGTCTCGAACGAAAGCGCCCGTGGGATCATGGATCTGACGGTCGGCAAGAGACTGTGCATCGGCAACGGCATCCTCACGACCGAGGACGACGAGCAGGCCTGGGCGCGGGCGCGGGTCAGCGAGGGCGACAAGGGCGGCGGCGCGGCGCGCGCGGCCCTGACCATGATCGACCTGAAGCAGCAGCTGCAGGGCGGCAAGCGATGAGCGCGCACGCGTCCCGTTCGGTCGCCCGCCTGGCCGCCGTTCAGGCTCTCTACCAGATGGAGGTGTCGTCCATCGGCGTGGAGAGTGTGATCCGGGAGTTCACCGATCACCGCTTCGACCGTGCCCTCGAAGGTGTGGAAGGCGAGGGCGACACCCTGGCCCAGGCCGATGAGGCGTTCTTCGCCGATCTGGTCCGTGGCGTGGTGTCCGAGCAGAAGCGGGTCGATGCGGCCATCGCCAAGCGTCTGGCCGACAACTGGCGGCTGGAGCGGTTGGACGCCACGGTCCGCGCCATTCTCCGGGCGGGGGCCTATGAACTGGCCAACCGTCCTGACGTGCCGACCGAGGTGGCTATCGACGAATATGTCGAAGTGGCCAAAAGCTTCTTCGAGGGCACGGAGCCGGGGTTCGTAAACGGGGCCCTGGACGGCGTGGCCCGGGATGTCCGGCCTGCCTGATCGCCTGGACGAGTTCGGCGAGATCGAACGCCTGTTCAGGCCGCTGACGCGGGGCGCACCCGGTGCGTTCGACCTCCTGGACGATGCGGCGGTAATCCCTCAGCGCCCCGGGTTCGACCTGGTGGTGACGAAAGACGCGATCGTCGAGGGGGTGCACTTCCCATCCGGCGAGGCGCCCGACCTGGTGGCGCGAAAGCTGGTGCGGGTGAATGTCTCGGACCTCGCCGCCAAAGCGGCCGAACCCTTCGCCGCTTTTCTGGCGGTCGCCTGGCCGACCAGCTTCGCCCAACGCGATCGTGAGCGCTTCGCCATGGGCCTTGCCTCGGACCTTGAGGCGTTCGGGCTCGATCTGCTGGGCGGCGACACGGTGAAAACCCCCGGGCCCTTCACCTGCACTCTGACGGCCATGGGGTGGGTCCCCGCTGGCCGCATGATCCGGCGCGCCGGCGCGCGCCCGGGCGACAGGCTGCTGGTCAGCGGCGCCATCGGCGACGCGACGCTGGGCCTGGCGGCGGTGATGGGCGAGATCAGCGACCCGGATGGCCGGCTGACCCACCGCTACCGGATCCCGGAGCCCCGGATCGATCTGCGAGAAACCCTGCGCCGCCATGCCACCGCGGCGGCCGACGTTTCCGACGGCCTCATCGCCGACGCCCGCCATATCGCCGAGGCCAGTGGCGTGGGCCTGACGATCGATCTGGACCGCATCCCGCTATCAGGCGCGGCCGCAACGTGGCTGGAAGGTCAGGCCGACGTGGCCGCCAGTTTGCTCCGCCTGGGAACGGGTGGGGACGACTACGAGGTGGTCTGCACAATGGCCTCGGGCGTGCGAAAGCCCGCGGGCTTTACTGTGATCGGCGAGGTTCGCGAAGGGGCCGGCGTCGAGGTCTTGGCGGCAGGCCGCCCGGTCGATCCGGGCGACGGCGGCTGGCGACACAGCTGAGCCCCGTCGCGACCGACTAGCTCGCCTTCGGCTTCAGGGCCTCTTTCATCATTGCGGCCACTTGCTCGCGCTCCGCAGGCGAACACTTGGCCTCCTCGCAGGCACGGTCCAGCGTCCTATGGAGCAGCCGAGGCAGCATTTCCTGCAGGAGGGGCGTCTGTGCCTTGACGATATCCTGCATGATCGCCGGGAGCTTCGCGGCGACCGAACGGCCCGTTTCGCTGGTCTGGAAGGCCAGCATATCGGCCAATTCCTTCTCTGTGAGGTGGCGCGCATAGGCGTTCGTGCTCATCTCGATGATCGCCGGGATCATCTTGATAATTTCGTCCTGCATGTCGCGCTGGACCAAGCGCATCAAGCGCTGGTTCTCCGGCGTCCCCATCTTGGCGAACACCGTGTCGAGCGATCCATATGTCTGACGGACCATGGTCTCGGCGGTCTTCTGGCCGCCGCTGGCCTCGACCAGCTTGCGGGCCAGTTCGAGCCTTGCGGGATCGATCGGCGTCTCGGCCTGTGCGAGGGCAGATCCTGCGGCAAGCAGGGATGCGGCAAAGACAACTGAGGCGATCAGGCGCATACGATCTCTCCTATTGCTTGCGAAGATCGTGCCGTAAGCCCGGCCACGGAGCAATCCGCAGTCACGCTCTAAATAAAATCGAACCGGACCTGGGATCGGCCGAAGTCCAGCGCGACCTGCTCGAACTGGCTGAGCAAGTCGATGCCGATGAGCAGCGCCGGCTTGTCCTTCAGGCCCCATAGATCGAAGACATGCATGTCGGCGCACGTCACCTGGACGTTGCCGATGTGAAGCCCGCCCAGGCGAAGGAAGGGCAGGAACAGGGACTCGCCCACGAAGGTCTCGCCCGCCAGGGTTTCCATCTGGACCAACTCAAGCCGCGGAATTCGATCGGAGGCACGCCGCTCCTGTTCGCGGACAAGGTTGCGCAGGGCGCTGTTGCAGAGCGTGCCCTGGGCTCCTGAATCGAGAATGGCGCTGATCTTGGCCCCGCCAAGGTCGGCGTCGACGATGGTGAGTTGGCCGTACTTCCGACGGGCGGGAACCACGACGATTCGTCCGGCTTCGCCCTGGTCGGGCTGGGAACGGGTGATCTCCATTCGCTTGCGGCGGAAATCCAGCACCAGCCGTTGATCCTTCAGCCAGTCAACACCCAGAACGCCGTCCACGTCGTCGCCCTTGATCGGCAGGGCCGGGGCCTTGACGTTGCGACGGTTGCGCGGTCCGACCTGCAGGTGATCCAGCAACACCAGGGGCCGATGACGAACGCCAACAACCGTGTGTACGGCGCGCGTCTCGCTCGACTTCAGGTCAAGGCGCTGCGCCAGCCGTTGGGAGACGCAGCTGATGTTGGCGCCGGTGTCCAGTAGGAAGCGGAACGGGCCCTGACCGTTGATCTGCACGGGCGCCAGCATGTGCTCGTACTTGCTCTGCAGGGTCGCGAGCTGCGTGGCGGGGGCGTCGGCGTCGGTGAGCTCCGGCGCGGCTTGGGCCGATGCCTGGCGCGCCGAAGACACCGCGGCGCCGGCGGCGAGCAGGCTCAAGGCCGCATGACGGCGGGTTGGTAACATGCCCTTCCTCCCGAGTGCGTCTTCTTGCGCTCAATCTACCATCGTTCTGCGAGCGGAACCACGCGGGCTTCAACCTTGCGGCAACGGGTTGGCGCGATGATCGCCCTCATGATTCGCCGCACCCTTCTGACTGCTGTCATCCTTCTCTCGGCGAGCCTTGCTCAGGCCGCGGAACCAAAGCCGGAAGGCAAGGGCGGCAAGGACGCCAAGGGCGACGTCGGCCAGTATGTCGATCTGCAACCGGTGGCCGTGCCCATCATCAGCGACCGGCGTCTGGTCAACTACGTCTTCGTGAATGTGCGGCTCAATCTCACGACGTCGGCCAATGCCGCCAAGTTGCGCGAGAAGGAGCCGTTCTTCCGTGACGCACTGGTCCGGACCGCGCATCGCACACCGTTCACAGATCCCGCGAACCTCAGCGCGGTCGATGTGCCCCGCCTGACGGCCGCGCTCATGCGTGAGGCGACCACGATCGCGGGGGCCGGGCAGATTCGTACGGTCGTTGTCACCTCGCAGGCGCCGCGTCGTCGGCTTCGCCCCGCCGCCTCCTGATCCGTGGCGCTTCTGCCCGCGTTCCCCGGCGTCGCGGTTGCACCCATCTCGAAAACCTGAGTACGCTTCCTGGTCTTTCCGTGGTCGCACATCTGCGCCCTAAGGAAGTTTAGTCGAGGAAACGCGTCGGGGGATGGGAGCTAACCGGACGCACGCCCGTCAGAGGCGGCCGCCGGTAACCCCCGCGAACAATTCGCAAAGGGGCGATTCAATATGAGTTCGGTTCTACTGTTGGTGATCGGCGCAGGCGCGCTGGCGGTGCTTTACGGCATCCTCCAGACCGTTTCGCTCCTGAAAGCCTCGCCGGGCAACGCGCGCATGCAGGAGATCGCCGCGGCGATCCAGGAGGGCGCGCAGGCCTATCTCAAGCGTCAGTACACGGCGATTTCCATCGTTGGCGTGGTCGTGCTGGTCGTGCTGTATTTCCTGATCGGCGGCTACGCCGCGGCCGGGTTTCTGATCGGCGCGGTGCTCTCCGGCGCCGCCGGCTTCGCCGGCATGTTGATCTCGGTGCGGGCCAACGTCCGAACCGCCCAGGCCTCGTCCGAAAGCCTCGCCAAGGGCTTGAAGCTGGCCTTCACCTCCGGGGCCATCACCGGCCTGCTGGTTGCGGGCTTCGCCCTGATCGGCGTCGCGGGCTACTACGCTTTCCTGACCGGCGTTCAAGGGCTGCAGTCGTCGGACCGCCATGTCATCGACGGGCTTGTCTCGCTGGGCTTCGGCGCCTCGCTGATCTCCATCTTCGCCCGACTGGGCGGGGGGATCTTCACCAAGGGGGCCGACGTCGGCGGCGACATGGTCGGCAAGGTTGAAGCCGGCATCCCCGAGGATGACCCGCGCAACGCCGCCACGATCGCCGACAACGTGGGCGACAACGTCGGCGACTGCGCCGGCATGGCCGCTGACCTGTTCGAGACCTATGCGGTGACCACGGTCGCCACCATGGTTCTCGCCGCCATCTTCTTCGGCGGCACGGCGATCCTGCCCAACATCATGCTGCTGCCGCTCGCCATCTGCGGCGTCTGCATCGTGACGTCGATCCTCGGCACGTTCGCGGTGCGGCTGGGCAAGAGCGGCTCGATCATGGGCGCGCTGTACCAGGGTCTGATCGTGACCGGCGTGCTGTCCGCCATCGCGCTCTACTTCCTGATCCCGTCGCTCGTGACGGAAGACCTGACCGTCAACGGCAAGACGTTCAGCGCCATGTCGCTGTTCTACTGCTCGCTGGCGGGCCTGGCGATCACGGCGCTGATCGTGATGATCACCGAGTACTATACCGGCACCAACTTCCGCCCGGTGAAGTCGGTGGCCCAGGCTTCGGTCTCGGGACACGGCACCAACGTGATCCAGGGCCTCGCCATGTCGCTCGAGGCCTGCGCGGCCCCGGCGATCGTGATCATCGTCGGCATCATCGTCACCTACAACCTGGCGGGCCTGTTCGGAATCGCCATCGCCACCACGGCGATGCTGTCGCTGGCGGGCTTCGTCGTCGCGCTGGACGCCTTCGGTCCAGTCACGGACAACGCCGGCGGCATCGCCGAGATGGCGGGCCTGCCCCCGGAAGTGCGGGTCACGACCGACGCGCTGGACGCCGTGGGCAACACCACCAAGGCGGTGACCAAGGGCTACGCCATCGGTTCGGCCGGCCTGGGCGCTCTGGTGCTCTTCGCGGCCTATACCGAGGACCTGAAGTACTTTGCGGCCAATGCGTCGCCGGGCTCGTTCTTCGACGGTCTGGGCGCGGTCGCGTTCGACCTTTCCAACCCGTACGTGGTCGTGGGTCTGCTGTTCGGCGGCCTGCTGCCGTTCCTGTTCGGCGGCATGTCGATGACCGCCGTCGGCCGCGCCGCGCAGTCGGTCGTGGTCGAGGTGCGTCGTCAGTTCCGGGAGAACCCCGGGATCATGACCGGCGAGGTGAAGCCTGAGTACGGCCGCGCCGTGGACATCCTGACCAAGGCGGCGATCAAGGAGATGATCGTCCCCTCGCTGCTGCCGGTCGTGTCGCCCGTGGTGCTGTTCTTCGTCATCAACGCCATCGCCGGCAAGGTGGACGCCTTCGCCAGCGTCGGCGCCATGCTGATGGGGGTGATCGTCACCGGTCTGTTCGTCGCCATCTCGATGACCAGCGGCGGCGGCGCCTGGGACAACGCCAAGAAGGTGATCGAGGAAGGCTTCACCGACTCGGACGGCGTCCAGCACGGCAAGGGGTCGGAGGCTCACAAGGCCGCTGTGACGGGTGACACCGTCGGCGACCCCTACAAGGATACGTCCGGCCCGGCGGTGAACCCCATGATCAAGATCACGAACATCGTGGCGCTGTTGCTGCTGGCGGTGCTGGCGGCCCACTAAGGCCCCATCCGCCGATAAACAAGGAGGCCCCGGAGAGCGATCTCCGGGGCCTTTCTCTTGCCGGGCTTCCCGAACAGGCGGGAAGGGATCTAGCGGCGGTCGCCGGGCCGGTTGCCGGGCACGCCTTCGTCATCCTGCGGCAGCATGGTGCCGCGGCCCACACTGCCCAGCAGCTGTTCCAGCACCGTCATTTCGCGGCCGCGGGTCGGGGTCTCGCGGTTATTGAATGCAATCACCTTGCCGTCCTTGAGGGTGTAGACGTTCACCGTCTCCACCATCTCGGTTTCCTTGTTGAAGGCGATGGCCGTCACATTGCGCTGCGTGACCTTGGGCCGCTGGAACGCCACCCGTTCCTTGACCTGGTTCACGTAGAACCAGACGTTCGGGTCGAAGGTGGACTGAACCGACGGCGACCCGAGCTTCGCGCGGACCGTCGACTTGGTGTCCGTGCCGACCTTCACGTCCTTCGGATCGCTGTCGATCGCCTGGAAGCCGGAGTAGCTGGTGATCGGCGAGCAGGCCGAAAGACCGGCGGCCGCCAGGGTGACGGCGGCGAAGGCGGCGAGAGCGGCGTTGCGGGACATCAGGACTCGTTTCTGTTTGCCGGACGGCAAGAGGCTTTGACCTATCGCCGGCCGCCCCTTAGTTCAATGCCGCCTTTAGTCCCTGCTTCGGGCGAAATCGAGGCCACCTGATGCTCAAGCGCCTGTTCAAGCCGAGGCCGGCCGTCGTCGCGGGTCGCGAACTGTACGCCCGCGTCGTCAGCCAGGCGCGGGTTCCGGCTCTGTACGCCGACCTCGGAGCGCCCGACACGCTCGAGGGTCGCTTCGAACTCTACAGCCTGCACACCTATCTGCTGCTCGAACGACTGAAGGAGCAGGGGCCGCAGGCGGGCGAGATCGCCCAGGTGCTGTTTGACACCTACCTCAGCGGCCTGGACAACGCGCTGCGCGAACTGGGCGTGGGCGACACCGTCGTGGGAAAGCGGATGCGCAAGCTGGGTGAAGCGTTCTACGGCCGGGTGCAGTCCTATGAGACCGCGTTGGCGTCGCTGCCAGATCGAACGGCGCTGCACGCGCTGGTCGCGCGCACCGTCTACGCGGATCGGGATCCGGCCCTCGCCGTGCCGATGGCGGACTATCTGCTGGCACAGCGCGAAGCGCTCTCGGCGCAGCCCCTGCAGACGCTGGTCGCCGGCGACGTCAAATGGGGGGCGATGTGACCTGGCCGCTGTCGCTGAAGCTACACGAACTGTCGCATGGCCCTGTTCGGCTGAACCTCGCGCCGGATGCGGCGCAACGGGCCGCGATCGCCAAGGAGCTGGGCCTTCGCAGCCTGCCGGCCTTTACCGCCAGCGTGACCGCAAAGCCGTGGCTCGACGGGATTGAGCTGACCGGGCGCTTCAACGCCGTCGTCGAGCAGGTCTGTGGCGTCTCGCTGGATCCGTTCGAGCAGACGGTCGAGGGGCGGATCGACGTGCGAGCGGTCCCGACCGGCAGCCCGCACGCCGTCCCAGATGAAGGCGGCGAACAGGACCTGTCGCTGGACGCACCCGACCCGCCCGATCTGCTGGAGCGGGATGTGGTCGATGTATCAGGGTATGTGCTCGAGCATCTGGCGCTTGAGATCGATCCATTTCCGCGGAAGCCCGGCGCGGCCTTCGACTACTCGCCCCCCGAGGCGGAGACGTCGCCCTTCGCGGCGCTCAAGAAACTCACTGAGCCAAAGGCTTAGTTTCCAGTCGCCAGCGGCGCGGAGTAAGGTCGCGCCGCGAATCCGGTTCGCCGAGGGACGAAAGCACTTCATTTGACCCAATCCCTGGTGATTTCGATCGACGCCATGGGCGGCGACCATGGTCCGTCCGTGGTCGTTCCTGCCTGCGATCTGGCGCTCAAGGCGCTTACGGCCGACACACGCCTGCTGCTGTACGGCGACGAAGCGGCCATCCGGGCAGAGATGTCCCGGCTTCCGGCCTTGGCCGCCAGGGTCGAGGTTCGCCCGACGGAACGCGTCATCGCGATGGACGAAAAGCCTGCCCAGGCGCTGCGGCGCGGCAAGGGCACGTCGATGTGGCACACGGTCGAAGCGATCCGCGAGGGTCATGCGGGCGTGGCGGTGTCGGCGGGCAACACCGGGGCCCTGATGGCGATCTCCAAACTCATCCTGCGCATGAGCGCGGATTTGGACCGCCCGGCTCTGGTGACCAGCATCCCCAACGCCAAGGGTTTTACGACCTTCCTGGACGTCGGCGCGAACGTCGACTGCGAGGCCGCGCGCCTCGTCGAGTTCGCCATCATGGGCGAGGCCTATCACCGCGCCGCCCACGGTGTCGCGCGTCCGACGGTCGGCCTGCTGAATGTCGGGTCGGAGGAGATGAAGGGCCACGAGGAGGTCCGCGAGGCGAACCGCATCCTGCGCCTCGGCACCATCGATCTGGACTACAAGGGCTTTGTGGAAGGCGACGACATTACCGCCGGCACGGTCCAGGTGGTGGTCACCGACGGGTTCACTGGGAATGTCGCGCTGAAGGCCATGGAGGGCGCCGCGCGCTTCATGTACAGCGAACTGCGGGAGGCGCTGACCTCCGGGCCGATGAGCAGTCTCGGCGCGCTTCTGGCCCGTCCCTCGCTTCGCCGGTTCCGCGACAAGATGAGCCCGCCGCCTGCGGCGCCGCTGCTGGGCCTCAACGGCCTGGTCCTGAAATGCCACGGCGGGGCCGATGCACGCGACTTCGCGAAAGCCATCCTCAACGCCGCCGATGTGGCGCGTAGCGGGTTTGCCTCCGAGATCGAACGGAATATGAGGCGGCTTCCCGCCGCTCTTGCGCCGGCGGACGCCGCACCCGCGGACGGAGCCGCCTGAATTGCCAAAAGTCCTTCGTAGCGTTGTCACCGGCGTCGGCGGTTATCTCCCCGACCGGATCGTCACCAACGACGAGCTGGCCCGAATGGTCGACACGTCCGACGAATGGATCCGCGAGCGGACGGGCATCCGCCAGCGACATCAGGCGGCAGACGACCAAGCGGTCTCGGACCTCGCGGTCGAAGCGGCGAAGCGGGCGCTTGCCGCCGCCGGTCGGACGCCGGACGACGTCGATCTGATCATCGTGGCGACCACCACGCCGGACCTGACCTTTCCCGCCGTCGCCACCATCGTCCAGCGCAAGCTGGGCTGCCCGATCGGCATCGCCTTCGACGTGCAAGCGGTGTGCTCCGGCTTCGTCTACGCCCTTTCGGTGGCTGACGGCTTCGTCGCGCGCAATCGTTCGAAATGCGCTCTGGTGATCGGCGCCGAGACCATGACCCGGCTCATGGACTGGACCGACCGCGGCACCTGTGTGCTGTTTGGCGATGGGGCGGGCGCTGTGGTCGTGGAACCCATCGAAGGCGAGGGCACGACTGCCGACCGCGGCCTGCTCGGCTTCGCCCTGCGGGCGGACGGGACCAAGCAGGATCTGCTGTACGTTGATGGCGGGGTCTCCACCAATCGCGAGACCGGCTACCTGCGCATGCAGGGCAATCAGGTTTTCCGCCACGCGGTCGTGAATATCTCCGAGGCTGTCCGCGCGGCGGCCGTGGATGCGGGTGTCGAAGTGGCCAGCGTCGACTGGTTCATTCCTCACCAGGCCAACCAGCGGATTCTCGAAGGGGTCGCCAAGCGGTTGGGCATCGACGAGCACAAGGTCATCTCGACCGTCGCCGAACACGCCAACACCTCGGCCGCCTCAATTCCACTTGCGCTCGACAAGGGCGTGAAGGACGGTCGCATCAAGGCCGGCCAGATGCTGCTGCTTGAGGCGATGGGCGGCGGATTGACCTGGGGCGCCTGCGTACTGCGCCTTTGAGCCGTCGTTAGGCCTAAGCTGTAAAGCGTGACTTGAAGTCTTTGTGGCAATGGGACAAATCAACCGCATGAACGACGTGTCTGTGGGGACCAGGGCGATCATGAAGGGCGCGACGGTGACGCGGGCCGACCTCTGCGAGTCGGTCCATGAGCAGGTCGGACTGACCCGCCAGGATTGCTCAGAGCTCGTTGAACGCGTGCTGGAACTGATGTGCCAAGCCCTTGAGCGGGGCGAACAGGTCAAGCTTTCCGGTTTCGGCGTGTTTCAGGTCCGCGCCAAGCGCGCCCGCATGGGCCGCAACCCCAAGACCGGCGAACCCGCCGCCATCGATCCGCGTCGGGTCATCGGCTTCCGCGCCTCGCAGGTGATGAAGGCGCGCGTCGACCGAGCCCTTTCGCAGTAATGGCCGGCCAGGCCCATGGCTAAGGGGCCCGAAGCCTTCCGCACGATCTCCGAAGCGGCGGACGAGCTTCATGTGCCCCAGCATGTGCTGCGGTTCTGGGAAACCAAGTTCAGTTTCATTAAGCCCATGAAGCGGGCTGGCGGACGGCGCTTCTACCGACCCGCCGATATCGCGGTGCTTCGCGGCGTCCGTCGGCTGCTGCACGATGAAGGCTACACGATCAAAGGCGTCCAGAAGCTGCATCGGGAGCAGGGGCTGAAGCACCTGGTCGCCGCCGGCGATGGCGTTATGCCGCCAGCTTCGCCGGAGAAGCCAGCGCCCTTGACGCCCAAGGCCGCAGGCGACACCGAATCCCTGATGGCTGCGCTACGGGACCTCGAGACCGCCAAGGCGCGCCTCGACGACCTGCTGAAGGACTGAAGGAAAATCTCGCCGCCGGCCGCTGGTCGGAGCGACAGGATTTGAACCTGCGACCCCTTGACCCCCAGTCAAGTGCGCTACCAAGCTGCGCCACGCTCCGAAGGGCCAGGCGGCGAGGCGCGTCTTCTAGCGGATGCGGCATTGAGAGCAACGACAAAGTTCAGGCCCATGGCCTTCAGTTTGATCTTGGGGGGCCTGGCCTGTCCGTCGGCGCACGCGCAATGGCTGACCAAACCCAGCAGCGATGACCTTGACGCGGCTTATCCAGCCGCTGCGCGCGCGAGCGCCGTGACTGGGTTTGCGGAACTGTCCTGCAGCGTCGAGCTGGACGGCAAACTCACGGCCTGCAAGATCAGCGCCGAGGCGCCCACGGGACATGATTTCGGCGTGGCCGGGCTTTCCCTGGTCCCACTGTTCCAGATGGATTCGGCGACACCCATGGGGTTGGCTGCTCGCGGGAAGCGGATCCGCATTCCGATAAGATTTGGCGGCACGGCCGAAGCGCCGCCGCTCCGCGCGGCGCACTACAAGACCAACTCGCCCTATTCCGCCTATGCGCCGGCTGGACCGTACTGGCCCGACCGGGCGCTGCGGATGCGAGCCGGCGGCTTCGTCGCCGTGAACTGCTTCGTCGCTGACGATCTTCGGCTGAAGGACTGCCGAGTCGCGACGTCAACGGGGGATGAGTTCGGATTTGCGGACGCCGTACTCAAGATGGCCCAGCAAGGCTGGATGACCGCAGCACCGCTACCGAATGATGTCCTGCCAACCCCAGCCGGCGTCTACCGTTTCGAGGTCACTTTTGCGGCCCGCGGCCTGCGGCTTCGGTAGGGCAATTTTCCCGGTTCATCCACTTGATCACCGGGAAGAGGGGGACGCCCCAGAGGGTGCCAGCCAGGGCGTAGAACACCAGACGCGCCGCCCAGTGATCCGGAAGATGCTCGCTGAGGGTGACGGCCCCGACCACATAGGCCAAGCAGAACGCCAGGATGACGATCAGGCCGATGAACTTGCGCAGGCGAACAGGCATGGGTCGCTCATAGCGGGCTGGAGGCTTGGGCGTAACCCCGCTAGATAACGCCCAAGTTCAGCCGCACACCTGGGCCACGCCGCCTGCCATGACCTCGTTCCTGCGTTCCGACCGTTCCAAGCCCGTCGCCATCTGGCTCTTCGTCGTGGCCGCCATGGTGCTGATGATGGTCATCGTCGGCGGCGCGACCCGCCTGACCGACAGCGGGCTCTCGATCACGGAGTGGAAGCCGGTGACGGGGGCGCTGCCGCCGCTGAGCGACGCGGACTGGCAGCGGGAGTTCGCGCTCTACAAGCAGATACCTCAGTACGCACAGCTGAACGCCGGCATGAGCCTCGAGTCGTTCAAGATCATCTACTGGTGGGAATGGTCGCACCGGCTGCTCGGCCGGGTGCTGGGCCTCGTGTTCTTCGTGCCGTTCGTCTGGTTTGCGATCCGCCGACAGCTGCCCCGTCGGCTGTTCGTCCGGCTCGGTGGAATCTTCCTTCTGGGCGGCCTGCAGGGTGCTGTGGGGTGGTGGATGGTGTCCAGCGGGCTGTCCGAACGCGTCTCGGTGGCGCCGGAACGGCTGATGGTTCACCTCGGCTTGGCCTTCGCGCTGCTGGGATTGCTGCTGTGGACAGCGTTCGACGCCTGGTCCGGCGCGGCGCGGCAGACGCTGCCCAGCCCCTGGGGGCGGCGCGCTTCGGTTCTCATTGGCCTGACCTATCTGCAGATCTTGCTGGGCGCGCTGGTGGCCGGCAATGACGCGGGCCTCGTCTACAACGACTGGCCGCTGATGAATGGCGCGCTCATTCCCGACGACTATCACTCGGGGTCGACCATCTGGGCGACGCTCGCCCACGTCCAGGGCGCGGTTCAACTGCATCACCGGCTCCTGGCCTATGTGCTGACCGTCGTCGCGGTGGCGATCGGCGTGGCGGCCTGGCGGTCGGACTATCTCTCCCGGACGTCGAAGCTGTTGGCCGGGGCCGTCGCTGTCGCCGTCGTGTTCCAGGCGGTTCTGGGCGTGGCCACTCTGATGATGCGGGCCCCGGTGGGCATGAGCATCGTCCACCAGCTCACGGCCGCCCTCGTGCTGGGTCTCGCCGTCGCGTTTGGATGGCGCGTCCGGCGCATCTGAGGCTAGAAAGTCGCGGTATTATATTACCGCAATTAGAAAGTGTTTATTTTACAATCGCTTGTGGATATTCCAACGCTCCATGTAGCGTTGACATCGCACTTTGCATTCTGCATAAGCCGCGCCTCACGTCGGACGCGCCTCCAGCGCATCCGCTCTAGTCTATTGGATCGTCCCGCATGCTGAAGAGCACCACGGCTTCGCTGAAGCCCGCCGAGGTCGAGAAGAAGTGGATCGTGATCGACGCCAAGGACGCCGTTGTCGGACGTCTCGCTTCGTTCATCGCCATGCGTCTTCGCGGCAAACATCGTCCTGATTACACCCCGCACGTCGACTGCGGCGACTTCGTCGTCGTGCTCAACGCCGACAAGGTGAAGTTCACCGGCAAGAAGGCGACCGACGAGGTCTACTACTGGCACACGGGTCACCCGGGCGGCGTGAAGCAGCGCACCCCGGCGCAGATCCTGGCCGGCAAGTACCCGGAGCGGGTGCTGGAAAAGGCCGTCGAGCGCATGCTGCCGAAGGAAAGCCCGCTTGCCCGCAAGCAGATGACCCACCTTCGCATCTACAACACCGGTGAGCACCCGCACGCCGCGCAGAACCCCGAGACCATCGCGTTCGCCGAGCTGAACGCCAAGAACGTGCGGAGCGCCTGATGTCGGAAGCCAACACGACCGAAGCCACCGGCTTCGACGCCCTGAAGGGCATGGGCACCCAGGCCTCGGAAAACCTCGTCCGTGAGCCCAAGATCGACGCCCAAGGCCGCGCCTATGCGACCGGCAAGCGCAAGAACGCGGTCGCCCGCGTCTGGATCAAGCCCGGCACCGGCAAGATCACGATCAACGGCCGCGACCAGGAAATCTATTTCGCGCGTCCCGTGCTGCGGATGATGATCGCCCAACCCACCCAGCTCACGGATCGCGCTGGCCAGTTCGATGTCATCGCCACGGTGGAAGGCTCGGGCCTTTCCGGCCAGGCGGGCGCCATCCGTCACGCCATCTCCAAGGCGCTGACCTATTATGAGCCGGGCCTCCGCGCCGTGCTGAAGCCGCATGGCCTCCTGACCCGCGACCCCCGCGTCGTGGAGCGGAAGAAGTACGGCAAGGCGAAAGCCCGACGCAGCTTCCAGTTCTCGAAGCGCTAATCCGCGCAGCGATTACTCGCGTTTACGGATCAGGGCGCTTCGGGAAACCGGAGCGCCCTTTTTCTTGCCCTCGTACGGCCCGACGGAAGCAGACCATGACCCACAGCATCTTCATCGACGGCGAAGCCGGCACCACGGGCCTGCAGATCCGGGAACGCCTGACCGCACGCAGCGATCTCGAGATCCTGTCCATCGATCCGGCGCGGCGCAAAGACCCCGACGCGCGTGCGGAGTTGCTGAACGCCGCCGACCTCGTCGTGCTGTGCCTGCCTGACGATGCGTCGCGTGAGGCCGTGGGAATGATCACGTCCAACCGGGTGAAGGTGATCGACGCATCGACCGCCTATCGCACGGCGCCTGGCTGGACCTATGGGTTCCCCGAGATGTCGGCCACGCAGCGGGACGCCGTGCGGAATGCGACGCGGGTCTCGAACCCGGGTTGCTATCCTACGGGCTTCATCGGCTTGGTGCGGCCACTGGTGGCGGCGGGGCTGATCCCGGCGGACTTCCCGCTGACCGTGAATGCGATCTCGGGATACTCGGGCGGCGGCAAGGGGCTGATCGCCGAGTTCGAGGATCACGCGCCGCCGGCCGGGACCAACGACGCGTTCCGGGCCTATGGCTACACCCTGGCCCACAAGCATCTTGGCGAAATGCAGCTTCACACCGGCATCGCCCATCCGCCGGTGTTCGCGCCCTCCGTCGGCCGCTACGCCCAGGGCATGCTGGTCGAGGTTCCGCTCCAGCTTTGGGCCCTGGCCGGAAAGCCGTCGCCGGCGGACCTGCATGTGGTGCTGGAAGCGGCCTACGCCGGCGAAGCCTTTGTCGAGGTGGCCAGCGGATCGGAATGCGCAGAGCTGCAGAAGACCCGCGCCGGGGCGGGCGGCCATGTCCCGGCGCTGGATCCCCAGGCGATGAACGGCACCAACAAAATGCGGCTGTTCGTCTTCGGTAGCGCGGACGGGCGTCAGGCGCGGCTGGTGGCGCTTCTGGACAATCTGGGGAAGGGGGCGTCCGGCGCCGCCGTCCAAAGCCTGAACCTGATGCTCGGTCTGCCGGAGGCCGCGGGGCTCTAGCTGATTTCCCGGGGGGAGGGGTTGTAACTTTCCGGCGGCGGCGCACGTACTAGGGACCATGAGCACACCGTCCCTCGATCGTCGCCGCATCCTGCTCGCTGCAACCGCGGCCGCCCTGCTGCCCAACATCGCCCTGGCCGCCGCCAAGGACGCCTTCGCCACGTCGCCCTATCGCAAGATCACCGACGCGGAATGGCGCAAGCGTCTGCCGCCCGCCGCCTATGTCGTCCTTCGACAGGAGGGCACCGAGCGGGCCGGGACGAGCCCGCTGCTGAATGAACACCGGAAAGGCACGTTCGCCTGCCTTGGCTGTGGCCTGCCCCTGTTCAGCTCCGATACGAAATACGAAAGCGGGACCGGATGGCCTAGCTTCTACCGCGCCTTGCCGGGGGCCCTGCTCACCAAGACCGACTACAAGATCGGTGTGCCGCGGACGGCGTACGAATGCGCGCAGTGCCGTGGCCACCAAGGTCACGTGTTCAATGACGGTCCGCGCCCCACCGGCCTGCGTTACTGCAACAACGGGGTCGCCCTGAGGTTTATCCCGGCCTGACGACGACGCTCCGGACCGATGACCGGTCCGGAGCGCTCAACAGCTTAGAGTTTGTCGCCCGGGACAGTTGAGGTCGGGGCTTGCGGCGCGGCTGCGGGACCGCTCTGCCTGACCTTGCCGGCTCCGCTGAGATCGGTCTCAAGGCGGGGCGGGTTGGTGAGCAACCGGACGTCGCCGGCGCCCGAGATGTCCAGCTTGGCCCACTCGGTGGGGGCGATGACGACATCGGCGGCGCCCGTCGCATCGACCTTGGCGCCCTTCGCATTGACTCCGCCCAGATCGACGTCGCCGCTACCGGAGATGTCGAGTTCGACAACATCGGCCCGACCGACCGCGCTGACGTCCGACGCGCCCGAGACATCGAGCTTGAGGCGCGGCTGGTCATAGTTCTCGATCGCCAGGCGACTGCCGCCGGAGAGGTCGAAGCTGGCCACGTTGGGCGCGCGGACGACGATGGAGAGCTTTCGGCGGTTCGTCCCGTAACCACGGTCGTAGCGGATCGAGTCGCCCCGAACGACGACGCGATCGATGAGCGCCTGGGGGCCGGTGACGACGACGCTCGCCGGTCCGGCCGCCTGCACGTACCGGACGTCGGCGTTCAAATCGATATCGAGGCTGTCGGCCCCGGTCCAGGACAGGGTCCGGGTCGCTTGCGGTCCGGTGGCGGTCGTGGTCGGCTCATCGCCGTCGTGCCAGTCCCATTCCCAATCGCCCCGCCAATCCTGGCCGGCGACGATCCAGCCGCCACGCGCGATGGCCTCTGGGCCGCCAATGGCCACGGCGGCGGCCAGTGTGCCGACGGACAGCACGAAGCCGGCGATGGCGATCATGAAGAGTACGCGGATCATCGTCGCCTCCTAGGCTTGCGGTTCGAGGGCCGGCTTCAGCAGCCGGTAGTGGAGCCGCCCGTACCAGACGAGCGCGTTCATCAGCCCGATCGACACAATCGTCAGCAGCGCACCACCCGAGGCGGACCCGGCCATGATGCCGATGCCGGCGAGGATCGCCGTCACCGGACCGCCCGGCGGACTCATGAACGGCCCCGCAGCGAAGACGAAGGCGCCGGCGAAGAAGCAGACGATCGCAGCCACGGCCAAGCCGATGATGGCGCCTGCCACCCCCATCAGGATCGGCAGCAGGATCAGGATGTCGATGGCGCCCAAGCCGAGGACCGCGAAGACGGCCGCAGCGGCCGAGGAGGGGCTCCGTTCCTCGCGCCAGCGGGCGACGGTGCTCTCGGCCCTTATTTCGCGGGCCAGCCGGTCCGGGTCGCCCAGAGCGGCGGCCACTTCGGCCTCGCTGCGGCCGGCGGCCTCGCCATCGGTGAAGTGCGCCTCATAGTCGGCGACGATATCGGCGACCGATTGCGGGGGCAGGCCGCGCAGGCCTTCCCGCAGCCGGGCCATGAATGCCTGGCGTGTCATTGCGCCCCTCCAAGAATGCTCTCGACGGCGCCGGAAAACGATTTCCAGGCCGCCTGCTGCGAGGTGAAGTTCTGTTTTCCGGCGTCGCTGAGCCGGTAGTATTTGCGCGGCGGCCCGGTCGTGCTTTCGACCAGATAGGTTTCGACTAGGCCATCGGACTGCAGCCGGCGCATCAGCGGATAGATCGTGCCTTCGCCCATGCCGATGGCGTCGGCGAGGCGGGCGGCGATCTCGTAGGCGTAACTGTCATGCTTGGAGAGGAGGGCCAGAACGCAGAGTTCGAGCGCCCCTTTCTTCAGCTGGATTTCAATCGGTTCGGGCATCGGTTCGCCCTCCTTGCTGAGCCGATAGGTACGGCAAGGTATTGGGCGGTGCAAGGTAGCTGTCATTAAACGTTAGTAAGGCGCGGCCTTGTCAGGTCGCCTCACTCGGCATGTCCACCGCAGCCCATGTCGCCCTCGGCGCAGTGCAGTTCGGCATCCAGCGTGCGCGTCCGGGCATCCGTCACAGCCTCGAGACAAAGCGAGACCGCCGCGGGATGAAACGATCCGCCGCGCGCGCCTGCGCGTGCAGCGCAATCCAGATCCCGAAATGCGACCCAGCCGCGCTGGGCCTGCCGCAGGCGTTCGCGACCGCCAGGTGAACCTTCGGCCATGAGCTTGCGGTAGGTCGCGTTCAGCTCTCGGTCGGCGGCTCTGAAACGGGCGTCTGCCTGCTGGTTCATCTCGCCCTGGGTTGGGCCAGCCAATTCCGGCCGCGGCGCCCCAACGGCGGATGGCGCGGTAAGGATCGTCGCCACGGCGACAGCACCCAGGACGCTCGACCGCACGATCAGCTCTTCACCTTCACATACGTCCCGGGCGCGTCGCCCAGCGGCGCGAGCGGACCCTTCGCCGGATCCCGGGCCGGCACCTGCTTGCCGGACTTGGCTTGCAGCCAGTTCAGCCAATGGGGCCACCACGACCCGGCCGCCTCCACCGCGCCCGCCTGCCACTCGTCGAGCGACGCCGGCAGCTTGTCGTTGGTCCAGTGCTGGTACTTGTGCGCCGAGGGCGGATTGATCACCCCGGCGATGTGCCCGGATCCCGCCAGGGTGAAGGTCGTCGGGCCACCGAACAGCTTGGCGCCCTTGAACACCGAGCGGGCGGGCGCGATGTGGTCTTCCTTGGAGGACTGGACGTAGACCGGCGCCTTCACCTGGCTGAGGTCGATCTTGACGCCATCCAGGGTCAACTCCCCCTTCGCCATCGCGTTGTCGCCATAGAAGCGGCGCAGGTAGAAGGTGTGCAGCGTCTTCGGCATCCGCGTCTGGTCGGAATTCCAGAACAGCAGGTCGAAGGGCTTCGGCTCCTTGCCCAGGAGGTAGTTGTTCACGAAGAACGACCAGATCAGGTCGTTGCCGCGGAGCGCGTTGAACGTGTCGGCCATGGTCTGGCCGGAGAGGACGCCGCCCCCTTCATCCATCTTGGCCTCGAGGTCCCTCAACCAGTCCTCGTTCGTGAAGAGCAACAGATCGCCGGCCTCGGAAAAATCCTGCTGGGCGGCGAAGAAGGTGGCCGAGCCAATCGAAGTGTCGCCCTTGGCCGCCATGTGGGCGAGGGTGGCCGACAACAGCGTGCCGCCGATGCAGTAGCCGACGGTGTTGACGTGATCGACGCCGGCTTGGGTCTTGGCGGCGTTCACCCCCTCGTAGATGCCCTGGCGCATGTAGTCTTCGAAGGTCTTGGTCGCGAGCGACGCATCGGGATTGACCCAAGACGCCACGAACACGGTGATCCCTTGGCTCGCCAGCCAGCGGATCATGGAATTTTCCGGTCGAAGGTCGAGGATGTAGAACTTGTTGATCCACGGCGGGAAGATCAGCAGCGGGATCTCGAACACCGTTTCGGTCGACGGCGAGAACTGCAGCAGCTCGATAATCTCGTTGCGGAAGACGACCTTGCCCGGCGCCGTCGCGACGTTCTCGCCGATCTTGAACATGTCGTAATCGGTCTGAGCGATCGCCAGGGCGCCGCCGCCGCGATGCAGATCCGCCTGGAAGTTCTCCATCCCCTTGACCAGGCTGGCGCCGCCCGTGGCCATCACTTCGCGCAAGGCCGTCGGATTGGACGCCAGGAAGTTCGAGGGCGAGAAGGCGTCGGTCAGCATCTTCATGAAGAACTCGACCCGCCGCTTCTCCAGCGGATCGACGCCATCGACGTCCGCCACGAGGTCGTTCAGGAAATTCGCCGTCAGAAGATACGACTGCTTGATCACATCGAAGACGGGGTTCTCGGACCAGTCCGGGTCGTTGAAGCGCTTGTCGCCTTTTGCGGGCGCGACAACGGGTTCCGCCCGCTCCCCGCCGGCTCGGCGCGCTGTCGACTGCCAGAGATCCAGGTAGCGGGAGAACAGATCGGACTGCGCCCGCATCATGCGGTCGGGCTGGGCCGCGAGGCGGCTCATGACCTGGGTGAGGGCGGGAGCTACGTGGAACGGGTCGGGCGAAAGCGCCGCCGGCCGGTCGGCCTGACGCAGCGCCATCTCGGCGATGGCGCCCTGAGCGGTGATCGCCGCGCGGGCCAGGTTCATCGAAAGCTGCTCGACCTGCGCGCGCTGCTCGGCGGTGAAGGCGGCCGGGTCGAACGCCGCCATGGGCGGCGCCTCAGAGACGGGCGGGAGCAGGGGCGGGGGCGCCGACGATTCGGTCTTGAAGGTTTTGGATTCGACCGTCGCCTTCTTGCCCGAGGATTTCGCGCCCTTCTTGGAGCCGGACTTCTTGGGTCCCTTGCCCGAGGTCGAGGTTTGCTCGCTCATCCTGCCGTTCTCCCGAGCAACGCGATCTGACGTCGCGCTCTTTCGTCGTTGACGATCATCGCATAAGACCTTGGCGCAAATGAATGCGTCGCGCCCGCTTTTTCCGACCGCCCCTGGGGTAGCCAACGCGCTGGCTTTGCTGGCGGGTTCCATCCTGCTGAGCGGCTGCGCGGGCAACCCCTTCGCCGAGTCCAAGATTGACCCGGCCTCTCCGGTGGCGGGCGAGGTGGCCCGCCTCAGCCGGCAGGACGGCAAATTCCCGACGTTCGCCAGCATTCCCAAGGCGCCGACCGACATTCGGCCGCTTGCGCAGTACGGCCAGGACGCCAACGCCATCCTGGCGGCGGGCGCCGCTTTGGAACAGGCCACCGCGCCCGGAACCTGGACGCTGGATGGGACGGACGATTTCGCCGACAAGGCCCGCCGCGACGCGGGCCCACAGATTGATCCGCCGAAGCCGGGCGACGCGGAAGCCTTCGCGCGTGAACTGCGGGAGCGAGCTACCCCGCCTCCGCGGCGCTAGGTCCCGACAGGAACCTCAGCCGCCGCGAGAGGCATAAAAATCCCCGCACCGGCTTGGCGGGCTCCGACGCGGAGTCTATCGAAGCCTGACGTTGGCTCGCAAATTGGCCGCAAACGCGACGCGCGGCGAGAGAGCTCCTTATGACACCCGAATTCCACCGCATCCGACGCCTCCCGCCCTACGTTTTCGAGGAGGTGAATCGCATCAAGGCGCGCCTGCGCAGCCAGGGCACCGACATCATCGACTTCGGCATGGGCAATCCGGACATGCCGACGCCCAAGCACATCGTCGATAAGCTGATTGAGACGGCCCGCGACCCCAAGGCCGGGCGCTATTCGGCCTCGAAGGGCATCGGCGGTCTGCGCAAGGCTATGGCCAACTACTACGGTCGCCGGTTCGGCGTGAAGCTGGATCCGGATCGCGAAGTGATCGCCACCCTGGGCTCGAAGGAAGGCTTCGCCAACCTGGCCCAGGCGTTGACGGCGCCCGGCGACGTCATCATCTGCCCGAACCCGGCTTACCCGATCCACGCCTACGGCTTTATCATGGCTGGCGGGGTGATCCGCCACGTGCCGGCTGGGAGCCCGGAGGAGTATCTCTCCGGGATCAGCCGCGCGGTGAAACACTCGGCGCCGCCGCCCAGCGTGCTGATCGTCAGCTACCCCTCGAACCCCACCGCCCAGTGGGTCGATCTCGAATTCTACAAGGAGATCGTGGCGCTGGCGAAAAAGCACGACCTGCTGGTGCTTTCGGACATCGCCTACTCGGAGATCTACTTCGACAACAACCCGCCGCCATCGCTGCTCCAAGTCGACGGCGCCAAGGATATCGCGGTCGAGGTCAACTCCCTGTCGAAGACCTTCGCCATGGCGGGCTGGCGCGTGGGCATGGTTGTTGGGAACGAGCGCATGTGCGCAGCCCTGGCGCGGGTGAAGTCGTACCTGGACTACGGGGCCTACACCCCCATCCAGGTGGCGGCCGCCGCCGCGCTGAATGGTCCGACCGAGTGCGTCGACGATATCCGCGCGATCTATAAGTCGCGCCGGGACACCCTTGTCGATTCTATGCGGCGGGCCGGCTGGGACATCCCGGCCCCTCCGGCATCCATGTTCGCCTGGGCCAAGCTGCCGCCGCAGTACGAGGAAGCGGGCTCAATGCTGTTCTCCAAGCTGCTGATTGAGGAGGCGGGCGTCGCCGTGGCCCCCGGGATCGCGTTCGGCGAGTACGGCGAGGGCTATGTGCGCATTGGTCTGGTCGAGAATGAACACCGCATCCGGCAGGCGGCGCGCAGCGTGAAGAAGTTCCTGGCCAACTCCGACGAGATCCTTGGACGCGCGCACAACGCGCTGGCCGCCCAATGAGCGGCGCGGGCAAGACCTGGCGGGTCGGCGTCGCCGGCCTAGGCACCGTCGGCGCGGGTCTCCTGGCGTTCCTTGCGGAGAAGCCGGCGTTTGCGCCGGCGGGCGGCCGGGCCTTGGTCAGCGGCGTTTCCGCTCGCTCGCGTTCGCGCCCACGCCCCTTCGACATCGCGAACCTGCCGTGGTTCGACGATCCGGTGGCCTTGGCGACCTCGCCTGACGTGGACCTGTTCGTCGAGCTGATCGGGGGCTCGGATGGTCCAGCGAAGGCAGCCGTCGAGGCCGCCCTCAACGCCGGCAAGCCCGTGGTGACGGCCAACAAGGCCCTGATCGCCGAACATGGCGCCGCGCTGGCCGCCCTGGCCGAGGCCCGCGGCGTGCCGCTGCTGTTCGAAGCAGCTGTGATGGGCGGGGTGCCGGCGGTGAAGATGGTCCGCGAGGCGCTCGTCGGCGAGGAGCTCAAGTCGATCGCGGGCATCCTGAACGGCACCTGCAACTACATCCTGACCGAGATGGAAGCGACGGGCCGCTCGTTCGCCGAGGTCCTGGGCGAAGCCCAGCGCCTGGGCTACGCCGAAGCGGATCCGACCATGGACGTCGGCGGCTTCGACGCCGCGCACAAGATCTCGATCCTGGCGGCGCTGGCGTTCGGCTGCGCGCCGAATTTCGCCGCCGCCGAAATCGAGGGCATCGAGCAGGTCGACCTGCTGGATATCCGCATGGCCAAGGATCTGGGCTACCGGATCAAGCTGGTCGCGTCGGCGGAGCGGTCGGCGGATGGCGTGCTGGTGCGGGTCCATCCCTCGCTGGCGCCGCTAAACCATCCGCTCGCCCAGGCCGGCGGGGCGCTCAACGCGCTCTTCATCGAAGGCACGCGGATCGGCCGCATCTTCGTGCAGGGCCCGGGGGCCGGCGCGGGTCCGACCGCCGCCGCCGTGGCCGCCGATATCGCCGATGTGATGTCGGCGGCGGTCCGCCCCGTGTTTCAGGCGCCCGCCGCGTCGCTGAAGCCGTTCGATCCTATCGACCCTTCGAAAATGATGGGCCGCGCCTATCTCCGGTTCCTGGTGAAGGACGAGCCGGGCGTCATCGCAGCGGTGTCCGAGACCCTGGCCGAAGCAGGGGTTTCCATCGAAAGCTTCCTGCAGAAGCCGACCGAAGGGGCGCAGGGGGTCCCGATCGTCCTGACGACACATGCGGTCGCCGAAACTGTCCTGACGGCGGCCGTTGAGAGAATCGCAGGGCTTCCGGCGGTATTGGACCGTCCTCACCTGTTGCGGATTGCTCGCATCTAGGGTCAAACGCGCGTCGTAGAGAGACGCGCTAAGGTTGGAAACGAAGATGAGCTCTGAAGTTCTGGATCGCGGACTGGTTCTGGACGCGGTCCGGGTGACCGAGATCGCCGCTATCGCCGCCTGGAAACTGGTGGGCATGGGCGATGAGAAGGCCGCCGACCAAGCCGCCGTCGACGCCATGCGCACGGCGCTGAACGACCTCGACATCGATGGCGAGATCGTCATCGGCGAGGGCGAGCGCGACGAGGCCCCGATGCTCTACATCGGCGAGAAGGTCGGCAAGGGGAAGGGGCCGAAGATCGATATCGCCCTCGACCCGCTGGAGGGCACGACCCTGACCGCCAAGGCCATGGCCAACGCCTGCGCCGTGATGGCTTGGGCGCCGAAGGGCACGATGCTCAACGCCCCCGACACCTACATGGACAAGATCGCCTGCGGTCCGGGCTACCCGGCCGGCGTGATCGATCTGGACAAGAGCCCCGCCGAGAACGTTCAGGCGCTGGCCAAGGCCAAGGGCGTCCAACCCAGCGAGATCACAGTCTGCATCCTGGATCGTCCCCGGCATGCCGACATCATCGCCTCGGCCCGCTCGGTCGGCGCCCGCGTCCACCTGATCACCGACGGGGATGTGGCCGGCGTCATCAACACGACCGATCCTGAGACCGGCATCGACCTCTACGTCGGGTCCGGCGGCGCGCCCGAGGGCGTGTTGGCCTGCGCGGCGCTGAAGTGCGTCGGCGGCCAGTTCCAGGGCCGCCTGGTGTTCCGCAACGCCGACGAGCGCGCCCGCGCCGCACGGGTCGGGATCACCGATCTCGACAAGAAGTACGACCTGCACGAGATGGTCCGTGCCGACGCGATCTTCGCTGCGACGGGCGTGACCAAGGGCGCGCTCCTGGATGGCGTCACCTACTCGGGCGGTTTCGTCCACACCCATACCTTGGTGATGAACTCCGCGACCCGCACGGTCCGCGACGTGCGGATGAAGCGCCCGGCATAGATCTGGCGTCCGCTTCTGACGTCGGGGCTGACTAAGGCGGTAGGTCCTGGCGACTCGTCTAGCTAGGGCGGATAGTGCCCCCTGACGACGGAGCGGACGGACGGATGGCTGACGGCAGTGCGAACGTAGGGTTCCTGGGTGTCACACGATCGCTGAGCGGCCGTCTGTGGCGGCAGCGTGCCGCCGACGCCGAAATCACCCGGCGCCATCAGCTGGATCACGGCCTATCGGAACTGCTCGCACGGGCGCTGGCGTCGCGCGGCGTCAGCGTCGAGACATGCGCTGACTTCCTCAATCCGACCCTCAAGGCGCTGTTTCCGGATCCGTCCTCGTTCGCCGACATGGATCGGGCGGCCGAGATCCTCATCGACGCGCTGGAGGCGAAGCGGCGGATCGTGGTCTTCGCCGACTATGACGTCGATGGCGCGTCGTCCTCCGCCCTGATCGTGCGTTGGTTCCGCGCCATGGGTTTGGAACTGTCGATCTATGTGCCGGACCGGATCGTCGAGGGTTACGGACCGTCGCCCGCCGCATTCCGCCGCCTGAAAGCCGAGGGCGCCGAACTGGTCGTTACGGTCGATTGCGGCGCGGCGGCCCACGATGCGCTGGCGTGCGCCGTACAGCTCGACCTGCCTGTGGTCGTGATCGACCACCACCTGATGCGCCCAGGGGAAATGCCGGCGGTTGCCGCGCTGGTGAACCCCAATCGACCCGATTGCCGGTCGGGGCAGGGGCATCTCGCCGCTGCTGGCGTCGCCTTCGTCCTGCTGGCCGCCCTCAACCGCGAGGCCCGCAAGCGCGGCCTGTTTGCTGGCGGCGAGCCGGACATCCGGACCTGGCTGGACCTCGCGGCCATGGGAGCCGTCTGCGACGTCACGCAGCTGACCGGCTTCAACCGGGCCCTGGTGGCCCAAGGGCTCAAGGTGATGTCCGGCTGGGGAAATCCCGGTCTGAAGGCCTTGATGGATATCGCCAAGGGGCAGGGGCCCGCCTCGGTCTTCCACGTCGGCTTCCTGCTGGGCCCGCGAATCAACGCGGGAGGCCGAATCGGTCGGTCGGACCTGGGCGCCCGCCTGCTGTCGACCGACGACCCCGCCGAAGCCGTCGCGCTCGCCACCGAGCTCGATGGCCTCAACGCATCGCGCAAGGACGTGGAGCGAGAGGTCCAGGAGGCCGCGGTCGCGCACATCGAACGGGAGAGCAATCGGACCGACGATCCGTGCCTCGTGGTCGCCGCAGACGGCTGGCATCCTGGGGTCATCGGTATCGTCGCCGGGCGGCTTCGCGAACGCTATCGTAAGCCGGTGATCGTCATTGGCATCGATCGGGCCGCCGACGTCGGCAAGGGATCGGGGCGCTCGCAGCCCGGGGTCAACCTTGGGAGAGCCGTCCAGGCGGCCTACGAGAACGGCCTGCTGCTGGCCGGGGGCGGACACGCCATGGCGGCGGGGCTTTCGGTCCGTCCGGACACCATTCCCGAACTCCGGGCCTTCCTCTGCGAGCGGCTGGCCACCGAAAGCGAGATCGCCGCCGCCGAGGACGGGCTTGAAATCGACGCCCTGGTGACGACCCGCGGCGCCGATCGCGCGCTTTGGTCGGACTTTCAACGTCTGGCCCCGTTTGGCCCCGGCAATCCGGAACCGACCTTCGCTCTGTCGGACGTGCGAGTGGAGCGGCCCATGGCGCTGCGGGGCGGCCACGTCCGTTGCACACTGACGGACGGCTCAGGCGGCCGACTCAAGGCCGTCGCCTGGCGAGTCGAGGATACTGAGGCGGGACGCCGCCTCCTCCAGGAGGGAGGCGCGGTCCACGTCGCCGGCAAGCTGAAGCCCGACGATTGGCAGGGCCGCCAAGGCGTGGAGCTTGAGATCGAGGACGTCGCTGATCCTCGTCGCGCATAAGACCGTTTCGGCCCCTTGCGCGGCAAATCGGAGGCCGCTATAGAGCGCGCCTCGCGCCGAGTGGTCCCTTCGTCTATCGGTTAGGACGCCAGGTTTTCAACCTGGAGAGAGGGGTTCGACTCCCCTAGGGACTGCCACGCGAACCTCTCCGACCGGGCTCCGGGGAGAGACCTTACAACCCCGATTTCGGACATCTTCCGGCGCGCGCTTCGGGCGCGGCCCATCCCGTTCACTGGCAGGGATTTGGCCGAACGCGAATCCCCATTGACGCCCTCCATGTTACAAGAACAGTGTTATAACCGGGTCCGATCCACGTCTGGGGAGAGTAGCGGGCCGAGGGGCAAATGGCTGGTTACGAATTCGAGCATGTCGATGCGCCGCCGCCGGTGCGCATATCGGGGCGCGTGAAATGGTTCGATGTCGGCAAGGGCTATGGCTTCATCGTGCCCGACGATCCCAGTCTCACCGATCTCAAGGACGTGCTGTTACATGTGACAAGCCTTCGGACCTCCGGCCGGGAGACCTGTCCTGAAGGCGCCATGATCACCTGCGACGTCGTCCGCCGCCCCAAAGGCTGGCAGGTGGCCGAGGTGGTTCTGGTCGACGAAAGCTCCGCAACGCCCGTCGAACGGCGGCAAGCGGACGCGCTGCGTCGCCCTGAGGGATTCGCACCGCGTCCCTCCCGGCGTCCGATCGCGGCCGCCGGTCCGCTCGAAGAAGCCAAGGTGAAGTGGTTCAATCGCGCCAAAGGCTACGGCTTTGTCGTGCGCGAGCACGAGCCCGGCGACATCTTCGTCCACATCGAGACCCTGCGCCGGTCTGGCATGGAAGACCTTCAGCCGGGTGAGAGCGTCATGGTTCGGTTCGCCGAGGGACCCAAGGGCCTTGTCGTCGCCGAAATCGAGGCGTCTAACCTCGCCTGACGACCGCCTTCGGAGCTTACCCACGTGTTCCATGAGTTGACCGCCCGGCGCGCCGCCGTGGCGCTGGCACTGGCGCTGGCGGCGACGCCCGCGCTGGCGCAGATCCCACGTCAGGACCCCAAGAGCTGCAAGGGCCAACCCGAGATCAAGCCGCTGGAGCCGCTGTCGGTACGAACCGACAAGGGTGTCACGCGCTTCCAGGTCGAGATCGCTGATAGCGAGATGGAACGCGAATACGGCCTCATGTGCCGCCGCGCGCTCGCCGCCGACCGAGGCATGCTGTTCCTGTTCCCACGGGCCACGCCGCAGATGTTCTGGATGCGGAACACCCTCATCCCCCTGGACATCATCTATATCGGCGCCGACGGTCGGGTGGTGTCGATCAGCCGTAACGTTCAACCGCTCGACGAGAGTGGCGCGCCGTCGTCCGGTCCGGCGAAGTTTGTGCTGGAACTGGCCGCAGGTCGGGCCGCCCAGATTGGCCTTCTGCCCGGCGATCAGGTGCTGCACAGGGCGATGCCACGTGGCTGACGATATCCCGGAACCCCCCGAAGGGTTCGTCCGCAGCCAGGGCCGCGGTCAGTTCTCGACCCACAATGGGCCATACTTCCATCGCGTCGGTGACGGTGACCTGGTCGAGCAGGCCTTCTACGCCCTGCCACGCCACACCAACGGCATCGGCCTCGTCCATGGCGGAATGCTGTCGGCCTTCACCGACGGCTTGCTGGCGATGGCGGTCGGCCGCGGCACGCAGCACGTGGGCGTCACGATCCACCTGTCGATCGACTTCCTGCACATGGCGCGGCAGGGGGACTGGATCATCGGTGAGGCGCGCATGAGTCGTGCGACCAAGGACATCGCCTTCGCCGAGGGGCGGCTGCATGCCCGCGGCGTCGATATCGTCCGCGCGTCCGGCGTGTTCAAGCTGATGAGCCGGCGAGACTAGGGGCCGTCCACGCGACACTTCGGCGCCCCAGGGGCAACTCCCCCTTTACCCGCACCCTTAAACCCCTGTAGGGCAGGCCTTCCGGCGCTTTCGGGGTGTAGCGCAGCCTGGTAGCGCATCTGCTTTGGGAGCAGAGGGTCGGGAGTTCGAATCTCTCCGCCCCGACCAGCGCCGGCGAACTTGAGGGGTTGAACGAGAATGCTTGCGCGCATCTTCCGTCCGTCCAAGACCGCGATGCAGTCCGGCCGGGCCAAGGCCGCCAACTGGGTGCTGGAATTCGAGCCCAGCGCCGCGCGTCATCCCGACCGCCTCATGGGCTGGACGGTGACCAGCGACACGGAGTCGAGCCAGGTGCGCCTGACGTTCGACACCAAGGACGAGGCCGTGCGCTACGCTGAGACGCACGGCATCGCGTTCCAGCTGACGGATCCCGCGCCGGCCAAGCGCATCATCAAGGCCTATGCCGACAATTTCGCGTTTGGCAGACGGATCCCCTGGACCCACTAGGGTCCTCGCGGGCGCCCGTAGCTCAACAGGATAGAGCATCCGCCTTCTAAGCGGACGGTTGCAGGTTCGAGCCCTGCCGGGCGCGCCACCGGCCGTAAGATAGCCGCGCACGTGATGGAGGCCTCGGTGGCCTGGACGAAGACCTACGACGAAGCCGAGCCCCAGCGGGTCAACAAGTGGCTGGCGCAAAGTGGCGTGTGTTCACGTCGCGAGGCCGAGGCCCTTATCGGCGAGGGCTTGGTCTACATCGATGGCGAACGGGTCGAGGACGCCGGCCGCAAGATCCAGCCGGGCCAGACCCTCACCCTTACCGACAAGGCCGAAGGGCGTCTGGAGGGCTTCACGGCGGTGCTCAACAAGCCCACCGGCTATGTCTCGGGCCAGCCTGAACCCGGCTACACGCCCGCGGTGCGACTGTTGACCCGCCAGGCGCTGGTCGGGGACAGCGCGACGATCCCGGACGCACGGATGAGTCTTCCGCCCCTGGGTCGCCTCGACCTCGACAGCCACGGGCTCCTCATTCTCTCCAACGACGGCGTGCTGGCCAAGGCGGTGATCGGGCCGGAGTCGCACCTCGACAAGGAATACGTGGTGCGGGTCGCCGGGCGGATCGACGACGAGGCGCTCGGCTGGCTGCGCCACGGCCTCAGCCTGGATGGGCGCAAGCTGCGTCCGGCGAAGGTGGAGGTGATCGAGGGCCAGGTTCTGCGGTTCACCCTCACCGAAGGCCGCAATCGCCAGATCCGCAGGATGTGCGAACTCCTCGACCTGCGGGTGATGGACCTGCTTCGCGTCCGGATCGGCCCGCTTCATCTCGGCGACCTGGAGGATGGTCGCTGGCGCGTGCTCACCCCGGCGGAGCGCGAGGCGATGATCAGGGCGTCGAAAGGACCGGCGACCGATCGGCGGTGAGGGGGATGACCCAGTCGGCGCGCTCGGGCATCTCCTCAAGGATCCAGCGGGTGAGCCGCTCGTAGTGCTGGATGAAGCGCCCGACCTCCGACTCGGTCATTCCGGCGCCGGTCCTGGCCCGAAGTTTCGCTTCCTGCTCCGCGCGCCAGCCTCGCACGACTTCGAAGCCAGGGGCCTGCAGCAGCACCAGCCGGTCCAGCCGGCCGAATAGGGCCCGATAGCCGTCAGACAGCTGACGATTGGCATAGCCGCGCCAAGCGCCGTTGGGGTCTTCGCGCCGTTCCAGCGGGTTGACCGGCTCGCGCAACCGGGCGGCAGGCTCCGGCCGAGCGCCGACGCACCACCCCTCGAGTATTACGACGTCGGCAGGCCCTTCCACGGCGCGCCACTGGCCCTTCGGTCGCCGCTCGTCCGTGGCCTTGTCGAAGGCGGGGATGGGCGTGTCTCCCGCGCCGCCCAGGTGATCCAGCACCGCGCAGGCCAGCGCCACGTCGTGGGTCCCTGGCGGTCCCCGGACCTGGAGCAACCGATGGACCTGGCGCGCGAGCCAGCCGCGCGCCTCCCGGCCGAGATAGAAATCGTCCAGCGAGACCGCAATCGCAGTCAGGCCATGGCGCTGGAGGTAGCGTGCCGTGGCGACCGCCACGGTGGACTTCCCCGAACCTTGGACGCCGCAGAGACCGATGTAGGCCGTACGACCGAAATCTGTCCGCCAGTCGACCGCCCGCTCGGCGAGGGGACGGCAAATGGCTTCGAACGTGAGCTCGAACTGCGGGGGAAGCTGTTCTTCGGCGATGAAGTCGCTCAGCCAGGGATCCATCGTCGTCGGGCGTCTCAGCCCGCGCGCTTCGCGTACGCGTCCAGCGAATGGCGCAGGTCGGCCTGGAGATCGTCGGGCGCCTCGAGGCCAATGTGCAACCGGATCAACGGACCGCCATAGGACTTGGCGTAGCGGCGCACCTTGAGCTGCGGATCACAGGAAATGGCCAGGCTTTCGAAGCCGCCCCAGGAGAAGCCGAGCCCGAATACCGACAGCGCATCCAGGAATGCGTTCACCGCCGCCTCAGGCGCGGGTTTGAGGACCACGCCAAAGAGCCCGCAGGCGCCGCTGAAATCGCGCGCCCAGAGGTCGTGACCCGGGCAACCGGGGAGGGCCGGGTGCAGAATCGACGCCACCTCCGGCTGATCGCGCAGCCACGCCGCGATTGCGAGGCCGTTTGAGCCCTGCCGCTCCAACCGCAAGGGTAGGGTCCGCAGGCCCCGCAGCATGGCGTAGGCATCCTCTCCAGAGACCGCCCAGCCCAGATGGTTGATGCCGTCGGCCAGCTTGCCGGCGAGCTTCGGATCGCGCGCGGCGGCGGACCCCATGAAGACGTCGGAATGCCCGCCGACATACTTCGTCAGGGCCTGCAGCGATACGTCGATCCCGTGGTCCAGGGGCTTGAACAGCAGACCGGCGCCCCAGGTGTTGTCGATGGCGGTGAGGATGCCTCGGTCGCGGGCCAGCGCGGCGATGCGCGGGGTGTCCTGCATCTCGAAGGACAGTGACCCGGGACTTTCCAGCATGATCATCCGCACCTGGGGAGACGCCTCGCCCACCAGGGTCTCGGGCGGGGTCCCGGGATCGAAGTAGGTCACGGCGACGCCGAAGCGCTTGAGGACATTGTCGCAGAAGCGGCGAACAGGCTTATAGATGCTGTCGACGACTAGGACTTCGTCACCGGCCGCAAGCAGGGCCAGCAGGGCCCCAGAGATTGCGGCCAGGCCAGAGGGATAGAGGGCGACGTCGGCGGCGCCCTCCAACTCCGCCAGCGCCGCCCGCAGGCTGGTCTGGGCGGAAAGACCGGCCCGGCCATAGGTCAGGTAATTGTCGTCGTCATAAAGCGCCGCCGCATCGGGCAGCAGGACGGTCGAGCCCTTCTGGATCGGCGGCCCCACAGTGTTCACCAGTGCGCCGGAGAGCTTTCCAGCGTGGATCAGGCGGGTCTGGTCCGACATGCGGGCTTGCGGGTCCGAACGACGATGGCGAAAGTGCCAGACGTCCTTAGAGCCCCAAGCAGGTTTGTGATTCAAGGAGTAGCGATGATCCGGCGCCTCGCGGCGATGGCGATCCCGATGGCTTTGCTCGCCGCGTGCTCGCCGCCCAAGCCTGAGGCCAAGGCCCCAGCTCCGACGCCTAAGGTGGAGGTCAGCGCCGCCCAGCCCGGCTACAAGCCAGCGAAAAGCCCGACTTTGGAGGGTGTCATCAAGCGGGGCTATGTGGCCTGCGGCGTGCATGCCGGTCTTCCGGGGTTCGCCCTGAAGGACGCAAGAGGGGCGTGGCGAGGCTTCGATGTCGATATCTGCCGCGCCGTGGCGGCCGCGACGCTAGGCGACGCCAACAAGGTGAGATTCACGGTCATCGGGGCGCAGGACCGGTTCGGTGCGCTGCAGTCAGGCCAACTGGATCTGCTCTCCCGGAACACGTCCCAGACCTTTGCGCGGGCCGCGGGCCTTGGCCTGACGTTCCCCGCCGTCACCTACTACGACGGCCAAGGTTTCATGGCGCCGCGCGCCATGGGGCTGACCAGCGCCGAGGAACTGGGCGGCGCGCGCGTGTGCGTTCAGGAGGGCACAGCCAGCGCCGGGAACCTTGAGGACTATTTCCGCGTCCGGGGCATGAAGTATCGCGCGGTCATGGTCGCGTCCGAGGAACAGGCCCGTGCGCTCTACGAAGCCGACAACTGCGACGTCTTCACAGCGGACATCTCCGCCCTGGCCGCATCGCGCTCGCTCCTGGGCAATCCGAACGGTCACGTCATCCTGCCCGACGTGATCTCGAAGGAGCCCTTGGGGCCCGTCGTCCGTCGCGACGATCCTGTTTGGGCCGAGATCGTCCGCTGGACCGTCTATGCCGCGCTGCTTGGGGAAGAACTGGGCCTAAGCGCAGACACCGTCGAGCAGGCCCGAGAGACGGCGACCGATCCCGAAACGCGCCGGCTCCTGGGCGTCGAGGGGGACCTGGGCGCACTGTTGGGCCTTAAGCCGGACTGGGCCTTCCAGGTGATCCGACAGGTCGGCGCCTATCACGAGGTCTTCCGCCGGGACCTGGGGCAGGATTCCGCCCTGCGGCTGGACCGCGGCCTCAACGCCCTGTGGAACGCGCCGGCGCCAGGCCTGATGTACGCGCCGCCGATGCGCTGAGTCCGCGGCTAGAGGTCCATGACCATGGCGCAGCGGTTCGCCAGGCCTTTGGCAGCCTCGTAGAGGAGGGCTTGGCGGATGCTCGCCGGAGCCGCCTCCGGCCTCCATTCGCGGAAGCCGAAGGACGCATAGAACGGCGCGTTCCACGGGATATCCCGGAAGGTGGTGAGACTAAGCTGGGTCAGACCCTTTTCGCGGGCGTCATCGGCTGCGGTCTGGAGAAGGCGGCGTCCAAGGCCCCGGCCCTGGTGATGACGCACAACATCCAGTTCATCGATGTGCAGCCGGCGTCCCGCGATGCTGGCCGCAAGATAACCCACCACGGCGCCATCGCGTTCGACCACCCAAAGCGTTCCCGTATTGCACTGGGAGCGCCAAGCGTCGGCGGTGGACGCCTCGGTCAACAGCCACGCCGGAACGTCACGCCCCTCGAAGGCTGTCGCTGCCGACCGCTCGATCGCGGGCAACTGGGGCAGATCGGCGAGGACGGCGCGGCGGGGCTCTATGGGTCAGGCTCCGGTGGCGATTGGGGTATCGGCCCGGCTGCCCCACTCTGCCCACGACCCATCGTAGATCGCCACATCGGTCAGCCCCAAGGTCGCGAACGCCAGAGCGAGCACGGCGGCGCTTACGCCGGACCCGCACGTCGTAACGATGGGCCGGTCGAAGGAGACGCCCGCTCGCTTCAGAATCAGGCGCAGATCCGAAGGCGCCTCCATCATCCCATCGCCATTCACGACCTCCGCCCAGGGGACGTTGCGAGCGCGGGGTATGTGGCCGGACTTGAGGTCCGCGCGTGGCTCGGGAGCTTCGCCCCGAAAACGTCCGGCGGGGCGCGCGTCGACCAGTTGCACGTCGCCGCTTTCGACGATCCCACGAACGGCCGCCAGATCTCGCACCAGGCTGGCGTCAAAGAGCGGCTCAACCCGCGTCGGCGTCGGAACGGTCGGCTCGGTGGCGACGGGTTGGCCGGCGGCGCGCCAGGCCTTCAGGCCGCCGTCGAGCACCGCAACGTCCGGAAACCGCATGACCCGCAGGTTCCACCACGCCCGCGGCGCCGAGAAAATACCGTGCGCGTCGTAGACCACGACGGGCGCGTCCCGGCGCAGGCCCAGAGCCCCGGCGGCCTGGGCGAACGCCTCGGGCGTCGCCAACATGTGCGGCAGGTTGGTGGACTTGTCCGATATGGCGTCGATGTCGAAGAAGACCGCGCCGGGTATGTGGCCTTCCGCGTAGGACTGTGCGCCCGTCCGGCCCGCGTCTGGCATGAACCAGGTGGCGTCCACGACCTGGACCTCGTCCAGGTGGTCGGCCAGCCAGGCTGCAGAGACGAGGGGGCCTAGTCCAGCCATGGCGGAACCGGCAGGCCTTTCTCCCGGAGGAAGGCCGGGTTGAAGATCTTGGATTGGTAGCGGCTGCCCTGGTCGCAAAGGATGGTCACGATCGTGTGGCCCGGCCCAAGATCCTTGGCCATGCGGATAGCGCCGGCCACGTTGACGCCGGTCGAACCGCCCATGACCAGGCCTTCGAACTCGAGCAGGTCGTAGATGGTCAGCAGCATCTCCTCGTCGGAGATGCGGTAGGCGTGATCGACCTGAAGGTCCGTCAGGTTCGCGGTGATCCGCCCCTGGCCGATTCCCTCGCTGATCGAGCCACCCTCGGACTTGAGTTCGCCCTCGGTGTAGTAGCTGTAGAGCGCTGCCCCATACGGATCGGCGAGGCCGATCTTGACCCCGGATTTGCGCTCACGCAGGGCCTGGGCCACCCCGGCCAGCGTTCCGCCGGACCCGACCGCGCAGATGAAGCCGTCGACCTTGCCGCCGGTCTGCGCCCAGATCTCTGGGCCTGTGCCCACAATGTGCGCCTGTCGGTTAGCGACGTTATCGAACTGGTTGGCCCAGATCGCGCCATTTGGCTCGCTCGCGTTCAGCTCGGCGGCCAAGCGTCCGGAATACTTGATGTAATTGTTGTCGTTCGAATAGGGGACCGCGTCGACCTCGACGAGTTCGGCGCCGAACAGTCGGATCGCGTCCTTCTTCTCCTGGCTCTGGGTGCGCGGGATGACGATGGTGCACTTATACCCCAGCGCCTTGCCGACCATCGCCAAGCCGATGCCGGTGTTGCCCGCCGTCCCCTCGACGATCCGACCGCCGGGCTTGAGCAGACCCTTCGCCTCGGCGTCCCGAAGGATGAACAGCGCCGCGCGGTCCTTGACCGACTGGCCCGGGTTCATGAACTCAGCCTTGGCGAGGATCTCGCAGCCGGTCAGTTCGCTGGCGCGACGCAGCCGAAGCAGCGGCGTGTCGCCGATGAGGTCGAGGATGCTGTCGGAGACAGCCGGGGGCGGGACGTGCATGTTCGCCTACTTAAGGAAGCCCGACGATCTCGAACAGAGGCCCCTCAAGCTTTGACGAGACTGAGTTGGACGACGTCGGTGCGACGTGTGCGGAAGCCGGCCTCGCAATAGCTCAGGTAGAACTTCCACAGCTTCCGGAACCGCTCGTCGAAACCCAGGTGGGTGATCTCGTCCCACGCCGCCTCGAAGCGTCGGCCCCATTCGGCCAGGGTGTCGGCATAGCAGACCCCGAATCGCGACACCGGCCCCCAGGTCAGCCCCGCCTTGTCGGTCACGGCTTTAAGACGCTCTTCCGAGGGCAGCATACCGCCTGGGAAGATGTACTTCTGGATGAAGTCGGGGGTCCGCTTGTAGTGCTCGAAGTACTCGTCGCGGATTGTGATGATCTGCAGACCCGCCTGACCGCCGGGCTTCAGGCTGTCCCGGACCTTGTCGAAATAGGTCGGCCAGTAACGCTCTCCGACCGCCTCGAACATCTCGATGGACGCCACCCGGTCGAACCGGCCCGCGACATCGCGATAGTCCACCAGCCGGATATCGGCCTTTTCGTTCAGGCCCTCGCGGAACATGCGTTCCTTCGCGAACTTGAACTGCTCCTCCGAGATCGTGATCGCCGTAACCTTTGCGCCCACGTCCTTGGCCGCAAACTCGGCGAAACCGCCCCAGCCGCAGCCGATCTCAAGCACGTGATGATCCGGCGCCAAAGCCATGCTCTCACAAAGGGTCCGGTACTTCCGGTTCTGAGCGTCGGACAGGGCCTCACCGGGTTTGGCGAAACGCGCGGCCGAATAGGTCATCGTCGGGTCCAGCCACCGCGAATAGAACGCATTGCCCAGGTCGTAGTGGGCGTGGATGTTCTTCTTCGATCCCGCGCGGCTATTGTTCCGGCGGAAGGCGTGCTCCAGCACATTCAGCGCCGCCATAAATGGATTGCCGAACGAGACCTTCTCAAAGCGCGCGTAATTCGACGCCAGCACTTCGAGCAGGATGGACAGATTGGGCGTGTCCCATTCCCCGGCCATGTACCCTTCGCCAAAGCCAATCGTGCCGTTCGAGATCGTACGCTTGATGAAGTCATAGTCGTGGACGATCAGGCGGGCCTCCGGCCCGGGCTCCTCACCAACGAGCCGGAGTTCCCGGCCATCGGGTAGGACGAACGTCATGACGCCCCAGCGCCAATTGCGGATGATCGTCTTCGCTGCAGTACGGAACACAAGAGGCGTTCCGGAAAGGTCCGTCGTCGCCGAACCTTCGACCATTTCCAACTCCCAGTCGCCCCGCCGATGAATGCCGACGCGGTCAGTCGCTATCGGTCGTGGCACCTATACGGTCAAGAGTTGGGTTAGGACGCGTGTCGAATGAACTTGAGGTGCGGCGCGGGGCAGGCGACACACCGGCGACCTACGATCCACGCCAAGGAAGACCATGGCCGCCCTGACGCTCAATCGCTGGAACCTGTCTATTGGGGACGGACAGCCGCTGGTGGTCATCGCCGGCCTCAACGTCTTCGAGGATCTGGACATGGCTCTGTCCGTCGGGCGCGAGCTGAAGGCCGTCTGCGCCGACCTGGACCTGCCCTATGTGTTCAAGGCCAGCTTCGACAAGGCCAACCGCTCCTCAATCACCAGCTATCGGGGGCCGGGGCTGGTCGAGGGTCTGAAGATGCTGGCCGCCGTCAAGGCCGAGCTGAACGCGCCCATCTGCACCGATCTCCACGAAATCGATCAGGCGGAGCCCGTCGCCGCCGTGGCCGACCTCGTGCAGATCCCGGCGTTCCTCTGCCGTCAGACCGACTTCGTGGTCGCAACGGCACGCGAGACGGCGGCGGCCGGCGGCCTGCTGCACATCAAGAAGGGTCAGTTCCTGGCGCCATGGGACGCTCGCGCGATCGTCGACAAGGTCCGGGAGGCGACGCCGGGCCACGACCTGACCATCCTTTGCGAACGCGGTGTCTCATTCGGCTACAACAACCTGGTGGTGGACATGTTGGGGATCCAGCGGATGAAGGATCTGGGCGTGCCCGTCACCATCGACGCCACACACGCCGTGCAACTGCCGGGCGCAGACCCGCGCAGCAACAGCGTGGCGACCGGCGGGCGTCGGGAGGGTGTGCCGGTGATCGCCCGCGCCGCTGTCGCCGCCGGCGCGGACGGCGTCTTCCTGGAGTTCCACCCGGATCCGGATCGTGCGCTCTGCGACGGCCCTAGCGCCTTGCCGCTGACGGACGCCGCCAGCCTGCTCGCGCAGCTAAAGGCGATCCACGCCGCCGTGCGCGCGGCTTGACCGCCTCGCCAACGCGCCGCACAGGCTAGCGCCATGGACCTGGCCGCTCTGCAGAGCCTTCTTGCCGCCCTTCCGGGCAAGCGCGTCGCCTGCGTGGGCGACCTGATGGTCGATCGGTTTGTGTACGGAACCGTCAGCCGCGTCTCTCCGGAAGCGCCTATCCCGGTGCTGGCGCGCTCGCGCGAGTTGAAGATGTTGGGCGGGGCTGGAAACGTCGCGCGCAACATCGCCGCCCTCGGCGGATCGGTCGCCCTGGTCGGGCTGATCGGCGGCGACTCGGAGGGGCATGAGGCGCTGCGCCTGGTCGGCGAGGAAGAACCCGCCATCGAGGGATACCTGGTCACGGACGCTGATCGGCCGACGACCCTGAAGACCCGCTTCGTGTCCAGCGGCCAGCAGCTGTTGCGCGTCGACCTGGAAGAGAGCCGCGCCGTGACGGGCGAGGTCGAGCAGCGGCTGATCCGGACCTTGAAGGATGCGGCGCGCGGCGCAGGGGTCGTCCTGATCTCAGACTACGGGAAGGGTGTCGTCACCGACGCGGTGATCGCCGCCGCGCACGACGTGGCCGCCGAGACGGGCGCCAAGGTGATCGTGGATTCCAAGGCCCGGTCCTTCGCCCGCTACGGCGACATCGACCTGGTCAAGCCCAATGCCTCCGAGCTGGGTTACGCCACCGACATGCCCACCGAGACCGACGCGGAGCTGGAAGCGGCGATCGCGCGGGCTCTGGACCTGTGGTCCGCCAAGGGGGTGCTGGTCACCCGTGCTGCGAAGGGCGTCTCGCTGGGGCTGCGGGGCCAGCCTGTGCGCCACTTCCGGACCGTGCCGCGCGAGGTCTTCGACGCCTCCGGCGCCGGCGACACCGCCCTGGCGGCCCTTGGACTGGCGATCGCAGCTGGCGTGGAGATCGAGACCGCCATCGCCTTTGCTCAGCTGGCCTCGGGCGTCGCGGTGGGCAAGGCGGGAACGGCCACAGTCAGCCCCGACGAGCTGATGGACGCCGTCCTCTCCGCCCACACGGCCCAGGTCGAGGGCAAGGTGGCGACCCCGCGCCGGATGGCCGAAGAGGTGGCGCGCTGGCGCGACCAGGGCCTGAAGATCGGCTTCACCAACGGTTGCTTCGATATCCTGCACAAGGGCCACGTGGCTTATCTGGCCCAGGCGCGCACCTGGTGCGACCGCCTCATCGTCGGCGTGAACTCCGACGCTTCGGTGCGGGCGCTGAAAGGCGAGGGGCGGCCGGTCAACGACCTGGAAAGTCGCGCCCTTGTCCTGGCGGGTCTGCGCAGCGTCGATCTGGTGGCCCCCTTCGACGAGGCGACGCCCCTCAAGCTCATCGAGGTCGCGCGACCCGATGTGCTGATCAAGGGCGCCGACTATGCCGAGGATCAGGTCGTCGGGGGCGACTTGGTCAAGTCCTGGGGCGGCGAGGTGAAGCTGGCCGAGATCGTCGACGGGTATTCCACGTCCGCGGCTATCGCCCGGATGACCAGCAGGGAGGTCAAGCCGTGACCCGCAAGATCGTCTTCGTCACCGGCGGCGCGGGCTTCATCGGCTCGAACATCGTGGCCAAGCTGGCCGAGGATCGCGATCTGGACGTCGTGGTCTGCGATCGCCTGCGCGAGGCCGAACTCGGCAAGTGGCGGAACATCGCCAAGGCCCCGATCGGCGACTTCGTGGCGCCCGAGGCCATGTTCGATTGGCTGGAGGCGCGTTGGCGCGACGTCGAGATGGTCGTCCATATGGCCGCCGTATCGTCCACTACCGAGCCCGACGCCGACAAGATCGTCCATTCCAACTTCACACTCAGCCGCGACATGTTCCGCTGGTGCGCCGATCGCCAGCGCCGGCTGGTCTATGCCTCGTCCGCCGCCACCTATGGCGGGGGGGAGCACGGTTTCGATGACGACAATAGCTACGAAGCCCTGGCCGCCCTTCGCCCGCTCAACACCTACGGCTGGTCGAAGGCCATGTTCGACCTGTTCGCGGCCCGGCAGGCCGACCGTGACTATGCGCCCCCACAGTGGGTGGGCCTGAAGTTCTTCAATGTTTACGGCCCCAACGAAGAACATAAGCATGCGATGAAGTCGGTCGCCTCGCAGATCTGGCCGAAGGTGCGCGAGGGGCAGGCGGTACAGCTGTTCAAAAGCTACCGCGCCGATGTGCCGGACGGGGGGCAGGCGCGCGACTTCGTCTATGTTCGCGACGTGGCCGACGTAACCCGCTTCCTGTTCGACAATCCGCAGGTGAATGGGATTTACAATCTGGGCTCGGGCAAGGCGCGATCGTTCGAGGACATGGCCCGACAAGTCTTCATCGCCGCCGGTAAGCCGGCGCAGATCGAGTATACCCCGATGCCGCCCGCCATCCGCGACCGGTACCAGTATTTCACCGAGGCTCGGATGGAGCGCCTCGCCGCCGCGGGCTATGCGCAGCCGATGACGTCGCTGGAGGACGGCATTGGGGACTACGTCGGCCGCTTCCTCAGCCAGCCGGACCCCTACCGGTAGTCATGTCCGAGCAGCCGTCCCCACGGCGAACGCGCTGGTGGCTCGCCAGCTTGTTTGGCGCGGTCCTGGTCATCGCGCTGGGGGTGGTCTTCTTTTGGGGCGACCTGGTTTCGACGGCGCTCGATCCGAAGGTGCCGTTCCAGACCTACGATCCGCCGCCGGGCCCTGATTATTCCACGTCGGCGTCCTGGTATCTGCGCCCAAAGCCGGGCAGCGGGCTCGCCGCGGACGTCTTCTTCGTCGCGCCCACCACCTACGACGGGGGTCGCAACTGGAACGCCAGGTTGAACGCCCGGAAGGCCAATCGGCAGTTCCAGGAGGTCATGGCCCCCAACTATGTGGGCCCGTTCGTCAGCATCGGGCGCGTCTTCGCGCCGCGCTATCGCCAAGCCAGCCTCTACAGTCTCACGACCCTGCGCGAGGATGCGCGCGAGGCCCGTCAGTTCGCCTATGGCGACGTGCGCGACGCCTTCCGCTGGTACATCGACCAGGACAACGGGGGACGGCCGTTCATCATCGTGGGCGTGGAGCAGGGCGGAACCCTCGCGTCCCGGCTGCTGGCCGACGAAGTGGCCCGCGATCCGCTGCTGCAAAGTCGCCTGGTGGCGGCCTACCTCATCGACACCATCGTCCCAGCGGACGCCCCGCCCATCGCGCCCTGTGTCCAAAAGCGTCAGGCGGGATGCCTTGCCGCCTGGGCTGACACCTACGACGGCGACTTCGATGCGCCGAAGCATCTGCTCGAACGCGCGCTGGTATGGAACGAGCACGGCGAGCTGACCAATCTGGCGCCGCGACCGGCCCTCTGCTTCAATCCGCTTCTGGGCGCGGTGACGGATCAGCCGGCCCCAGCGCGGCTTCACCTGGGCGCGGCCAATGCGACGGGTCTGGAATGGGGCGCGCGTCCGGCCTTCATGGCGCGCCAGGTCTCGGCGCGCTGTGTCGGCGGGGTTCTTATCGTGAGCCGGCCAAAATCGTCCTCCTTGAAGCAAGGAGGCGACTGGGCCGACCGCCGCAAGGCGCCGGGCTTCAACCTGTTCTACGCGGACCTCGAAGCCGACGCGAAGGTGCGCCTGGCCGCCTGGCAGGCGCGCTGATCCAATCCCCGGCGCGCTCAGCCGGCGTCGCGTAGCGCCAGGCCAGCTTTCCAGTCGAACAGCTCCTGAAGCACCCGGAGCGCCTGCCCGCGCTCGGACGTCAGGTCGGGATCGCGATGGACGATCAGCCGCGCATCGTCCCCGGCGACGGCGATCAGGTCGCGGTGGACGAAGGGATCAGCGAACACGTAGTCAGGCAGCCCGCTCTGGCGCAACCCCAGGGCGTCGCCCCCGCCGCGCAGCTCCAGATCCTTCTCGGCGATGACAAAGCCGTCGTCCGTGCGGCGCAGGATATCGAGCCGTTGCTGCGCCGTGTCCGACAGCGGCGGGTCGTAGAGCAGGACGCAGGCGCTTTCCCGCGAACCCCGTCCGACTCGACCGCGCAACTGGTGAAGCTGGGCCAGGCCGAAACGCTCGGCCTGCTCGATGATCATGATCGTGGCGTTCGGAACATTCACGCCCACCTCGACGACGGTCGTCGCCACCAATACGGACAGGCGATTATCCGCAAAATCGGCCATGACGGCGTCCTTCTCGACACCCGTCAGCTTTCCGTGGACCAACCCGACGCGGTCCCCCAGGACCGCCTTGAGGGAGAGGGCGCGCATTTCGGCGGCGGCCAGATCGCTCAGCTCCGATTCGGAAACCAGGGGACAGATCCAGAAGGCCTGGGCCCCACTGGCGACGGCGTCTTGGAGGCGGGCGACGATCTGATCGAGGCGACCCATCGGCACCGCGCGGGTGGCGACGGGCGTGCGTCCCGGTGGCTTCTCGTCGATCCGGCTGACGTCCAGATCGCCGTACATGGTGAGCTCAAGCGTGCGGGGGATCGGGGTGGCCGACATGGCGATGAGATGCACGGCCTGGCCCTTGGCCTGCAGACGCTGGCGTTCGGCGACTCCGAAGCGATGTTGCTCGTCGATGACGACGAGCTGCAGGGCCCGGAAGGCGACCTCGTCCTGGAACAGAGCGTGCGTGCCGACAACCACCTGCGCCGCGCCCGAGGCCATCGCCGCGAGCTTCTCCCGCCGCGCCGCGCCCTTGTCCCGGCCGGTGAGCAGCACGACGCCGACGCCGTGGGCGGCGAGGAGCGGGGCGATGGTCTCATGGTGCTGGCGTGCGAGGATTTCGGTCGGCGCCATGAGGGCGCTCTGCCCTCCGGCGTCGATGACGTCGCCCATGGCGCACATGGCTACGACCGTCTTGCCGGACCCGACGTCCCCCTGGACGAGCCGGCTCATGCGTTCGCCGGCCTGCAGATCGCCCCGGATGTCGGCCAGGGCGCGATCCTGCGCCCCCGTGAAGGCAAAGGGGAGATCCGCACGCAGTCGGCGGGCCAGGTCGCCCGCCGGGATCGCGGCGGCAGGCTCACGCCGGCGCGCCGCCTTGCGCTGAGCCATGGCCAGCTGGTGGGCCAGCAACTCGTCATAGGCCAATCGGCGGCGGTGGGGCGCGAGCGGTGAGAGATCTGCATCGCCTAGCGGCGTATGGAGCCGGCTCAGCGCATCGCGCCAGGATGGCAGCTTCTCCCGGGCCAGCCACGCGGGATCCTGCCACTCCGGCAACGCAGGCGTCTTGTCCAGGGCGTCGATCGCGAAGCCACGCACCCGCCGGGCCGGTAATCCCTCCGTCGCGGGATAGACCGGCTCGATCTCCGGAATCTCGCCAGCCTTCTGGGGATCCACCATGTAGTCCGGATGCAGCATCTGCCGCCCGTACTGCGCATCTTCGACCTTCCCCGACACCAGCCGGACGCTACCGATGGGGTGGCGCTGCTCCAGTTGATCCGCGAAGCGGCCAAAGAAGACCAGCGTCAGGAAGCCCGTCGGATCGGACACGCGAACCCGCCAGGGCTGCGACTTGGTGTGGGGCCTCTGGTAGGCGTCGACAACGACCTCGAAGGTCATGATCTGCCCGTCCAGCGCGTCGGCGAGCCTGGCTGGCGTCCGATGGATCAGCGAATGGGGCTGCAGCCACAGGACATCTCGGACCAATGGACCGGCGACACGCTCCAACAATGGCGCCACGCGCGGACCCACGCCCTTGAGGGACGTGATCGGGGCGAAAAGCGGAAACAGAATCTCCGGCCGCATCCTTGGAGCATACCTGACTGGCGCGGAGGTCCGCGGCGCTCTATATCCGGCCCCTCCCGATGATCAATGACCCACCCCGGCATAAAATGCTGAAGCTCCGCGCCTGGCGCCGAGGCTTCAGGGAAGCGGACCTCATTCTTGGGCCGTTTGCGGATCAACACGTCTCGACGTTCAGCGACGAGCAGCTCGACGCGTTCGAGGTTCTGCTCGAGGTTCCGGACCAGGACCTCTACGGCTGGATCCTGGAACGCGAGCCCACGCCGCCCGAGTTCGACGGCCCGCTGATGGACATGCTCAAGGCCTTCCGCGATCAGGCTCACAAGGCCATTGGCGATGGGACCGGCAGCCATGGCTGACGACGCCCGGCCGGTAGGGGCGGCCCAGATGCGACGGGTCGCCGACGATCCCGGCCGCCTGGATCTGGTCGGCGCGCCCGAAGGGTTCGACGCCCTGATCATGGCCGACCTGGTCAAGGCGCGCAAAGGCCTGTCCGTGTTCGTGGCGCGCGACGCGGGTCGTCTGTCCGCGTTCATCGATGCCTTCGCCTTCTTCGGTCAGGGCATCGAGGTTCTGACGTTTCCCGCATGGGATTGCCTGCCCTACGACCGGGTGGGTCCGTCGGCCGGCGCTGCGGCCCAGCGGATGGCCACGCTTTCGCGGCTGGCCGATGGTTTCGACGCCAAGCCGCGGCTCCTGGTGACCACCGTGCCCGCGCTGTTGCAGCGCGCGCCGCCGATCGCCGCCGTGAAGGGCGCCAGCTATTCGGCGCGGGTCGGCAACGTCGTCGAGATCGCCGATCTCGAAGCCTATTTCGCCGTCAATGGCTATAGTCGCGCCTCCACTGTGTCCGAGAAGGGTGAGTTCGCCATCCGCGGTGGCGTCATCGACGTCTTTCCGCCCAACGGCGAGGAGCCGGTCCGCCTCGACCTGTTTGGCGACACGCTCGAGAGCATCCGCACGTTCGATCCCGAAACTCAGCGCTCGACCAAGCAGCTGAAGGATATCTCGCTGCTGCCTGTCAGCGAAGCGCTGCTCGACAAGGCGGCCATCAGCCGCTTCCGGACCGGGTATCTGGAAACCTTCGGCAATCCGAGCGACGATCCGCTCTACGCGGCGATCTCCGCCGGGGGCCGGCGTGCGGGGATGGAGCACTATCTGCCGCTCTTCTATCCAGAGCTGGCGACCCTCTTCGACTACCTGCCGTCCGGTGCGGCCATCGCCCTGGACCACTTGGCCCGCGACGCGCGGGACGAGCGTCTGGCGATGGTGCGCGACGCCTATGACGCCCGGGCCAATGCGGATCGGAAGGGGCATTATCACCCGCTGGAACCGATCCGCCTCTACCTCGACGAGGCAGAGTGGGATCAGCAGCTCAACGTCAGGCCGACACGACGCTTCTCGGCCTTCAACGCGGCCGAGGGCGAGGCGGTCATCGACATGGGCGCCCGGGCGGGGCGCAACTTCTCCGCCGAGCGGAAGCTGGACAGCGTCAACCTGTTCGAAGCGACCGTCGATCACGCCAACACGCTGTCGGCAGCCGGCAAGCGCGTGCTGTTCGCGTCGTGGTCGGACGGGTCTTCGGACCGTCTGATGCACATGCTGGCGGACCACGGACTGAAGACCCTCCCGCTGGCGCCCTATTGGGATGCGGCCAAGGCGGCGAACCCGAAGACCCCGCAGCGCGTCGTGCTGCCCTTGGACGCCGGCTTCGAAACCGACAGCTTGGCGGTCATCTCGGAAACCGACATCCTGGGAGACCGCCTGGCGCGTCCGCGCAAGCGGCGGCGGGCGTCGAACTTCCTGGCCGAGGCGTCGGCCCTCACGCCGGGCGACTTGGTGGTCCATATCGATCACGGGATCGCCCGCTACCTGGGACTCAAGACCCTGGACGTTCAGGGCGCCCCGCACGACACGCTCGAGCTCCAGTATGGCGGCGAGGCGAAGCTTTATCTGCCCGTCGAGAACATCGACCTGCTGACCCGCTACGGCGCCGACAGCGAGGGCGTGCAGCTGGATCGCTTGGGCGGGGCCGCCTGGCAGGCGCGCAAGGCCAAGGCCAAGGAGCGTCTGCGCGAGATGGCCGATGGCCTGATCCGCATCGCCGCCGAGCGCGCCACGAAGATCAGCGACCCGATCGAGCCGCCTCAGGGCCTGTTCGACGAGTTCTGCGCCCGCTTCCCCTACGAAGAGACCGAGGATCAGCTCAACGCCATCGGCGATGTGCTGGAAGACCTGGGGCAGGGGCGCCCGATGGATCGCCTCATCTGTGGCGACGTGGGCTTCGGCAAGACCGAGGTGGCCCTGCGCGCCGCCTTCGTCGTGGCCATGAGCGGCCAGCAGGTGGCGATCGTCGCGCCGACGACGCTGCTCGCGCGTCAGCACTTCAAGACCTTCTCAGAGCGGTTCGAGGGCTGGCCGGTCAAGGTCCGCCGCCTGTCTCGCCTCGTTCCGGCGAAGGAAGCCCAGGAAACCCGTGACGGCCTCGCCAACGGCGAGATCGAGATCGTCGTCGGCACCCATGCCGTGCTGTCCAAGCAGGTCGGGTTCAAGAACCTTGGCCTGGTGATCGTCGACGAGGAGCAGCACTTCGGGGTCAAGCACAAGGAGAAGCTCAAGGAGCTTCGCGCCGACGTGCACATGTTGACCCTGACCGCGACCCCGATCCCACGGACGCTGCAGATGTCGCTGAGCGGCATCCGCGAGATGTCGATCATCGCGACGCCACCGGTCGACCGGCTCGCGGTGCGGACCTACGTCACGCCCTGGGACCCCGTGGTGATGCGCGAGGCGCTCCTGCGCGAGAAGTATCGCGGGGGCCAGGCCTATTTCGTCGCGCCGCGGTTGAGCGATCTGCCGCAGTTGGAGCGGTTCCTGCGCGAGCAGGTGCCCGAGGTGAAATTCGTGGTGGGCCATGGTCAGATGGCGCCCACCCAGCTCGAGGAGGTGATGACCGCCTTCTACGACGGGCAGTACGACGTGCTGCTGTCGACGACCATCGTCGAGAGCGGTCTGGATATTCCCAGCGCCAACACCATGATCATCCACCGGGCGGACATGTTCGGCCTGGCGCAGATGTACCAGCTGCGCGGACGCGTGGGCCGGTCCAAGGCGCGCGCCTACGCTTATCTGACAACGCCGGCCGAGAAGCAGATCACGCTGTCGGCGGAGAAGCGTCTGAAGGTCCTGCAGTCTCTCGACAGCCTGGGCGCTGGCTTCCAGTTGGCCAGCCACGACCTCGATCAGCGGGGCGGCGGCAACCTGTTGGGCGACGAACAGTCGGGGCACATCCGCGAGATTGGCGTCGAGCTGTATCAGCAGATGCTCGAAGACGCCGTGACCGAGCTGCGGTCGCGCGTCGGGGCGGACGAAGTGACGGATCGCGGCTGGTCGCCTCAGATCAACACTGGTGCGGCCGTGCTGATTCCGGATGCTTACGTGCCGGACCTGAACGTCCGACTGGCGCTCTACCGCAGGATTTCCGACGCCGAGAAGGCCCAGGATCGTGAAGCCCTGGCCGCCGAACTGATCGACCGTTTCGGACCGCTTCCGCCCGAGGCCGATCAGTTGTTGAAAGTCGTCGCCATCAAGGGCCTGTGCCGCGAGGCCAACGTTTCCAAGATCGATGTGGGACCCAAGGGCGCCGTCGTGACGTTCCGCAACGACGAGTTCAAGAACCCCATGGCGTTGATCCAGTTCGTCGCGAAGAACCAAGTCGCCTGGCGCGTGCGCCCGGACAACAAGGTCGTCGTGAAGGGCGAATGGGAAACGCCGAAGCAGCGCCTCGGCGCGGCGGAAAAGGTGCTGGTCGAACTGGCGAAGCTGGCCGCCCAGGCTTAGCGAATTTGGAACGGGTCGCGCGCAAATTGCGGCGGGATCCAAGGAGACGATCGATGCGCCACGCTGCCCTGGCTTTTGCCGCCGCCGTCACACTCACCGCGATGGCGCAGCCCGCCGCCGCGCAGGCTCCTAGCGCCGACGCGTCGGATGTCCGCTGCGTCATGGTCCTGCAGGCGGTCAGCCGCGACGCGAACCAACGGGACAACGCCGTGCGCGGGGTGTTCTTCTACCTCGGCAAGCTGGCCACCCGCGGTCCGATCGCCCGCATCGAGGCGATCATGTTGGCCGAAGGCAAGAAGATGTCGACGCCGCAGCAGGCGCAGACCGAGCTGACGCGCTGCGGCACGGAACTGTCGCAACGCAGTGGCGACCTTCAAGCCGTCAACGCGAAGCTCGCAAAGCAATTCGGACCGCCGCCGGCGGCGGCGCCCGCGAAAAAGTAGCGGCCGCTCAGGAACCGGCGCGGGCGGCGGCGAGCATCCGCCGCGCCCGGATCCACCATTCCAGACGCTGGGCCGACACGACGCCGACAGCCAACAGCAGAAAACTGTCGGTCGCCTCGGCGGCCGTCAGGTGCAGCATCGACGCCTCACCAGCCACCGCGCCCTTCAGGAGGTACCGGAGGGCGAAAATCCCGAGGATCAGCAGCATGCCCATCGGCGAGACCTTGCTGGTCACCACGTGAGTTTGCGGATCGATGGTGAACCGGCTGGCCCGCCCCCGCCACCAGCCCAACAGCGCACCGACGCCAATGGCCGCGAAATCCATGACGACGCCCATCGGACTGGGCGGGGGGTTCTGACTGAACGCCAGGACCGCCATCGCCATGACGATGACGGGTGAAATCCATAGGCGCTCGATACGGAGCTTCCGCTCCCTGGCGTTCCGAAGGATTGCAATGCCGACGATGATGATAGGGACCAGATAGGTCCAGTGGCCGGCGCCGGACGGCATCGCGCCTGGCGATATCTGCAGCATCAACCCGCCTTCAGCGTGTGAGCCATTGCAGCGGCTTGCTCCAAGGCATAGCCCACGCTTTCCGGGGATGTGACCTCGGCGACGCCAAGATCGAACTCGACGACAAATGGGGTCGCGCCCTGGCCCGCCTCGAAAGCCGTACACCCGATCACAGCCGCAATGCGCTCACCCGCTGATCGCGCGGCCGGGAGGGGCGTGGCCGGCAAGGCCAGCGCAAACACCTCGGGCGCCAGGCGGGCGGCCGTGTCCTCGACGCGCACCAAGCGGCCGATCATCGAACCAATCTGCGGGATGGCTCGTGCGACCCAGCCCCCGGCGCGTGGCGCCGCCAAATCCGCTTTTTCGGCGACCTTCAGCATACAGACGCTGAGAGCCCTGTTCCGCTCGCGGGCGCTGCGCGCCAGGCGCATCAGATGAGCGGCGAAGAGGTCACGCGTGAAGAGGCCGGTGGCGGCGTCCATGAGGCCGGAATTGCGCGCCTGATCCAGCGCGCCACGGACTGATTTCTGGCGCCGGAATGCACGGGCCAGTTCCACGACACGAAGCGCCGTCTCGCTCTCGGGGGTTTCGGGCGAGGCGACGTCCGAAATCCCGCGGTGATAGGCCTCGGCGGCGGTGATCGCCGACTCGGCCCTCATGTAGAGCAGCGCAGGGGTGTGATAGAGGCGCGTATTCCGTCGCAGGCCAGCCGCGATGGAGAGCGCCTCGTGCGGGTTGTCACCGGCCCAAAGCACCACGGCGTCGAACGGCCGCTCATGCAAATAGTCGAACGCGGTGAAGGCCGTGAAGGCGCCAACCACCTCCGCTCCGTTGCGGGCCAGGGCGTTGGAAAGCGCCAGAAACTGCGGCGCCGGCTCGCCGATCGCCAGGACCCGAAAGGGCGTCGGGTCAGCGTCGGGCGCCTCCAGAACGTGACTCCGCTCGGCGAAGGTCTCGACCCGGACCTCGAACTCTTCCTCGGCCACCGCCGTGCGGACCAGGGACTCCAGGCGCATCGCAGCCTGGGCGGGGTGTACCGGTGCGGCGAGGGTCAGGTCGTAGCCGTGATCGTTCTGAAACGGATCGAGGGCGCCCATGGCCATGATCGGCAGGCGACGAGGATAGCAGGCGGCACGCAGGCGATCGGCCAAACCGACGGCGCTATCGTCCATGTCGGCGAGATCGACGATGGCGGCCTGGATCTGAAGATCGGATAGAGCCGCGGCGGCCGCAGCTTCGCTACGCGCCGTCACTGTGCGCCAGCCCAGCCGGTCCAGCCCCTCAGCCAAAGGGCCGGCGGTGGAATCATCGCGAGCGACAACAAGCACTCGCGCGTGGACCCCTAAAACCATAACCCCATCCAATCGCACCCTGTTCTGTCCTAAGCACGGAATCGCATAGGGCAACACCGGTTGTTCCTACCTCCGCCCAGGTTGCGGAAGGGTTTCATTGTCGCAGGGGGATGGTTTTGGGCTTGGACCTGACTGGAACGGTGGCTGTGATCACCGGGGCGAGCGGTGGACTTGGCGCGCATTTCGCACGGCTGTTGGCCGCGAACGGCGCCGCCGTGGCGATTACGGCGCGACGCGTCGATAAGATTCAGGCGCTCGCGGAAGAGATCAAATCGGGCGGCGGGCGCGCCATGGCGGTGGCCCTGGATGTCGCCGACGCGGCGACCATCGGCCCCGTGCTGGACACCGTCCAGGCCGAGCTGGGGCCGATCGGGATCCTGGTCAACAACGCCGGAATTGGCGGCGACGGGCTGGCGCTGGACATCTCGATCGAGGACTTCGACGCGACCTTCGACGTCAACGTCCGCGGGACATTCTTCGCCGCGCGGGAAGCCGCGAAGCGCATGATCGCCGCGAAGGTCGAAGGCCGGATCGTCAACATCGCCTCCATCGCCAGCCACACCGTCCTGCCAGGACTTTCGGCCTACTGCGGCTCGAAGGCCGCCGTCGCGATGCTGACCAAAAGCCTGGCGCGCGAGTGGGCCCGGCGGGGGATCGCGGTGAACGCGCTGGCGCCCGGCTACATCGAGACGGCGATCAACGATGCGTGGTGGCCCACCGAAGGGGGCCAGAAGCAGCTCAAGGGGTTTCCCCGGCGGCGTCTGATGGACGCGTCAGACCTCGACGAGGCGTTCCTGCTGCTGGCGGGCCCGGCCGCGCGCGCGATCACCGGCAGCCTCATCACCGTCGACGATGGCCAATCGCTTCCCGGCGGGGGGTGACCCCTTGGTTGACCGAGCGGCAACAGGCTTAGATCGCAACGGAATCTACGGAGGAAACGCATGCGCCAAGGTCCGCTCACCGGCCTGAAAATCGTCGAATTCGCCGGCATTGGCCCTGGCCCGTTCTGCGGCATGCTTCTGTCGGACCTGGGCGCGGATGTCGTCCGGATCGACCGCAAGGGGCAGGGGCGCGGCGCCCCGTCCGACATCACCTCTCGCGGTCGGCGCTCCGTCGCCCTCGACTTGAAGACGCCCGAGGCGGTCGAGGCGTGCCTGAAGCTCATGGACACCGCCGACGCAGTGATCGAGGGCTTCCGGCCGGGCGTGATGGAGCGGCTGGGCCTCGGTCCGGACGTCGCCCTCAAGCGCAATCCCAAGCTGGTGTTCGGCCGAATGACCGGGTGGGGCCAGACCGGCCCCTACGCCCAGGCCGCCGGCCACGACATGAACTACATCGCCATCACCGGCGCGCTCCACGCGATCGGGACCGAGGACAAGCCGATCCCGCCGTTGAACCTGGTGGGCGACTTCGGGGGCGGGGCCCTTTATCTGGCGTTCGGCCTGCTGGCCGGTGTCATTCAGGCGCGGGAATCCGGCCAGGGCCAGGTGATCGACTGCGCCATGAGCGACGGCGCGGCATCCCTGATGGCCATGTTCTACGGCTTCAAGGCCGCGGGCATGTGGAAGGAAGAGCGGCGCTCCAACCTGCTCGATGGCGGCGCCCACTTCTACGACACCTACCAGTGCAGCGACGGCAAGTGGGTGTCGATCGGCTCCATCGAACCGCAGTTCTACGCCCTGTTGCTGGAAAAGACCGGGATCAACGATCCGGAATTCCAGAAGCAGCATGACCGCTCCGCCTGGGGCAGCCTCCGCGACAAGCTGGCCCACGTGATCGCCCAGAAGACCCAGGCCGAATGGACGGACATCATGGGCGGCACCGACGTTTGCTTCGCGCCCGTCCTCGACCTCGACGAGGCGCCGAAGCATCCGCACAACGTGGCCCGGCAGACCTTCGTGGACCTTGGCGGCGTCGTTCAGCCTGCGCCCGCGCCGCGCTTCTCGGCGACGCCGGGGGCGATCCAGGGTCCGCCGCCGTCGATCGGCGCTCACGATCGTGAGGCTTTGAGCGACTGGGGCTTCTCTGACGCCGATATCACGCGCCTGCAGAGCGCGGGCGCCTTGGCCTAAGGCGTCAGGCGACCCGCCCATCAGGTGACCACGGCGTTCAGCGGAGGTTCAGCCGCCATCGCCGATCCTGACCTTCGGATCGGTCGTCGCGCTCTCCCGTCCCTCGAAGCGGCGGCCGGCCCGGATGGAAAGACACGCCCATCGGCGGCGCGTCACCCGCTAACCCGGGTGGCGCGCCGCTAACATTTGGGCCAAGGCTTGCCGGACCTTGAGTCGAGACCAACTCGCCGCGCATGACCTTTGTTGAACTGATCCGCCATCTTCGCGAGCGGGACTGGGATCCCATCCACGGCCTCCGGCTGGGATTGCGGGTCGTAGGGAAGGCGCTGCTGCGCCTGTGGGGTCGCGATGTCATGCTCTACAATGGCGGGGTCTCCTTCTTTGTGATGCTGGCGATCTTCCCCGCGCTCGCCATCGCCATGGGCCTCTACAGCCTGCTGTCCGATCCCAGCCGCGTCGCGGCCCAGGGCGAGGCGCTGGCTCGCGTGATGCCCGACGCCGCCCGGATCATTTTCCAGGGCGAACTGATGCGACTATCCCGCGCGCCGCCCGAGACCGTGTCGGTCCAGAGCGGGATGGCCTTGCTGATCGGGGGCTACGCCTCCCACCGTGGCTTCAAAGCCCTGCTGGCGGGACTGTCGTTTATCCATGATGAGGACAAGCCGCGAGGATTCCTCAGCTTCAATCTGCTGGCGCTCGCCGTGCTGATGGCCGCGCTCGGCGCCCTGGGGCTCCTGTCGACGGTCTTTTTCGGCTTCCGCATTCTTGGAGAGACGTTCGATCTGCGCCCGTTACGCGGGGCGATCTGGCTCTACAGCGAGTGGACTTGGGCCAGCGCCGGAATGACACTCGGCATGGCGTTGATCTACCGGTGGGCCATGTCGCGCGAGCCCGTCGCCTGGCGCGCGTCCATCCTGGGCGGTGCGGCGGCGGCGGCGCTCTGCATCTTCGCGTCCTGGGCGCTCGGCTTCTACGTCGAGGATATCGCCGAGCTCGGCGTCACATACGGGTCCGTGGCGACCGTGGTGATCTTCCTCATATGGCTGTCTTGGAATGTGAACGCCGTCTTCTTCGGCGGCGCCCTGGCGACCGAGGTCGAAATCGCCCTCCACGGACGCGAGATGACGCTGGCGAGCGAGTTGGTCGACCTGCGGAGCTAGAGCTGCTTCCCGACCAGGAAGCTCAGGGTCCCGTCCAGGTCTCGCTGCTCCAACAGCTGTGCGCCGGTCTGGGCCACGAAATGTGGAACATCGATGCGGGCCAGAGGATCATCCGCCAGCAGCCGCACTCGCCCGCCGGCGGGCGCAGCCTCCAGCGCGCGACGAAGCCTTAGGGTCGGCACCGGGCACCGGTGACCGCGGGCATCGACCAGAATCTCCTCGGCGTCCATGCACGCCGCATACACCACGCGGCGCGCAAGGCCCACTTGAGGTCGAGTCCGCCGTGGCTAGCGCGCCAGCCGCAGCGCCGCGATCTGACCGGCGATGCTCTGGAACACGGCGGTCAGGGTGGAGGAGTCCGTCACGTTGTAGAAGTTGTCCCGCGAGGTCGCGCAGTTCTGCAACAAGCTGCTCGAGCCCGCCTCGACGCGGATCGTGTAGATCTCGATGTCCTTGGCCTTCATGTTCGTGCACAGCAGGTTCAGCCGGTAATCGAGCGCTTCCGTGCGCGTCGTGCTGGACGCGCCGTTGGTCAGCGCCTGTCCGTTCGACCGGATCAGACGATTTTGCCAGATGTAGCCGGTGCCGGAATAGGTCCCGTCGTTGGGCGTGTCGCGTTGCGACATGGTGTTCTCGCCGTCGGTCATCAGGATGACGATCTTCTGATGTTTGGGCGTGTTGTAGGCGACGCCATCGGCGAACGGACCTTGTGGCGACAGCGTGTTCCAGCCCCAGGCCATGCCGATCGGAATGTTCGTGTTGCCATCGGCGGTCAGCGCCTCGATGTCGTCTCGGATCGCCTGGAAGTCCGTGGATAGCCGGCGCATCTTCGACAGTCCGCAGCCGCGGTTCGGACCGAAAGTTGTGGTCATCGTCCCCCGCTTCGAGCCGCCATACTTGGTGATCGCCCCCTGCTTCACCCGCCAGTTCGTGGTGCTGCCGGTGTTGTCGGGCAGGTAGTTGTTCTCAAAATTATCGGAATAGCCGTTCGTCTTGCTGTCCGGCTCGTCGGGGGCAAAGTAGGGGGTGTAGAGCGTCGCGGGCGTCCCCGTGCTGGGAGCGGTATCCTGCACGTCGTAGGGCGCTTTCCGCATCTCAACGCAGCCGCGCCACGCCGTGCCCAGTGTGGCGAACAAGGTGAGCCGGTTGGCCTGCTGCGTTCCGGTCGCCGTTGTGAAGATCTCGTTGTTAATGGGCGAGGCGCCGGCCTGATCGATCCACGGCGCGTTAAGATAGGTCGTCCCGTCCACCCGCACCGTATTGGAGAACGGCACCAGCGATATCTTCACGGCGTTGGGCTCGACGCTCTTGTTGGCCGCTTCTTCCATCTTGGTGACGAATTCCTTCGCCGCCCGCTTCATGTCGGTCAGCTTCGAGCCGGAATTCATGGATCCGGTGGTGTCGAGGACCAGAGCGATCTCGACCTTGACGCTGGCGCGCACGACCTCGCTGGTTGCGACGATCGACATTTCCCCGTTGCTGAGCATGCCGGCGATGAACGGACGGACCTTGAGTTCGGCGGTCGCCAGGACATTGCCATTGCTGCCGGCCTTGAAGTCCGTGGCGGCCAGATCGAAGTCGTCGCCAAGCGAGAGGTTCTGCACCAGGAAGCGGTCGCCCGCGGCCTTGAGGTCGGCGTCGGTCGTGGCCGGCGACCGCGCGGCCCCGAGGGCGGCGGCGTCCAAGGCGTCCTGCAGTTCGGCCTTCGCCGTCGTCGCGCGGGCGAGATCGACCGCACCTAGACCCGCGACCGTGATTGGGCCCATGGCGAGTGCAGCGACGATGGCCACGTTCCCGCGGTCGTCGAAACGGCGGAAGACCCGCCCCAGGTCGGCGAAGCGTGACGTGCGCATGAGCGATCCTTGCGAACAGCTGTTGTTAACGACTGTGAATATCGCAGGACGGCTAATCGCCTCTTAGCCAGAACCGTTAAGTTCTCTTCACCCTCTTTTGCAACGGGATGTTGGGGCAACGTTGCCAACCTCGACGCATGTTCAAGATCAAGGGACATAGGGCTCGCGTCGATGCGCTCCGGCGCGACGAAAGCGGCGCCGCGGCAGTGGAATTCTCGCTGATCGCGCCGGTCCTGTTCTTCGCGCTGCTGTCGCTCTTCGAGATCGGGGTGCTCGGCATCATGACCAGCGGGCTCGACAATGCGGTGGCGGACGCCGCCCGTCGAATTCGTACGGGACGAGACGACGCCGCCACCAGCGCCGCGACCCTTGAACAACAGATCTGCGCGCGGATGGTCAGTTTCGACTCCTGCGGGGAACGTCTGGTCACCAGCGTTCAGCGGTTCTCAAACTTCACCGGGGCCGCCACCGCAGCGACCACCCAGCCCGCAAACCAGTTCGACAAGGGCAGGGCCAGCGACATCATCCTGATCAAGGCCAACTACACCTGGCCCCTGATGAGCCCCTTCGTCACCCGAGGGTTCGATCGCAGCGGACCGCTGGAGATCACGATCACGTCCCGCCTCGCCTTCAAGAACGAGCCGTTCGAATGATCAGATTTTTGCGGCAGCTCTCGACGGACAGGGGCGGCGCCTCGGCAGTCGAATTCGCCCTGATCCTGCCGATCATCTTCCTGCTGCACGTTTGTGCGGCTGAGGCCCTGCAAGCCTATGTGGCCCAACGCCGTGTCGCCGACATCGCCAGCGCAATGGCGGATATCGCCGCGCGGAACCGCACCGTCAGCACCGCAGATCTCAACGACATTCTCGGAGCCGCCACGACGATGATGTATCCGCTGCCCAACGTGCGGCTGCAGCAGCGGGTCTCCAGCATCACCGCCGACAATAGCGGCACGACCACAACGGACTGGACCGCAAAGAAGGACTACTCGGAAGCTGAATCGCCCTCGGTGCCCGCCGGCTACCTGCGGGCCGGCGAGAGCGTCATCGTCACCGATGTCATCTACGACTATCGGCCGACCCTCGGCTTCTTCCTGCCCGAAACCATCCGCTTCACGCGCCACGCGTACGTCCGGCCGCGGTTGTCGGCCAAGGTTGAAAAGGTCAGCTAGAGCCGAGGCGCTCGGCCTGCTAGAAGCCCCCCCGCTGGACAGGTGGCCGAGTGGTTTAAGGCAGCGGTCTTGAAAACCGCCGTGGGTGAAAGCCCACCGTGGGTTCGAATCCCACCCTGTCCGCCAAGGCGCGGCCGCCGCGATACGCCCCGCGAAATCCTCGTCAGCCCTGCGCCCACGACCGGATGCGGCCGCCGGGTCGAGTCTTGGCCAAAGGCCGTGGGCCAGACGATCAAGGGTCGCGATTAACTCCTGCGAAAGCATACCGGGCGAGGCTGACGACGTTCGGAGGTCGACATGTCGCGATTCACTCGCTCGGAACGCTGGGCTCGTACGGCGGTGCTGGTGTTGGCCGGCGCCTCGCTCACCGCCTGCGTCACGCCCCGCTACCCCAGCCGCGCCGATGGCGCCGCGCCCGCGGGCCAGGGCGGCTACAAGGTCGGCAAGCCCTATCAGGTCGGCGGCGTCTGGTACGTGCCGCGCGAGCAGCCGAACTACGACCAGCGCGGCGTGGCCTCCTGGTACGGCGAGCAATTTCACATGAAGGCCACCGCCAATGGCGAGCTGTTCGACATGAACACCCTGTCGGCCGCCCATACCACGCTTCCGCTGCCCTCCCTGGTCGAGGTGACCAACCTGGACAACGGGCGCAAGCTGGTCGTCCGGGTCAACGACCGTGGGCCGTTCGTGAACAACCGCATCATCGATCTCAGCCGCGAGGCCGCGCGCCAGCTGGGCTACGATCGGGCGGGACTGGCCAATGTGCGTGTCCGCTATGTCGGTCCGGCGCCGCTGACGGGTCCGGGCGATGGCCAGCGCTATGCCGACGCCCGCCCGCTGCCGAGCCGGGCGCCGCCACCGGCCCTTGCGCCGCTCGCCGCAGCCTCCAACAGTCCCGATCCCGTCATGGAGATGGCCGCCGGCGGCCCGTCTCGCGCCATGACCGCGCGCACCGCGCCCGAGGCTGTGACGGTCCAGACCTTGCCACCGATCACCGGTTCCGCGATTTCGAACACGCCGATCGTGGGCCAGGGCGTCATGGTCGCGTCGACCGCTGTTCCCGCATCGCCGCTGCGGATCCAGGCCGGCGCCTTCGCCAGCGAACTCAACGCCCAGCGCGCGGTGGCGCAGCTGTCGATCGCGGGGCAGGCAGCCATCGAGCCGCTGCAGCGGAATGGATCGACACTCTATCGCGTGCTGCTCCCGGCCCCAGCCGACGAAGCGGCGGCCTACGCCCTTCGCGATCGCATCGCCGAGATCGGGTTCGCCGACGCGCGCGTGATCGGCAGCAGCTTCTAGACATCCGCGCCGAACGCGCCAATTTGGCCCCGTGACAAAGGGTCGTTTCATCACGTTCGAAGGCGGCGAGGGGGCCGGCAAGTCCACCCAGGTCCAGCGGCTGGCCGTGCGCCTGCGCGCCGATGGGCGGGATGTCGTGACCACCCGCGAACCGGGCGGCTCGCCAGGCGCCGAGAGCATCCGCGACATCGTCCTGCGCGGCGACGCCGACCGATGGAGCCCGATCACCGAGACGCTGCTGATGTACGCCGCCCGCCGCGACCACGTGGAACGGGTGATCCGGCCCGCGCTGGATCGTGGCGCCTGGGTGATCTGCGACCGCTTCGCCGACTCCACGCGGGCCTACCAGGGCGCGGCCGGTGGCGTTGACCCTGCCTTCATCACCGCGCTCGAAACCTACATCCTCGAGGCGACCCGTCCAGACCTCACCCTGGTGTTCGACCTGCCGGCTGAGACGGGTCTGGCGCGCGCCCAGGCGCGTGCTGGCGCCGAAATGCGGTTCGAGTCCAAGGGGATGGCCTTCCACGAGCGGCTGCGCGCCGGCTTCCAAGCCATCGCCGCCGCCGAGCCGAAGCGCTGCGCCATCATTGACGCGACGGCCACCATCGAGGCGGTGGAGGCGGCGATCTGGAGCACGCTTACGGCGCGCCTGTCCGTCGATGGCTGACCTGGAGGTTCCGCATCCGCGTGACGTCCAGCACCTGGACGGCCAGGAACCGGCCGAAGCGGCGTTCGAGTCGGCGCGCAGCCGGGGGCGACTGCACCATGCCTGGTTGCTGACGGGACCGGAGGGCGTCGGAAAGGCCACCTTCGCTTATCGGGCTGCGCGCCGTTTGCTGGGCGCGCCGGCCTATGCACCCAATGGCATCCTGGGCGCCGACCCAGACCACCCCGTCACCCGCCAGGTCGCGGCCCGCAGCCACCCCGACCTACTGGTGCTGGAGCGCGAGGGGCCGGACGGCAAACCGCGGAAGGTCATCCCCGTCGACGACGCCCGCAAGCTGGCCGAATTCTTCTCGAAGTCGCCCGCCAGCGCGCCGCACCGCGTGGCGATCGTCGACGCCGCCGACGACCTGAACGTCAACGCCGCCAACGCCATCCTAAAGACGCTGGAGGAACCGCCGCCACGGGGGGTCCTGCTGATGGTGTCGCATTCGCCGGGTCGCCTGCTGCCGACGATCCGGTCGCGCTGCCGACGGCTGGCGTTCCATCCGCTCGGCATCGAGGCGACGGCCGCTTTCGTCGCGGCGCGCGCTGATCTCAATCCCGAGGAGGCCCTGCGTCTGGCCCACATGGCCGATGGCGCGCCCGGACAGGCCCTTTCGCTGGCGGCCGCCAACGCCCTTGCCATGGACGATGCGGCCCGCGATCTGCTCGCCGACCTGCCACGCATCGACGAAGCCCGCGCGCTCGCGCTCTCCGAGAGCTTCCGGGGCGGACAGGGCCAGGCGCAGTTCAACCTGCTGTTCGATCGCTTGGCGGCGCGGGTGCATCGCCTGACAACCGACCACGCGGCCCAGGGGTTCGGCCGGCTTGATCGCTGGGCGCAGGCATGGGAGACGCTGCAGCGCTTGCCACGCGAGGCGGAGGCCCTGAACCTCGACCGCGCCGACGCCCTGTTCACCGCCCTTACGGAGCTGCGCCAGGCCGCGCAGACCTGACGCCCCGCCGATGCTGATCGACAGCCACGTCAACCTGCACGCCCCGCAATTCGACGAGGATCGCGACGCCGTCATCGCTCGCGCCCGCGAGGCCGGCGTGGCGCTGATGGTCAATATTTCGGACCGCGTCTCGAACTTCGCCGCCTGCCGCGCCCTGGCCGACCAGCCGGATATCTGGTGCACAGTCGGCACGCACCCGCACGAGGCGAAGGAAGACCCCGATCTATCGGCGGGGACACTGGTGGATCTGGCGCGCGACCCGCGGGTGGTGGGCATCGGGGAGTGTGGCCTGGACTTCCACTACGACCTCAGTCCGCGGGAGATACAGGCGCAGGTCTTCCGGGCTCACGTCGCCGCCGCACGCGAGACGGGGTTGCCGTTGGTCGTCCACACCCGCGAAGCCGACGCGGTGATGGGTGACATCCTCGAGGCCGAGTACGCGGCGGGTCCCTTCCGGATGCTGATGCATTGCTACACGTCCGGGGCCGACCTGGCCCGCCGCGCCGCCGCCCTGGGCGCGTGGTTCTCCGTGTCGGGCATCGCGACGTTCAAGGCGGCCGAGGACGTCCGCGCGGTTATCCGCGACATGCCCGCCGAGCGGATCATCGTGGAGACAGATTGCCCCTACCTGGCCCCTGTGCCGTATCGGGGGCGTCGCAACGAGCCGGCCTATATCCCGCATGTCCTGGCCAAGCTGGCCGAAATTCGCGGCTGGTCGCCGGATGAGGCCGAGCAGCGGACGACGGACGCCTTCTTCGCGCTGTTCAACCGGATTCCACGGCCGTGAGCGGCGCGCTGGAGGTCACCATCCTGGGCTGCGGCTCGTCGGGCGGCGTACCCCGGGCGGACGGGGACTGGGGCGTCTGTGACCCGGCCGAGCCGAAGAACCTGCGCAGCCGCTGCGCGCTGCTGGTCCGCCGCGTGGACCCCGCGGGCGTAGAGCGGCCGCAAACCACGGTGCTGGTAGACGCGTCGCCCGAGCTCCGGCTGCAGACCGCGCGCGCGGGCGTGCGCCGCGTGGACGCCGTGCTGCTGACCCACGACCACGCCGATCAGGTGCATGGCTTGGACGACGTGCGCGCGTTCTACCTGCGCCAGCAGGCCCGTATTCCGGTCTGGATGGACCCCGTCACCGACGCCAGCCTGCAGCGGCGCTTCGGCTACATGTTCGTGGGCGAGGGGGGTTATCCCGCCATCTGCGAGCGCCAGGCGATCCCGCCCCACGGCCAGGCCTGGGGCGTCGAGGGACCGTCGGGCGCGATCCCGGTCGTCACCTTCGACCAGGACCACGGCGGCATCCGCTCGGTGGGCTACCGTTTCGGCGGGGTGGCGTATTCGCCGGACGTGGTGGGGCTGGACGAGGCCGCGTTCGAGGCGCTCGCGGACCTGGACGTCTGGATCGTCGACGCGCTGCGCTACCGACCGCACCCGACGCATGCGCACCTGGACCTGACGCTCGAATGGATAGACCGGGTGAAGCCCCGACGGGCGATCCTCACCAACATGCACATCGACCTCGACTACCAGACGCTGAAAGCCCAGCTTCCCGCGGGCGTCGAGCCGGGGTTCGACGGGCTGACCTTCCAACATCAGCTTGCAGCTTGAAAGGCATGTCGTCTCAACGCGTTAAACTCGGCTTCTTAGCCTCCGGCAACGGCTCCAGCGCCGAAGCCATCGTCGCGGCGATCACCGCCGGCACGATTGCGGCCGAGGCGCGATTACTGGTCAGCAACAAGCGCAACGCGCCGGCCTTCACCTGGGCCGCCGACTGCGGTCTCGCAACCCTGGCCATTCCGACTCTGGCCGACCCCGACGCGGCCGATCTGGCCCTGGCCGACGCGATGCAGTCCCACGGCGTCGAGTTGATCATCATGTCGGGGTACCTGCGCCGCCTGGGCCCCGAGACGCTCAAGCGCTACGCTGGACGGATCGTGAACATCCATCCCGGGCCCCTGCCGGCGTTCGGCGGGGAGGGGATGTACGGTTCGCGCGTGCACCAGGCGGTGATCGCGGCCGGCCTCACGGAGAGCGCCATCGTCATCCATGTGGTCGATGGCGAGTACGATCACGGGCCCGAGCTGGCGCGTCAGGCCGTGCCGATCCTGGCGGACGACACGCCGGACAGGCTGGAGGACCGGGTTAAGACTTTCGAGCCCGCGTTCTTCGTCGAAACACTCCGGCGCATCGCCGCCGGCGACCTGGCCTTGCCAGATGCTGTTTGAACGACGGACGGTGATCACGGGCGCCGCCGCAGCGGCGCTGGCCGGATCTTCCCAGGCCGCAAGGGGCGCCAGCATGTACGGGCTGATCGGCAAGATGCTCACGAAGCCTGGGCAGCGCGAGCGCGTGATCGAGCTGCTGCTGACTGGCGCCAGCGCCATGCCGGGCTGCTTGAGCTACGTGGTGGCGGCGGACATGACCAATCCCGACGCCATCTGGATCACCGAGGTCTGGGATAATCAGGCCAGCCACGGCGCATCATTGCAGCTTCCCGCCGTGCAATCCGTCATCGCGCAGGCCAGGCCTCTGATTGCGGGCTTCGGCGAGCGCTTCGAAACACAGCCCGCGGGTGGCGTTGGCCTCCCGTGAGCGACGACGCAGCGGACCCCAGTTAATATTTCCGATAATCTTCCTTAGGCGCGTTTCTATTGTAGCCGCCATTTAGTAATGTCGCACCCGTGCCAGTTAGAGATGGCACCCTCCCTCGTTTTGCGCGGGAGGCCTCCAGGTGACGTTACATATCATGAGCGACAAGGAGCTGGCGCGCCTTGAGGTCCTGCGCGATCTGACGAGCGGCAGACTGACGGCTTCGGCGGCCGCCGAGCTTCTGGGATTGGAGCGCCGGCAGGTCCAGCGCCTGGCTAAGGCATATGAGGATCAAGGCGCAACCGCCCTCATCTCCAAGAAGCGCGGCCGACCGAGTAACCGGCAGACGCCGACGAGCCTCAAGGCCCAGGCGCTGGAGATCATCCGCGCGCGCTACGCCGATTTCGGCCCCACCTTGGCAGCCGAGAAGCTCCGTGAGGTCTACGGCATCACCATTGGCCGTGAGACGCTGCGGCTGTGGATGCTCGACGCCAGCCTCTGGGCCGACCGCCAGAAGCGCCGCGGCCGGGTCCACCAGCCGCGCTATCGCCGGGAGTGCGTCGGCGAGCTGGTGCAGGTCGATGGCTCGGAGCACTGGTGGTTCGAGGATCGGGGCCCGCAATGCACCCTGCTCGTCTTCATCGACGACGCCACCAGCCGCTTGATTCACCTGCAGTTCGTCCAGTCGGAGTCGACCTTCGCCTACTTCAACGCCACGCAGAGGTATCTGGAGCAGCACGGCAAGCCCGTCGCGTTCTACACCGACAAGCATGCGGTCTTCCGGGTCAATAAGCCGGCCGGGCTCCATGGCGACGGCATGACCCAGTTCGGCCGCGCGCTGAAGGCTCTGACGATCGAGATCATCTGCGCCAACTCCAGCCAGGCCAAGGGCCGCGTCGAGCGGGCCAACAAGACCCTGCAGGATCGTCTGGTGAAGGAGCTCAGGCTTGCCGGCGTCAGCACCATGGAGGCTGGTAACGCCTTCCTGCCGTCCTTCATGGCCGACTACAACGCCCGCTTCGCCAAGGTGCCATTCAACGACAAGGATCTTCACCGGCCCATGACGCCCAGGGACCGGCTCGATGAAGCCTTCACCTGGCGTGCCGAGCGGACCCTGTCGCAGTCCCTGACGCTCCAGTACGACAACATACTCTTCATGATCGACCCGTCCGAGTTCGCGCAGGCAGCCATCGGCCAGAGGGTCGAAGTCGTGGACTTCCCCGATGGCAGACTGGAGGTCCGCTACAAGGGCCGGAGCATGCCTTACCGGACATTCGACAGGCTAAGGCGGGTCACCGAGACAGCGGTGCTGGAGAACAAGCGACTCGGCGGCCTCCTCGCCTTGATCCGCCAGGAGCAACAGACCCAGCCGCCGGGTGAACGCACCCGCAAAGGCCCCAAGCGGCGGGATCAGACTGGGCACATGTTCAGCGTCGGCTGAGTTCCGTTCGCCGCCAATTGCGGTCAGTAGAAACGGCTGTAAAACTCCGCGAGCATGGGCTCCCACGACGCCGGCAATTTCTTGGCTTCATTCAATGGATGAAGTCCCAGATAGACTTGTCCCGCGACCTTTTTATCTAGTGCATCCAAGACAGAAAGCTTCACGTCGCGCGGAAGGCTCTCAGCTTCCGCGCGGAACCAGATATAAAATTCCTCAGGAGTGTCCATTAGCGTCATGCCATCGCGCTGGTGCCGAAACGTCCTGATGAACGGCATCTTGCTTGCGCGGTCAACGCGCGGAAGCGTCTACGTGCCTCGCGCGCTAACGCGCACTCGGAAAACAAAGACGAAGCTGCCCTGCCCGTGCATCGGCCGGCGGTCGGCCTCTGCGCGATGTGAAGGCTACGCGCCCGCCCGCCGCCCGACCCCAAACGCTGGTGGGTGACATTTCTATCTGGCGCCCAGCGCGACATCTCTAACCGGCGTAGACATCTATTGTAGCTGTCACGCGCATGTCCTGCGGTCAGTGGCTCGCCCTCCGGACGCCCCCGCCTTGCACGCCGATGGTCTGCCACCTATCTTCGTCCAGTAATTACTGTTGCCGGATTGGAGCCTTCCGATGCGCACATTGTCCCTCACGGTCGTCGCCATGCTCGCCAGCGCTTCGACCGCCTTCGCCGCGCCCGCGGCGGTCACCGTCACGGTCGGTCCGAAGCTGCAGAAAACCTTCGAGACCACCTATGGCGTTCGCGAGGCCGAGACCCTGACCCGCGAGCTTCGCGTCGCGGTAGAGTCCTCCCTGGCCACGCGCCCGGCCTACGACGGCGCCCGGGTCGACCTGGTGCTGACCGACGCCAAGCCGAACCGGCCGACCTTCAAGCAGCTTGGCGACAAGCCGGGGCTGTCCTTCGAGAGCTTCGGCGTCGGCGGCGCCGCGATCGAGGGTCAGGTCACCGCGGTGGATGGCAGCGTCAAGCCGGTCGCCTACAGCTGGTTCGAGAGCGATATCCGCCAGAGCTACAGGACCTGGACCTGGCATGACGCGACCTGGACCTTCGACCGGTTCGCCCGGAAGCTGGCGCGCGGCGAGGAACTGGCTCGCCGCTGAGCGCACCGTCGCTTGCGCGATGAGGCGGCGCGCGGTCTGATCGGCGGCGCGCCGTTTTCAATTCCGAGCTCCCGATGACCCGCCCTGCTCCTCCCGCCGACCAACGGCCGCTCGACCGCCTCTTGGCCATCATGGCCCGGCTACGCGATCCGGCCGATGGGTGTCCGTGGGATCTGGAGCAGACCTTCGCGACCATCGCCCCCTACACAGTCGAAGAGGCCTATGAGGTCGCCGACGCCATCGAGCGTAACGACCTCGCCGATCTGAAGGACGAATTGGGCGACCTGCTGCTGCAGGTGGTGTTCCATGCGCGGATGGCGGAGGAGCAAGGCGCCTTCGCTTTCGAGGATGTGGCCCAGGCGATCAACGACAAGATGATCCGGCGGCACCCGCATGTGTTCGGGGATGAAACCTATGCGTCGCTGGACCAGCAGAAACAGGGTTGGGAGCAGCTGAAGTCGGCTGAGCGCGCCGGTAAGGACCGGACCGGCGGCCTGCTGGCCGATGTGCCGGTCGGGCTGCCCGGCCTCACCCGGGCTGTGAAGCTGTCGAAGCGTGCGGCGACCGTGGGTTTCGTCTGGCCCACGGTCCAGGACGTGGTGGTCAAACTTCACGAGGAAGTCGGCGAGATGCTGGCCGAGATCGAGGCCGGCGACCTGGAAAAGGCCAAGGGTGAGATCGGCGACGTGCTGTTCGTGGTCGCCAACCTCGCGCGCACCCTGGAGGTGGATCCGGAGGATGCGATCCGCGCGACGAACGCCAAGTTCGTGCGCCGTTTCGGCTATGTCGAAGCCCAGCTTGCGGCCCGCGGCCGGACCCCCGACCAGTCGGACCTGGCGGAGATGGATGCCCTCTGGGACGAGGCCAAGGCGCGCGAACGCGGCTGACCGGTCACCGCGTCATTGGGTGCGGATTTCGGACTGCGGATAGAGCTGCTCGAACTGACCGAGCGCCTGGGCCGTGAGGCTGACAGCCAGACGAACGGACCCGTCCTTGCCGTCGCTGCGCTCGATCACCCGACCATGGCGATAGAGCCAGGCGATCGCTGCCCCCTCGCCGGCCGGCGCATAGACATCGACGGGCGGGGCCTCGTCCACGAGGCTCGCGACGACGCCCAGCAGGTCGTCACACCCCTGCCCCGTGACCGCCGACACCAGGACCGCCGGGGGATGGGCGCGGCGTGCGTCGTTCACCGCCTCGGCCCGCTCGTCGGGCGGCAGAAGGTCGGCCTTGTTCCAGACCTCGACGATGCGGCGTTCGTCCATGTCGACGCCCAGCCGGCTCAACACCGTGCGGACATCCTCGGCCTGAGCTTTGGACTCCTCGCTGGCGATGTCGCGGACGTGCAGGACGACGTCGGCCTCCTTCACCTCCTCCAGGGTGGCGCGGAAGGCCTCGACCAACTCGTGGGGCAGGTCGGAGATGAAGCCCACGGTGTCCGACAGCACCGCCGGCCGCCCATCGGGCAACCTCAGCGCCCGGATGGTCGGGTCCAGGGTTGCGAACAGCATGTCCTGGGCCACCACCTCGGCGTTGGTCAGCCGGTTGAACAGCGTGGACTTGCCGGCGTTGGTGTAGCCGACCAGGGCCACGGTGGGGAACGGTGTGCGCTTTCGAGCCGAGCGCTGCAGCGTGCGCGTGCGGCGCACCTCTTCGAGCTCCAGCTTCAGCTTGCGGATCTTGTCGGCGATGAGCCGGCGGTCGGTCTCGATCTGGGTTTCCCCAGGACCGCCCATGACCCCGAAACCGCCGCGCTGGCGCTCAAGGTGGGTCCAGGTTCGCACCAGCCGAGACCGCTCGTAGCTCAGCCGGGCGAGTTCGACCTGCAGCCGCCCTTCCCGCGTGCGGGCGCGGCGGGCGAAGATTTCCAGGATCAGCCCGGTGCGGTCGATGACCTTGGCGCCCCAGGCCTTTTCGAGGTTCCGCTGCTGAACGGGCGTCAGCGCGTCGTCGACGACCACGACATCCAGGTCCTCGACCTCGATCAGCACCCGGATTTCCTCCACCTTGCCCTTGCCGAACAGGGTGGCGGGGGTGAGCCGTCGCAGGCCCACCACCATGCGCTCGCGGACCTCGAGGTCGAGGGCGAGGGCGAGGCCGACGGCCTCTTCCAGGCGGGCGTCGGGCTGGCGCGCGGAACCGCGGCCCTCCCGGTCCGGATGGATCACCAGGGCGCCTTGGACGGGCGCTTCACGGTCTACAGATTTTGAAGTGCTCAATCGGCCTCGTCGTCGGCGGGCTCGTAAAGCTGAACGGGCTGCGCCGGCATGATCGTGGAGATGGCGTGCTTGTAGACGAGCTGCGACTGACCATCGCGTCTCAGCAGGACGCAGAAGTTATCGAACCAGCTCACCACGCCCTGAAGTTTGACCCCGTTCACCAGGAAGATGGTGAGCGGCGTCTTGGACTTCCGCACGCTGTTGAGGAAGGTGTCCTGCAGGTTCTGTTTCTTGTCGCTCACGGCTTTCCGCCTTTTCGTTTTGATCGGGCGGAAGATCCGCCCACACACAAGATCACGCTAAGCCGCAAACCGCGGCTGTTGCAATCGAAGGCTGGCGCTAGATCGCCGTCGCCTTCGCGCGCTCGATATAGAGGCGACGGAGCCGCTGCGCCACCGGTCCGGGCGAACCATCCCCAACCGGACGCCCATCCACGGCGATCACAGGCAGGACGAGAGAGCCAGCGCCCGTGATGAACGCCTCCCTCGCGGCGCACGCCTCGTCGGGCGTGAACGGACGCTCTTCAACGGTCAGTCCCGCCTCGCGGGCGAGGTCCAGAAGGCTCAGGCGGGTGACCCCGCGGAGGATGTTGGCGTTGGTGTCACGGGTGCGCAGAACGCCATCGGCGTCGACGATCCAGGCATTGGACGAGGCGCCCTCGGTGACCAGACCCAGGTCGTCGACAAACCAGGCCTCGACCGCGCCCGCAGCCCGCGCCGCCTGCTTGGCCAGCGCGTTGGGCAGCAGGCCCACGGTCTTTATGTCGCAGCGGCCCCAGCGGTTCTCCGGCGTCGTGACGACCGAGACGCCCCTCGCCGCGCGGGCCTCGGTGGCCTCCCGATCGACGCGACTGACGGTGATGACCACGGCGGGCGGCACGGCCGGATTGGGGAAGGCGTGGTCCCGCGGCGCCACACCCCGGCTCACCTGCAGATAGACCAGACCCTCGCGGATACGGTTGCGGCGCACCGTCTCGCGAAGCACCGTGGTCAGGGCCGCGCGGCTCATCGGCATGGCGATGCGCAGTTCCGAAAGGCTGCGCTCCAGCCGCACGAAATGGCCCTCGGGATCGGACAGCCGGCCGTCGAACAGCGCCCACACCTCATAGACCGCGTCCGCGAACTGGTAGCCCCGGTCTTCGATATGGACGACGGCCTCCGCGTGGCGGGTAAAGCGGCCGTTCACATAGGCGATGCGCCCCATTCTCTAAACGTCCTCGGAATCCAGCGACCGGGCGCCCGAAAGACCCAGCGACTTCAGTTTGCGGTGCAGGGCCGAGCGCTCCATGCCGATGAAAGCGGCGGTCCGGGAGATGTTGCCCGAAAAGCGGAGCATCTGGGCGTTCAGGTATTCCCGCTCAAACACCTCGCGAGCTTCGCGCAGCGGCAGCGCGATGATCCGTTCCGCCCCCAGAGAGGTCGCGTGATCGTTGACCGACGCCTCCGGCGGCAACATGTCGGCGGTGATCGGGTCGGATGGCGAGCCCGACGCCAGTATCAGCATCCGCTCCACGTTGTTCTTGAGTTGCCGCAGATTGCCCGGCCAGGCGCGGACCTGCAGCATCGCCAGCGCGTCGTCCGACAACCTCCGACGCGCCAGCCCCGAAGCGTCGCAGATGCGGTCGATGAAGTCCTCGATCAACTCGGGGATGTCCTCCCGCCGCTCGCTCAGGCCCGGCACATTGACCGGCACCACGTTCAACCGGTGGAACAGGTCCTCGCGGAAACGTCCGGCCGAAATCTCCTCGCGCAAGTCCTTCGACGTCGACGAGATCACCCGTACGTCGACCTGCACGTCGGCGTCACCGCCCACCCGCCGAAAGCGCTGCTCGACCAGAACCCTGAGAATTCGGCCCTGGGTCTCGCGCGGCATGTCGGCGGCTTCGTCCAGATAGAGCGTGCCGCCATGGGCGCGTTCGAACACGCCGATCTTGGCCGGGCGCCCCCCCGCTCCCTCCTCGCCGAACAGCTCGACGTCCATACGCTCAGGCGTCATGCCCGCAGCGCCGATGGGCACGAACTCGTTGCGGGCCCGGTGGCTGGCGTCGTGGATCAGACGCGCCACGGTTTCTTTGCCCGATCCGGCGGGGCCTGAGATCAGCACACGGCTGTTGGCGCCGGCCAGTTTGGCGATCATCTGGCGCAACTGCTGCGCCGCCATGGACTTGCCGATCAACCCCTCGGGCGTGATCGCCTGGGCCCGCAGCCGCCGATTCTCGCGGCGCAGGTTGGTGGTTTCGAGCGCGCGCTCGACGACCAGCAACAGGCGGTCCGATTTGAAGGGCTTCTCCAGGAACTCGTAGGCGCCGCGCTTGATCGCGCTGACGGCCGTCTCGATGTTGCCGTGGCCCGAGATCATGATCACCGGCAGGTCGGCGTCGAGCGCCTTCACCATGTCGAGCAGTTCCAGCCCGTCCATGCCCCCGCCCTGCATCCAGATATCCAGGATCAGCAGCGCCGGCTTGCGGGCCCGGACAGCCGCCAGCGCGCTCTCGGAGTCGTTCGCGGTGCGAACATCGTAACCCTCGTCGGTGAGGATTCCCGCGACCAGCTCGCGGATATCCGCCTCGTCATCGACCACCAGAACGTCAGCCGCCATCAGGTCTTCCTCATTTCGCGGTCACCGCAGACGCCGGCCTGGTCGCGCGCGGCGCCGGCGTGGCTGGGAGGCGCAGGATCGCCAGCGCCCCCTTCCCGCGTCGCGCGTCGGCCAGTTCCAGCTCGCCGCCGTGGTCTTCCAGAATGCGCTTCACGATGGCCAGGCCGAGGCCGGTGCCCTTCTCGCGCGTCGTCACATAGGGTTCGGTCAGCCGGTCACGATCCTTGGCGGGCAGTCCGACGCCATTGTCCTCCACCTCGATGGTGACGGCCGCGTCCTCCACGATCAGCCGGGCCGTAATCCGCCCCTTCGGCTTTGGCGACTTGGCCAGCCGCGCATCGACGGCCTCAGCGGCGTTCTTCAGGACATTGGTCAGGGCCTGGCCGATCATCCGGCCATCGGCATAGAGCGTGGCGTCGGCCGACATCTCTTCCAGCTCGACGATGAAATCCGGGCTTGCGACCCGTTGGGCGAAGACGGCGGCCCGGACCAGTTCGCCAGCCTCCATCTTCGCGAACTTGGGGGCCGGCATTCGCGCGAAGGCGGAGAACTCGTCGACCATCCGGCCGATATCTCCCACCTGACGCACGATGGTGTCGGTGCAGCGGTCGAACGTCTCCAGCTCGCTCTCGGCGATGTCTTTGCGATACTTGCGGCGCAGGCGCTCCGCGGACAGCTGGATCGGCGTGAGGGGGTTCTTGATTTCGTGGGCGATCCGGCGGGCGACGTCGCGCCACGCGGCGTTCCGCTGTGCGGCGACCAACCGGGTGACATCGTCGAAGGTCAGCACCAGCCCGCCTTCGCTCTGACTGGCCCTGACGCGCAGGCGGCGGTTGTCGCGCCCGCGGACAACGTCGATCTCTTCCTCGGCCTCCCCGCTCCGGCCCGCCGCGGCGAGCTCCGCGAACTCCGGCACCACGTCCGACAACCGGCGTCCCCGACCGTGATCCTCAGGCAGCGCGAGCAGCACGGCGGCCTGGCGGTTGGCGACGGATATCCGTCCATCGGCCGACAGTCCGATCACGCCGGCGCTGACCTCGGCGAGGACGGTCTCGATGAATTGACGGCGTTCCTCCGCCTCCTCTCCCGCCCGGCGCAGGGCTTCCTGCTGCGCTTGCAGGTCGTGGGTCATGCTGTTGAAGGCCCGGGACAGAACGGCGATCTCGTCCGGGTCCGCATCCGCGTCGACCCGTGCGCTGAGGTCGCCCCCGGCCACGCGCCCTGCCGCTTGCACCAGGCGCGCGACAGGCGCCGAAATGGCGTTCGCGGCCGCCAAGCCAAGCCAGACCGCGCCCACCAGCACCAGAAGCGCCGTCTCGATGTAGCTGAGCGCGAAGATCGTCTGGATACGCGCACGGTTCTGCGCGACCTCCCGGTACGAAACGAGAGAGCCCTCCGCATCGCGCAGATGGGCCATGATCCCCTTCTCCAGGGGGCGGGCCACGTAGAGATAGACGCCGTCGTAGGCTCGCAGTCGGTAGACTGCGCGCATCACGTCCGTGCCGGCGAAGTCGGGAACGTAAATCTCGCCCGCGTCGGCGGAGGCATAGGCCGCGGCCGGCGGCGGCACGAACGGCGGCGCGCCCGCGCTCTCGAAGCGCGACAACACCTGGCCTCTGGCGTCGATCAGGTAGGCCGCGGGAAAGGCGTGATAGGCCGCCAGCGCCTCGAGATACCGCGTCGCGCCCTGCGGACCGTTCTCAAAGGCGCCCGCCTCACGATTGAGGTCCAACGCCATCGGCGTGACGTGGTCCTCGATGTAGCGGGTCTGCTCCTCGATATAGGATCGGAAGACGGTGGCGGAGTTCTCCACCACGGTCTGCACCCGTTCGCTGAACCAGTTTTCGACGCCGCGGCTGACGAGCACGCCATAGAACAGGAACACCACGGCCGCGGGGACGACGGCTGCCAGGGCGAACAGGCGGACGAAGCGGACGTGCAGTCGGGCGCCGGCATCCCGCGAGCGCGCTTCCAGCAGTTCAAAGATCCGGAGCGAGACCGCGAGGATCAGCCCGATGATCAGGATGAGATTCAGGCCGAGGACGGTTAGAATAAGCTCGCTAGCGGGGCCAAGCGGCCCCTTTTCCGGCGGCGAGGCGGCGAGCACGATCGCCACACCCGTAAGCGTCGCCGCAATCCCGTAGCCGACGCCCAGAACAACGCGGGATCTTAGAGCGTTCCGGACACGGGCCAGGGCCGGATGTCCGAACGCGGGATGCGCAAGCAACGCCATGAACGGAGGAGCCTAGGCGGCTGTGCCCCAAAATCAACAGCTATGTTGCTAGCCTGCAAGGCTCCGATTGAGGCGCGGCGTCGGCCCTATCGCCGACCCCGGGCCATGTCGACGCCGAGGTCGTGAATCTTCTTCCGTAGCGTGTTGCGGTTGAGCCCCAGGATCTCGGCTGCGCGCACCTGATTGCCTCGGGTCGCAGATAGCGTCAGCTGGATCAGCGGCCGCTCGACCTCCTCCAGCACTCGGTCATAGAGACCTGCCGGCGGGATTCCGTCCGGCTGATCGGCGAAATAGCCGGCCAGCTTCTGCTCCACGAGCTGCGACAGGGTCGCCGGGCCCTCCTGCCCCTGTACCGTCGGTTGCTGGTCGGCCAGCTCCTTCTCGATAATCCGGGCGCTGATCAGTTCCTCGCCGTAGAGGGCGCAGACCCGGCGGACGAGATTCTCCAACTCGCGCACGTTTCCCGGCCAGGCGTGGCGCTTCAGACGCTCGAGCGCATTGGCGTCGATGGTCTTGGCCGGCAGACCCTCGCGGTTGGCGCGAAGCAGGAAGGCGCGAGCCAGATCCGGGATGTCCTCGCTGCGATCCCGCAGCGGTGGAATGCGCAGCGGCGCGACGTTCAGGCGGAAGAACAGATCCTCGCGGAATAGGCCCTGCTGGATCAGGGCGCGCAGGTCACGGTTGGTGGCCGCGATGATCCGCACGTTCGGCCGCCGGCCGGTCTTCGGGTTGAGCGCCGGCTCCGAGCCGTCGATCACCCGCAGGAGGCGCGTCTGGGCGTCCAGCGGCATGTCGCCGATCTCGTCGAGGAACAGCGTCCCCCCGTCAGCGTCGATGAGCTTGCCGGAGTCGCCCTCGTCCTTGCCGAAGAGCTCGCTCTCAACCCGCTCCCGTGGCGTGGCGGCCAGATTGATGACGACGAACTTGCCGTCGCGCCGGCGGCCCATGTCGTGCAGCGCGCGGGCGACCAGCTCCTTGCCCGTTCCGCTCTCGCCAGTGATCAGCACGGTGAGGTCCGCGCCAACCAGGCGGGCGATGGTGCGGTAGACCTCCTGCATCGGCGCCGAGCGGCCGATCAGCGGCAGCCGGTCGTCACGAACGGCGCGCGCCTGGGCCTTGGACGCCTCGGCGTCAGCCGGCCGCGACAGCGCGCGCCGCGCCGCCGAGGTCATGTCGTCCAGGTCAAAGGGCTTGGGCACATACTCGAAGGCCCCGACCTCCGCCGCGTTGACCGCGGTGATCAGGTTGTTCTGCGCGCTCATGACGATCACGGGCAGCTTCGGCCGCTGCTTCTTGATGCGTGGCAGCACGTCGAAGACGTTCTCGTCAGGCATGACGACGTCGGTGACCACGAGGTCCCCCTCCCCGTCGGTCACCCACTTGAGCAGCGTCGTGGCGTTGCCCGTGGCGCGCACCTGATAGCCCAGCCGGGTGAAGGCCTGGGACAGCACCAGCCGGATGGAGCTGTCGTCGTCGGCGATCAGGATCTTCTTGGAGGCAGCATTCATTGGATGGCGTCCTCATGGGCCGCGATGGGCAGAAGCACCCGGAAAACGGTGCGGCCCGGTTCCGACTCGAAATCGATCAGGCCGCCGTGGCCGGCGACCAGCTTTGCGACCAGCGCGAGGCCGAGGCCCGCGCCGTTGTTCTTGGAGGTCACGAACGGCTGGAACAGGCTCTCCCGGATATGCTCGGGAACGCCCGGCCCATTGTCGATGACCCGCACTTCCAGCGGCGCGCCACGCAGCGCCTGGCCCTTGGCCGAGCGCACCCGGACGCCATGGCGATAGGCGGTGTGGATCGAGACCTCGCCGCGCCCGTCGTTGCGGGAATTGGCCGCCTCGGCCGCGTTCTTCACCAGGTTTAGGAAGATCTGGATCAGCTGGTCCTCGTCCCCTGGCACTGGCGGCAGCGATGGGTCGTAGCTCTCCTTCAGCCCCAGGCCATCCGCGAAGCCATTGGTGGCCAAGGCCCGGACGCGATCGAGGATCTGGTGGATGTTGATCGGCGTCAGGGTCGGCAGGGCGTCGTCCGAGAACGCCTCCATCCGGTCGACCAGCCGCCGGACGCGATCGGTCTCGTCGACGATGAGCTGCGCCAGAGGCACGTCCTCGGCCTTGGCGCCCGATTTCAGCAGTTGAGCAGCGCCCCGGATACCCGCCAGGGGGTTCTTGATCTCGTGGGCCAGCATCCGTCCGAGGCCGACCAGGGAGCGTAGACCGGCCGCCTCGTGGGCGCTGCGCTCGGTGCCCAGGCCATTCTTGACCGACAACGTCAGCAGGACCGAGCCATCCCCCAGCGGCGCCGCGGCGCCATCCGCCTCGAACGGGGGCAGGCCGAACAGGCTGATGTGGATGCCGCGCTCGCGGACCCGCGCATCTTCCTCGATCGCCCGGTTCAACAGCGAGACCAGCGCCGACCCATGGGGCAGCGCCGCCCGGAAGCGACCGCGAGCCAGAAGCCCGAGACCCTGGCCAAACAGCGCCTCAGCGGCTTCGTTGACGGCGGTCAGAGACCCCTCGGCATCGACCACCAGGGCGGGGTCGGGACTCAATTCGAACGCGGCGGCCTTGAGGGCGTCCATATCGACGCCCTTGGCCTGAAACATCGTCTTCCCACTCATGCGGCGAGCCTGTGGTCTGGATTTCCCCAGAGGGCGCGAAGCCCTCCCTCGACCGATCGGGCGTCCTCCAGACGGCACAGGGCCGCGCGCGCTTCTCTCCGGGCCTGCGGATCCGCAGGCCAAGGGGCACTTTCGATGTAGGCGGCCAGGTGCTTGCGGAAAATCCGCAGGCCCAGGCGTTCGCCATAAAACTCCAGGCTCTCGCGCAGGTGCGCCAGCGCGATATCGAGGCGTTGCGGCGCGTCCGGAGCTTCGAACGTCCGGCCGTCCAGCTCCGCTTCGAGCTGCGCCGAGATCCAAGGGCGCCCGTAAACGCCGCGACCGACCATCACCCCGTCGGCCCCGGAGGCCTCGAGGGCCGCCCGAGCGCTGGGGCCGTCCACGATGTCCCCATTGGCGATCACGGGGATGGAAACCGCGGCCTTCACCGGGCGGATGGCCGCCCAGTCGGCGGCACCCTTGTAGAACTGACAGCGGGTTCGACCGTGCACGGTGATGGCCTTCACGCCGAGCGCCTCGGCCCTGGCCGCCAGTTCCGGCGCATTGCGTGAGCCATCATCCCAGCCCAGGCGCATCTTGACGGTCACGGGCACATCGACGGCGTCCACCGCCGCCGACATCAGCTCGGCGGCCAGTGCGGGTTCGCGCATGAGCGCCGAACCGCCGTGACCGCCGGTCACTTCCCGAGCTGGGCAACCGAAGTTCAGGTCGATGATCTGGGCCCCCGCCTGGGCCGCCAGGCGCGCGCCTTCGGCCATGTGCGCCGGATCCCGCCCGACCAGTTGCACCACCATGAGGGGCAGACCCTCCCCCACGGCCGCGCGGCGAACAACATCGGCGCGGCCCTTCGCGAACTCGGCGCAAGCGACCATTTCCGTCGCCACATAGGCCGCGCCCAGACGGCTGGCGGCGCGGCGGAACGGCAGGTCGGAGACCCCGGTCATGGGCGCGATCCAAACGCGGCCGCCGACCTTCACCCCTCCGATGTCGAGCGTATTGCTCATAAAATAGTCACCCCTATCGCTACCTTTTTAGGCATATGTTGCGGCGCCGTAAAGCGGGAAAACTGGAACAATCTCGCGCGGTTCCTTAAACGGGCCGGATGAGATTTTCCGCAATCGTCGTGGCGGCCGGCGCGGGCCTGCGGGCAGGGCCAGGCGAACCAAAGGCTTGGCGCAACCTGGGCGGTAAGCCCATCGTACGCTGGTCCGTGGAGAGCCTGCTCGCCGCCGGCGCGCGCCGCGTCGTCGTCGTTGTCGCCGCGGACCGGATCGCCGCCGCTGACGCAGCCTTGACCGGCCTGACCGGGTGGATGGTGGCCTCCGGGGGCGCAAGCCGGGCCGACTCCGTCGTAGCCGGCCTTGCTGCGCTTGATGGGCCGGTGGATGAGTCCGTGCTGATCCATGACGCCGCGCGCCCCTTTGTACGACGCGATCACATCGAGCGCTTGCTCGCCGGTCTGGCCGGCGCCGATGGCGCCATCCCCGCGCTTCCCGTCCCAGATACGTTGAAGCGCGGCGACGGGCAGGTCAGCGAGACGGTGTCGCGCGACGGCCTCTGGCGCGCCCAGACCCCCCAGGCCTTTCGGCTCGCGGACCTTCGCGCCGCCTATCGCGCCTGGCCGGCCGGCGACGAACCGACAGACGACGCCTCCGTCATGGAGCGTGCGGGCCGTCGTGTCGCGATGGTTCACGGCGACCCCCTTTTGATGAAGCTGACCTACCCAGAGGATTTCATGCTGGCCGAACAGCTATCGGGTGCGCAGCGGCTCGTTCGCATCGGGCAGGGCATTGACGCCCACCGCTTCGGTCCCGGCGACGGCGTCTGGCTCGGCGGGGTGCTGATCCCCCACGATCATGGCCTTGTCGGCCACTCCGACGCCGACTGCGCCCTGCACGCTCTCACGGACGCCGTGCTGGGCGCGATCGCCGACGGTGATATCGGCCAGCACTTCCCGCCCTCGGACCCCCAGTGGAAGGGCGCCTCGTCCGACCGGTTCCTGCGCCATGCCGTCGACCGTGTCGGCGCACGAGGCGGTCGGATCCTCAGCGCGGACCTGACAATCATCTGCGAGCGACCGAAGATCGGCCCGCACCGCGACGCCATGCGGGCGCGGATCGCCGAGCTACTGGACCTCCCTCTCGACCGGGTCAGCGTCAAGGCGACCACGACAGAGGGCATGGGCTTCACCGGCCGGCAAGAAGGCCTCATGGCCCAGGCCATCGTGACCGTCGAGACGCCGGCCTAGGTCACGGCAACCAGGTCCACCGGCCTTTCAGGTTCGCGTAAAGCGCGCCGGCCAGGTTGGTGTAGTCGTCGGTCCAGGGCCGCGCTTCAAAGGGGTCGCCCCAGCGCCACTTGCCGGTGGCCATGTAGGGCGCGAGCGCTTCGCGGCTCTTCGCCACGATCACGGCGTCCTCGGAGGACTCCCAGGTCCCCTCCGGGTCCTTCTCGGGCGCAACGTAGTTCTGCGCCAGAGACCAGCCGCCCGCCGCCCGCGCGACCGCCTGAGCCGGATTCATCAGGTCCAGGTTTCGATTGGAGAGGTGAAGGATCAGGATCCCGTCCGGCTTAAGCTTGGTCAGATAGCCGCGCACCGCCTCGACCGTGAGAAGGTGCGCCGGTACGGCGTCGGACGAGAAGGCGTCGATCAGCAGAATGTCGAAACTGCCCGCCGGCTGCTTGGCCACGGTCAGCCGCGCGTCGCCGACGACGAAGTCCACCGGCCCCTTGGCGCACTCGGTCGTGTAGGTGAAGTTCTGCGGATCGTTGGCGACCTTCACCACGAGCGGATCGATCTCAAAGAAACTCAGGCGGTCTCCGGGCCGCGAATAGGCGGCGACCGAGCCGGTGCCGAGACCCACCGCGCCAATCCGCAGGCCCGGCGCGGCGGCTTGCTTGGCGGTGAATATCTGACCGATGGGCGTTCGCGGCGTGTAGTAGACCATCGGCCGGCACCGATAGCGCGGGTCCTGCGCCTGGGCGCCGTGCAACGTCGTGCCGTGGGCCAGCATCTTCACGCGGCCGATGCTGGGGACATAGGTCTCGGAGCGCTTCAAAACACCGAAGAAGCTGCGCCAGCTGGCGTGGGTGTCGGTCCGGTCGGCGGCTGACTCGGCAGCGTAGGTGAGAACGGCCAGGATCGCGAAAAACAGCAGGGTCTCGCGACGGACCATGAAGGCGGCGACGGTCGCCAGCGCCAGCAAGGTCTTCATCCCCATGTCGAATAGTTCGGACTGGTCGAACGCGCCGACGACGGATTCCGTCGTCAGGTGGTTGCCGGCGAAGGTTACGGCGATCGGCGTTCCAACCGCCGCCAGGACGCCCACCACCAGCATGACCCAGTTCCAGGTCGGGACGCGGCGCAGATCGCCCCAAGGCCGCGCGAGACACGAGAGGGCCAGGACCAGCGGATACTCCCAGACATCGTTGAAGATGACCGGCGCCACGAAGGCGTTGAACGCGCCGCCGACCACGCCGCCGATCGACAGGCAGAGATAGAACTCGGTCAGATGCGCCGGGTCCGGCCGCCGCGCGACCAGCCGCTGGTGGCACATCAGCGCCGTCAGGAAGAATGCCGCCAGGTGGACGAAGAGCTGCAGCGCAAAGCCCGAGGCCTTGAACGGCAGGAGGGCGACACAACCCGCGGCGGCGGCGGCCTGCAAGGTGAGCGTCAGGGCGGGCGAGATCGCCGGCCGCTCCTGGAAGGCGATGATGAAGGTGACGAGGTAGAGCGCCAGCGGCAGGACCCACAGGAACGGGGCGGACGCGACATCGGTGGTGATGTGGGTGGTGACGCCCAGCATCAGGCTGGACGGGATCGCGGCGAGCGCGACCCAGGCGATCCGCGTGCGCCATGCCGGCCGGGGCGTCGACGCCACCGTCGCCTCGACGGCGGCTGAGCGCACCCGCACGACGGCCACAGCCAGCGCGCCGATCACTAGAATAAAGAGCCCGTAGCCGGCGCTCCAGCCGTTCCGCTGGCCGGCGAGTGTCGACAGCGGCTCGACGACGATCGGATAGGCCAGGAGCGCGATCAGACTGCCGAAGTTGCTGGCGGCATAGAGAGCGTAGGGCTCCTTTCCCTCGGTCGCCCCGATGGTTCTCGCATGCCAAGCCTGCACCAGGGGGGCCGTCGCCGACAGGATCGCGAACGGCGCGCCGATCGACAGGGTCAGCACCGCCAGAAGCCAGAGGTTCGGATGGTCCGACGACGGCGGACCGGCCAGTTCATTCACTCGCAGCGGCAGCGCGACGGCCGCGACGATCAGCGCCGCGATATGCGCCATCGCCTGGCCGCGCACCGACGGGATGCGCTGCAGAAGGTGGGCGTAGAAGTATCCGGCGAGCAGGGCGATCTGGAAGAACGCCATCGAGGTGTTCCACACCGACGGGCTTCCGCCCAGCAGCGGCAGGACCAGCTTGGCCACCATCGGTTGGACCAGGAACACCAGCGTCGCGCTGCTGAACACGGTGAGCGCAAACAACGCTGGCGGGGCGGTCCGAGCCGGGCTCGCGGCGTCAACGGTGGTCATGGGTCTCGAATCGCCTTGATCGGAAGTGACGCGCGATGCTCACTGGCGCGAGAGTAGAGGGACCTTCAAGCCGATGTTCAACCTGGAGATCGTCACGCTGGCGCGCCTCTTGATCGATGAGGCGCGGGAGCGCTCCCTGCGCATCGTCACCGCCGAGAGCTGCACGGGCGGTCTGGTGGCCGGCGCCATCTGCTCCATCGCCGGCTCCTCGGATGTGTTCGAGCGCGGCTTCGTCACCTATTCCAATCGCGCCAAGCAGGAACTGCTGGGCGTGCCGGGCGACCTGATCGCCGACCTCGGCGCGGTGTCCGAGCCCGTGGCGCGGATGATGGCCGAGGGAGCGCTGGAAGCCTCCAACGCTCACCTGGCCGTCGCCATCACCGGGGTCGCCGGTCCCGGAGGCGGCACCCCGATGAAGCCCGTGGGCACGGTCCATATCGCCACCGCCCGCACGAACCAGCGCCTCATCCACGAAGAGCACTTCTTCGAGCAGGACACCCGCGAGGGCGTTCAGCTGGCCGCGGTCCAGGCCGCCCTGCAGATGATGCGGGACCGACTCGCCTGACCGAGGCCCCGCCCCACCTCCTGCGCGCGCTCCGGCGGCGTGACCTGACCGGCATCGTGCTCAACGCGATGATTGGCGCGGGCATGCTGGCGGCGCCGGCCAAGGTCTATGCGCTTGCGGGTGGCTGGAGTTTCATTGTGTTGGCCGCGGCCGCCCTGGCGCTGACGCCGCTGGTGCTGTGTTTCGCCGATCTCTCCAGCCGCTTCTCGGGCACCGGCGGACCGTACCTCTACGCCCGCGCCGGCCTGCCGGCCCTTCCCGCCTTCGCGGTCGGCTGGCTCATGTGGTTCAGCCAGGCGATGTCGGTCGCCACCCTGTCGGCTCTGTTCGTCACCTATCTCGCCGGTTTCGTCTCTGCGCTCGAAGACGGCGCGCCACGCTACCTGACCATCGCGGCCCTGGGCGTCGTCCTGACGGGCATCGTGCTGATCGGCATCCGCCAGTCCGCGCGGGCCAGCAACGCGCTCATTGTGCTCAAGATCGGCTTCGTCCTCGCCTTCGCCGCGGCGGGGGTCTGGTTCGTACAGGACGAGCGGCTGGCCATCGCAGGGCCCATGCCCGATCCGATCCCCTTCGCCCAGGCGATGCTGATCTACCTGTTCGCCTATTCGGGGTTCGAGCGGGGATCGGTGGTCGCCGGAGAAGCGCGCGATCCGCAGCGTGATGTGCCCATCGCCCTGATCGGGGGCGTCGCGGCCGTCACGTTTACCTATGCGGCCGTGCTCCTCGTCTGCATGGGGGTGCTGGACCAGCCCGCCGCCAACGACCGCCCGCTCGCGGAAGTGGGCCGTCAACTGTTCGGCCAAGCCGGCGCGGTCGCCGTCTCAGCCGGCGCCCTAGCGGTGATCGTCGGCACGATCCTGGTCATCACCATCTCGATGCCGCGGATGCTGATGGCGCTGTCCGAACAGGGTCAGGCGCCCCAATGGCTGGCCCGCGTGCATCCGAGCACCCACACCCCTTACATCGCCATCGTCATCTCCAGTGTTCTGGGCTTCGGCTTCGCGATGGTCAGCGACGTGCTGACCGCCCTGACCATCGCCACCGCTGCACGTCTCACCGGCTACATCCTGTGCTGCCTGGCCCTCTGGAACATGTCGCGGCGCACGGATGCGCCGCCGCCGCGGTTCGCCCTACCCTTCCGCGGCCCCATCGCGCTGTTCACGGCCGTGCTGTTCACCGGCGTCCTGATCCTGGGCGCGATCAAGGAACTGCCGGCGCTGCTGGTCGTGCTGGCCGTGGGCTTCGCGGTCCTGGCGGCGACCCGGATCCGCCGGCCTCAGGCGCCGTAGAGCTCCCGCGCCCGCGCTTCGAAACAAGCCATCAGCTTGTCCACGGCATGGTGGAAGTTGGCTGCGAGAAGGCCCTCCAGGAGCCGCGACTTGAACTGGAAATCGATGTCGAACTCGATCCGCGTGCCGGCCTCGTCCTCGAAGAACGCCCACGCGTTGGTGAGTTTGCGGAACGGCCCGGACAGCAGGCTGACATCGATCCGCGCCGCCTTGGCGTCCCGCCGGACCCGGGTCGCGAACCGCTCTTTGAGGAACGAGAAGCCGACCCCCGCCTCAGCGTCGAGAGTGCTTGCGCCCTCGCCCAGGTCCCTGGCGTTCCAAGTGCGCATCGAGGTGATCCACGGCACGAAGTCCGGGTACCGCTCGACGTCGCCAACGAGGGCGAAAAGCTGTTCGGGTGTGTAGGGCAGCACCCGCGTGAGGTGATGACGCAAGTTACGCGGCGGTGTCTTGGGCGCGCCGCGCCGCCTGCAGCCGGGCGAAATCCTCGTCGGCGTGGTGCGACGACCGGGTCAGCGGACTGGACGAGACGACCAGGAAGCCTTTGGCGCGGGCAATTTCCTCGTAGGCCTTGAACTCGTCCGGATGAACGAACCGGTCGATCGGCGCGTGCTTGCGGGTCGGTTGCAGGTACTGGCCGATGGTGATGAAGTCGACGCCGGCGGCGCGCATGTCGTCCATGACCTGCATCACCTCCTCCTTCGCTTCGCCAAGGCCGACCATGATGCCGGACTTGGTGAACTGGTTGGGATCCCGTTCCTTCACCCGCTCCAGCAGCCGCAACGAGTTGTAGTAGCGGGCGCCCGGCCGGATCGAGAGATAGAGCCGCGGCACGGTTTCGAGGTTGTGGTTGAAGACGTCGGGCCCGCTGTCGATCACCTCGTGCACCGCCGCGATCGGCTTGCGCAGGAAGTCGGGGGTCAGGATCTCGACCGTCGTGCCTGGCGAGGCCGCGCGGATCGCGGTCACCACGGCGGCGAAATGCGCTGCGCCGCCATCCGCCAGGTCGTCACGGTCCACCGAGGTGATGACCACGTGCCTCAGGCCCATCTTGGCCACTGCATCGGCGACGCGCGCGGGCTCCGTCGGGTCCAGCATGTTGGGCTTGCCGGTGGCGACATTGCAGAAGGCGCAGGCCCGCGTGCAGATCTCGCCCATGATCATCATGGTCGCGTGGCTCTTGGACCAGCACTCGCCGATGTTGGGGCAGGCCGCCTCTTCGCAGACCGTGACCAGACCGTGGCCCTTCACGATCTCACGGGTGGCGTTGTAGCCGGGCGACCCCGGCGCGCGCACCCGCAGCCACTCCGGCTTCCGCAGAATCGGCGTGTCCGGCCGGTTCTGCTTCTCGGGATGCCGCGGACGGCGCTGGTTGAGGGTGTCGATGACCACGGCCATGCCCCTTAGATCGTCCCTCCGGGCCTCCGGATCAAGCGCGGAGGCGTCATGCTGTCGAGCGTGGTCCGATCACGGCCCGTTACCGATCTTTTCAGCGCTGCCCGGGCCGGATACGCTGACGCCAACGATAACAACGGGAGGCGATGGCCTTTGAGAGCCTTCGACACCGCCGCGGCGCATGTTTCCATCTTCGACGCCTTGATCGCGGCGTCGCGCAAGCACGGGGCGAAGAAGCCCATCCTGGAGGACCAGGAGCGCAATCCCCTGACCTACACCGACCTGCTCCGAGGCGCCTTCGCGCTGGGTCGCAAGATCAGCGGGTTCACGGAAAAAGGTGAGCGGGTCGGGGTCATGCTGCCGTCCAGCGTCGGCGGCGTGGTCACCTTCTTCGCCCTGCATGCCTTCGGGCGCATTCCGACCATGCTGAACTTCACGGCCGGCATCCGGAACCTGAAGGCCGCCTGCGACCTGGCGGGCGTGAAGACCGTCCTGACGTCCCACCGCTTCGTCGAACAGGGCAAGCTGCACGACCTGATCGACGCGCTCGAGAGCAAGGCCAAGGTGGTCTACCTCGAAGACGTCCGGAAGACGGTGGGGCTGTCCGACAAGCTGTTCGCCGCCGCCGCGGGCGCCATGCCGACCCAGTTCCGGACCGCTCTCAATCCCGACGATCCGGGCGTGATTCTGTTCACCTCCGGCAGTTTCGGCGCGCCGCGCGGGGTGGTTCTGAGCCACACGAACCTTGTCGCCAACTGCCGCCAGATCAACCAGCACATCCCACTGGACACCAATTGGGTGTTCTTCAACCCGCTGCCGATCTTCCACTGCTTTGGACTGACGGGCGGGGCCCTGCTGCCGATCCTGACGGGCCTCAAGGCGTTTCAGTATCCGTCGCCGCTGCACATCAAGCAGATCCCGCAGCTGGTGAAGGACACCAAGGCCAACGTCCTGTTCGCCACCGACACCTTCATCAACCAGTACGCCCGCTCGGCCGAGCCCGACGAGCTGTCGGGTCTGACCTTCGTGGTCTGCGGGGCGGAAAAGGTGCGGGACGAAACCCACAACCTCATCCACGACAAGTTCGGACCTATCCCGCTGCTGGAGGGCTATGGCGCTACCGAGGCCTCGCCGGTCATCGCGGTCAACAAGCCGGGCGACAACCGCCGTGGCACCGTTGGCGGCCTGCTTCCGGGCATCGAGACCCGCCTGGAGCCGGTGCCTGGCATTCCCGGTGGCGGCAAGCTGCTGGTGCGCGGCCCCAACATCATGTCGGGCTATCTGAACGCCGAGGGCGGCATTGAGCCCCTGCCCGGCGGCTGGCACGACACCGGCGACGTGGTCTCGCTCAGCGACGACGAGTGGATCAAGATCCTGGGCCGCGTAAAGCGCTTCGCCAAGGTGGGCGGCGAGATGGTCTCACTGACCGCCGCCGAGGACCTGGCCGCCGCCGTCTGGCCCGACTGCCGCCACGCCGTCGTCGCCTTGCCCGACCCTAAAAAGGGCGAACGGCTGATCCTGGTCACCGACCGCCGCGACGCTGACACCGCCGCCCTGGTGGCCCACGCGCAGAAGATCGGCGCCCCGGAACTGGCGGTCCCGCGCAAGATCATCAAGGTCCAGGAAATCCCGGTGCTGGGCACCGGCAAGACCGACTACGTGGCCCTGCAGCGGATTGTCGACACGGAGATCCGGCGCGCGGCCTAGCTAGATGTGCAGGACCATGCCGTAGGCGTCGAGGGACGCCTCGTGCATGGCCTCGCTCATGGTCGGGTGGGCGAACACCGTGGCCTGGAGTTCGGCCTCAGTTGCCTCCAGCGTCATGGCCAGGACGAACCCTTGGATCATCTCGGTGACCTCGTGGCCGATCATGTGCGCACCGATCAGGGCTCCGGTCTTGCCGTCGAAGATGGTCTTTACGAAGCCGTCCATCTCGCCGGCCGCGATCGCCTTGCCGTTCACGCGGAACGGAAAGCGGCCGACCTTGGGCTCGCGCGCCTGCTCCTTGGCCTGCGCTTCGGTCAGGCCCACCGACGCAATCTGCGGCGTGGTGTACGTACAGCCCGGGATCGGTGAGGTGATGTTGGTCGGCTTGAGCCCCGCGATATGTTCGATGCAATGAACGCCCTCGTGGCTGGCCTTGTGCGCCAGCCAGGGCGGACCCGCCACGTCGCCGATGGCGTAGAGGCCGGGCACGCCCGTGGCCCCATGGCTGTCGGTGACCACGTGGGTCTTCTCGATCTTCACGCCCAGGGCCTCCAGGCCCATGTCCTCGACATTGCCGACGATGCCGATCGCGACGATCGCGACCTCGGCGTCGATGGTCTCGGCCTTGCCACCCACCTCGATCTCCAGCTGGACGCCGGCCTTGAGCTTCTTCAACGCCTTCACATTGGCGGGCACGCGGAACTTTATGCCGCGCTTTTCGAACGCCTTGTGCGCCGCCTTGGAGACTTCCTCGTCCTCCACAGGGAGGATCCGCGGCGCCATCTCGACGACCGTCACCTCCGAGCCAAGGGCGCGGTAGAAGCTGGCGAACTCCATGCCAATGGCGCCGGATCCGACGACCACCAGAGACTTCGGCGCGAACTTGGGCGTGAGGGCCTCGCGATAGGTCCAGATGCGCTCGCCGTCCGGCTCCAAGCCGGAAGCCGGGACCGTGCGCGCCCGGGCGCCCGTGGCCAGGATCACGTGCTTGGCGGTCAGCCGCCGGTCGCCGACCACGACCGTCGGCGCCCCCTTGCCCTTTTCGAGTTTCGCCGACCCGACGACGACCTCGATCTTGTTCTTCTTCATCAGGAAGCCGACACCGGAATTCAGCGTCGCCGCCACCTTCCGCGAGCGCTGCACCACGGCGTCGAAATCGAAGCCCCGCTTCTCCACCGACAGGCCATAGTCCTTGAGGTGGTCCAGGCTCTCGTACATCTCGCCGGACTTGAGCAGCGCCTTGGTGGGGATACAGCCCCAGTTCAGGCAGATCCCGCCCAGCTCGGCCCGCTCGACGATCGCGACCGTCATGCCCAGCTGCGACGCCCGGATGGCCGTCACGTAGCCGCCGGGGCCGGACCCGATCACGATCACATCGAACGCATCAGCCATCAGAGCAAAGCCTCGATCGCGCCTTCCAGCGCCCTGGGTTCAACATTGGGGGCAAAGCGACTTACGACCTGCCCGCTGCGATCGACGAGGAACTTGGTGAAGTTCCACTTGATGCGTTCTGTGCCTAGCACGCCGCGCTTCGCCTTCTTGAGGTAGACGTAGAGCGGGTGGGCCTGCGGGCCGTTGACGTCGATCTTCCGCATCATCGGAAACTGCACGTCGTAGGTCAGCGAGCAGAAGTTCGCGATCTCGGCGGCGTCGCCTGGCTCCTGCTGACCGAACTGATTGCAAGGGAAGCCCAGCACCACCAGACCCCGGTCCCGGAAGCGCGTGTAGAGCTTCTCAAGACCCGCGTACTGGCCCGTGAAGCCACACTTGGACGCGGTGTTGACGATCAGCACCACCTTGCCCCGGTAGTCGGCGAGCGGCGCGGGCTTGCCGTCGAGAGTCTCGGCGCTGAAGTCGTAGATGCTGGTCACGGTGCGTCCTCAGACAATCATGTTGAGCGGGTCTTCGATCAACGGTTTGAAGGCCGCGAGCCACCTGGCGCCGGTGGCGCCGTCGACCACGCGGTGATCGCAGGTCAGGGTCACGGACATCACCGTGGCGATCGCGAGTTCGTTCCCGCGCACCACTGGCCGTTTCTCGCCCGCCCCCACCGACAGGATCGCGCCCTGCGGTTCATTGATGATCGAGGCGAAGGACTTGATGCCGAACATGCCGAGGTTCGAGATCGAGAAGGTGCCGCCCTGGAACTCTTCCGGCTTCAGCTTCTTGGTTCGCGCCCGCTCGGCCAGGTCCTTGGCCTCGGTGGCGATCTGCGCCAGGCCCTTGGTCTCGGCGCTGCGGATGATCGGCGTGATCAGCCCACCCGGCACGGCCACCGCCATCGCGATGTCGGCATGGTGGTGCATGGCGATGCCGTCAGGCGTGTAAGAGGCGTTGGCTTCCGGCACCCGCATCAGGGCGATGGCGGCAGCCTTGATCACCAGGTCGTTCACGCTGACCTTGACGCCCTGCTTTTCCAGCATGGCGTTGATCTTGGCCCGCGCCGCCAACAGCTCATCGATCTCGAGGTCGATGTTCAGCGGGAAGTGCGGCACGTCGCGGAAACTGTCGGTCATCCGCCGCGCCACGGTCTTGCGCATGCCGTCCAGCGGGATCAGGTCGTAGCTGCCGGGCGCGATGCCCATCTGCTCCAGGCTCTGGGCCTGACGTGGCGCCTGGGCGGGTGCGCCAGCAGGCGCCGCGGTCGACGCCGGCTTGGATTTGCCTGGCTCGGCCTTGTCGATATCGACTTTCACAATTCGGCCGTGCGGGCCCGAACCGGTAACGCCAGCAAGGTCGATGCCCTTCTGCTCGGCCAACCGGCGCGCCAGCGGCGAGGCGAAGATGCGGCCCCCCTCGGTCGCCTTGACCGGCGCCGGCGCGGCGGGCGCGGGCTTCGGGGCCTCGGCCTTCGGGGGCTCAGGCGTCTTTGCCGGTGCGGCCTCGACCTTCGGCGCTTCCGCCTTGGGCGGCTCCGCCTTCGGCGCAGGCGCGGCCGCCTCGCCCTCTTCGGTCAGCCGCGCGATCGGCGTGTTGACCTTCACGCCCTCGGTGCCCTCAGCCACCAGAATCTCGCCGACCACGCCTTCGTCGACGGCCTCGACCTCCATGGTCGCCTTATCGGTCTCGATCTCGGCGATCACGTCGCCGGACTTCACGGTGTCGCCCGTCTTCACGTGCCACTTCGCCAGTGTGCCCTCTTCCATCGTTGGCGAGAGGGCGGGCATGAGGATGTCCGTCATGCGTGTTCCTTGGAGAGATGCGCGAGGGACGCCCCGTTGGCCTCCCAGTTCTGGCCGTCAAAGGCCTCGATGACGAGCTCCAGCCCGTCCACGGTGTCCAGGCAGCGCCCGTTGACGCTCCAGCCGTCGGGGTTGGAGCGGGGGCGGTAGAAGCTCTTGATCCCGCATTCCGCGCAGAACAGGTGCTTCGCGACGCGGGTGTTGAAGGTGTACTCGGCTAGGCGGTCGACGCCCTTGGTCAGGCGGAAGCGACTTTCGGGCACGATGACGTGCACGTAGCCGGTCTTGGCGCACATGGAGCAGTTGCAGCTCTGCGCCTCGACGCGATCCGGCAACGCCACCTCGAAGCGGACCCCGCCGCAGTGGCAGCCGCCCGCACGCCAGGCGAAGGCGTCAGTCACTTGTAGCTGACGGCCTTGGCCGCCTTCACGATCCGCTCCACCGAAGGCATCGACAGGGCTTCCAGATTGGCCGCGTAGGGCAGCGGCACGTCCTCCTGACAGACCCGCAGCGGCGGGGCGTCCAGGTAGTCGAAGGCCAGTTCCGTCACCTTGGCCGCCACCTCGGCGCCGACGCCCATGGGCCCCCAGCCTTCCTCGACGGTGACCAGGCGGTTGGTCTTCTTGACGCTCTCGACGACGGTATCGATGTCCATCGGCCGGATCGTACGCAGGTCCACCACCTCGGCCTCGATGCCGTCCTTTGCCAGGTCTTCGGCGGCCTGGAGACAGAAGCCGACCATCCGGGAATAGGCGACCAGGGTGACGTCCGTGCCCAGCCGACGGACCTTGGCCTTGCCGATCGGCACGACCCAGTCGACGTCTTCGGGCACGTCGAACTCCTGTCCGTAGAGCATCTCATGCTCCAGGAAGACCACGGGGTTCGGATCGCGGATCGCGGCCTTCAGCAGGCCCTTGGCGTCGGCGGCGTCGTAGGGCGCCAGCACCTTCAGACCCGGCACATGGCCGTACCACGCCGCATAGTCCTGGCTGTGCTGCGCCCCCACGCGGGCCGCCGCGCCGTTCGGGCCGCGGAATACGATCGACGTCTTGATCTGGCCGCCCGACATGTAGAGCGTCTTGGCGGCCGAATTGATGATGTGGTCGATCGCCTGCATAGCGAAGTTGAACGTCATGAACTCGACGATCGGCTTCAGGCCCGCCATGGCCGCGCCGACGCCCAGGCCGGCGAACCCGTACTCGGTGATCGGCGTATCGATGACCCGCTTGGGGCCGAACTCGTCGAGCAGGCCCCGGCTGACCTTGTAAGCGCCCTGATACTGGGCGACTTCCTCGCCCATCAGGAAGACGTCGCCGTCGCGGCGCATCTCCTCGGCCATGGCGTCACGCAGGGCGTCGCGCACGGTGACCTTCACCAGCTTCACGCCCTCGGGCAACTCGGGATCCTTGAGCGCAGGCTTCGGCGTCACGGGGGCAGCGCCCTCGCCGTCCGCCTGCGGCCTGGCGGTCTCGGGTTGTTGCTTCTCCGGGTCGCCCGCAGAGGCGACCGGCGCATCCTCGGTCTTCGGCTCCGCCGAAGGCGCCGGCCCGGGCTTTGCGGCTTCGCCCTCGCCGCCTAGGCGCGCGATCGGCGTGTTGACCTTCACCTCCTCGGAGCCTTCCGGCACGAGGATCTCGGAGACCACGCCCTCGTCGACGGCCTCGACCTCCATGGTCGCCTTGTCGGTCTCGATCTCAGCGATCACGTCGCCGGACTTCACGGTGTCGCCGACCTTCACGTGCCACTTGGCGAGCGTGCCCTCCTCCATCGTCGGAGAGAGCGCCGGCATCAGGATGTCGGTCACGAGGCGCTCTCCGTGTAGACGTCGGTATAGAGCTCGGACGGATCCGGCTCGGGGCTGGTGCGGGCGAACTCCGCCGCATCGGCCACAATCTTCTTCACCTCGGCGTCGATCGCCTTCAGCGCGGCCTCATCGGCCCAGCCATGCTTCTCCAGCAGTTCCTCGACGTGGTCGATGGGGTCACGGGTCTTGCGCACCTCGTCGACCTCTTCCCGCGTCCGGTACTTGGCCGGGTCGCTCATCGAGTGGCCGCGGTAGCGGTAGGTTTTCATCTCGAGGATGTAGGGACCGTTGCCCGAGCGCGCGTGCTCGGCGGCCTTCTCGGCGGCGGCCTTGACCGCCAGCACGTCCATCCCGTCGACTTCCTCGCCCGGAATGTTGAACGACACGCCGCGCTTGTGCAGCCGAGTCTCCGACGACGAGCGCTGGATCGCCGTGCCCATGGCGTACTGGTTGTTCTCGATCACATAGACGACCGGCAGCTTCCACAGCTCGGCCATGTTGAAGCTTTCGTAGACCTGGCCCTGGTTCGCCGCGCCGTCGCCGAAAAAGGCGAAGCTGACCTGACCGTCGCCGCGATAGGCGTTCGCCAGAGCCAGCCCGGTGCCCAGCGGCACCTGAGCGCCGACGATCCCGTGTCCGCCGTAGAACTTGGCCTCGGTCGAGAACATGTGCATCGACCCGCCCTTGCCGCGCGACGACCCGCCGCTGCGTCCGGTCAGTTCGGCCATGACCTCCTTGGGGTCCATCCCGCAGGTCAGCATGTGCCCATGGTCGCGGTAGCCGGTAATCACCTGGTCGCCTGGCTGCTTGGCCGCCTCGACGCCGACGGCGATGGCTTCCTGACCGATGTAGAGGTGGCAGAAACCACCGATCAGACCCATGCCGTAAAGCTGGCCGGCGCGCTCCTCAAAGCGACGGATGAGCAGCATTTCCCGGTAGTAGCCAAGGAGCTGTTCCTTGGTGACCGCGACTGCGCCCGCCTTGGGCTTTTCAGCTGCGGCGTTGGCCTTCCGCCGACCGGCGGTACCGGTCTGCCCGCGCGCCATACGTCACTCCGTGATCTTCTCGATGGCTATAGGACCGACGACCCGATCCTAACGTTTCAAGCGGATCACATAATCCCTCGGGTCGGCGAAGCCTAGAAGGGAGCGCGCCCTTTCCTCCAGCAGATCGGCGGAAAGGCTCGTATCGCGCAACAGTTGCGCCCGGACTTCCAGGTCGTGCCGCTGGGCGGTCAGCTTGGCCAGTTCCTGGGTCTTCGCCGTCAGAGCGGCATCACGCTGGTTCGAGCGCAGCAGGCCGCCCTCGCCGGTGAAGGCGTGAACCCCGAAGTAGAAGATCAACAGCGCCAGGGCGGCGGTCGACAGATAGGGGCGGAGACGAACGAGCACGGCGAATCCCAGAACAGCAGTGAACCTTGTCGCCCCGATTCCCCTAACGCGACGCTAACCATGCGGTCAGAGGTTCCGCAGCGCGCCCTTGCCCGCGTACACGGCCTGATCGCCCAGCTCTTCCTCGATGCGCAGCAGCTGATTGTACTTCGCCGTGCGGTCCGAGCGGGCCAGCGAGCCGGTCTTGATCTGCCCGCAGTTGGTCGCAACCGCCAGGTCGGCGATGGTCGAGTCCTCGGTCTCGCCCGAGCGGTGGCTCATGACGGCGGTGTAGCTGTTGCGGTGCGCCAGATCGACAGCGTCCAGCGTCTCGCTCAGCGTGCCGATCTGGTTGACCTTCACCAGGATCGAATTGGCCAGGCCCTTGCCGATGCCCATGCCCAGGCGCTTCGGGTTGGTCACGAACAGGTCGTCGCCGACCAACTGGACCTTGGCGCCAAGCTTGTCGGTCAGCAGCTTCCAGCCCTCGAAGTCGTCCTCGCCGCAGCCATCCTCGATGGTGACGATCGGGAACTTGGCGACCAGGTCGGCCAGGTAGTCGACCATGCCGGCCGGATCCACCGTCTTGCCCTCGCCTTCCATGACGTACTTGCCGCCCTTGAAGAACTCGGTCGACGCCACGTCCAGGCCCAGGTGGAAGTCCTTGGCCGCCGCATAGCCCGCGCTCTCGCCGGCCTTCACGATGAAGGCCAGGGCTTCTTCGGCCGAACCGATGTTGGGGGCGAAGCCGCCCTCGTCACCGACGTTGGTGTTGTGGCCCGCCGCCTTCAGCTGCGCCTTCAGGGCGTGGAAGATCTCGGCGCCCATGCGCAGGCCTTCCGCGAAGGTCTCCGCGCCCGTGGGCAGGATCATGAACTCCTGGATATCGATCGGATTGTCGGCGTGCGCGCCGCCGTTGATGATGTTCATCATCGGAACCGGCAGAACGCGCGCCGAGACCCCGCCGATGTACTTGTACAGCGGCAGGGCGGCGGAGCTGGCCGCGGCCTTGGCGGTGGCGAGGCTGACGCCCAGGATGGCGTTGGCGCCCAGGCGGCTCTTGTTCTCGGTCCCGTCCAGTTCGATCAGCAGCGCGTCGATCCGGCGCTGGTCCTCAGCATCGGAGCCGGACAGCGCGTCGTAAATCTCGCCGTTCACCGCATCCACGGCCTTCAGGACGCCCTTGCCGCCGTAGCGGCTTTTGTCGCCATCACGCTTTTCCACCGCCTCGTGGGCGCCGGTCGAGGCGCCGGAGGGGACGGCCGCGCGGCCCATCGAGCCGTCTTCGAGGATCACGTCCACTTCCACGGTCGGGTTGCCCCGGCTGTCCAGGATTTCGCGGGCGGTGATGTCGACGATCTCGGTCATGGTCTTCCTCTGGCGGGCGGGAGCGGCTGGTGCTTAGCCACCTTCTGGGCGTCCGGCAACGCCCGGCCCTTGACCGCCGCAGCGGCAGCGGCCCATCCGGGACGTGAAAAACGGAGTTTGCCATGCTGCTGGTCGAGAAGCCCCTGGACGGTGTCGCCGTCGTCACCCTGAACCGCCCGGACGCGATGAATGCGCTCTCGAAGGCGTTGCGGGCGGCCCTCGCCAAGGCTTTTGTCGATCTCGACGCCGATCCCGACGTTCGCGTCATCGTGCTGACCGGCGCCGGCGAGCGCGCCTTCACCGCGGGCCTTGACCTTAAGGAACTGTCGACCGACCCGCTGGGCATGGGCGCTGCCAACGCCACCGACGCTTCGGAGAACCCGGCCCAGGCTGTGCTCACCTGCCGCAAGCCGATCATCGGGGCCATCAACGGCGTGGCCATCACCGGCGGCTTCGAGGTCGCCCTCGCCTGCGACGTGCTGCTGTGCTCGACCAACGCCCGGTTCGCCGACACCCACGCCCGGGTCGGCATCACGCCTGGCTGGGGCCTCTCGCAGAAGCTCAGCCGCTGCATCGGCCCTTACCGGGCCAAGGAGCTGTCGCTCACCGGCAACTTCCTCGACGCGGCGAAGGCCTACGAGTGGGGCCTGGTCAACCGCGTGGTGGCGCCCGAGGAGCTGATGCCCGCCGCCCTGCAGCTGGCGGCGCAGATGGCGGACATCGATGCCGACATGCTGACGACCTACAAGGCGATGATCGACGACGGCTATGACCTGACCATGAGCGAGGGCCTGCGCCTGGAGCACGAGCGCTCGGTCGTTCACAATCGGGTGGTCACGCCAGAGATGGTCGCCGCCCGCCGGGCGGCCGTGCAGGCCCGGGGACGCAACCAGTAGCCCTCAGGTCCGCAGTCGGCCCCAGGGTCCGGTGATGGCCAGGGTCTTGCCCGGCGCGTAGGCGTTGACGAACATCGTGGTCCCGTCGGGAGAGAAGCAGACCCCGGCCAGCTCCGTGGTCGGAAACGCCCCATCGCCAAGGCTGCGGACCAGCTTGCCCATGGCGTAGACTTGGCCCTCCGGCGTGACCCCGCGCAGGAAGTTCACGCCCACGGGCTCGACCTTGTCCTCGCAAACCATCAGGTGGCCCCAGGGCGCGACCGCCAGGTTGTCGCACATCGACATGACCCGGTTGTCGGTGGACTCCAGGAACAGCTGCAGCTTGCCGGGCTCGCCCGTTTCGCGGGCGTCGCCCTCGAACCGGCTAGGCGTATAGCGCAGGATCTGGCCCAGCCGCCGGGGCCCGCCGCTCGTGCAGGTGAAATAGAGCTCACCCTTGCCAAAATGGATGCCTTCGCCCCGGGCGAACCAAGCCGCGCCATTGGCATGGCCCCGGTCACGCAGATCGCCATCGGGATTATCCACCGCGTCCAGGTCGATCCAGACGGCGTCCCGCCAGTCGCCAGGCGCCCAGCTTCGGTCGCCCCAGTTGCGGCTGTCATCACCGTCCTTGAACCCCAGGGCCTGCAGCCGGCCGCCCTTCGCCAAGTCTCGGCGATCGTTGGGCAGGAAACGGTAGAACAGGCCGCGGCCGTCGGTCTCGTCCTCGGTCATGTAGGCGATCCCGGTGCGCGGATCGATGCAGACCGCCTCGTGCTTGAAGCGCCCCATCGCGCGCAGCGGGATCGGGTCGGCCAGCCCCTCGCCCCGGCTGGGCACCTCGAAGACCCAACCGTGCGACTGCCCCAAGGTCTGCCCGTCGGCGTGCGGGCCGGCCGAACGCACGATCTCCTCGCAGGTCAGCCACGACCCCCACGGCGTGGTCCCGCCCGCGCAGTTTGTGCTGGTTCCGGCGAGGCTCAGATGTGACCGTTCCAGCTGTCGGGACTTGAGATTGTAGACCAGGGTCGTCGTGCCGCTGCTGAGCGCCTGGCCATCCTGGTTGCGGTCGTAGACCCGGGCCGGATCCACAAGACGTCGCAGGGCGGCGTCCTTGCCATAGGGACCAAGATCCAGCTCGGTCGGCCGCAGCTCCTGGTTCCGCACAAGGATCACCCGGTCACGGTCCAGCGCGAAGCAGCCCATGCCGTCCAGCTTGTGCGGCGTCCGCAAGCCGTCGCTCATCGGATCGCCGGCGCTCTGCACCACGGTGTAGGAAAAGCCGGCCGGCAGGTCGAACAGGCCCTTGGGGTCCGCCACCAGCGGACCATAGCCTTCAACCTGATTCACATAGGCCGCGCCCGCGCCTGCGCTGGCCTGCGCGGCGGCAAAGCGGGAGAAGCCTACGAAGGCCGCGCCGGTGGCGGCGGCGGACAACAGGTGGCGACGGGACAGCGTCATGCGAACTCCAAACCATCCGCCTTCATCCCAGGCGGGCGTTGCGGCCTCGTGACAATGCGCGACGGCGTGGAAACGCAAAACGCCGGCCTCTCGGCCGGCGTCTGGAACCCGCGATCGTTCGCGTTCGGAAGGCTTAGTCTTCCTTCGGCGTCAGGACCTGGCGGCCCTTGTACATGCCGGTCTTGAGATCGACATGGTGCGGACGCTTCAGCTCGCCCGTTTCCTTGTCCTCATGGAACGAGTTCGGGCCGAGCGCGTGGTGCGAACGACGCATGTTACGCCGCGACGGCGAAGTTTTGCGTTTAGGAACAGCCATCGGAGTATCTCGCCGGCGTGGAAAATGATTGCGGCGGCCGGGTAGGCCGCCTGCGTGAGCGGCGGCTTATGCATGAAACCCGGCGTCCGATCAAGCCGCCTGCGTCAGCTTACGCCATTGGCGGACCTCTCAGCCGTCCAACATGCCGCCGGAATTGATCTTTGCCCTTGTGAACATGGCGGCGCGCCCAACCTCCATGGTCTTGGAACGACGCTCCAATCGCGAGATGTCTCGATCTCGCGACCTGGCGGTTGCGGCCAAAAGGCTCACGTTTAGCGAATCGCTACTCGGCTCAACCAGCCTGCCGCGCTGACCCGAAGGTCTAGACCAGCCGGCTACGGTTGCGCGCCGCGGCGATGAAGCTTGCGAACAGCGGGTGCGGATCGAACGGACGGCTCTTCAGTTCCGGATGGAACTGCACGCCGACGAACCACGGGTGGTCGGCCCGCTCGCACAGTTCGGGAAGCACGCCGTCCGGTGACAGGCCGGAGAACGTCAGGCCCGTCCGCTCGATCGCTTCGCGATAGGCGATGTTCACCTCGTAGCGGTGGCGGTGACGCTCCGAAATCGTCGAGCTGCCGTAGATTTCCGCCACCCGGCTTCCTGGCGTCAGGACGGCCTCGTAGGCCCCGCAGCGCATGGTGCCGCCGAGATTGTCGCCCTCGCCGCGGACTTCCTTGGCGTTACCGCGCACCCACTCGGTCATGAGACCGACGATCGGCTCGGAGGTCGGGCCAAACTCGGTTGAGGAGGCCTGGGTGATGCCCGCCAGGTTCCGCGCGGCCTCGATCATGGCCATCTGCATGCCGAAGCAGATCCCGAAGTACGGAATGTCGTGCTCGCGGGCGAAGCGCACCGATTGGATCATGCCCTCGGAGCCACGTTCGCCGAAGGCCCCGGGCACCAGCACGCCATGGACGTTGGTCAGCCGCTCGCTGATCATCGCCTCTTCGCGCTCGAAGACCTCGCCTTCGATCCAGTCGAATTTGACCCGGACGTTGTTCGCCACCCCACCGTGGATCAACGCCTCGATCAGGGATTTATAGGCGTCGGTGAGCGCCGTGTACTTGCCGACGATGGCGATGTTCACCTCGCCGTCCGGGTGGCTGAGGGTGTGGGAGATCTCCTCCCACCGCGTCAGGTCAGGCTTGGGGGCGCTGTCGGTCAGTCCAAAGACATCCAGCACCTCCGCGTCGAGCCCCTGGCGATGATAATCCAGCGGCACGGCGTAGATGTTCTCGCTGTCCATCGCCTGGATCACGGCGCTGGGGCGGACGTTGCAGAACAAGCCCAGCTTCTTCCGCTCGCTCTCCGGGATTTCCATCTCGCAGCGGCACAGCAGGATATCGGGCTGGATGCCGATCGACCGCAGTTCCTTCACGGAGTGCTGGGTCGGCTTGGTCTTCATCTCTCCAGCCGTCTTGATATACGGCAGCAGCGTGAGGTGGATGAAGCAGGCATGCCCGCGGGGCAGTTCCTGGCCCAGCTGGCGGATCGCCTCGAAGAACGGCAGGCCCTCGATGTCGCCCACCGTGCCGCCCACCTCGACCAGAACGAAGTCGACCCCCTCGCCCGGATCGCTCAGGACGAAATCCTTGATCTCGCCAGTGACGTGCGGAATCACCTGGACGGTGGCGCCGAGGTAGTCCCCGCGCCGCTCCTTCTCGATGATGGTCTTGTAGATCTGGCCGGTGGTGATGTTGTCGGCGCGGGTCGCGTTGACGCCCGTGAACCGCTCGTAGTGGCCCAGGTCCAGATCGGTCTCGGCGCCGTCGTCGGTGACGAACACCTCGCCGTGCTGAGTCGGACTCATCGTCCCCGGATCTACGTTGAGATACGGGTCGAGCTTACGGAGGCGGACCTTGTAGCCTCGCGCCTGCAAGAGCGCGCCGAGCGCGGCGGACGCGAGACCCTTACCAAGAGAGGAGACCACGCCGCCGGTGATGAAAATGTACCGGGCCATGGGCGTTCAAAGTAGCTGTGATTCGGCCACGCTTCGGCGACCGGATATGCGTCTATCCACGGTTACTTGGTCGCAGGCGCGGCGGGAGTCGGGGCCGGCGCCGGCGCCGTCGCCGGAGCGACCGGCGTTCCGAACGGATTGTTGATCGTGGGCGTCGGAGCTTGCAGCGGGGTCGGCGCGCTGCCGGCGGGACCCGGCTGGGCGGTGCCGGCCGGCGGCTGCGACTCGCGCTGGAGATCGGCCGGATTGACCGCATTGACCTTCATCCGGTCGACGACCGACGCCGCGCCACGTTCGCGACCCGCCACGATCGTCAGCAGCAGGCCCAGGATGAAGAAGATGCTGCCCAGAATCCAAGTGATCCGGGTGAGCAGATCGCCGGCGCCGCGCACCGACACCAGGGAATTGGTGCCGCCGCTGACCAGCCCACCACCCTCGGAGCGCTGCAGCAGCACCACGACCACGAGGAAGAAGGCGACGATGACTTCGATCACCAGCAGCAGGTTCAACAGCATCTTGCGTCTTTCCGGTGCGAACGGGTCACACCCCGCCGAAATGAAGCGGGCGCTCTATCACCACGTCCGCCGCAACGCCATAGCTAGTGCGTCGCACCGCCCCTGCAAAGGCGCACCGGCCGCGCCGCTTTAGTCACCCCGCGAACGTGCCTAAGTTGGCGGGATGTCAAATCCGATCGCCATCCAGGGTTTCGACCACATCGTCCTGCGGATCGCGGACAAGGCGCGAATGCTGGCTTTCTACACTCAAGTGCTGGGGCTCACCGTCGATCGGGACCGTCCGGATCTGGGTCTCACCCACGTCCGTGCGGGCGCACAAATGATCGATCTGGTCACTCTGGACGGCCCCTTGGGCCGAAAGGGCGGCGAAGGTCCCGCTGCGACGGGGCGAAATCTGGATCACCTCGCCCTTCAGGTCCGCCCCTTCGACGCGCCCGCGATCCGCGCCCACCTGGCCGCATACGCTGTGCCGGTCATCGAAGAGGGCGAGCGCTACGGCGCCGACGGCGACGGCTACTCGCTGTATATCTGCGACCCTGAGGGCAATGTTGTCGAGCTGAAGGGGCCCAGCGCCTAGACCGCCGCGATGATGCCGAGGAAATCCTCGGCCTTCAGCGACGCGCCACCCACCAGAGCGCCACCCACCTCGTCGGCGTGCAGGATTTCTGAAGCGTTCGACGGCTTCACCGATCCGCCATACAGGATCGGCATAGCCCGGCCGCCGTCGCCGAACATGTTGACCAGCGTGGCGCGGATCGCCCGATGGACCTCTTCGATTTCAGGGGTCGTCGGCGTCAGGCCGGTGCCGATCGCCCAGACGGGCTCATACGCCACCGCATAGGTCTTGCCGGTAAGCTCGGCGGGCAAAGAGCCCCTCACCTGCCCGGTCACCACGGCCAGCGCCTCGCCTGACTCGCGCTGCGCCAGCGTTTCGCCGACGCAGACAACGGGCTCCAGCCCCGCCCGCAGCGCCGCCTGCACCTTGGCCGCGACCAGGGCGTCGGTCTCGCCATACCCGGCGCGGCGTTCGGAGTGGCCGAGGATCACCAGGCTGGCGCCCGCGTCCTTCACCTGCTCAGCCGCCACGTCGCCCGTGAAGGCCCCCGAGGCTTCGGCCCGGCAGTCCTGCCCCCCGACCGCGACCGGCGTATCCTTCAGCGCCGCGGCCATGGGGGCGATAAGCGTCGCCGACGGGCACAGCGCCACCCGGGCGCTCGTTCCGCCCAGCCCGGCGGCCACGGCCTTGGCTTCGGCGAGCGAGGCGGACACCCCATTCATCTTCCAGTTTCCGGCGATCAGGGGCTGCGGCGCGGTCATCGGTCCTCCGGCGAAGTGGTCCCGCCGGCGGTTAAGGCAAGCCGACCGAGCTGTCACGCGCTTGCCGGACAGAAGGACCCTCCACTATACCGGCGCCCACACTTGTCCGGGAAAGGCCCCGAATGCTCGCCGCTGTCCGTAATTTCGCGAAGTCCTGGCCCGCCAAGATTCTGATGGGCTTGCTCGCGATCAGCTTCATCGGCTGGGGCGTCAATCATAGCGGCGCGGGCGTCGTCGCCGGTGACAGCGTCATTCGGGTTGGCTCGCGCCACATCAACTCGGTCGAGTTCCGCAGCGAGTACGACAACTATCGCAAACGCCTTGAGCAACAGCAGGGTCAGCCGATCACCGTCGAGCAGGCCCAGGCCGGCAACCTGGACGCCGTCGTCCTGAACGGCGTGGCGACGCGTGAGTCGTTCGCCGCCCTGATGACCAAGATCGGCGTCGTCCCCGGCGACAAGTTGATCCTGGAGCAGATCCAGAAGATCCCGGCGTTCTTCGACGACATTTCCGGACGCTTCGACAGGAAGGTGTTCCAGCGTCGCCTGGGCGAGAACGGCATGACGCCGGAACGCTTCGACGCCGTCCTGCGCGACGACATGGCCAGCCAGCACTGGGCGGTGGCGGTTCAGAACGGCCTGACCACGCCACGCGCCTATGGCGCGCTCGCCTCGATCTTCGCGCTGGAGTCCCGCGACCTCTCCTATGTGCTGCTCGGTCCGAACGCCGTGCCGAAGCCGGCCGCGCCGACCGACGCCCAGCTCCAGGCGTTCATCAACGAGAACAAGGCCCAGCTGACCCTCCCCGAGATGCGCATCCTGACGGTCGTGCCGTTCACGCCTCAGGCCAGCGGCGCGGCGACGGCGGCGATCGACCCCGCCGAGCTGCAGAAGCGGTTCCAGTTCCGCAAGGACACGCTCTCCAAGCCCGAGACCCGCACGGTCGTGCAGATCCCGGCCAAGGACGCCGCGGCCGCCCAGAAGATCACCGCGGCCCTGCGCGCGGGCCAGGCCCCCGACGCCGTCGCCAAGTCGGCGGGCGTGGACGCCATCGCCTTCCAGGACCGTCCGCTCAGCGCCATTTCCGACCGCAAGGTGGGCCAGGCCGCGTTCAAGATGCAGGCGGGCGAAGTCGCGACCGTTCAGGGCGACCTGGGCCTGGCCGTGGTCAAGGTTGTCGCCGTGACCCCCGGCCGGGAGGTCACCCTCGAAGAGGCGCGGCCCATGCTCGAAGCCGAGATCCGCAAGGATATGGTCGCCGAGAAGGTCTACGCCCAGACCCAGGCCTACGACGACGCGCATCAGGGCGGCGCCAGTCTGGCCGAGTCGGCGCAGAAGGCCGGCGTGACCGCCACGACCATTGGCCCCATCACCGCCCAAGGCGTTGACGCCCAGGGCCGCCAGCTGCAGGGCTTGCCGCCGAAGATCATCGAGACCGCCTTCAGCCTGCCCGCCGGCGGCGAAAGCGAAGTGACCGAGATCGGCGACGGCGCCTACTTCGCTGTCCGCGTCGAACGCATCGTCGCGGCCCACGTGCCGCCGCTGGCCGAGATCCGTCCGATGGTCACCCAGGTCTGGATGCAGCGCGAAATCGTCAAGGCGCTGGAGGCGAAGGCCGACGCCATCAAGGCCCGCCTCGACAAGGGCGAGTCCCTGGATGCGGTCGCCGCCGCGTCCGGCGTGTCCGTGTCGCGCGCGCCCGGACTGACCCGTCAGACGGCGAACAACGAGCAGGCCCTGGGTCGCGAAGTCCTCGCCCGGGCGTTCGGCGCCAAGCCAAACGAAGCCTGGATCGCGCGGGCCCCGAACGGCATCGTGGTCGGCCGTATCGACAATGTCCGCGCCGATGTCGGCCCCACGGCCGCCCGTCTCGCCGAGCAGAACCGGGGCGCCTTGGGCCAAACCCTGTTCAGAGAAATGGCTGAAGCGGCACAGGCCTACGCGCGCACCACGATGAAGGCCAAGCTCGATCCCGCCCGGGCCCGTACCGCCGTCGGCTTCGAACCGATCGTGGCCGAGAAGAAGGGCGCGGCGGAGACCAAGAAGTGACGTCCGAGCCGCCGTTCGAGGCCTTTTCATCGACCTACGACGGCGGCGCCCCCCAGGTTGTCTGGACGCGCCTCGTCGACGACCTGGAGACCCCGGTCTCGGCCTTCCTGAAGATCGGGCACGGCAAGCCGTACGCGTTTCTTTTCGAGTCGGTCGAAGGCGGAGCCTTTCGCGCCCGTTACTCAATCATCACGCTCAATCCCGACGTAGTGTGGCGCTGCCGAGGCGACCAGGCGGAGGTCGCCACCGGACCGGCCGATATCGCCGCGAACCGCTTCGTCGCTCAGGACGGCGGGGCGCTTGACAGCCTCCGCGACCTGCTGGCCGCCTCGCGCATCGAGCTGCCCCCGGGCCTGCCGCCCATGGCCGCCGGCGTCTTCGGCGCCCTGGGCTACGACACCATCCGGCTGGTCGAGAAGCTGCCAAACATCAACCCCGATCCTCTGGGCCTGCCTGACGGCGTCATGGCCAGGCCCTCGATCGTCGCGATCTTCGACGCCATCGCCCAGGAGATCCTGCTGGTCACGGCGGTGCGCCCCGACGGATCCCCGGCGCAAGCCGCCTACGCGGCGGCTCAAGCGCGTCTGCAGGCCGTGGCCGACGACCTTCGCAACCCCGCCCCTCCGCTCACCGGCGCGGCCCAACCCCAGCCGGACCGCTTCACCACCCCCGTCAGCCGCGAGACGTATCGCGACATCGTCGAACGGGCGAAGGACTACATCCGCGCTGGCGACATCTTCCAGGTGGTGCCGAGCCACCGCTTCCGCGCGCCGTTCGAGCACGCCCCCTTCGCCCTCTATCGCTCCCTGCGCCGGACGAACCCTTCGCCGTTCCTGTTCTTCCTGGATTTCGGCGACTTCCAGCTCGCCGGCTCGTCGCCAGAGATCCTGGTCCGCCTGCGCGACGGCAAGATCACCATCCGCCCCATCGCGGGCACCCGCCCCCGCGGCGCGACCCCAGAAGAAGACCGTCGCCTCGAGGAAGAGCTGATCGCCGATCCGAAGGAACGCGCCGAGCACCTGATGCTGCTGGATCTTGGGCGCAACGATGTCGGCCGGGTGGCGATGCTGAAGCAGGCGGGCGCCAACGCCCCCGCCCAGCCGACTCGGGCGCCTCGCGTGCGGGTGACGGATAGCTTCTTCGTCGAGCGCTACAGCCACGTGATGCACCTGGTGTCGAACGTCGAGGGCGACGCGCCCGAGGGCCTCGACCCTGTCGACGTCGTCATGGCCGCCCTGCCCGCTGGAACGCTGTCGGGCGCACCGAAGGTTCGGGCGATGGAGATCATCGACGAGCTGGAGATCGAAAAGCGCGGGATCGGCTACGCCGGCGCCGCCGGTTACTTCGGCTCTGACGGATCGGTCGACACCTGCATCATTCTGCGCACCGCCCTGTTCAAGGACGGGATGATGTACGTCCAGGCCGGCGGCGGCGTTGTGGCCGACAGCGATCCCGACGCCGAATACGACGAAACCCTCCACAAGGCCCGAGCGCTGCGGCGGGCCGCCGAAGAGGCGTGGCGGTTCATCTGACCGCCGACGCCGGCCCCGCTAGGTCGGCGCGCCTTGGACGACGTGCTGCGTCTGGACCGCCGGGGCCAGCACCATGACCGTCGCAAAAATCACGGACGTCACGGCCAAGGCCGTGGCCGCCGCCAGCGCGGGCCACACGGGATCGCGCCGCGGGGCAGGATCGAGCAACGCCCGCGCCCGCGCCACCTCGCTCGGGTCCAGGGCCGAATCGCGCAACGTCATTCGCGCAGCATCCCGCTTGGCGCGCGCCGCGGCAAAGCCTATGGAACCCGCATGATCCTGGTGATCGATAACTACGACAGCTTCACCTACAACCTCGTTCACTACCTGAACGAATTGGGGGCGGAGACGGTCGTCCATCGCAACGACGCCCTCACCGTCGAAGAAGCCCTCGGTCTCCGACCGGACGCGGTGCTGCTGTCGCCCGGGCCGCGTGCGCCAGATGAAGCCGGTATCTGTCTCGGGCTCATCGGCCAGGCGCCGGAATCCCTGCCAATCCTCGGCGTCTGCCTCGGCCATCAGGCGATCGGACAGGCGTTCGGCGGCGCGGTCGTCCGCGCCGGCGCCCTCATGCATGGGAAAACCAGTCTGATCCATCACACCGATACCGGTGTCTTCGCAGGGTTGAAAAACCCCTTCACGGCGACGCGGTACCACAGCCTGGCCGTCGAAAAGGACGATCTGCCGCAGGTGCTGGAGGTCACGGCCCGGACCGAGGACGGCGAGATCATGGGCATCCGGCACAAGACGCGTCCCATCCACGGCGTGCAGTTTCACCCCGAGTCCATCGCGACTGAATGCGGCCACGAGCTGCTGGGGAATTTCATCGATCTCGCCGGCGTAAAGCGCCTCGCCCAGGTCTGATCCCGCGCCCCCATGTCCGACGCCTTCAAGCCGCTTCTCTCGCGCCTCGCCGACGGCGGCACTCTGTCGGAGGATGACGCGGGCGAGTTCTTCGCCGCCTGTCTTCGCGGCGAACCGACCCCGGCCCAGGTGGGCGCGGCGCTGACCGCCATGCGCATGCGCGGCGAGACCCTGGGCGAGATCACCGCCTGCGCGCGGGCCATGCGCAGGGCCGCCATTCACCTGGAGCCGCCGTATCCGACGATCGACGTGTGCGGGACCGGCGGGGACGGGCTGCACACGTACAACATCTCCACCGCCGTGGGCTTCGTGGTGGCGGGCGGGGGCTTGAAGGTCGCCAAGCACGGCAATCGCGCGCTGTCGTCCAAGTCCGGCGGCGCCGACGTGCTGTCCGAATTGGGCGTGGCCATCGACGCCGGCCCCGAGCGCCAGCTGAAGGCGCTCGACGAGGCTGGCATCTGCTTCCTCTTCGCTCCGGCCCACCACGGCGCCATGCGCCACGTTTCGCCGATCCGCAGCGAGCTGGGCTTTCGCACCATCTTCAACCTCCTGGGGCCGCTGACCAATCCAGCCGGCGCCAAGCGCCAGGTCGTCGGCGTGTTCGCCGAGCGTTGGGTCGCGCCCCTCGCCCAGGTGCTGGGCGCGCTCGGATCGGAGCGGGCATGGGTTGTCCACGGCGGAGGCATGGACGAGATGTCCACGACGGGTGAAACCAGCGTCGCCGAGTACCGCGAGGGGCAAGTCCGCCTGTTCACCGTCACGCCCGAAGCCGTCGGCCTGCGTCGCGCGGCGCTCGCGGATCTGACGGGCGGCACGCCGGCCCAGAACGCGGACGCCTTGCGCAGAGTGCTGCAGGGCGAGCCCGGCGCCTATCGCGACATCGTGCTGCTGAACGCCGCCGCGGCCTTCCTGGTGGGCGAACGGGTCGAGACCCTGCGGGAGGGCGTCGAACTGGCCGCCCAGGTGATCGACGACGGACGCGCCCAGGCCGCCCTCGACAAGCTGGTCCAGATCGCCCCCTTGGTTCGCGCGGACGCATGAGCGACATCCTCGACAAGATCGCGATCTACAAGCGCGAAGACGTCGCCGCGCGGAAAGCCGCGCGCCCGACGATCCCGACCGATGGGGTCTCGGCGCCCCGTGCCTTCCGCGCCGCGCTGGAACGCGCCCACGGACCAGGCCGACTGGCGCTGATCGCCGAGATCAAGAAGGCCTCCCCATCCAAGGGGCTGATTCGCGCGGACTTCGATCCGCCGGTCCTGGCGCAAGCCTACGAGGCGGGCGGCGCCGCCTGTCTCTCGGTCCTGACGGACGGGCCGAGCTTCCAGGGCGCCGACAGCTATCTGACCGCGGCGCGCGACGCCGTCGCCCTGCCCTGCATCCGCAAGGATTTCCTCGTCGACCCGTGGCAGGTCGCCGAAAGCCGGGCGCTGGGCGCGGACGCCATCCTCGTGATCCTCGCGATGGTCGATGACGCCCTGGCGGCTGACCTGATGTCGGAAGCCCGCCGGCTCGGAATGGATGCGCTGGTCGAAGTGCACGACGAAGCCGAGATGGCTCGCGCCGGCGCCCTCGGCGCCGACCTGGTCGGCGTCAACAACCGCGACCTGAGGACCTTCGTCGTGGATCTGGCGGTCACCGAGCGGCTCGCGAGCGCCGCGCCGGCCGGCGCCCTCCTGGTGACCGAGAGCGGTCTCTTCACGGCCGCGGACGCCGCACGCCTCGAGCGCGCCGGCGCCCGCGCAATGCTGGTCGGCGAAAGCCTGATGCGCCAGGACGACGTGATCGCGGCGACAAGGACCCTACTCGGCGCGGCGTAGCGTGCGCCGGCCGAGCCGCGTCCTCTCCACCTCCAGGCGAAGCGCGAATCCCCTGTCGCGTCCGCCTTCCTTTGGCGTCAATCGACCGGAGGGGACATAGCCGATCCCGTTGTTTTCACGCCTCTTTTCCGGCCGCTTCTCTGTAACTTGACATTAGCAGAGAACGCCTAGAGAACATCGACAGAAGTTGGCGCTTTGTTCTTTGAGGTCCCGCAATGCTTACCCGCAAGCAGCATGAATTGCTCATGTTCATCCATGAGCGGATCAAGGAATCCGGCGTCTCGCCTTCCTTCGACGAAATGAAGGAAGCGCTGGACCTCGCGTCGAAGTCGGGGATTCACCGCCTCATCACGGCCCTTGAAGAGCGCGGCTTCCTCCGTCGCCTGCCCCACCGGGCCCGGGCGCTGGAAGTGGTGAAGCTGCCGCAACAGGCGACGCCCACCGCGCCGCCGAAGGGCCGCGCACCGTTCAAACCGCAATTCGTCGAGGCTGGGGCCGCGATCCCCGCCCCCGCCAACGATACCCGCGAGCTGGCGATTCTGGGCAAGATCGCCGCCGGCACCCCGATCGAAGCGATCCAGCAGGAACGCGATCGGATGCCGGTGCCGGAAAGCATCCTGGGTGCGGGTGAGCACTTCGTGTTGGAGATCGCCGGGGACTCGATGATTAACGCCGGTATCCTGGACGGCGACTTCGTGGTCATCCGCCGCACCGACAGCGCCGTCTCCGGCGACATCGTCGTGGCCCTGGTCGACGGCGAGGAAGCCACCCTGAAGCGCCTTAGGAAGAAGGGCGCCTCGGTCGCGCTCGAGGCCGCCAACCCCGCCTACGAGACCCGGATCTTCGGGCCCGATCGCGTAGCGGTGCAGGGCAAGCTGGTCGGCTTGATCCGCCGCTACCACTAGGTCCCGTCGCACGCCGCGACGAAGACAAAGTCCACTCGGAACACCCGCTCGCCACGCCCGTGGCGGGCGGTTTCCATGAGCGCCGTCAGCGATTCAAAGCGGCCCTCACGCGCGACAGCGTCGGTCACGTCGCCCAGGTCAATCTCCTGCAGGCGGGTCACCTCAACATGTCCGTCCAGCAGCCGATAGCGCCCGCCCACTCGAACGCGCGGCGTCAGCCAGATCCGCACGCTGGTTGTAATCTCACCCGCGCGGACCCGCTCGCGCAAAGCCTTTGCAAACATCATCGCGGATCGTAACCCCAGGTCCACGGTCGCCGCCCGCGCAGGTCCTGCGCCCAGACAATCCGCCAACCCGCGCCGTCCCGATAGAGCTCCGCCGAGCCGCCGCGCGCGACGTCGGCTCCGGTCAGCACCAGCGGGGCGGCGCAGGCCTCCGGTCGGAATGCATTGCGCAGAACGACGATGTCCGCGCCACCGCACAACGCCTCCAGCCGCCCGTCCTTCAATGGGCGCTTCAGATTCCATGCCGCCGCCAGTTTCACGGGCGCCGCCGGCTCCGGCGCACAACTCCAGGCGTCGCAGGCAAACCGCTTGTCGCGCTCCGCCGCGCTGATCAGCGGCGTCAGACCGCGGCGCCGCGACCACAGCTCGGCGCCGAACAGTTTCACATCCGGCCGCAGCAGGACCGCGTCGTGGCCTTCCCGTACCGCCACGGCCGCGCCGTCGGGCGATATCCAGACGTCCGGCGCCGGCGGTCGGGGCGCCCACAGGATCGCCAGCGCCAACGGCAGGCCCGCCCATCGCACGGGTCCCTTCCAGAGACAGACGAACAGCAGGCCCAGGAAGCTGACCGGCAGCACCCAGTCGGGCGCGCTGGCCACCACGATCTGCGCCGCTGGGGCCCCGGCGGCTACGGCGGCGATACGGTTCATCAGGTCGATGGACCACCCCGCCACCTCCAGCGGCGCCTGTCCCAGACCCAGCGGGGTCAGGGCGGCGCCCAGCGCCAGCCCAGGCATCATCAGGAACGACGAGATCGGCGCAACGGCGAGGTTGGCGAACAGCCCCCAGGTCGACACCCGATTGAAGTGCTGAATGGCGAAAGGACCTGTCGCCAGCCCCGCCACGAAGCTGACGGCGATGCTGGCCAGGGTCCAGGTCACGGCGCCCTGCGCGAGCCGGATGGGCCATGGGACCTCAATCTCCTTCACCGGCTGCGGCCAGATCTCGGCCAGGGCGACGAGGGCTGCGGTGGCCGCGAACGACATCTGGAAGCCGGGCTCGGTGACCGCCTCCGGCTGCAGCAGCAGGACCCCCATCGCCGCCAGCGCCAAGGCGTGCAGACTGATCGCCTGTCGATCCGCCAGAATCGCCGCGAAGGCCACGCTGGCGGTGATCGCCGCCCGCTCGGCCGGCGGTGGTGCGCCGGACAGCAGCAGATAGCCGCCAACCGCCGCCAGACCCACCAGGGCGGCGACCTTCTTCCCCGGTACGCGCAGCGCCAGCCAGGGCCACGCGGCCACCGCCAGGCGCGCGGCCGCGAAGGCGAAGCCGCCGACGATGGCCATGTGCAAGCCACTGATCGAGATGATGTGCGCCAGGCCGGCGGCCCGCAGATTGTCCACCTGTTCCCGCGGGATGAAGGCTTCGTGGCCCGTGGTCATCGCCGCCGCCAGCCCGCCGGTCTCCGGACCGAGCGCGGCGACGATCTTCTCGGTCAGGCTCCAGCGGGCGGCGTTCACCGCCATGGTCACCCGCAGGCGCCAGGGGGCTTCGGCAGCCGGCGTCACGACTTCCGGCTCGCGCAACGCCAGCCCGACCGCCCCCACGCTCTCGAAATAGGCGTCGCGGGCGAAATCGTACGAGCCCGGGCTGGCCGGCGGCGGCGGCGGGTTGACGATCGCCAGCAAGCGGACCGCCTGCCCGGGCCGCGGTAGGGCCATGTCGGGACGCAGCGTGACGCGACTACGGATGGGCGTGGCGTCGGCCGGCCAGTCCCCGACCCGCACGGGGGCCAGGAGGAGCCGCTGGCCGCTCTCGCCGGGCTGGGCGATGTCGACCACCCAGGCTTCGATCGTCTGGGGTCGCGCCCCCGCCTGCGCCACGGGCGCCTTGACCGCCTCGGTCCGCAGCTTGGCGACCGCGAAGCCGCCGACCGCGCAGGCGCCCAACGCCAATGCCATGGTCGTCGCCCGCCAGGCGCTCCAGCGCAGCGCGATCAACAGGCCCGCAACCACGGGCAACAGCGCCCAGGCGAGCCAGGCCTGCGGCTCGCGCGCCAAACCGAAATAGGCCGCGCAACCGCACCCCAGCGCCACCGGCGTCCAAAGCGTCCAGCGATCCGCCTGCGCCTCGACCTGATCGCGGAGCCAGGCGCGCACGCGCAGGCCGCGCGCCGGCGCGTCCGCCATCGCGTCGCCCGCTTCGACCACAGCCTCGCTGGATCTCAAGGTCGCATCCCCGTCCCGCCCATCCCGCAACTTGCCTCAGACAGGCCCGACTGGCCATTCCGGCGGTTGCCTTTGATGATCTCGGCTTTGGGCCTGACCGGCGCCGGCCACCGCGGCCTAACACCCCCTCGGAACGCTGTGGTAAGAGGCGCCCCCTCCGCGGGGCGTCTCCCCGCTGCAACCTGTTTCGAGCGCCATGACCAGCCGACCTGTCCGCACCCGCATCGCCCCCTCGCCCACCGGCATGATGCATATCGGCACGGCGCGGACGGCCCTGTTCAACTGGCTGTACGCACGGCACACGGGCGGTCAGTTCCTCGTTCGCATCGAGGACACCGACCGGGAACGTTCCACCGAGGCCAATGTCGAAGTGATCTTCGATGGTCTCAAGTGGTTGGGCATGGAGTCGGATGAGCCGCCGGTCTTCCAGTTCGCCCGCGCCGACCGTCACCGCGAAGCCGTGGCCGAGATGATCGAGAAGGGCCAGGCCTACCGCGACTACATGATCGCCGAGGAGCTGGAGGCCGAGCGTGAGCTGGCCCGCGGGGAAGGCCGCGTCGTCCGCTCGCCCTGGCGCGACGCCGACCCCGCCACTTGGCCGGATCGCCCCTACGCCGTACGCCTGAAGAGCCCTCTCGACGGCGAAACGATCGTCGTGGATGCGGTGAAGGGGGACGTGACCTTCCAGAACGCCGGCCTCGACGACCTCATCCTGCTGCGCTCCGACGGCAACCCGACCTACAACCTCGCCGTGGTGGTCGATGACCACGACATGGGGATCACGCACGTGATCCGCGGCGACGACCACCTGAACAACGCGGCCCGCCAGACGATCATCTACAAGGCCCTGGATTGGGAGGTCCCGGTCTGGGCCCACCTTCCGCTGATCCACGGACCCGATGGGGCGAAACTGTCGAAGCGCCACGGCGCCCAGGCCGTCAGCGAGTTCGACGACATGGGCTATCTGCCCGAGACGCTCCGCAACTATCTGGCCAAGCTGGGCTGGGGCCACGGCGACGACGAGATCTTCTCAGACGCCCAGGCCATCGACTGGTTCGACATCAAGGACGTGGTCAGTGCCCCGGCCCGGCTGGACTGGGCCAAGCTCAACCACCTCAACAATCACTACATCCGCCTGGCCGACCCGGTCCGACTGACAGCGCTGGTGGTGAAGATCCTGAAGAGCCGCGACGTGACGGTGCGCCAGGGTGACGAGGCGCTGATCGCGCGGACCATCCCCCTCGTGCGCGACGGGGCCAAGACGACACTGGAACTGGCCGATGCGGTGATGTTCGTTCTGAAGATCCGCCCCCTGGAACTGCCGGAAAAGACCGTCGCTCAGTTGGCGGACGCCGACGTGCGCGCGCGCTTCGTCCGCCTGCGGGCGGCCCTGGCGGCTGTGGCCGACTGGGGCGTGCCTGCCCTGGAGGAAGCCCTGCGCGGGTTCGCCGAGTCCGAGGGCGTCGGCATGGGCAAGTTCGGTCCGCAACTGCGGGCGATCCTCTCGGGCGGCGCCCCCGCGCCGGACCTCGCCGGGGCGATGACCGCCCTCGGCCGCGACGAGAGCCTGGGCCGCGTCGACGACGCGCTTTCGCTCGTCGCGTAAAGGGGTATAAGCCCGAACAACTGTTTCATCTCGCAGGCGCGAAGGGGCTTCTATGGGCGATAAAGCCAAGTTCGAAATCGACGGAAAATCGGTCGAGCTCCCGGTTCTGCGCGGCACCGAGGGGCCGCCGGTGGTCGACATCCGCAAGCTCTACGCGGAAGCCGACGTCTTCACCTACGATCCGGGTTTCACCTCGACGGCGTCGTGCGAAAGCAAGATCACCTTCATCGATGGCGACAAGGGCGTGCTGCTGCACCGCGGCTATCCCATCGACGAGCTGGCCGAGAAGTCCAGCTTCCTCGAAGTCTGCTATCTGCTGCTGCATGGCGAGCTTCCGAAGGCCGGCGAGTACGCCGCGTTCGAGAAGAACATCATCTACCACACCATGCTGCACGAGCAGTTCGACCGCTTTTTCCAAGGCTTCCGTCGGGATGCTCACCCGATGGCGATCATGACCGGCGCGGTCGGCGCCCTGTCGGCCTTCTATCACGACAGCACCAACGTCGATGACCCGGAACAGCGGATGATCTCCGCTCACCGGATGATCGCCAAGATCCCGACCATTGCGGCCCGCGCCTACAAATACTCCCTCGGCCAGCCGTTCGTGCATCCTCGCAACGACCTGTCGTATGCCGAGAACTTCCTGCGGATGTGCTTCTCGGTTCCAGCCGAGGATTGGGCGCCGAACCCGGTCCTGACCAAGGCCATGGATCGCATCTTCATCCTGCACGCCGACCACGAGCAGAACGCCTCGACGTCGACGGTCCGCCTTGCTGGTTCGTCGGGCGCCAATCCGTTCGCCTGCATCGCCGCCGGCATCGCCTCGCTCTGGGGTCCCAAGCACGGCGGCGCCAACGAAGAAGCGCTCAACATGCTGAAGGAGATCGGGACGGTCGATAAGATCCCCGAGTTCGTTCAGGGCGTTAAGAACCGCGAACGCCTGCTCATGGGCTTCGGCCACCGGGTCTACAAGAACTACGACCCGCGCGCGAAGGTCATGCAGCAGACCTGCCACGAAGTGCTGGCCGAAGTGGGTCACGGCGATGATCCGCTGCTGAAGGTCGCCATGGAGCTCGAGAAAATCGCGCTCAACGACCCCTTCTTCATCGATCGCAAGCTGTACCCGAACGTCGACTTCTACTCCGGCATCACCCTGCGCGCTCTGGGCTTCCCGCCGGAGATGTTCACGGTGCTGTTCGCGCTCGCCCGCACCGTCGGGTGGATCGCCCAATGGAAGGAAATGATCGAGGATCCGTCGCAGAAGATCGGCCGTCCGCGGCAAATCTACACGGGCGCGCCGCTGCGCGCCTATGCGCCGGTCGACAAGCGCTAAGCGCGCGTCGACAGCAGTTCCAAGACGGCATTCGCGGCGGCCTCGTTCGGATCGGGGCCGCCGCGACCCATTTTGAGCAAGGCCTCCGACTGCCGCGCCGTCTGGCGGGCCCGCAGATCGGGGTTGTCGAGGCGCATAGCCACCTCGCGCGCCAGCGACGCGCCGTTGCAGTCATCCTGGATCAGCTCGGGCGCGACGAAGTCCTGGGCGGCGATGTTGAACAGGGTCACGTACTTGGTGCGGATCAGCCGCTTCAGAATCGCGTAGGTCACCGGCGCCAGCCGATAACCCACCACCATCGGCGCGCCCGCCACCGCCAGCTCGGTCGTCACCGTTCCCGAACACGCGAGCGCCACGGTGGCCGCCGCCATCGCGTCACGCTTGGCCGCCTCCCCGTCCACCACATGCGCCCGATGCGTCCAGCCCGCCACGCGCGCCTTGACCAGCTCAGCCACGGTCGGGGCCGCCGGCACAACCACCTGCAGGCCCGGCCGCTCGGCCTTGAGACGCTGCACCGCGTCCTCGAAGGCTGGGAGCACGCGTTCGATCTCCGACGGCCGACTGCCCGGCAGCACGAGCAGGACGGGGTCGTCAGGCCCAGCGCCGATGTCACGTCGAAGCCGTAGCGGATCGGCGGTGCTGAAATCGATCGCCAGCGTCGAGTCGCCGACGAACGTCGTGGCCAATCCCTCGCGCTCGAACGCCGGAGCATCGAACGCGTGGATGGTGAGCAAGCGGTCGAACCACATGGCCGCCGTGCGTGCGCGTCCCGGCCGCGACGCCCAGACCTGCGGCGCGACATACTTCACCAGGGGCAGACCGGGGTTCACGCGCCGAAGGCGTTGCGCGACCCGCAGGGTGAACCCCCACGAGTCAATCAGCACAGCCACATCGGGCGCCTCGCGCGCCGCCAGGGCAGCGACTTCATCGGCCCGTCGAACGACCGTGCCATAGGCCATCAGACCTTCCAGCAGACCGAAGATCGACAGTTCGGCGATGTCGAAGGAGCTGTCGACGCCCTCGGCCCGCATCCGCGCACCGCCCACGCCCACGAACCGCACCCCGTCGCCCAGCTTGCGCCGCAACGCCCGCGCGAGGCCCGCGCCCCGGTCGTCGCCCGACGCCTCGGCCGCGACGAGCATGACGGTGAGCGGCCGCTCGCTCATGCGCCCGGCGGATCCACGCCCAGGATGAAGATCCCCAGCTCATCGGCAAGCGCGATGGTGGCCTCCCGGTCCAGCACCAGCAGGCGCCCCGCCTCACCGACGATACCTTTCAGGCCCGCTCGCGCGACGCCTCGAACGGTCGCCAGGCCGATGGTCGGCAGATCGACGCGGGTCTCCTGGATTGGTTTAGGCGCCTTCGCCAGCACGCCGACGCCGGCGCCCGGCTGACCCTTCAAGTGCGCGGGCAGATCGGCCACGCGGGCGAGCATGGCGTCCGTGCCCTCCTGCGCCTCTACGGCCAGCACCAGGCCATGGGCGACCACGCTGGCCTGCCCCACGTCCAACGCCCCGATGGCCCGGGCCACGTCGAGCGCGCGGTGCGCATCGGTCAGGTCGTCGGCGCCCGGCGCGTGGCGCCCCAGAAGGCCCGCCGGAAGGGAGAGATCCTCCATGACGTCGTGCGCGCCCTCGACAGCGAACCCTTCCTTCTCGAACTCGCCCACCAGCAGCCGCAGCAGGGCGTCGTCGCCGTTCCGAGCCGTGGCGATCACCTTGGGCAGCAGCATCAGGCCCCGCAGGTCGGGGACCAGGCTGGCGAAATCCGGCCGCGCCACGTTTCCGGCGAGGCAGATCGAGCGGCAACCGGCGCGCTTCAAGGCCTTCATGCACTTGCCGATCTCGGCAAGGCCGACCTCGGCGCCAGCGTAGGGGGACAGGTCTGACCCGGCGAACCCCTTCAACCGGATCACGAACAGGGGCCGTCCGGACCGCTCGCAATGCTGGGCGATCTCCACCGGCAGGCCCCCGCCACCGGCGATCAGGCCCAGCTTGGTCATCAGGTTTCCCGCTCGGGCAAACAGAGCGGCCGGCTGGCGTCGGCCCGGATGAAGTCGATGATCTCCATCACCGGCGGCGAATGGCCGAATGTGGCGGCTGTGTCCTCGATCCGCTCCTGGAACGTGCCCTCGATGGCGAACATCAGCCGGTAGGCCGAGCGCAGCTCGCTGATCGTCTCGCGGCTGAAATTGCGACGCTTGAGCCCGACCAGATTCAGGCCCTCGAGGTGGGCGTGGTTGCCCCACACCAGACCGTAGGGGATCACGTCCTTGGTCACCGCCGCCAATCCGCCGATGAACGAATAGCGCCCGACCCGGCAATATTGGTGCACCGCGGCCAAGCCGCTCACCATCACGAAGTCGCCGACGTGAACGTGACCGCCCAGGGTGGCCGAGTGGGCCAGAATGACATTGTCGCCGACAGTGCAGTCGTGGCCCACGTGGCTCGTGGCCATGAACATGCCGTCGTCGCCCACCCGCGTCACCGCGCCGCCATCGGGCGTGCCGATGTGCATGGTGACGTGCTCCCACAGCTTGTTGCGGTCACCGATAATCAGCTCGGTGGGTTCGCCCTTGTAGCCGGTGTGGTGCGGCGGGCCGCCCAGGTTGGAGAAATTGCGGACGGAGCAGTCCTCGCCGATCGTCACGCGGTTCTCGATGACCACATGCGACAGGATCTGGGTCCGCGCCCCGATCCGCGCATGCTCGCCGATGATGGAGTAGGCCCCGATGCTGACCCCGTCGGCCAGCTCAGCGCCCTTGGCGACCAGCGCCGTCGGATGGATGTCGACGCCCAAGGGGTTCAGGTCTCCACAACCATCGCGGCGAACTCGCACTCGGCGGCCACCTTGTCGCCCACCAGGCACTGACCGGCGAACTTGAACACGTCGCCCCGGTGGCGAACCACCTTCACCGGCATCCGGACAACGTCGCCGGGGCGCACGGGCTGGCGGAAGCGGCAGTTGTCGGCCGACATGAAGAAGATCGCCTTGCCGGCGGTGTCGACCTCCAGGGACTTCGACATCAGCACCGCGCCAGTCTGGGCCATGGCTTCGATCAGCAGGACGCCGGGCATCACCGGATAGTCCGGGAAATGCCCCTGGAAGAAGGGTTCGTTCACCGTCACGCACTTGATGCCGACGATGGATTCGCTGGGCTTATAGTCCTCGCAGCGGTCCACCAGCAGCATGGGGAACCGGTGCGGGATCCGCGCCAGGATTTCGGTGATGTCGATGGCGGTGGGATCGGTCCCCGCCGGCGCCTTGCGCGTCATGCCTCTCCCCTACCCTTCCGGCTGGCCATGCGGGCCAGCCAGGCGGTCTCTTTCAGCCAATGGCGGATGGGACGCGCGGGCATGCCGCCCCAGGTCTCGCCCGCCGGAATATCCTTCATCACGCCGGCGGCGGCGCCAACACGCGCGCCGGCTCCGATGCTCACGTGATCCGCCACGCCGGCGCGGCCGCCGAACTGGGCGCCGTCCCCGATCGTCACGCTCCCGGAGATGCCGGTGTGAGCCGCCATGACGCAGTTGCGTCCGACGCGCACGTTGTGGGCGACCTGCACGAGGTTGTCGATCTTGGTGTTCTCGCCGATCACGGTGTCGTCGAACGCCCCGCGATCGATGGTGCTGTTCGCCCCGATCGAGACGCCGTCCTGGATGATCACGCGCCCCAGTTGCGGGATGTCGATCAGGCCCTTGGCGCCGGCCGTCGCGCCGAAACCCGGCTCCCCGATCCGCGCGCCGGCCAGGATCTTCACCCGATCGCCGATCACGGCGAAGCCGATGGTGACATTGGGGGCGATATCGCAATCGCGGCCAATGGCGACCCCCGGCCCGATGCTGGTGTTCGCGCCGATACGCGTGCCGCGACCGATCTGGGCGCCTGGGCCGACGACGACGCCGGGACCGAGCGTGACATCGGCTTCCACGACGGCGTCCGTCGCGACCGCGACCGATCCCACGGCGCGCGGCCGGTGCAGCCGTTGCGCGGCCAGGGCATAGGCGCCTTGGGGATTTGGGGTTGTCAGAACGGCGCAGCCGGCTGGCGCCAATCCTTCCAGGCCCGGCGGCAGGAAGCACGCGGCAGGGCGTGCCGCGGACAGGTCCGCCGCATACTTGCGGTCCGCCAGGAAGGTGATGGACCCGGCCCCGGCATGCCCCAGCACGGCGACGGCGGTCACACGCCGATCCGCCGCCGCGGCATCGGTCAGCGTGGCCCCGGTCAGGGTCGCCAGGTCGCCCAGGGCGACCGGGCCGAGATCCTCGAAGAAGCGCGGGTCGGGCATGAATCGCTTGTAAGCGGACTCGACCCGCGCGTCGCCCTTAGCGGCGCGGCGCCGCGGCCGCTGCCGGCGCGGCCGTCGGGCGGGCCTGCTGGTCGAGGCGTTCACGATCGAAGGTGAACTGGGTGATCTTCGCGTTCAGCGCCGTGACCACGGCCGGCGTAATGTCCGACGCCGGGTTGCCCAGGATGATCGAGTTGCGGTTGATCAGGATCGAGCACTGCTTGGCCTGATAGGCCTGACGGATCAGGGGCTCCATCTCCGTGCCGACGCGGTTGATCGCCTTCTGCTCGGTCGCCTGGATCTCCTGGTCGCGCTGCTGGGCCTTGCGCTGCAGGGCGTTGCCGCGAACCTGCAGGGCGGCGGCGCGCTGCTCGAAGGTGTTCTGGTCCAGCGTCGCACGCTGGCCCTCCAGGGCCTTGGCGTCGTTGTCCAGCGCCGTCTTCTCGGCGTTGAGCTCGGCGTTCACCTGCGCGACCAGCTGCTGGAGCCGGGTGTTGACGAACTTGCCGACGGTCGAGGCGCCGATGGCGTTCTCCACCGACACGATGCAGAGGCCGGGGACCGGCGCGCCGTGGGTGACGGCGGGCGCCGCCGGAGCCGCCGGAGCGGCCGCCGCGGGCGCCTGAGCGAACGCGGGAGCCGCGCTCGTGAGTGCGAGGACCACGGCGCTACCGGCCACGGCGAAAGTCTTGAAAGTCATGATGTCTAGAACCTGGTTGAAGTGGAGAACCGGAAGGTTTCTTCCTTGTCGTACGTTTCCTTGGCCAGAACACGGCTGAAGTCGAAGCGGATCGGGCCCATCGGCGACTTCCAGAACACGCTCACGCCGGCCGAGGCGCGGAACGACAGGTCGTCCTTGATGCAGGGATTGCGGACGCCCACGACGGGGTTCGTCGTGATCGTCTTCGTTGGATCGTTGGGGTCCGCGAGGGTGCAGGACGCGTCGCCGGCCTGGAAGACCTTGTCGGCCTTGTCGAGCTTGCCCAAGGTTCCGAAATCGCTGAACAGCGCCGCCTTGATCCCGTACTGCTCGGGCAGGAATGTCGGCACGGTCAGCTCGACGGTGCCGATCGCGAACACCTTGCCGCCAAGGGCGTCGGCCCGTTGCTGCGAGACGTCACGCGGGCCGATACCCGCGGTTTCGAATCCACGGAAGTTCAGACCGCCCTTGTAGTAACGGTCGTTGATCCGGACGTTGTCACCGCCCCAGCCGAGCACATAGCCGCTCGAGCCGGTCAGCGAGAGGATGAAGTCCTTGTTGAACCCGTGGAACCAGCCGGACTCCAGGTCGGTCCGGACAAAGTTCACGTCGCCACCAAGACCTGCGACGTCCTGATTGAAGTCGACGTACCAGCCCCGCGTCGGGTTCAGATAGTCGTTCCGTCGGTCGATACGGGCGCCGTAGCCGACCAGCGACGTCAGGTAGGTGCCGACCTGGTTGCAGAACGCGGCCGAATAGAGCGCCGGATTGACGGTGCCGTCCGCATTGGTGGTCGTGGTGCAGAGGCCTTCGGAGATCTCGATCTCGTCCTGCCTGAGGGTGTAGCGCAGCGCGCCGCGGCTATCGATGCTGAGCGGGAAGTTGGCCCGGAACGTCACGCCGTAAGTGGTGGTCTTGTAGGCCGAGAAGTCCGACAGGTCGTAGCGATAGCCGTAGAGGTCGATCCCCGCCGCCACATCGCGGTTGAGGAAGCGCGGCTCGGTGAAGGAGAAGTCCAGCTGTTGACGCAGCGAGCCCACGGACACGCGGGCGCGCACGTCCTGGCCGCGACCCCGGAAGTTGCGCTGGCTGATCCCCAGGTCCAGCACCAGCTGGTCCACGGACGAGTAGCCGGCGCTGAACGACAGTTCGCCGGTCGGCTGCTCCTCGACCTTCACCTGCAACGCGGTGCGGTCGGGCGCCGACCCCGGGACTTCCTGGATATCCACATCCTTGAAGTACCCGAGCGCGCGAATCTGACGCTTGGAGCGGTCGACCAGCGCCCTGTTGTAGGCGTCGCCCTCGACGACGCTCATCTCGCGGCGGATGACGTAGTCCAGGGTCTGGGTGTTGCCGACGATGTCGATCCGGTCGACGTAGACGCGCGGGCCTTCGCGCACGGCGAAGGTGACATCCACCACGCCCTTCTCGCGATTGGGCGTATAGCGCGGACGGACATCCACGAACGCGAAGCCCGCCGCGCCCGCCGCGAAGGTCAGGGCGTCGGTCGAGGTCTCGATCGCCTCGTCCTGGTACTCCTGGCCCGAACGGATGGGGATCAGGGCGGTCAGGACGTCCTTGTCCAGCTTCTGCAGCTCGGTCTCGACGGCGATCTTGCCGAACTTGTAGCGCGGGCCTTCGTCCACATTGTACGTGACGACGAAACCGTTCTTGTCGGGCGCCAGCTCCGCCACCGCCGAGGTGACGCGGAAGTCGTAGTAGCCGCGGTTTCGATAGTGCTTCCGCAGCTGCTCCTTGTCGTATTCCAGGCGGTCCGGGTCGTAGTTGGCGTTGTTCGAGAAGAACTTGAACCAGCGCGTCTCCTCGGTGACCACGACGTCGCGCAGGTCGTTATCCGAGAACGCCTTGTTGCCCAGGAAGTTGACCGACAGAATCCCGCTCTTCGGGCCCTCGTCGATCTTGAAGATCAGGTCCACGCGCTTTTGCGGCAGTTCGATGATCTGCGGCGTGACGTTGGCCGAGATGCGGCCCGACCGGCGATACAGCTCGACGATGCGCTGCACGTCGCCCTGCACCTTCGCCCGGGTGAAGATACCGCGCGGACGGACGGTCACTTCATCGCGCAGCTTGTCTTCCTTGAGGCCCTTGTTCCCCTCGAAGATCACCCGGTTGATGATCGGGTTTTCCACGACGGACACGATCAGGTCGCCGTTCTGGAAATCGATCTTCACGTCCGAAAACAGATCGGTGCGGAACAGCGCCTTCAGCGCCAGGTCGATCCTGGCCGCGTCGACCGGTTCGCCCGGCTGCACCGGCAGGTACGAGATCACCGTGGACGGCTCGATCCGTTCGTTGCCCTGGACCAGGATGCGCTGGATCACGCCCCCCTGGGCCTGCTGGGCCAACGCGGCTCCAGGCACGACGAGGGCGGACGTACCCAGCAGTAGGGCAAGGCCGGAGGCAAGCGCGGCGCGGGAGGCGCGGGTTCTAAACATCGAATCAGCCGGTTGAGGGACGAACGTGCCTAGGAGAATAGGCCGCCGAACAGATTGAACACACGCAGGCGCTGCAAGTCGTTCCAGGTGGCGAACAACATCAAACCGAGGACTAGCGCAAGACCCACGCGATACCCTGCCGCCTGAACCTTGGCGGCAAGAGGGCGCCGCGCGACAGCTTCGTAGGCGTAGAACATGAGGTGGCCGCCATCCAGCACCGGCACGGGCAGCAGGTTCATGAACCCGATGCTCACCGAGATGATGCCGATGAACTCGAACATCATCAGCGCGCCGTTGAGCACGAACGTGCCGGTGTCGGGCGAAACGTCCTTGGCCTGCTTGGTCAGGTCGCCCGACATCTGGGCCATGCCCAGGGGCCCGGCCAGCTGGTTGGCGCTCTCACGCCCCGAGATCAGCCGACCTAGATAGGTCAGTGTCGACGAAATGGTCGAAACCGTGCGCTCGGCGCCGCCGACGATCGCTTCGGGGAGGTTGTAGCGCCGGATGACGACATCGCCCGGACGGGTCTCGTGACCGAGGCCCAGCTTGCCCATCATGTGAGTCTTGCCGAGACGATCGACGACAGGCCCCCGTACGGGCGTCGCTGTCAGCGCCACCTCCTGGCCGGCCCGACGGACCACGAACGTCATCGGCGTGTCCGAACTCATCAGCACCTTCGAGGTCACATCCTCGAAGCCTTCGATGGCCTTGCCGTTGACGCGAAGAATCGTGTCGCCGACTTGGAAGCCTGCGCGTTCGGCCGCGCTGCCGGCGACGACGGTGTCGATTCGCGTCGAGCTGGTCGGCACGCCGAACGCCAGCAGCAGTGTCGCGAAGACAAGCGTGGCCAGCACGAAGTTCGAGAACGGCCCGGCCCCGACAATGATCGCCCGCTGCCATAGCGGCTTGAAGTGGAAGTACCGGTTGATCTCGGCGCCGCGCCCCTGGTCCACTAGGTCGCGCCGCATGGCGGCCAGATCGTCGGCGTCGGGAATACTGGCGGCGTTGTCGTCGCCCGCGAACCGGACATAGCCGCCGATGGGCAGCCACCCGACGCGCCACTCGACCCCCGACTTGTCCGTCCACTGCGCGATCGCACGGCCGAACCCGATGGCGAAGCGGTCGATCTTGGTGCCCAGCGCCTTGGCCGCCAGAAAATGACCCAGCTCGTGCACCGTCACGACCACGCCGATCACGACCAGGAACGGCACGACGTAGATGAGGATCGTCTGCAGGAGGTGCATCGGACGCGTCTACTCCATCACGCCGCGACGAGGCCGCCGACGACCTCGTCCGCGACACGCCGGGCCGCGGCGTCGGTGTTGCGGGCGCGCTCGACGGCGTCGCCGTCCAGCGAGGTGACCGACTCGGTCCGGTCCATGCGCTCGAGCGTCTCCGCCACCACGTCCGGGATATCAAGAAAGCGGATGCGTCGGTCAAGGAAGGCCGCGACGGCGCGCTCGTTGGCCGCATTCATCGCCGCCGGCGCCTGACCGCCTGCCGCCAGCGCCTGCTTGGCGATGGTGAGCGCGGGGAACTTCTGGGGATCGGGATGCTGGAACGTCAGCGGGCCGGACGCCACTAGGTCCAGCTTGGGCGCGGGCCACGGCAAGCGGTCGGGCCAGGCGAACGCGCAGGCGATCGGCGGCCGCATGTCCGGCGCCCCCAGTTGGGCCAAGGTCGAGCCATCGGCATATTCGACCAGGCTGTGAATGATCTGCTGCGGGTGGACCAGGACGTCGATCCGCTCCGGCGGCATTGAGAACAGGTAGGCGGCCTCGATCACCTCGAGGCCCTTGTTCATCATGGTCGCGGAATCGATCGAAATCTTGGCGCCCATCGAGAAATTCGGGTGCGCCAGCGCCTGCTCCAGCGTCGCCGCCGCCATCTCCTCGCGGCTGGCGTTGCGGAATGGTCCGCCCGACGAGGTCAGGATCAGTCGCGTCACCTGCGCCGCGGCCATGGGGTCCAGCACCTGGAAGATCGCGGAGTGCTCCGAATCGACCGGGATCACCGCCCCGCCCGCCAGCTTGGCGATCCGCAACAGCGACGGCCCCGCACAGACCAGGCTTTCCTTGTTGGCGAGCGCGATCACCGCCCCGGACCGGGCCGCAGCCAGCGTCGGCGCCAGGCCCGCGAACCCCACGATGGCCGACATCACCCACTGGGCGTCGGCCGAGGCCACGTCGATCACCGCCTGCGCGCCGCCCGCCGCCGCGATGCCGGAGCCCTTCAGGCGCTCGCGCAGCTCCGGCAGCAGGGTCTCATCCTGAATCACCGCCAGTTGCGGGCGCCAGCGCAGGGCCTGCTCGGCCAACCGCGCGACGTTGCGGCCTGCGACCAGACCGACCATCTCGATCTCGACGCCCGCCTGATCGAAGAGATCCAGCGTGGACATGCCCACCGAGCCGGTGGACCCCAGGACGCTGACCTTGCGCGGCAGGCTCAATGTCCCCATCCCCAATGGTTCGCCAGCCGAAGCGCCGCCATCACCACAACTGCAAACATCAATCCGTCCACCCGGTCGAGCAATCCGCCATGGCCGGGGATCAGGTCGCCTGAGTCCTTTACGCCAAAACGCCGCTTGATGGCGGATTCCCATAGATCGCCGGCCATGGTCGCCACGCCGACGGCCAGGCCGATGAAGGCCGCCGCCCAGACGTTCAGGTGGAACACCGACATGCCGGCCATAAGGCTGCCCGCCGCCGTCGCCGCCACGAGGCCGCCGATGAAGCCGGACCACGTCTTGTTGGGCGAGAACCGCGGCCACAGCTTGGGGCCCTTCAGCGTGCTGCCGACAGCGAACGCGCCGATGTCGGCGGCCCAGGTCGCGGCGAACAACATCATGATCCACCAGTGCCCCTGGTGCGACATGACCCCGCTCGTATCGCGGAGCCACACGAGACACAGCGCCGCCGGCGCGATGTAGAGGACGCCGAACGCCGCGTCGGCGGGTCGCTCGGCGACGCCCCTGGCGATCACCGCCGCGAAGGCCGCGGTCAGCAGGATCGCGCCCCAGGCCCAGGCGAAATCGCCGCGATAGCCGATGAAGACCGCGATCAGCACCGCGGCCGCGACGGCCGCCGCCACCCGTGTCGGAGCCACCGGCGCGCTCATCCCGCCCCATTCGATGGCCAGCAGCGCCACGCCGATCGCGATGAGCACGAGATACGGCCAGCCGCCGAACCACGCCGCGGCGAGGGCAGCCGGAACCAGAACCACGGCCGACGCAACGCGCAGGCCGAGGTTTGTCCAGTCGAACCGCTTAACCTGCGGCGAGGACGTCATCGGCAACGATTGCGCCATAGCGCCGATCCCGCGCGGCGAACTCCGCCAGCGCTGCTTTCAGATGCTCTTCGCCGTAGTCGGGCCACAGCACATCCTGGAACACCAGTTCGGCGTAAGCGGCCTCCCACAGCAGGAAGTTAGACAGCCGTTGCTCGCCCGATGGCCGCACGATGAGGTCCGGCGGCGGGGTGCCGGCAGTCGCCAGCAGGCTCGCCAGCGTCGCCTCGTTCAGATCCTCCGGCCGCCGGCGACCGGCGGCCACGTCCTCGGCGAAGCGGCGCGCGGCATCCACCAGATCGGCCTGGCCGCCATAGTTGAAGGCGATATCGAGATTGAAAGCGGTATTGTTGGCCGTCCGCGCATGGGCGTCGTCGATCAGCTTCAGCAGCTCATTCGACAGGCCCTGACGCCGACCGATCACCCGAACGCGCACGCCCTCGCGGTGCAGGCGGGCGAGGTCCGACTCGAAGTAGCGCTTCGGCAGCGCCATCAGCTCGGCCACTTCGGCAGCCGGACGGCTCCAGTTTTCGGTGGAGAAGCCGAAGACCGTCAGCGAGCCCACCCCCAGCTTGGCGGCCGCGGAGACCGTGCGCTTCAGCGCCTCGACACCGGCCCGATGGCCCAGGGACCGCGGCAGGCCCCGCTGCTTGGCCCACCGCCCGTTGCCATCCATGACAATCGCGACGTGCAGGGGCGGCGCAGCCCCTCCCCGATCAGGATTGGGCGCGTCCGCGGACGGTGGCTTCTCGGCGGCGGCCATGAGGAAACGCTAGTCCTTACGCGGGCGTCAAACGTGCATGATCTCTTGTTCTTTTGTTTTCAAGGCTTCGTCCACGCGCTTGATGGCTTCGTCGGTGATCTTCTGCACCTCCGCCTCAAAACGCTTCTCGTCGTCCTGGCTGATGACGCCGTCTTTCTGCGCCTTGCGGCAGTCGTCGTTGGCGTCGCGACGCACGTTGCGGACGGCCACCTTCTGCTGTTCGGCGTATTTCCCGGCCAGCTTCACCAGATCCTTGCGGCGTTCTTCGGTCAGCGGCGGAATCGGCAGGCGCAGGGTCGTGCCGTCGACGACCGGGTTCAGGCCGAGGTCCGAGGCGCGAATCGCCTTTTCCACCGACACCACGAGGGCGCGGTCCCAGACGCTGATCGTGATCATGCGCGGTTCCGGCACGCTGATCGCGCCGACCTGGTTGAGCGGGGTGGACGAGCCGTAGGCGTCGACCCGGATCTGGTCCAGCAGGCTGGCCGAGGCGCGCCCGGTCCGCAGAGACCCGAATTCGTCCTGAAGCGCCGCGACGGCCTTGTCCATGCGGTCCTTGTACTTCGAAAGCACGGGCTTTTCGGTCGTGGCCATGAGGCGTCTCCGTCTTGTATTTCCTGGCGACTGTAAGGCTTAGGCGATGGTCGTGAAGACCCCTTCGCCATTCAGCACCTTCAGCAGATTGCCCCGTTCGCGGATGTTGAACACCACGATCGGGATATGGTTGTCGCGCATCAGGCTGACCGCCGAGGCGTCCATGACGCGCAGGTTCTTGGCCAGCACGTCCTGATAGCTGAGCGTGTCGTAACGCTTGGCCTCCGAATCCTTCTTCGGATCGGCCGAATAGACGCCGTCGACGCTGGTCCCCTTGAACAGGGCGTCGCAGCCCATCTCGGCCGAGCGCAGGGCCGCCGGGGTATCGGTCGTGAAGAACGGCGCGCCCAGGCCGGCGGCGAAGATCACCACCCGCCCCTTTTCCAGATGCCGCAACGCACGGCGGCGGATGTAGGGCTCGCAGACCGCCTCCATCGGGATCGCCGACTGGACGCGCGTATAGACCCCGGCCTTCTCGAGCGAGGCTTGCAGGGCCAGCGCGTTCATGACGGTGGCCAGCATGCCCATGTAGTCGGCGCTGGCGCGCTCCATCCCGGCCTCGGCCAGGGCGGCGCCGCGGAAGATGTTGCCGCCGCCGACGACGACGCAGACCTGCACCCCGGCGTTCACCACCTGGGCGATCTCCTCGGACACCGCCGCCAGGGTCTTGGGATCGATTCCGAAGCTGTCGCCCCCGACACCCGCCTCGCCCGACAGCTTGAGCAGGATGCGCTTATAGCGGGGAGCGGCGTCGGCCATGGGTGAGTCCTTGGGTTTCGCGGAGGGGAACATACAACAAGGGCGCGGTGCGTATAACGCACCGCGCCCTCGGTCGTCAGTAGCTCAGGCTCAGGCCTGGCCGGTCATCGAGGCCACTTCGGCGGCGAAGTCGCCTTCCGGAGCCTTCTCCACGCCTTCGCCGAGGGCGAAGCGCACGAAGGCCTTCAGAACGACCGGCGCGCCGGTTTCCTTGGCGGTTTCGGCGACCAGCTGCTCGATAGTCTGATCCGGGTTCATGACGAAGGGTTGCTTCAGCAGCACCACTTCTTCCTGCCACTTGCGGATCCGGCCCTCGACCATCTTCTCGGCGATCTCGCGGGGCTTGCCCGACTCCATCGCGGTCTGGGTCTGGATTTCGCGCTCCTTGGCGACGACTTCCGGATCCAGCTCGTCCGAGTTCAGGGCCAGCGGCGGGGTCGGCGTACCGGCCACGTGCAGGGCGATGCGGCGGGCGACCTCGGCCAGGGCGGCCTTGTCGCCCGTGCCTTCCAGCGCCACCAGCACCGCCAGCTTGGCGACGTCGTCGCCTTGCTTGTTGTGCAGGTACAGCGAGACGGCGCCGTCGGTGACCGACAGCTTCGCCGCGCGGCGCAGGCGCATGTTTTCGCCGATCGTCGCGATCATGTTGGTGATCACGTCGCTGACGACTTCGCCCTTCGACGTCTTGGCCGCGGTGATCGCGTCCACGTCGCCGTCGACCGTCAGCGCCACGTTCGCGAATTCGCGCGCGGCGTTCTGGAAGCCTTCGTTCTTGGCGACGAAGTCGGTTTCAGCGTTGAACTCGACCAGCACGCCGGTCTTGCCGTCGGCCGAGATCTTGCCGGCCACGAGGCCTTCAGCCGCGGCGCGGTCGGCCTTCTTGGCGGCCTTGGCCAGGCCCTTGGTCCGCAGCCAGTCCATGGAAGCTTCGACGTCGCCGCCGTTCTCCGTCAGGGCCTTCTTGCAGTCCATCATGCCGGCGCCGGATTTTTCGCGCAGGTCTTTGACCAGCGCAGCGGTGATTTCCGCCATGGTCAGCTCCTCTTAGGTCTTTGAATCACGACGGACCCCCGTATGAGGGCCCGCCGTCAGGGTTTTGTGTCAGCCAGCGCCCGAAAGCGCTTAGCCGGCCTGTTCTTCGCTCGCCGCATCCGCCGCGGGGGCTTCGGCGCCGGTCATCTCGGCTTCGAGGGCCGCGGCTTCCGGGGCGCTGACCTCGGGCTCGGCGACGGCTTGCGGCGTCAACTCGCGGGCCAGGGTCGGCTCCATCGGCGCTTCCGAGGCGCCCAGGTCGATGCCCGAAGCCGATTGGCCGGCGGCCAGGCCGTCGAGGACGGCGTCAGCCAGCAGGTCGCAGTACAGCTGGATCGCGCGGGCGGCGTCGTCGTTGCCGGGGATCGGATAGGTGATGCCGTCCGGGTTCGAGTTGGTGTCGAGGATGGCGATGACCGGGATGTTCAGCTTCCGGGCTTCCTGGATCGCGATCGCTTCCTTGTTGGTGTCGATCACGAACATCAGGTCGGGGATGCCGCCCATGTCCTTGATGCCGCCCAGGGACAGTTCCAGCTTGTCGCGCTCGCGCGTCAGCTGCAGCAGTTCCTTCTTGGTGCGGCCTTGGCCTTCGCCGGCCAGCAGGCTGTCGACTTCGCGCAGACGCGCGATCGAGCCCGACACGGTGCGCCAATTGGTGAGCGTGCCGCCCAGCCAGCGGTGGTTCACATAGTATTGGGCGCAGCGCTTGGCGGCCGTGGCCAGCGGCTCGGAGGCCTGGCGCTTCGTGCCGACAAACAGGATGCGGCCGCCGCCGGCGGCGACTTCACGCACCTTCACCAGGGCCTGGTGCAGCAGCGGGATCGACTGCGACAGGTCGATGATGTGGATGTTGGAGCGCGAGCCGAAGATGTACTTGTCCATCTTCGGGTTCCAGCGGTGAGTCTGGTGGCCGAAGTGGGCGCCGGCTTCAAGCAGTTGGCGCATGGAGAATTCGGGCAGAGCCATAGTCTGTATCTCGTCTTTCTTCCGGTTGAACCGCCGCAGGTAAACCCTCCGAAGAGGACCGGAACGGACTCGGACGGGATGTCTCCCCGGCCAAGCCGAACACCTGCGTGTGGATTGGAGCGGCGCATGTAGGGCCAAAAGCCCCGAAAATCAACCCGGCTGGCGGACGACGAACATCCCTACGGCTTGCAGGCGTTTGTATAGACGCTGCGCTCGCAATCCGTGGCTCCGGCCGGCCGGCCGCCGCTGTAGGGGCTGGCATAGGTCGAACCGCCGGTGAACGGCTTGTACGGCTTGAAGCCCTCGGCCTTGGGCGCCTCGGGCGCGCCGTAAATCCGCTGGGGGCTCTGATAGCGCGAGGACGGTCCGCTGGACGCCGCGGGCGCCCCATAGGTGGAGGGCCGAGACGGCGCTCCGGACGGACTCTGTCCGATGGCTCCGCCGGGATTGAAGGTCTGCCGGGGCTGCGAACCGAACGTCCCCTGGGCGGCGGCGGGACCGGCGACCAGCGCCAGCGCTGCGATGAGACCGATAGCGCGCTTCATGACGTCGCCCCTTCTGGACCCTGAAAAATTGTAGTCGCGATGATCGCCGCCATAAAGTTGAAAATCACTTACGGTCTAGGCGCAGGGGGTGGGGCCGTGCTTGCCGCCTGACACATGCCGTCGATGGCGCGTTCCGAGATTCGGTCGCGCGCGAACCAGACCGGCGGCTCCATCTCCTGCTCGGCCAGCTGGTCCTTGAGGTCGTTCCGGGCGTAGAGCGTCAGGCGCAGGATCGCATAGCGCTGGCGCGCGCAATCCACCGTCCAACGCCCCATCGTCGAGCGCAGAATGTAGCCATCCCGCTCGATCGGTTCGAAGAACTCCTGACGGACATCCCCCTCGACCAGGCCGTTGTCCCACAGTGTGGCGCCCGTCGGGCTGCCGAAGGTGACCGCAAGGCTGTTGAATCCCAGAACAGCCCAGTCGTCGGCGCCGGTCAGGCGGGCCTGGGCCCAGGCCACCACATCGTACAGGGTCGCGGGCGGCGCCGCGCGGGCCGCCCCGACCGTCGTGGCGACGATCAGCGCCACGACCGCAGCACGCCGCCTCACAGCTCTTCGACGAAGACCACGCCCGGCGCAGTCTTGATCGCTCCACGCACCGCGCCATCCAGCGTGAACCGACCGGGAAGCTTCAGCTCCACCTCGCGGCCGCCACTCAGCTGCGCTGTCAGCACGATCTCGCCGCCCCGACCATTGCTGACGCCCAGACGCTTCTTGATCGCCTCGATCTCGGCGCTCTGCGGCGAGATATGGACCCGCAGACCGGCCACCGCGTTCTCGATCGTCTTCTCGACCGGCTCGACGCTCTCGCCGAAGAACCGCACCTCGCCGTCGCTGGCCTTGCAGCGCACCCGGATCGACACCGCCTTGCCCGGCTCCAGCTGGTCGCGGCACTTCCGCAGCGACTCCGGCGGAAACAGCACCTCGTACTCCCCGGTGGGGTCGGAGAAGGTGACGAAGGCGAACTTCTCGCCCGATCGCGACGGGCGCTCCTGCTTGCGGCGGATCACCCCGGCCATCCGCAGCGCCTCGGCCCCGCCGATGGCCTTGCCGATCGCGTCCGTCAGCAGGTCGGTGCGCTTCCGGCGAAGCGAGTCGACCATGTCGTCCAGCGGGTGGCCCGACAGATAGAAGCCGACCGCCGCCAGCTCCTCGTCCAGTCGCTCCGTCGGCGTCCAGGATTCCCGCCGCGGCATCTTCGGCCGATGCGTATCGCCGAACAGGCTGGCCCGGCCCTCCGCCCGGTCCGACGCAAGCGCCTGGCTGTGGCCGGTCAGCACATCGGCCGCCGCGATCAGCTCGGCGCGGTTCGGGTGGAGCGCGTCGAAGGCGCCGGCCCGGGCCAGGGTCTCGAACGTCCGCTTGTTGACCTGCTTGGGGTCCACGCGCTCCACGAAATCGAAAATGTCCGCGAACGGCCCGCCCTCGCGCCGCACCTGAACCACATGCTCCATCGCCTGCATGCCGACGTTGCGGATCGCGCCCAGCGCGTACAGCACCTCGCCGTCCTGCACGTCATAGTCGGCCATGGAGCGGTTCACGCAGGGTGGCCGGATCTTCACCCCGAAGCGCTTGGCGTCCTGGTAGAACACCGACAGCTTGTCGGTATTGGCGATATCCAGGCTCATCGAGGCGGCGAAGAACTCCACCGGCGCGTTCGCCTTCAGCCAGGCCGTCTGATAACTGACCACGGCGTACGCGGCGGCGTGCGACTTGTTGAAGCCGTAGCCCGCGAACTTGTCCACCAGGTCGAAGATCGAGCCGGCCTGGGCGCCTGAGACGCCCTTGGCCTCGGCCCCGGACACGAACCGCGCCCGCTGGAGGTCCATCTCCTCCTTCTTCTTCTTGCCCATGGCCCGGCGCAGAAGGTCGGCTTCGCCCAGGCTGTAGCCCGCCAGGATCTGGGCGATCTGCATCACCTGCTCCTGGTAGACGATGATGCCGTAGGTCTCCTTCAGCACCCCTTCCAGCGTCGGGTGCAGATAGTCGATGGGCTTGCGGCCGAACTTGCAGTCCACGAACGCCGGGATGTTGTCCATCGGGCCCGGCCGGTACAGCGACACGATGGCGGTGACGTCCTCGATCGACCCCGGGCGCAGCTGGCGCAGGGTGTCGCGCATCCCCTGCCCTTCAAGCTGGAAGACGCCGATGGTCTGGGCGTTGCTCATCAGCTCGTAGGACGGGCCGTCGTCCAGCGGCAGGGCGGCCATATCGACCCCCGCGCCGCGCTTCTCCAGGTACTTCTGCGCCCGGTCGATCACCGTGAGGGTCTTCAGGCCCAGGAAGTCGAACTTCACCAAGCCCGCGCTTTCCACCCACTTCATGTTGAACTGGGTGGCGGGCAGCTCGGAGCGCGGATCGCGGTACAGCGGCGTCAGATGGGTCAGGGGCCGGTCGCCGATCACCACCCCGGCGGCGTGGGTCGAGGCGTTACGGTACAGCCCCTCCAGCTCCAGCGAGATCTCCAACAGCCGGGCCACGCCCTCGTCGCGCTTGCGCTCTTCGCGCAGGCGCGGCTCGATCTCGATCGCCTGGGCCAGGGTCACCGGGTTGGCGGGGTTGGCCGGCACCATCTTGGCCAGCCGGTCCACCTGGCCCAGCGGCAGTTGCAGCACCCGGCCCACGTCGCGAAGCACGGCCCGCGCCTGCAGGGTGCCGAAGGTGATGATCTGCGCGACCTTGTCACGGCCATAGCGCTGCTGGACGTAGGAGATCACCTCCTCCCGCCGCTCCTGGCAGAAGTCGATGTCGAAGTCGGGCATCGACACCCGCTCCGGGTTCAGGAACCGCTCGAACAGCAGGCCGTATTGCAGCGGGTCCAGATCGGTGATGGTGAGCGAATAGGCCACCAGCGAGCCGGCGCCCGACCCCCGTCCGGGTCCCACCGGAATCCCCCGCGCCTTCGCCCACTTGATGAAGTCCGACACGATCAGGAAGTAACCAGGGAACCCCATCTGGGTGATCACCTGGATCTCGCGCTCGAGCCTGGCCTCATAGTCGGCCTCGGGGAAGGCGTTGGCCCGGCCCGCCGCCCGGCGCAGCTTCAGACCTTCCCGCGCCTGATAGGCCAGTTCCTCGGCCTCGGTGCGTCCATCGCTGCCGGGGAAACGCGGCAGCAGGGGATCGCGCTTGTTGACCATGAAGGCGCAGCGCCGCGCGATATCCAGGGTGTTGTCGCAGGCTTCCGGCAGGTCCGCGAACAGCGCCCGCATCTCGGCCTGAGACTTGAACCCGTGCTCGGGCGTCACCCGGCGCCGCTCATCCTGACCGACGAAACTCCCGTCCGCGATGCAAAGCAGCACATCGTGCGCCGCATAGGCCTTGGCGTGTTTGAAATAGACGTCGTTGGTGGCGACGAGCGGCGCGTCCTCCTCATAGGCGAAGGCCACCAGCTCGCCCTCGGCCGCCGCTTCGGCTGGCGTCCCATGACGCTGCAGCTCGACATAGAAGCGGTCGCCGAAGACCCGCTTCATCTCGGCCAGGGCCGCGCGCCCCTCCTTGACCTTGCCGGCGGCCATCAGATGATCGACCGGACCATCGGGACCGCCCGACAACAGGATCAGTCCCTCGGAATAGGCCGCGATCCGCTCCCATGAGACGTGCGGATCCTCGCTCGCCTCGATTTCCAGATAGGCGAACGACGACAGTTCGCAGAGGTTGAGATAGCCCCGCTCGTTCTGGGCCAGCAGCATGACGGTGGGGGTCTTGGCCCAGCGGTCGGCCAGCGGCTCGCCGATCCCCTCGACCGGAATGGCGCAGCCGATGATCGGCTGAACGCCGTCGCCCTTGGTGGCGACCGAAAACTCCAGGGCCCCGAACAGATTGGCGCGATCCGCGATCGCTACCGCCGGCATGCCATCGGCTTTCGCCAGGCCGCCGATCTTGTCGGCCTTGATGGCCCCTTCCAGCAGCGAATAGGCGGACCGGACCCGCAGGTGGACGAAGCCGTTTCCGTCGTCCTGCACCTGTGCCGCCTCCCCCATTCGCACGGCGGTCAGCCCATATGGCCGGCCACGGCGCAGACCATCCAGACAAAGCTCGCCACCGACGCAAAGGCCAGCGATTCCCGGGCCAGACGAACCATCTTCGGCATCCTCTTGTGAGCCCCCTGTGGGTAACGTGTGGGGCGTTCCATATTCGTTCCTATTCCACTTTTGTTCTCATCGTCAAGCGGGGTGTTCCCGGGTCGGATTCAGCGCGCCGCGACTAGGCCAACGCCGCCCGCATCGCCGCGAACACGCCAGCCCTGTCCACAGCCTTGATCACCCGGGCGTTGGGGGCTTTGCGCACCAGGTCGGGGTCGGCGAGTGCGACGTCGGGCAGGATCGGGTGCGAGACGCTGAGATAGCCGCGTGTCAGCTCGCCTTCCGTCTCCACGTCGACCACGCACCGGTCGGCGGCCAGGATCAGCCCCTCGTCCAGGGCCAGGGCGCAGGACAGCAGGTCGGGGTGGAGGCTGCCGCCCAGCCCCTGCGTCTGCTGCGCGAACGCCAGCGAGGTCCGGTTCACCGCTGTGAAGAACCGCGACTTCGGCGTGTCCAGCGCCGCCAGCTCGGCGAGTTGGTCGAGGGTGAACAGCCCATCCTTCAGGGTCAGCGTCCAGGTCACGATGGAGACGTCGAAACCCGCGGCCAGGACGATCTTCGCCGCCTCCGGATCGACATAGAAATTGTACTCGGCCGCCGGCGTCACATTGCCGATCCCGTTGTCCGTGCCGCCCATGATCCACAGACGTCGGCAGGCCTGGGCGATCCGAGGTTCGATCGCCAGCGCCAACGCCAGATTGGTCAGCGGCGCCTGAGCGATCAGCGTGATCTCCCCGGGCGCGGCCATGATCCGGCGGACGATCTCACCGGGCGCGTCCCCGCCGGCCGGGCGTTGCGCCGTGATGGCGAAGCCGCTGTCGCTCATCCCGTCCGCACCGAACACATAGGCGGCGTCCAGCGGCGGTCGCGTCAGGGGCCGTTCCGCCCCGAGGTACACCGGGACGTCACCCCGTCCACAGACCTCGACGGTCTTCAGCGCGTTCTCGGCGTGCTGGACGAAGCCGACGTTGCCGTGGGCGATGGTGATCGCCTCCACGCTCACCCCCGGTCGCGTCAGGGCCAGCATCAGCGAGAAGACGTCGTCCCCGGCGGTGTCGGTGTCGATGATCAGGCGCACTAGCGCGCCTGTTCCTCCAGATGGCCGTCCCTGAGGGCGAACACCCGGTCCATGTGGCTGGCCAGTTCCAGGTTGTGCGTCGCCACCACGGCGGCCACGCCCTGACTGCGCGCGAGCCGATAGAGGTTCTCGAACACGGCGCCCGACGTCGTGGGATCGAGGTTGCCCGTGGGCTCGTCCGCCAGCAGCAGACGCGGCGAATTGGCCAGCGCCCGGGCGATCGCCACCCGCTGTTGCTCCCCACCGGACAGCTGGGCCGGCTGATGCTGCACGCGATCCTTGAGGCCCAGTTCCGCCAGCAACGCCGCCGCACGCGACCGCGCCGCCGCCTGCGCCACGCCGGCGATCATCATCGGCAGGGCGACGTTATCCAGCGCCGAGAACTCCGGCAGCAGGTGGTGAAACTGATAGACGAAGCCCACGGTCGCCAGCCGCACCCGGCTGCGCTCCCGGTCGCTTAGATCCGTGCAATCGCGGCCGAGGATCGAAATCCGGCCCCCGTCGGCGTGCTCCAGCAGGCCCGCCGCGTGCAACAGGCTGGACTTGCCCGACCCCGACGGACCGATCAGCCCCACGATCTCGCCTGGCTGCACGTCCAGGTCGACGCCCCGCAGCACGGTCAGCGAGCCGGCCGCCGTCACATAGGTCCGCTGAAGCCCGCGGATGGACAAGACGGGCTCACTCATAGCGAAGCGCCTCAACCGGATCGAGCCGCGACGCCCGCCAGGACGGCGGCAGGGTGGCCAGGAAGCTCATTCCCAGCGACCACGAGACGATCAGCAGCACCTCGGCCCAGTCCACCTTCGCCGGGATCCGGGACAGGTAATAGACGTCCGACGAGAACACCGCCTGGCCCGTGACATACTCCACCGCACCCTGGATCGGGCCGATGTAGATGCAGAACAGGGTGCCGATCGCCAGGCCGGCCAGCGTCCCCAGGGCGCCGACGCCCGCCCCGGCCATGAAGAAGATCCGCAGGATCGACCCCTGCCCCGCTCCCATGGTCCGCAGTATGGCGATGTCGCGCCCCTTGTTCTTCACCAGCATCACCAGGCCCGAGATGATGTTCATCGCCGCGATCGCCACCAGCAGCATCAGGATCAGCCGCATCACCGCCCGCTCGACCTTCAGCGCGCCCCAGAACGAGCTGTCGCGCTGGGTCCAGTCGTTGACGATGGCCGCGGGACCGGCGGCGCTGTTGATCGCCGCTTTCATCCGCGCGGCATGGTCGGGATCGGTCACCCGCACCTCGATGGCGTCGGCGGTGTCCTCGCGGCCGAAAAACAGCTGCGCCTGGGTAAGCGGCATGTAGATGTAGGCCTGGTCGTACTGGCTCATGCCGACACTGAAGGTCGCGCCGACCGTATAGGCCTTCTGCAGCGGCGTGCCTCCGAATGCCGTCGCCCCGCCCGAGGGCGAGATCAGGGTGATGGTGTCGCCCGGCTGCACGCCCAGGGTCTGGGCCAGCCGCTCGCCGACCACCACCACGTCGCCGCCGAACTCTCCGTCGCCGAAGCCCTTGAGCGAGCCCTTGGTGATGTTGCCGGCGACCAGCGGCGTGGCGCGCAGGTCCTTGGGCCCGATGCCGCGGACCAGGGCGCCGGTGATCTGGCTGGGGCCGATGGCGATGGCCTGGGCCTCGATGATCGGCGCGGCCTGGGTCACCCCGGGCACCTTCAGGATCGCCGCCGCCGCGCGGTCGCGCTCGGCGCCGTCCAGCACGCCGCCGGTCACGAACACATGCCCCTGGAATCCCAGGATCCGGCCCAGCAGCTCGCTACGGAAGCCGTTCATCACCGACATGACGATGATCAGCGTCGCCACTGCCAGCATGATGCCGACGAAGGAGATGATCGAGATCAGCGCGACGCCGCCCTGATGACGCTTGGCGCGCAGGTAGCGGCCGGCCAGCATCCGCTCCCAGAGGCCGAACGGCCGCGCCCGGCCGCCGGTCACGGCGGGGTGGTCGCTCACCCGATGATGGCCTTCAGCGCGGCGTCCAACGGCAGGGTCTGGCGCTCGCCGGTGCCCCGGATCTTGAGCTCCACGACCCCGTCCGCCAGGCCCTTCGGCCCGATGATCAGCTGCTTGGGAATGCCGACGAGGTCGGTGGCGGCGAACTTGGCGCCCGGCCGCTCGTCACGATCGTCGTACAGCGGATCCAGACCCGCGTCCGACAGCGCCTTGTAGGCCTGTTCGCAGGCCGCGTCACAGGCCGCGTGGCCGGCCCGCAGGTTCAGCACCGCCGCCCCGAACGGGGCCACCACGTCGGGCCAGATGATCCCGGCGTCGTCATGGCTGGCCTCGATGATCGCGGCGACCAAGCGCGAGACGCCCACGCCGTACGACCCCATGTGCACCGGCGCGTCCTTGCCGTCCGGTCCCGTCACGTGGGCCTTCATTGGCTTGGAGTACTTCTCGCCGAAGTAGAAGATATGGCCGACCTCGATGCCGCGGGCGGTCATCCGCTTGTCCTCGGGCATCGCGGCGAACCGATCGGCGTCGTGCATCTCGTCCGACGCGGAATAGAGGCTGGTGCGGCGCGCCACCTCGGGCTCCAGGTCGCCTTCCCAGTCCACGTCGGGGCCGGGCGCGCCCATCTCCACCAGATCGCGGTGCGCGAACACTTCGCTCTCGCCAGTCTCGGCGAGGATCATGAACTCGTGGCTCATGTCACCGCCGATGGGGCCGGGATCGGCCTTCACCGGGATCGCCTTCAGCCCCAGCCGCGCATAGACGTTGAGATATGCCAGGAACATGCGGTTGTACGACTTGCGCGCCGCCGCCTCGTCCACGTCGAAGGAATAGGCGTCCTTCATCAGGAACTCGCGACCGCGCATCACCCCGAACCGGGGCCGGCGCTCGTCGCGGAATTTCCACTGAATGTTGTAAAGATTCTTCGGCAAGTCTTTGTAGGACTTGATGTAGCTGCGGAAGATGTCGGTCACGACCTCCTCGGCGGTCGGCCCGTACAGCAGGTCGCGGTCGTGGCGATCCTTGATGCGCAGCATCTCGTCGCCGTAGGCGTCGTAGCGCCCGCTTTCGCGCCACAGGTCGGCCAGTTGCAGGGTCGGCATCAGGATCTCGACCGCGCCAGCGCGGTTCATCTCCTCGCGGACCACCTGCTCGATCTTCTTCAGCACCTTCAGGCCCAGCGGCAGCCAGGCGTAGATGCCGGCCGCCTCCTGGCGGATCAGACCGGCGCGCAGCATCAGCTGGTGCGAGACGATCTGGGCGTCGGCCGGGGCCTCGCGAAGGGTCGGCATGAAGTATCGCGAAAGGCGCATTGGAATCCCGTCAGCCGAGGCCCGCCCGGTCGTGCTCGCGACCGGAGAAGAAGGCCTCTAATCAAATAGGAAGCACGTCCCACCGGGACGGGCTTGGGCGAAGGCGCCCAGATACCCTTGCCGGGAGAACCTTGGCAACGATGAGGCGCTTGGAAGCGCGTCGACGCCGTCGACTAGTGGCGGCTGGGCAGGTCCGGGAGCGAGACCAGGCCGAAGCGGATCACGATCCAGAGGATAGCGAACAGGATCACCGCGACGACGGTCGTCGTGATGAACTTCTTCTTGAGCATGGGGTCCACCGGCGCGCCGGGGTCCCCGCCGTCGCCCTTGTCGATCCCCGCCTCCGCGTGGCTGGTCACGCCCAGCGGCAGCACCACGAACAGCACCGTCCACCAGATGGTCAGGAAGATCGCGACGGAGGTGAACGGACCCATCAGTGCGCGCCCCCACGCGCCGTCTCCGACGGCGCGCTACCCTTGCTTTCATTCGGCATTCCATTGGAATGCCGGGGCGTTTCCATGAGCTCGACGAGGACGCCGCCCATGTTCTTCGGGTGGACGAAGATCACAGGCGTCCCGTGGGCGCCAATCCGCGGCTTGCCGCCGTTCAGCACCGTGGCGCCCTTGGCCGCCAGGTCGTCCCGCGCCGCCTCGATGTCATCGACCTCGAAGCAGATGTGATGCTGGCCGCCGGCCGGGTTCTTCTCGAGGAAGCCCTTAAGCGGCGAGGCGTCGCCGTGCGGCTCGATCAGCTCGATCTGGCTGTTGGGCAGGTCGACGAAGCAGACCCACACGCCCTGCTCGGGCATGGCGAACTTCTCGCCGATCTTCGTGGCGCCCAGGACGTCCCGGTACAGCTTCACGGATTCTTCGATGGAGGGCGTCGCGACGCCGACGTGGTTCAGTTTGCCGATCATAGCGGGTCTATACGCCGCCCTGCGCCCGCGCGCGAGATCACGTTGAGGAAGGACGCAACGCCGTCGTGCGCCCTGGACCCGTGAACGCGGTTCGCCGTAGCGTGCGAAAAACGGGAGGCGAGCATGCAGACGGCGACACTGGGACCGCTGGGCGAGGTCAGCCGCCTGACCCTCGGCGGCGGCGGCATCGGCCAGATCTGGGGCGAGACCTCGCGTGACGAGGCGCTGGCGACCCTCCACGCGGCCCTCGACGCCGGTGTCACGGTCTTGGACGCCGCGCCAATGTACCGGAACTGCGAGGCGTTCATCGGTGACGCCTTCGACGGTCGACTGCCGGCGGGCGTGAAGGTGACGACCAAATGCTACCTCGGCACGCCGGAACCGGGGGAAACCGCCGCGCGGCTGACCCAATCCCTCGACGCCAGCCTGGCGGCCCTGCGCCTGGACCGCGCCGATCTCTTCTTCCTGCACACCAACCTGCATCTCGACGGCTTCGCCTACGCCCATGGCGACGACAGCAAGGCGCGGTTCTCCACCAGCTGGGCGATCTATGAATCGGAAGTCGTCCCCGCCTTTGAAGCACTGAAGGCCCAGGGCCGTATTGGCGCGTGGGGCATCACTGGCATCGGTGTACCGACCGCCGTGCTGCATGCGATCGGCCACACGCCCGCGCCCGACGTGGTCCAGGTGATCGCCAATCTGATGGATAGCCCCGGCGCCTTGAAGCGCTATGCCGAGCCCGCCCGTCCCCGCGCGATCGCCGAGGCGGCGAAGCTGGCCGACATTGGCGTCATGGGCATCCGCGCCGTTCAGGCAGGCGCCCTCACGGCCGCGGTGGACCGGGACCTCTCCGCCAACAGTCCGGACCGCGCCGACTATCAGCGCGCCGCCCCCTTCCGCGCGCTCTGCGCTCGCTGGGGTGAAGATCCCGCGTTCGTCGCCCACCGCTACGCGCTGAGCCTGCCGAACATCGACACCCTCGTGCTGGGCGTGAAGAACCGCGCCGAACTGGCCAGCTGCGTGGCCGCTGAGGCCGCGGGCCCCCTGGACCCCGACCAGCTGGCCGCAATCGACGCCCTGGGCCTCGCGGAAGACTAGATCCGCAGAACCGTCGTCTCGACCACGGGGCGACGGCCCCAGATCCGCTGACTGGCCTTCTTCACGCCGCGCGAGATGGCCTTCTCGATATCCTCGTCGCGCTCGCTTTCGTCGCCCTTCAGGCGTTTCATCGCCCGCTCGGCTTCGTCGGCGAGGTCGTTCAGCACCTCGTCGAGATGGTCCTCGTCGTCGGTCGGCAGGCCCAGGGCGCGCACCTGCGGACCGCTGACGATCCGCCCGCGCTCGTCCAGCACGACCGATACCGCCAGCATCCCGTTGAACGCGGCGTGGCGCCGCTCGCGCAGCGCGTCGCCGTTCTCCGGCGTCAGCACCCCGGCGTCCACATAGAGCCGCCCGGCGTGGACCTCGTCGATGATCTCGGCCCGTCCCGGCGCCAGACGCACCATGTCGCCATTGCGAGGGGTCACCTGCTGCGGCACCTGCAGATCGCGCGCGAAGGCCGCGTGCTCCATCAGGTGGCGCCGCTCGCCGTGGGTCGGCACCGCGATCTGCGGCCGCGCCCAGGCGTACATCTCGGCCAGCTCGTCGCGGCACGGGTGGCCGGAGACGTGGATCCCCGGATGGTCGCGCTCGGTGTAAAGGCGCACGCCCCGTTCGGTCAGATTGTTCTGCAGGTTGCGGATGGGGATCTCGTTGCCCGGGATCACCCGGCTGGAGAACACCACGCTGTCGCCGCTGCCCAGCTTCACGTGCGGGTGCGTGCCCTCGGCGATCCGGGCCAGCGCCGCGCGCGCCTCACCCTGGCTGCCGGTGCAAAGATAGAGCACGCCGTTCTCGGGCAGGTGCTTGGCCTCGGTGTCATCGATGAACGGCTTGATGTCCTGCATCAGGCCGACCGACTTCGCCGCCGCCGACATCCGGTGCATCGACCGACCGGCCAGGCAGACCCGGCGGCCATTGGCCTCCGCCGCCCGGATCACGCTGTCCATCCGCGCAACGTTGGACGCGAAGCAGGCCACCGCCACCTTGCCCTTCAGCGTGCCGATCAGATTGGTCAGCGCCACCCGCACGTCGGCTTCCGAGCCGGCATGGCCGTCCACGAAGACGTTGGTGGAGTCGCAGACCATCGCCAGGACGCCCTCGTCGCCCAGCTTCTTGATCGCGTCGATGTCGGTGACCTCGCCCAGCAGCGGATCGGGGTCGATCTTCCAGTCGCCGGTGTGCAGGATCGTGCCCAGTGGCGTCTTGATCGCCAGGCCGTTCGGCTCGGGGATCGAGTGGGTGAGCGTGATCAGCTCCATCTTGAACGGACCCAGCTCGATGGATCCGCCCAGCGGGACCTCGGTGATCGACACTTGGTCCAGCAGGTCGGCTTCCCGCAGCTTCTCGCGCAGTATGAAGGCGGTGAACGGCGTGGCGTAGACCGGCGCCTTCATCCGCGGCCACAGGTGCGCCACCGCGCCCACGTGGTCCTCGTGGGCGTGGGTCAGAACGATGCCCAGGATGTCCTTGGCATAGGCCTCGATATAGGTCGGGTCCGGCAGGATCACCTCGACGCCGGGCGTCGTCTGGTCGCCGAAGGTCACGCCCAGGTCCACCACGATCCACTTGCGCGCGTGCGGGGGGCCGAAGCCGTACAGATTGAAGTTCATGCCGATCTCGTTCGATCCGCCGAGCGGCAGGAAGACGAGTTCGTCGTTTTGGTTTTTTGCCATCAGGCCTTCGTTGAATTGCGGCGCCAGATTTCCAGCATGCCGCGAATGGTGAGGTCGGAGTCGAAATGGTCGATCGCCATCGTCGCTCCATGAAAGAGTGAGGCGACGCCACCGGTCGCCACCACGGTAAGATTCTCGTCCCGCTCGGCCTTGATCCGCGCGATCAGGCCCTCGATCAGGGCGACGTAGCCCCAGAACACGCCAGCCTGCATCGCGCCGACCGTGTCCGTGCCGACGACGCGCTGCGGCTTCTGGATCGCAACCCGTGGCAGCTTTGCCGCCGCGTTGTGCAACGCCTCCATCGACAGGTTGATCCCCGGTGCGATCACCCCGCCTTCGAACCCGCCGTCCGCCCCGATCACGTCGAAGGTGGTGGCGGTGCCGCTGTCGATGACGATCAGGGGCCCGGGATAGACGATGTGAGCGCCCACCGCGTTCACCAGACGGTCCGCGCCGGCTTCCGACGGCTTGTCGATCCGGATGGGAATGCCCAGGTCGACGTTCTCGCCGATCACCAGCGGCTCCACATGTAGGTATCGCCGGGCCAGATTGCGAAGATTGAACACCGACTGCGGCACGACGCTCGACACGATGCAGCCGTTGAACGCGCCCAGCGCCAGGCCGGCCATGTTCAGAAGCTGCGACAGCCACACCGCATATTCGTCCGCGGTGCGGCTCGAATCCGTGGCCGCCCGCCACTGGGCGATCCAGTCGGTCCCGTCATGCACCGCGAAAAGGGTGTTGGTGTTGCCTTGTTCGATGGCGAGCAGCACTCACGCCTCCCCGAAAAACACGTCGCCGGCCGTTATGCGCTCCAGCGCGCCGTCGTCCAGTCGAAGCCGCAGCGCGCCGTCATTATCCAGCCCTTCCGCTACGCCGCTGAGCGTCCGGTTGGGCAGCCGCGCCTCGCAGCGCTGACCCAGGCCCGCGGCCCGCGCCGTCCAGCCGGCGGCGATCAGCGCAAAGCCCTGGACAGCCCAGGCGCTCCGCCACCGCTCGAACGCATCGGCCAGCACCTCCAGCGCCGCCAGCGGCTCGGGCGGCGGTCCGGCCATGTGCTCGGCGAACGCCGTGGCCGGCCGCTCGGTGTCGGTTGGGGCTTGCTTCAGGTTCACCCCGATGCCGACCGCCAGCCACAGCCGCCCGTCGGGCCGCGCGCCGGATTCCACGAGGATGCCGACCGCCTTGCGCCCATGCACCAGCACGTCATTCGGCCATTTGAGCCGCGCCGCGCCAACGCCCAGGCATGTATCGGCCAGATCGCACGCCGCGAGCGCCGCCACGAACGACAGCTGAGCCGCTTCGGCGGGCGGACGATCCGTGAGGGTCAGCAGGGTGGCGGCCAGATTGCCCGTCTCAGTCGACCACGCCCGGCCCCGCCGACCGCGGCCCGCGGTCTGCAGCCCGGCGCTGATCCACACCGGACCCGCCGCCCCCGCCTCGGCGCGGCGACGCGCCTCGGCGTTGGTGGAATCCAGCTCGGCGTAGGTCTCGATCGGAGGGCGGACAGCCAACCGCTAGGCCAGACCGAAGGCGTGCGCCGCCCGCTCGGCCAGCGGGTTGAGCCACGTCAGGGCGACGATCACGACCGGGAAGGCGAACAGCGCCGCGGCGATGGCGATGGTCTTGGCCTCGACCGGCGGCTTGTCGGTGGCGCCGGCGCTGCCGTCGAACCACATCGCCTTGATCAGGCGCAGGTAGTAGAACGCCGCCACGACCGAGCCCACCAGGCCGATCACCGCCGGCCCCCACAGGCCCGCGTCCAGCGCCGCCTTGAACACGAAGATCTTGGCGAAGAAGCCCGAGAACGGCGGCAGGCCCAAGGCCGACAGCGAGAAGACCGTCATGGCCAGCGCGATGCCGGGGCGTTCCTTGATCAGGCCCGCCATGTCCTCGATCGTCTCCATCGACCGCCCGCCGCGCGACAGCGCCGCCAGACAGGCGAAGAAGCCCGTCACGTCGATCATGTAGAGGACCATGAACACCAGCATGGCCTGAACGCCCTCGCTGGTGCCCGACGCCAGGCCCAGCAGGGCGTAGCCGACATTGGCGATCGACGAATAGGCCCACAGGCGCTTCAGGTTCGTCTGCACGAGACCCGCGAAGGCTCCGACCGCGATCGAGATCAGCGCCAGCGCCAGCAGCACCTGCTGCCACTGCCCCGCCGCCCCGGCGAAACCGTCGGCCAGCACCCGGGCGAACAGCACCATGGCCGCCAGCTTGGGCGCCGCGGCGAAGAAGGCCACGACCGGCGTCGGCGCGCCCTCGTAGACGTCCGGCGTCCACATGTGGAACGGCGCCGCCGAGACCTTGAACCCCAGGCCGCAGATCAGGAAGATCAGACCGAACAGCAGGCCGGTGTTGGCCGACGAGCCCGCGGCGACCGCGATCTCGCTGAAGACCGTCGAACCCGCGAAGCCATAGATCAGGCTCGCGCCATACAGCAGCAGGCCCGACGACAGGGCGCCCAGCACGAAGTACTTCAGGCCCGCTTCCGACGCCTTGGCGTTCTCGCGGTGCATGGCGGCCAGCACATAGAGCGCCAGCGAGTGCAGCTCGACGCCGATATAGAGCGAGATGAGGTCGCCCGAGGACGCCATCATGCCCATGCCCAGCGCGGCCAGCAGGATCAGCACCGGGAACTCGAAGTTCTTGACGCCCCGGCGCTCGAACCAGGGCTGACCCAGCGGGATCGCCACGGCCGAGGCGATATAGATCGCGACCTTGGAGAAGGTGGCCGCCGCGTCGGCGACCAGGGCCCCGGAGAACGCAACGCCGAAGGGCTGGGTGGCCGAGGCCACCGCCGCCGCCAGCAGCACCAGCACGCTGGCGCCGCCGACAAGGCTCGTCTGCTTGGGCATGAACGCGCCCAGCACCAGCAGGGACAACGCGCCGACCGCCAGGATCAGCTCAGGATAGGCGTAAGCCAGTTGGGTGGAGATGGTCATGAGTGGCCCCTCACCCGCCGATCGCCGCCTGGTAGACCCGCACGAGCTGGGTCACCGAGGCCGAGGTCAGGTTCAGCACGGAGTTGGGCTGCACGCCCATGTAGAGGGTGGACAGGATCAACGGCACGAAGATCGCGATCTCCCGCCAGTCCATGTCGGTGATGGTCGCCAGCTTCGGGTTGGTCAGCGGCCCAAACACCACGCCACGATACAGCGTCAGCATATAGACGGCCGACAGGATCACACCCGACGCCGCGAAAATCGCGGTCCACGTGGACGCCCGGTAGACGCCGGTCATCGACAGGATCTCGCCCACGAAGCCGGAGGTGCCCGGCAGGCCGACGTTGCCCATCGTGAACAGCATGAAGACGGCCGCGTAGATCGGCATCCGCGTGACCAGCCCGCCGTAGAACTTGATCTCGCGGGTGTGCATGCGGTCGTAGACCACGCCCACGCAGAGGAAGAGCGCGCCGGAGATCACCCCGTGGCTCAGCATCTGATAGATCGCGCCCTGCTCGCCTTCGACGTTGCCGGAGAAGATGCCCATGGTCACCAGACCCATGTGGGCCACCGACGAATAGGCGATCAGCTTCTTCATGTCGGTCTGACGGAAGGCGATCAGCGAGGTGTAGACGACCGCGACCGCGCTCATGACGAACACCAGCGGGGCGAAATAGTCCGAGGCGTTGGGGAACATCGGCAGGCTGAAGCGCAGGAAGCCGTAGCCGCCCATCTTCAGCAGGATGCCGGCCAGGATCACCGAGCCCGCCGTGGGCGCCTCGACGTGGGCGTCGGGCAGCCAGGTGTGCACCGGCCACATCGGCATCTTCACCGCGAACGAGGCGAAGAAGGCGAGCCAGAGCCAGGTCTGCACCTGCGGGCTGAACGAATAGGTCATCAGCTCGGGGATCGAGCTGGTCCCGCTGGTCCCGATCATGAACAGGATCGCCGCCAGCATCAGGACGGAGCCCAGCAGGGTGTAGAGGAAGAACTTGAACGCCGCGTACACGCGCCGCTGTCCGCCCCAGATCCCGATGATCAGGAACATCGGCACCAGGCCGAATTCGAAGAAGATGTAGAACAGCACCAGGTCCAGCGCGCAGAACACGCCGATGACCAGCGTCTCCAGCAGCAGGAAAGCGATCAGGTACTCGTGCACCCGCTTGTCGACCGAGCGCCAGGAGGCGGCGATACAGATCGGCATCAGGAACGCGGTCAGCAGGACGAACAGGACCGAGATCCCGTCCACGCCCATGCGATAGCTTAGGCCCATGAACCAGGGCGCCTCTTCCACGAACTGGAAGCCCGGGTTCTTGGCGTCGAACTGGACCACCAGCAGGACCGACAGCGCCAGCGTCGCCAGGGTGACGATCAGGGCGACCCACTTCGACGTTTCCGCCGACTTGGTCTCGTTCCCCCCGAACAGCTTCAGGGCGAGGATGGCGACCACCCCGGCCAGCGGGGCGTAGGTGATGAGGGAGAGCAACGGCATTTCGGTCGTCCCCCTCAGACGGCCCACGCCCACAGCGCGTAGGTCAGCAGACCCGCGACGCCGAGGAGCATGACAAAGGCATAGTGATAGACATAGCCGGACTGCAGGCGACCCGCGCCCTTGCCCACCTTGACCGACAGCGCCGAGACCCCGTCCGGACCAAGGCCATCGATGATCTTCTGGTCGCCGCCCTTCCAGAACAGGTCGCCCAGCAGCTTGGCCCCGCGGACGAAGGTGGCGTTGTAGATCTCGTCCACGAACCACTTGTTGTAGAAGAAGACGTAGAGCAGGCCCTGGTTGGCCGCGAGCTTCGCGCCCAGGCCCTCGCGCCAGATGTACATGTAGGCCGCGACCAGCAGGCCGCCCACCGACACGACGATCGGCGCCAGGACGACCCAGAGCGGGTAGTCGTGACCGCCGCCATGGGCGGCCGGGGCGTTGAAGATGGCGCCCTTCCAGAAGTCGGCGTTGTGCTCGCCGATGAACTGGTGGTGGAAGGCGAAGCCCGCCGCGATCGCGCCGACCGACAGCACCAGCAGCGGAATGCGCATGGTCCAAGGGCTCTCGTGCGGCTTGTGATCGTGGCCGTGGCCGTGATCCGCGTGACCGTGGGCGGCGTCCGGCTCCGAATGACTCGCGGCGGCGTGGGCGTGATCGTCGTGCGCATGATCGTCATGCGCGTGGTCGCGATTGTGCCAGTGATGCTCGAGGTCTTCGCTCGTCCAGCGGGCGTGGCCATTGAAGGTGAAGAACGCCACGCGCCAGGAGTAGAAGGCGGTCAGGCCGGCCACCAGGATGCCGATGAAGAACGCGAAGTAGCCCATCGGATGCCCCGCCCCGCCCGCCGAATAGGCGGCGTGGATGATGGCGTCCTTGGAATAGAACCCAGCGAAACCCCAATCCAGGAACGGAATGCCCAGGCCCGTGATGGCGATCGTGCCGATGGTCATCACGGCATAGGTGATCGGCAGGTACTTCTGCAGCGCGCCATAGCGGCGCATGTCCTGCTCGTGGGCCATGCCATGGATCACCGAGCCGGCGCCCAGGAACAGCAGGGCCTTGAAGAAGGCGTGTGTGAACAGGTGGAACATCGCCGCCTGATAGGCGCCGACGCCCGCCGCGAAGAACATGTAGCCGAGCTGCGAGCAGGTCGAATAGGCGATCACCCGCTTGATGTCGTTCTGGGTCAGGCCGACCGTCGCGGCGAACAGCGCGGTCACCGCCCCGATCACCGTCACGATGTTCTTGGCCACCGGGGCGTATTCGAACATCGGCGACAGCAGGCAGACCATGTAGACGCCGGCGGTCACCATGGTGGCGGCATGGATCAGCGCCGACACCGGCGTCGGGCCTTCCATGGCGTCGGGCAGCCAGGTGTGCAGGAAGAACTGCGCCGACTTGCCCATGGCGCCGATGAACAGCAGGAAGCAGGTCAGGTCGATCAGGGTGAAGCGGCCGCCGGCGAAGTCCCAGCCCTGGCCAAGCGCGCCCTGGATCAGCGGGAACAGCTTCGCGAACTCGATGGTCCCGAAGGCCCAGTAGGCGGTCATGATGCCAAGCGCGAAACCGAAGTCGCCGACCCGGTTGACCACGAAGGCCTTGATCGAGGCGGCGTTCGCCGTCGCCTTGTGGTGCCAGAAGCCGATCAGCAGATAGGACGCCAGGCCCACCCCTTCCCAGCCGAAGAACAGCTGCATGAAGTCGGCCGCGCTGATCAGGCTCAGCATGGCGAAAGTGAACAGCGACAGATAGGCGAAGAACCGCGGCTTTGCCGGGTCATCGGCCATGTAGCCCCAGGAATAGAGGTGCACCAGCGACGACACGGTGGTCACGACCACCAGCATCACCGCCGACAGGCCATCCAGGCGGAAGGACCAGTTCGAGATGAAATTCCCGACGTGGATGAACGGCGCGTAGGTGACGGTGAACGGCTCCAGGCCGCCCCAGGTCCACTGGCTGAACACCACCCACGACAGGGCCGCGGACAGGAACAGGAAGCCGGTGGTGACCGACATCGACGCCTTGTCGCCGATGATCTTGCCGAACAGACCCGCCGTCAGCGCGCCGATCAGCGGGCCGAACAGGATGATGGTGACGAGGGCTTGCGGATCCACTTGCGCTTAGCCCTTCATCATCGAGGCATCGTCCACGGCGATGTCGCCGCGGTTACGGAAGAACGTGACCAGGATCGCCAGACCCACAGCCGCCTCGGCGGCGGCCACCGTCAGCACGAACATCGCGAAGATCTGGCCGGTCAGGTTGCCCAGATAGACCGAGAAGGCGACGAGGTTGATGTTCACCGCCAGCAGGATCAGCTCGATCGACATCAGGATGACGATGATGTTCTTGCGGTTCACGAAGATCCCGAAGACCCCGATGGTGAACAGGATCGCGGCGACCGCGAGATAGTGCGCGAGGCCGATGATCATCCTTCGATCCCTTCGCCGGACTTGGGGTTCACGATCGTCATGCCGGTCTTCGGCGTGCGCAGGACCTGGTTCATGACGATCTGGCGCTTCACACCGGGCTTGTGGCGCAGCGTCAGCACGATCGCCCCGATCATCGCCACCAGCAGGACCAGCCCGGCCGCCTGGAAGAAGTAGATGTAGTCGGTGTAGAGCACCCGCCCGATCGCCTCGGCGTTCGAGAAGGTCGAGCCCGTGCCGGACGCCGCCGGGTTCAGCGCGTCCTTGGCCGCCCCCTGGCTGGCCACCGTCGAGGCCACGAGCACCATTTCCGCGGTGAGGAACGCCGCGATCAACAGCCCGATGGGCATGTACCGCGCGAAGCCCTGCCGGAGCGACGCGAAGTCGACGTCCAGCATCATCACGACGAAGAGGAACAGCACCGCGACGGCGCCGACGTAGACCACGACCAGCAGCATCGCCAGGAACTCCGCGCCCATGAGCACGAAGAGCCCCGCCGCCGAGAAGAAGGCCAGGATGAGCCACAGCACCGAGTGCACCGGATTGCGGGCGGAAACCACGCAGAATCCGGCGGCCACGGTCACCGCCGCCATGAGGTAGAATGCGATCGCCTGCAGGGCCATTCGGCTCTTCTCTGTCCCTCGGTTAACTCAGGTCGTCGACAGCCTCGAGAGGCGGTCGGCGGATCGAATTGCAGCGCTGCTGAATCGCGCCGCGGTCTTAGCGGTACGGCGCGTCCAGTTCCAGATTCTTCGCGATCTCGCGCTCCCAGCGGTCGCCGTTATCCAGCAGCCGCTCCTTGTCGTAGTAGAGCTCTTCGCGCGTCTCGACGGCGAACTCGGTGTTCGGCCCCTCGACGATGGCGTCCACCGGGCAGGCCTCCTGGCACAGGCCGCAGTAGATGCACTTCACCATGTCGATGTCGTAACGGGTCGTGCGGCGGCTGCCATCGGCGCGCGGCTCGGCCTCGATGGTGATCGCCTGGGCCGGGCAGATGGCCTCGCACAGCTTGCAGGCGATGCAACGCTCTTCCCCGTTGGGATAGCGGCGCAGGGCGTGCTCGCCGCGGAAGCGCGGGCTCTGCGGCCCCCGTTCGTGGGGGTACTGCACCGTCTTCTTCGGCGCGATCATGTACTTCATGCCCAGGCCGAAGGCCCCGACGAAGTCCATCAGCGCCGCGCCCTTCAGCGCCTGTCCGATCCGGTTCAGCATCACTTCTTCTCGCAGGCGTAGTCGTCCAGGTACTGGACGTCGCCGTTCTTCTGGAGCTTCAGGGTCCCGCCCTTGTCGGCGCAGGCCTTCTGGGCGGCCTTCAGGTCGTCATAGGTCGCGACGCCGCCGCTCCGGCCGAAGCCGGCGCTGCTGGCGCAGGCGCTCAGCGAAAGCGCCGCGAGGATCACGAGGGCGGTCTTCATGACGCCGCCGCCGGGAAGCCCGTGTAGACCAGCCAGCCGGCCACGCCGAACACCGCCACCAGCGAGGTCGGCAGGAACACCTTCCAGCCCAGGCGCATCAGCTGGTCGTAGCGGTAGCGCGGCACGATGGAGCGGACCATCGCGTTCATGAAGAACACGAAGAACGTCTTGGCGGCGTACCAGAACAGCCCGTGCAGGCTGGCCAGCCACGCGGGCCAGCTCTCCAGGTAGTCCGCCGGCCAGGGCGCGTTCCAGCCACCCAGGAACAGCACCGCCATCAGGCCGCTCATCAGGACGATGTTCGACGTCTCGGCCAGGTAGAACAGCATGTAGGGCGTCGAGCCGTATTCCACGGCGTAACCCGCCACGAGTTCGGACTCGGCTTCCGGCAGGTCGAAGGGCGGGCGGTTCGTCTCGGCCAGGCCGGAGATGAAGAAGATCACGCCCATCGGGAACATGATCAGGATCAGCGGCAGGTTATGCAGCCCGCCCCCGAACATGTACCAGTTCCAGAACCCGCCAGCCTGCGCCTCGGTGATCTGGTTCAGGTTCATGGTCCCGGCCAGCAGGATCACGGTGATGATCACGAAGCCGATGGAGACCTCGTACGACACCATCTGCGCGGCCGACCGCAGCGACCCCAGGAACGGGTACTTCGAGTTGGACGCCCAGCCGCCCATGATGATGCCGTAGACGCCCATCGAGGACACGGCGAACAGGTAGAGGATGCCGACGTTGATGTCCGACACGGCCCAGCCGGGCGCGATCGGCATCACCGCCCAGGCGCCCAACGCCAGGGTCACGCTGATCAGCGGGGCCAGCAGATAGACCGCCTTGTCGGCGCCCGCCGGGATCACCAGTTCCTTGATAAGGAACTTGCCGAGGTCGGCGAAGGACTGCAACAGGCCGAACGGACCCACCACGTTGGGGCCCTTCCGCATCTGCACGCCGGCGAAAATCTTGCGGTCGCCATAGATGACGAAGGCGATGGTCAGCAGCAGGACGACGGTGACGGCCAAGATGTGGGCCACCGTGATGATCGTCCAGCCGATCGGGGTGCTCCAGAAGTCCATGGGTCCCCTACTCCGCCGCGATCTTGGTGGCGCTCGTCGCGAGCGAGGCGCATTCGGCCATCGTCGTGCTGGCGCGCGCGATGGGGTTGCTCAGGTAGAAGCTGCGCATGGCGCTCGCGAACGGCGCCTCGGTCAGGTCGCCCTTCTGGCCCAGGCTCGCGAAATCGACCGCGGCCGGCGTCTCCGGCACATAGTCGATACGGCCGAAGGTCGGATGGTCGGCGAACAGCTTGGCCCGCAGCTGGTCCAGGGTGTCGTAGGGCAGCTTGGCGCCCAGGCGTTCGCTCAGCGCCCGCAGGATCGACCAGTCTTCCTTGGCCTCGCCCTTCGGGAACACGGCGCGGAAGCCCATCTGCACCCGGCCCTCGGTGTTCACATAGAGCCCGTTCTTCTCGGTGTAGGCGGCCGCCGGCAGGATCACGTCGGCGCGGTGCGCGCCCGCGTCGCCATGGGTGCCCAGATAGACGACAAATGCGTCCGTCTTCGACAGGTCCATCTCGTCGGCGCCCAGCAGCACCAGCACATCGGTGCCCCCCTTTTGCACCAGCTCGCCGGCCGTCTTGCCGCCCTCCCCGGGCACGAAGCCCAGGTCCAGGCCGCCGACGCGGCTCGCCGCCGTGTGCAGCACGTTCCAGCTCATGCCGAAGGTCTTGGCCAGGCCCGCCGCCGCCTGCAGCACCGCGGCGCTGTCGGGACGGTTCAGCGCGCCGGCGCCCACGATGATCGCGGGAGCCTTGGCCGACTTCAGGCCGGTGACGAAATCGCCCTTGGCCTTGGCCAGCCCGCTCAGCGCGGCCGGGCCGGAGCCGAAATAGGCATAGTCGTAGGTCAGATCGGCGGCCTCGCCGACCACGCCCACCTGCAGCGCACCGGCCAGCCAGCGCTTGCGCAGACGCGCGTTCAGCACCGGCGCCTCGAGGCGCGGATTGGTCCCGACCAGCAGCACGAAGTCGGCGTCCTCGATGCCCTGCAGCGAGGCGTTGAACAGCCAGCTCTCACGCTGGCCGCCGCCCAGGATCATGCCGTCCTGCCGGCAATCCAGGCTCTTCACGCCAAGCCCACCGAACAGGTCCAGCGCCGCCTTCATCGACTCCGCGTCCTGCAGGTCGCCGGCGATCACGCCCATGCGGTCGGGGCTGGTGCCCTGGATCTTCGTCGCCACCGCGTCGAAGGCCTCGGCCCAGCTCGCCGGGCGCAGCTTGCCGTTCTCGCGGATGAACGGCCGGTCCAGCCGCTGGCGGGCCAGACCGTCGACCGCGTAACGGGTCTTGTCCGAGATCCACTCTTCGTTGATCGCCTCGTTCGTCCGCGGCAGCACGCGCAGCACGGCGGCCCCGCGCGCATCCACCCGGATCGCCGAGCCCAGGGCGTCCATCACGTCGACGCTCTCGGTCTTCTTCAGCTCCCAGGGACGGGCGTTGAAGGCGTAGGGCTTCGACGTCAGCGCGCCCACCGGGCACAGGTCGATCACATTGGCCGACAGCTCGGACGCCACGGCCTTGTCGAGATAGGTCGTGATTTCAACGTCTTCGCCGCGCGAGATGAGACCGATGTCCGGCACGCCGGCCACCTCGGTGATGAAGCGAACGCAGCGCGTGCACTGGATGCAGCGGGTCATGACCGTCTTGATCAACGGCCCCATGTACTTCTCTTCGACCGCGCGCTTGTTGTCCGCATAGCGGCTGTCGTCGCGGCCATAGCCCATGGCCTGGTCCTGCAGGTCGCACTCGCCGCCCTGGTCGCAGATCGGGCAATCCAGCGGGTGGTTGATCAGCAGGAATTCCATCACCCCGTGACGCGCCTTGCGCACCATCGGCGTGTCCGTGAAGATCTCCTGGCCCTCGGCGGCCGGCAGCGCGCAGCTGGCCTGCGGCTTCGGCGGGCCGGGCTTCACCTCGACCAGGCACATGCGGCAGTTGCCGGCGATGCTCAGCCGCTCGTGATAGCAGAACCGCGGGATCTCTTTCCCTGCAAGCTCAGCGACTTGCAGGACATTCATCCCGGCTTCGAACTCGACCTCGACCCCGTCGACCTTGGCGATAGGCATGCCGTCTACTCCGCCGCGATCGAGGCGCCGGCGTAAGAGCCCTTGCGCGCGCGGTACTGGGTAATGCGATCCTCCACCTCGTGGCGGAAGTGGCGGAACAGGCCCTGGATCGGCCAGGCGGCCGCGTCCCCGAGCCCGCAGATCGTGTGGCCCTCGACCTGGCTGGCCACGTCGAGCAGCAGGTCGATCTCGGACATCTCGGCCTCGCCGGTGACCATCCGCTCCATGACCCGCCACATCCAGCCGGTGCCTTCGCGGCACGGCGTGCACTGGCCGCAACTCTCGTGCTTGTAGAAGTAGCTGGCCCGCGCGATCGCCTTCACCAGGTCCGCGTCCTTGTCGAACACGATCATGGTGCCGGTGCCGAGCCCTGAGCCCCGCGCCTGCAGGTCTTCGTAGGTCATCAGCGCGACCTCAGCCTCCTCGGCGGGGATCATCCGCACCGAGATACCGCCCGGGATCACGGCCTTCAGGTTGCCCCAGCCGCCGCGCACGCCGCCGAAGTGATCTTCGATCAGCTGCTTGACGCTGATGCCGACCGCATCCTCGACCACGCAGGGCTTGTTCAGGTGGCCGGAGCCCGCGAACAGCTTGGTGCCCGTCGACTTCTCGGTGCCGAAGCCGGCGAACCAGTCGGCCCCGCGGCGCAGGATGGTGCCCACGACCGAGATCGTCTCGACGTTGTTCACCGTGGTCGGGCAGCCATAGATGCCGGCGCCCGCCGGGAACGGGGGCTTCAGGCGCGGCTGGCCCTTCTTGCCCTCGAAGCTTTCCATCAGCGCCGTCTCGTCGCCGCAGATGTACGCGCCGCCGCCGTGCTGCAGGCCGACGTCCACATCGTAGCCCAGGATGCTGCCCTTACCCAGCAGCTTGGCGTCGTAGGCCTGGCGGATCGCCGCCGTCAGCCGCTCGCGCTCATGCACATATTCGCCGCGGATGTAGATGTAGGCCTGGTGCGAGCGCATCGCCCGGCAAGCGATCACGCAGCCTTCGATCAGCAGGTGCGGATCGTTGCGCAGGATGTCGCGGTCCTTGCACGCGCCCGGCTCGGACTCGTCGGCGTTGACCAGCAGATAGTGCGGCCGCTCACTCTCCTGCTTGGGCATGAAGGTCCACTTCAGCCCGGTGGCGAAGCCCGCCCCGCCCCGGCCGCGCAGGCCGGACGCCTTCATCTGGTCGCAGATCCACTCGGGCGTCTGGGCGACGATATCCGCCGTCCCGTTCCACGCCCCACGCGCCTTCGCGCCCTCCAGGCCCCAGTCGCGCTGGCCATAGAGGTTGAGGAAGATGCGGTCCTTGTCGGCGAGAATGCCGGCCATCACGCCTTCTCCTTCACGGTCCTGGTCGCCTTCGGCGGCAGGTTGGGAATCTTGATCTTCTTGCCCAGGGAGCCGTCGAACAGGCTCTCGTCGGTCAGGGTGATGTTGCCGCCCTCGGGCGCCGAGCCCTGACGGCCGATGTACGAGCCGGGCTTGGGTTTCTTGCCCGCCGCGAAGTCGTCGAGTATCTTCTCGAAGCTCTCCGGGGTCAGGTCCTCATAGTAGTAGTCGTTGATCGCCGCCATCGGCGCGTTCGAGCACGCGCCCAGACACTCGACTTCCTGCCAGTAGAACTTGCCGTCGGCCGAGCGGTGGTTCTGCGCGCCGAACTTGCGCTTGCAGACCGCCATCAGCGCCTCGGATCCGCGCGTCTGGCACGGCGTCGTGCCGCACACCTGCACCAGGGCCACATCGCCCACCGGTTCGAGCATGAACATGGTGTAGAAGGTCGCGACCTCCAGAACCCGGATCACCGGCACGCCCAGCAGCTCGGCCACCGCGCGGATGCCGGGCTCGGGGATCCAGCCTTCCTGCTTCTGCACCAGCCACAGGATCGGCACCATCGCCGACTGCTGCTTGCCCGCCGGGAAGTTGGCCATCCACGCCTTGGCGGCCTTCAGGGTCGCGGGCGCGAAGGTGAAGCTTTCAGGTTGGTTCGGGCTGAGACGACGGACGCTCACGCGGGCCTCACTTCACGAAGTCGACGCGGGCGATCTTGCCGCCGGCGAGGGTGTAGATAGCGATCACCTGGAAGGTATCCCCGCCCGGCGAGCGACTGACGTGCTCGTGGTCGATCACGGTGTTCCCCACCACGATCCGGTTCAGGAGCTCGGCCTTGTTCTGCGGGAAGTCGCCGAACACCTGCACATACTTGGCCCGGTAGGCGTCGATCCCCTGGATCGTCACCGCGCCGTTCAGATCGGCCACGACCACGTCGTCGGCGAAGAACGCGCAGTGCGCGTCCAGGTCCTGGAGATTGTAGGCGTCGAACTGGCCCTGGACGATGTCCGCGGCCGACAGGGTCGCGCTGGCCGTCACCGGTCGATCTCCCCGAACACGATGTCCAGCGAGCCCAGGATGGCGGA